>NZ_JAYEFD010000014.1:0-760 GCF_035117725.1 Microbulbifer magnicolonia | reverse complement strand
GTTAGGCTATTTAGAGAAATTAATGAACATTGAAGCTTGGCTGGCATTTACTGCAATTGCATCCGTAGCAACTATCGTGCCTGGACCGGCGATGCTTCTGGTCGCCACGCATAGCTTGAGATTCGGGATTCTTCAATCTCTCAAAACGATCTTGGGTAATATTACAGGTCTCGCAATTCTATCGAGCATATCTGTTGCGGGCTTAAGTGCATTAATTCTATATTCCGCAGGCGCTTTTCTGGCCGTTAAAATTACGGGAGCGCTCTACCTCACATACCTTGGAATCAAAATTTGGCGGAGCGGCGTATCGCCTATTAATATCGAAGATACTGATTCAAATAGTCGTGGCAGATTCTTGTATCTACAAGGTATCGCTGTTTCTCTTTCAAATCCTAAAGCTATTGCGTTTACAACTGCGCTATTTCCTCAATTTATCGAGCCGAGCCAAAACGTACTTTTCCAGTTTTCAATATTTCTGGGGACTTTTATGGGCCTATCATTTACCTGCTTAAGTGTGTGCTCAATAATTGCACAAAAGGTATCGCATAACGTTTCAAAGAATTTATCATTTAATTTAGGTAAAGTATTTGGTGGCAGCTTAATTGGCGCTGGCGGTTTACTGCTAGTTTCCAAGCACCAGTAGCCTAACAAACAGCGGCAGAGCGACAGCCAACGCTACGCACCTTTTGTGTTACTCGCTGGCGCTCAAACATTAACACAAAATGCGCTCCGCGCTGGCTGCGCCTGCGCTGGGCGTTAG
>NZ_JAYEFD010000013.1:0-768 GCF_035117725.1 Microbulbifer magnicolonia | reverse complement strand
GCAGCTAACAAGCAGCGGCAGAGCGACAGCCAACACTACGCGCCTTTTGTGTTACTCGCTGTCGCTCAAACATTAACACAAAAGGCGCTCCGCGTTGGCTGCGCCTGCGCTGGGCGTTATGTTTCCGAGTATTCAATGAGCATTCAAAAAGTCTTCTATATAGGGAAAACACGAAGAAAGGTCAATGAAGTATCATTTTCAATGTCTCGAGCGATAATTGAGAAGGAAAATGAATTTAAGATTGATGTATCAATTAATGGCTTTCCAAGTAATTTCAATCGTAGTCTTACTCGATGTGTTGAAGTTGAAGAAAAAGAGAGAACGGAAGATCATCCAGATTTTAAAGAAATTCGAAGAGTAGTTGATGGCCCAACAGAATTTGATGCAATTATTTTCGCATTAGCCTTTTTAAGGCAGGCTACTCGTTTGTTTTTATCGGATCACCCTGGTGTTAAATTATTTGAAAAGCAAGGAGATGCTTTAGAGATTGTTGAAGTTAACGATATATTTTGGACCCATGATTGCGTGCCAGAGTAAAACATAACAATGCGCTGCAGGCCGACGGCCAACTTTGTGCACTTTATGCGCGGTCGCTGCGCTCCCATTTTCGCGCATAAAGCGCCCAAATTTGTCCGCGGCTGAGCGCGGCGTTAGGCTATTTAGAGAAATTAATGAACATTGAAGCTTGGCTGGCATTTACTGCAATTGCATCCGTAGCAACTATCGTGCCTGGACCGGCGATGCTTCTGGTCGCCACGCATAGCTTGA
>NZ_JAYEFD010000012.1:0-1120 GCF_035117725.1 Microbulbifer magnicolonia | reverse complement strand
CCATGCGAAGAATGGCAGAAAGATCGCCATCAGAAGAATCCATCTAAATGGATATAACTTGACTCCAAGTCTCGCATAGAGATCAATCAATACCTTCATCACTGGTTCCGCAGTTAACGCCGCCAACAAAGGCCGAGCGGTAGCGAGGTCCAGCCGCGCTTTTCGCGGCGATTTTGCTTGGCCTTGTTAAGCATTTTTGCACTTTCCCCTAAACATATAATTGCCTATAGCAAGGCCTATTAAAGCAAGAGTGGCCGAACCATACAGAGCAACTATATATGATGAACCTTGTTCTTTGATTATTGCTGGACCTATATCGGGCTGAGCCAGCGTGTCATAGGCCAAGTAAAAGAATAAGGCGACGATAGGAAACCCAACAAGGTTTACCCATTTAGACCACCTTATTGCGACCCCAAGGATACAACCAACAACAGCACCTTGTGCCCACAACTCCGGCTGTGTTGCCATTTTGTCCGAGACTTCAGCATATGCAACCAGCGGACAACTTAAAATGAAAAATAGCACTCTGTTCATATAGATGCTTAACGCCGCCGGCAGGGGCAGCTTACCTTATGCGCGTTTTGCGCAAAAATGGGAGCGCAGCGACCTGCGCAAAACGCGCACAAGGTAAGCTGTCCCGCGGAGGGCCGAAGGCCCGGAGCCTGGCTGCCCGGCCTTGTTAGTGTTGATGAACCTTGAAGCCACCAAACTTACAAAACCGGAAATTTGCAACACACTTGCGATGCCCAAACTGACCTTGAGCGGCACGTTTGGTTGTGCCGCCCCACGTTTTCCCTTGAGCGGCTAAATTGCTCAAAAGGAATGCTCCACTTTACTTGCCTCGCCGCCACTCACCAACTTTTAGAATGGGGACCACTGAAGGCGATTAAAAACGTCTCGTAAAATCCTGCTTGCGAATTCCGCTCTACGGAGAACGGTATCGCCGAATGCCTTCCGAATACGTTGCACTTTTTCGGGCGGCGACATAAAGAACCCGAACACTAACGCCCAGCGCAGGCGCAGCCAGCGCGGAGCGCATTTTGTGTTAATGTTTGAGCGCCAGCGAGTAACACAAAAGGTGCGTAGCGTTGGCTGTCGCTCTGCCGCTGTTTGTTAGGCT
>NZ_JAYEFD010000011.1:0-2514 GCF_035117725.1 Microbulbifer magnicolonia | reverse complement strand
GGAATCTACTCAACTTATGAAGGAGCGACCGCCGCGATAGAGGATCGCTCAACCAAGCAAGGGTTTTCGGAAAGGCTCGACGGGTTCGAGATTTGGAGAGTTCAACCGGACGGCTACGGGTTTTGGTTCGCTGGAATCCCGTTAGATGAACCTCGAGAGAATCATGGATAGTCGACCTGTCAGGCCACTGCTTTTCGGTACACTTCGCGAGCCTAACAATTCGCTCCTAGGGACGGCCATCGCTATGCACCTTTTATGCGGCTCACTTCGCTCGCATTATCGCATAAAATGTGCATAGCGCTGGCCGCCCCTGAGCTCAGCGTTAGGCACTACAAATGATTGAGAATCACCAATGTCCTTAAAGCGATTAATTGAAGAACACCCGTTAGTGATCTTACTCGGTACAGTGGTTGCTTCATTCGCAGTTGGCTGGAGTTCTAACGAAGCAGTTCGAAAAACTGCAAACCTAGATAGCGTTGTAAAAGGCACATATGTACTGGTTAAGGATATTGAGGAAGGGCATTCAACGGAATATGTATCTCGAACTTCGCTAGCAGAGGAACAACGAAGCATGCAGATTGAAGCATATGACTGGAACCTGATAGTTACACCGTTTCAATTGCAACTCAATGAAGACTGTAAAAGACGCGCAGTGAGAACAGCCCTACAAATTGGAGAGAAAGATAAACCTTATGTGCCCACCAATAGCGGTGTGTCTTTTACAGGAATTGGCTCCCAAGTTGTTATCGATTGCGCAACAAAGACAGTTGTCGTTGTCAGCCTTGCTGACCATGAAACCATGCTAAGACTTCAAGACCATGTTGTTGGATCAATGGAGCGTGATTAAAGCGTTGCTTGAAGAGACGGTACTACTTGAGAAAGTCTTTTGCCTAACAAGGCAAATCCAGCCGACGCGCCAAAGGCGCGCGCGGCTGATTTGCAGCGTTAGGCGGCGAGGAGTGTCATGTCGTCATTTACATGCAAATGCGGCGCAATGGTTCGTGAGACTGAAGAGCGCCCAAATACAAGCGGCATCCTGCTCAGCTTAACTTCGCTCGCCGCCTTGGAAGAGCAGATGGCTCGCTCCGTGGTGGCATATCTTTCCACCCCTGAAGACCAGCGAGAAGCTTGGCTACGCGTCCATTTTGGGCCGGAATACCCTAAAGATCTAGCTGCTGACGAAGTCGCTAATGACATCATCTCGCAATCAGTCAACGCTGCGAATTTTTCGAGCAGCTTTCGCTGTCCCAAGTGCGGTCGCTTGGCGGTTGCGCCTGCGCCTGAGCGTGAATCATGGTCATTTTTCGCGCCAGAGTAAGGCAGCCGCCTAACAAGCGCTGTAGTACGCTCCGCCCCTGGCGGGGCTCCGCGGGACGTCCCATGCTATGCGCTTCGCGCATAAAAAGCGTGGGCCGCCCCTAAGCTCAGCGTTATGCGAAAGCTAAATTAATAAAATCAGAAAAGTGAAATAGAAGGTTTTGTGCGTTATTTGATCATATTCTTATCATTTTTTGTTTACACTAGCGCTTCAAATGGCGCGGACATTGTGGAAAGGTTAGGAACTCCAATATTAAAAGGGGAGATAGCTCCTGGTGACGCCAATAAGCTACTTTCGTATCTTCGAGATGATCGGCATTCGACAGTGCCAGCAATATTAAGGGTCAATTCACCAGGCGGCAGCGTTGAAGAGGCTATAAAAATTGGGGAAATTGTACGTGATCTGATGATGACGGTACATTTGAATATGGATGGTGTTTGCTACAGTGCATGCTTTTTCATTTATATGTTTGCACACGAGAGAAATTCTGCTCTCGGAAAAGTCGGTCTTCACAGGACATATTTTAAAAAGCAATATTTTTCTGATCTTTCATTTGAGAAAGCTCAGTCTGTATATCAATCGGCACGAGAAAAATACGGGAATATTTTAATTGATTTGGGTGTCCCTAAGCACCTTATTGATAAAATGTATTCACAAAAATCCTCCGACCTGTACATTCTTAGTGAGCGAGAGCTTGTCGATGAGTTGGGTCTGAAATCTGAAGCATTTGAAGAATGGATAATAGCATCTTGTGGTGAGATGGGGGCGGAGGAAAATAATGATTTATGGGAGCTTGGCTTGGGTCACTACAACCTAGGAGATCCGCCTCCTGAACCGCTCAAAGGCTACAAAAAATATTTATATGAGAAAAGCTCAAAAATCAAATCGTGCCGCGTAGGAAAAATTAGCGAGGCTCAAGAAAAAGGTGTTCTCGAACACCTACCAAACAGTCGCGCCGCAAAATTGATTTCCCTACTAAATCCCGCATAACCAAGCGCTGCAGGGGACGGCTGAATTTGGGCACATTTTTGCGCAGTCGATTCGCTCCTATTTTTGCGCAAAAACGTGCCCAAATTCAGCCGCCCCTGAGCGCGGCGTTCAGGCTGTAGAAAAACTCGGGCGATTTTTGAATGGGTGAATTTTTCGTGCGGAGAGTGCCCTAAAATGCTTTTCGTCACCCCAAATAGAGCCAGAAT
>NZ_JAYEFD010000010.1:0-4227 GCF_035117725.1 Microbulbifer magnicolonia | reverse complement strand
CATCAAGAATGAAAACGCCTCGTCAGTTACTCTCTGGAAATCCTCGAGACTTAGAGTTTGCCATCGCGCCATCTTGCTTTTCCAGTGAAATTATCCGGGCCGTCGCAAAAGCCTAACGCCGCCAACAGGGGCGACCAACGTTGTGCGCCTTTTGCGCAATAATGGGAGCGATAGCGACCGCGCAAAAGGTGCACAGCGTTGGGCGTCCCGCGGAACCCCGAAGGGGTGGAGCAAACTGCTTGGCTTTGTTAACTGCTCTGTATGATGCCATAGAGAATTACAACGGATCCGGCCAAAACACATAATGAGAACAACAATATAAAAAGCCAAGCAATAGGCCTAACTCCATCACTCCAAATCACAGAACCTTCGAAGCTCTTGATGGGGCCATAAACCAGTACAGTTGATAGCAATAGCATTGACCACAATGCAGCCAACATAAGTATCGCTGCGGAAATCGCAGACCATGCGAAGAATGGCAGAAAGATCGCCATCAGAAGAATCCATCTAAATGGATATAACTTGACTCCAAGTCTCGCATAGAGATCAATCAATACCTTCATCACTGGTTCCGCAGTTAACGACCAAGCTCAGCGGCAAAGGCAAGCTGGCGCGGCTCTTGCGAATGCAAGAGGCGTGACAGCTTGACTTTGTCCGTCTGCAGCGCCTTGTTAGGCGGCATACTCACCAGTACGCGCCCCTGCGAACTGCTGAATTGCTTCTGGATCGCTACTGACGTATCGCTGGAGGAGATCAATGAGTTTGTCCTCAGACCTACTGCTGGAGTGCGCTGCGGCCTGACCGGCCAGAAACCCTCCGAGCATTGTGACAACAATCGTCAGGTCATATTCAATGTAAAAAGCAACCACCATCGCGAACAGCATGGCGGCGGCCACAAACCATAGACCGAGCGTCCGGTTTCGGCGGTTCTTGGGTATTCTCGAGATGATCTCAATTTCGCGGTCGCTGAGTTTCACGTTCCACTCCCCCTCTTTTACCGCTCACGTGGTTGAGATGCCGCCTAACGAGGCTGTAGAAAAACTCCGGCCCCTTCCTTCTGATTGTATTTCACCCAGAAAATCGCGTGCCTACGTGAATTCTGGCTCTATTTGGGGTGACGAAAAGCATTTTAGGGCACTCTCCGCACGAAAAATTCACCCATTCAAAAATCGCCCGAGTTTTTCTACAGCCTGAACGCCGCAATCAGACGCGGCTTACTTTGTGTGCTTTTTGCACGAAAATGGGAGCGCAGCGACCGTGCAAAAAGTGCACAAAGTAAGACGTCGGCTGCATTGCATTGTTAGGGCTGGGCCCCCTTGTATGCTAACAAGGCTCGGATTTGCTCGATCTGACGTTGCTCGAACCTACCGTTTTCAGCCTGATCTTTTAGTAGATCTAAGTTGTTTATGTACCCCAAATTGATAGTGACACCACAAAAGTTCACATCGTTGCTCCCATACAAAAATACGATATAACTATTTCCAATAGATATTTCTGGATTTGCCGGATTACTAGATGTAAATAACGTGACGTGATTTTTGTAACGCCCTTTAAATAACTCCGATACTTTCAACTCAAACACTACTTTATCAATTTCTTCAACTAAGTAAGAGTTAATAACCCTTCCCATATAAATTTCAGTTGCAAACTCGATGTGCTTGTTGATTGGTGTATCGATACCTTGTTGCTCACTTCCACATTCCCAAGCTTGAACATTTAATGAAAGTGAAAGTAGGACTGACAATATAACTTTTTTCATGATTGCCCTAAAGCCGCCGGCAGGGGCAGCTTACCTTGTGCGCGTTTTGCGCGAAAATGGGAGCGCAGCGACCCGCGCAAAACGTGCACAAGGTAAGCTGTCCCGCGGAGGGCCGCAGGCCTGGAGCAAACTGCCCGGCCTTGTTAAGTGTTTTGGCACTTGCGTATCACTTAATTGGACGACTCGATTCTTTCCGGCGCCCCGGTGAGCTACAGCGAACGATACTTAGCCCTTTGTTAAACATGGCGTACCTTAAAAAGAATGGCAAGTGATAGTACAACAAAAGACAAAGACCAAATTATAAACAAGTAAAGATTCCAAAAACCTCCGAATACCATCGAAAGAGCAATGTGGAGTCAAATTAGCGTTGAAGCAAAAAGAAGTACTGTTGATAGAGTGAATAATCTATGCGTACTTTTGAACTTTAGAGCACACCAAATAAATACAATGTTGGCGAAAGGAAGCAAAAATATGAGCATGCCAAGTGCGCCTTTTGGTGTACTCGCTGCTTCAATACCAATGCTTCCTATAGCTGCTACCGAAACTAAGCCTGATGTAAGCATCATGAATAAACCACCAAACCACATCCCATTCATTGGGAGAGCTAATGACATCAAGTATAAAAGTATAGAGAGCTTGTACATTTTTTTACTTTGCATGGGTAACTCGGGCACTTAACGCCGCAATCAGCCGCGGCCAAATTTGTGCGCATTTTGCGCAAAAATGGGAGCGTAGCGACCGCGCAAAAGGTGCACAAATTTGGCCGTCGGCTGCATTGCATTGTTAGGCATGTCAACCTGCGGGACCTGATGTAACTGCTTGCCGACAAAAGGACTCCAAGTTGGCACTATATTTTTTATGCTGTCCTTCTTGGCTTTCTAGAGTTCTAAGAGAGCAGATAAGGTAACCACTACCGACCTGAGTGAAGTAATAAGTCACCTTTAGGTTAGCGTTTGAATGAGACATATCAGACAATAAATAACTTACTTCAACAGTTTCTGTAAAAACATACGATTGTTTCTCGCCTAGCATTGTCGATTTAGCCATTTTCTTTAATGCGGACGAAATTTCAACATTTTCTGAGCGATCATCTGAATACTCAAATTCAAATTCTGGATATCCTGGGTATCCTCCGTGATCTTCTTTTGGAAGGTACACTTGTACAGAGCTGTACTTTCCATCACCTATATATGGTTTTGAGTAGTTCCAATTATGAGGAATACGTACGGACAAACTTGAATTAGGAATCTCTATCTCCTGCAGAGAAACTTCTTCTGCCCAAACGTTAGCCGTGAAAAAAAGTGCAAGTATTACGTTCTTTTTCATTGTCTTGCCTAACGCCCACAGCAGGGGCGACTTGCCTTGTGCGCATTTTGCGCGAAAATGGGAGCGCAGCGACCCGCGCAAAATGCGCACAAGGTAAGGCGTCCCGCGGAGGCCCGCAGGGCCGTAGCATCCTGCCTGTGATTGTTATACGGCATTGCAACGGAGCTCCCTAGCCTGGATCAACCGGAGTGTCATGACCACTCGACCCATCACCTTTAGCCCAACCAATTTTTAACTTACGGTGAGACCAGATTGCGCCAATTAACGGAACTAGCCAGACCACCAAATAGAACAAGAATTTCTTTACCCGTGATTTCATCGGGTAGTTATTCAGCTCGATCGTTAGCGCTATGTTCGCAAGCAAACAAATGAACCCAAAAGCACCAAAAACCGCTTTGATTCCTTCTTCACTCATAATTTACTGACGTATAACGCCGAGTTCAGGGGCAGCTTACTATATGCATATTTTTGTGCAAAATGGGAGCGTAGCGACCGCACAAAAAGGTGCATATAGTAAGCTGTCCCCTGGAGCGAATTGTTAGAGAGAACTCCGCTCCATAGTAGGAAGAGGGATTATAGGCCTCAAAGCTTCCCGAAGAGGTTCATACTCTGTTTTTTGATAAACATCCTTCAGGGAATCTCCAGCTCCACGAACCCAAGTATGAACCAACAAATTGATATTTGATTCTGTTGTATTTGGCACGTTCGGAGGAATTAGCTGAGGACATTTTTCATAGTATGTTTCTATAAATAAGGCAAGGTCTATCTGGGCCTGATTTAGTGCTTCTTTAAGCATGAACTCCTCGTCTAATGTCACTGGTGAACTTTCAAAGGACTGGACATCAAACGTGAGTTTATTGAACTTATTGTGCGCATCTTGTTGAGGAACAATGAAGAAAGATTCTGCTCTCGGGTATCCTCCAGCATTTTTATAAGCAGTGGTGATAATTATACCGGGTTGACCCACTCGTTTAATTTCCGCCGCATAAATCTTATATGGCATAAATTTCTCCTTTCATTTCTCTAACGCCCAGCGCAGGCGCAGCCAGCGCGGAGCGCATTTTGTGTTAATGTTTGAGCGCCAGCGAGTAACACAAAAGGTGCGTAGCGTTGGCTGTCGCTCTGCCGCTGTTTGTTAGGCT
>NZ_JAYEFD010000008.1:0-1920 GCF_035117725.1 Microbulbifer magnicolonia | reverse complement strand
CAGGTTAATATTCCTGTACTCGCTATTGCTGCGATGGAGTGACGGAGAAGGCTAGGCCAGCACGGCGATTGGTTGTCCGTGTTTAAGGTAGTAGGCTGGGGACTTAGGCAAATCCGGGTCCCTAAGGCTGAGAGCTGATGACGAGCTCTCTTCGGAGAGCGAAGTGGTTGATGCCATGCTTCCAGGAAAAACTTCTAAGCTTCAGGCAATAGAGAACCGTACTCGAAACCGACACAGGTGGTCAGGTAGAGAATACCAAGGCGCTTGAGAGAACTCTGGTGAAGGAACTAGGCAAAATGGTACCGTAACTTCGGGAGAAGGTACGCCGCTGACGGTGATCGGACTTGCTCCGTAAGCTGTTGGCGGTCGAAGTGACCAGTTGGCTGCGACTGTTTATTAAAAACATAGCACTCTGCAAACACGTAAGTGGACGTATAGGGTGTGACGCCTGCCCGGTGCCGGAAGGTTAATTGATGGGGTTAGCTTCGGCGAAGCTCTTGATCGAAGCCCCGGTAAACGGCGGCCGTAACTATAACGGTCCTAAGGTAGCGAAATTCCTTGTCGGGTAAGTTCCGACCTGCACGAATGGCGTAACGATGGCCAAGCTGTCTCCACCAGAGACTCAGTGAAATTGAAATCGCTGTTAAGATGCAGTGTACCCGCGGCTAGACGGAAAGACCCCGTGAACCTTTACTACAGCTTTGCACTGAACTTTGAGCCTACTTGTGTAGGATAGGTGGGAGGCTTTGAAGCTCGGACGCCAGTCCGAGTGGAGCCGTCCTTGAAATACCACCCTGGTATGTTTGAGGTTCTAACTCTGGTCCATGATCTGGATCGAGGACAGTGTATGGTGGGTAGTTTGACTGGGGCGGTCTCCTCCCAAAGAGTAACGGAGGAGTACGAAGGTGCACTCAGCATGGTCGGAAATCATGCAATGAGCATAATGGTATAAGTGCGCTTGACTGCGAGACAGACATGTCGAGCAGGTACGAAAGTAGGTCATAGTGATCCGGTGGTTCTGTATGGAAGGGCCATCGCTCAACGGATAAAAGGTACTCCGGGGATAACAGGCTGATACCGCCCAAGAGTTCACATCGACGGCGGTGTTTGGCACCTCGATGTCGGCTCATCACATCCTGGGGCTGAAGCCGGTCCCAAGGGTATGGCTGTTCGCCATTTAAAGTGGTACGCGAGCTGGGTTTAGAACGTCGTGAGACAGTTCGGTCCCTATCTGCCGTGGGCGTTGGAGATTTGAGAAGAGTTGCTCCTAGTACGAGAGGACCGGAGTGAACGAACCTCTGGTGTTCGGGTTGTCACGCCAGTGGCATTGCCCGGTAGCTATGTTCGGACGGGATAACCGCTGAAAGCATCTAAGCGGGAAGCCTCCTTCAAGATGAGATCTCCCTGGGACTTCGAGTCCCCTGAAGGGCCGTGGAAGACTACCACGTTGATAGGCTGGGTGTGGAAGCGTTGTGAGGCGTTGAGCTAACCAGTACTAATTGCCCGTGCGGCTTGACCATACAACAGAGATGGTTACTAACGACTGATCGATTGAATCCAGTAAAGAGATCAGCGGATTGTGAGCAAGAGACATACGAAGTTCTTGCGGTGTATTACTACAGATTGTTTTACCGAATTATTTGGGTTGACTGTTAACTGAGCAAAACTCAGTGGCAAACGAACAGTCAAGCGGCAGCGCAGAGCAAACGCTCATAAGACCACGCCAACCCAAGCCAGTTTGCCTGACGACAATAGAGTTGTGGAACCACCTGATCCCTTGCCGAACTCAGAAGTGAAACGCAACATCGCCGATGGTAGTGTGGGGTCTCCCCATGTGAGAGTAGGTCATCGTCAGGCTTCTATTCCAAAAGCCCTGATCGCTTCGCGGTCAGGGCTTTTTTCATTCCAGCCTGCCGATGA
>NZ_JAYEFD010000007.1:0-56993 GCF_035117725.1 Microbulbifer magnicolonia | reverse complement strand
CCGTAGCCGTCCGGTTGAACTCTCCAAATCTCGAACCCGTCGAGCCTTTCCGAAAACCCTTGCTTGGTTGAGCGATCCTCTATCGCGGCGGTCGCTCCTTCATAAGTTGAGTAGATTCCTAGGAAGCGCCGAACGGCTCTCGTCGGAAACTTGCGATCCACGTGATGCAGTACATACATCAAGCTCGGAAAGGCAGAAAAGTCGCCCTTTACGATATCAATCGCATACTTCCGGAGCAGATCAGCGTACTGCCGTATTACAATTTCCGGGGTCATCTCGTCTGATAGATCGTTCCGAGTTGGATGCGCGAATGTCGGGTAGCGTCGAGCGAGAAGCGTTTCTAATCCGCGTTCCATGTAGCCCCTCTCCACGATCTTTTGTCCAACGTCGTCCCGGAACCAGACCGAGCAAAGATGCCGCGAATCAGCATCACCAAAGAGTATTCCGATCTCATACGAGGCTCGAGTAAATCTACGTACAAATCCGGACCCAAAGAGGCCGCCTCTTTCAGCAGGACATGTAGTATACGAATAATGGGTCATCAAGAATGAAAACGCCTCGTCAGTTACTCTCTGGAAATCCTCGAGACTTAGAGTTTGCCATCGCGCCATCTTGCTTTTCCAGTGAAATTATCCGGGCCGTCGCAAAAGCCTAACGCTCGATTTAGGGGCGGCTGGAGCGCAGCGTAAGCCGTCCCAGCCGCGTATTTCCCGGCGGCTACAACCGCTTGTTAGGCGACTCGCTTTTTCCACCGTCCCAAACGGATTATTCTTTCTATAAGAAGCTTTACCAGCACTTCTACATTTTTAAAGCCAGTAAAGCCATGCGAGTAACTACACTTTGGGCAAACATATTCACATCTAGGAGTGGAATCCACCGTTTTATCCTTGAAGTACATCTGCATAGAACATGCTGGACAAAGACATTTAAAATCCACCAACTCTCCATCAGCGCTATATTTCCACTCCCATTTGAGCCCCATAATATCATTATCAAAAAGATACTCAGTTCGATAGGATGAATAGAAGAATTTCTTTGAAAACCACCTATAAATGACCACTAAAAGTGTAACGGCGGAACCCAATAAAAGAACGACCTGCCACATTTTCACTTCGAAGTTCTTCGTTAAAAAATTGGCTAGATCAGAAACAAGTTTTACGGTTGATTCAGAAGAAACACCCATCTTATAAACAAGTGCAGCTAGAAACGAAATGATTGCAGTAGCGATCACTTTACTCCAAACGGGGTCTTTCCAAATTTTTATAATCATACTTAGCTTCAATAACGCCTAACGCCGCCGGCAGGGGCAGCTTACCTTGTGCGCTTTTTGCGCGAAAATGGGAGCGCAGCGACCCGCGCAAAACGTGCACAAGGTAAGCTGTCCCGCGGAGGGCCGTAGGCCCGGAGCAAATTGCCCGGCCTTGTTATACCTTTGTCCACTCAAGTCCAATACTTGTATTGACCACTTTATAATGCTCCGAGAATTTATTGAAAAAATACTCCGGAAGCTCGTTGCAAGTGTTAGGGTTGTGAAAGAATACAAGCTGATCAGTTGAGCAGTACATTAATGCGACAGCGCTAATGTAGCTCATTCTATTGGTCATGAGACCATTTTTCCTGTTGATCTCACGAACACTGCCATCACGAAACTCCATGTACTCGGCAGAACCAAGCATTGCACTTTTTATGTAAAGTTCAAAACATATATCTCTTACCGAAAAATCTCTTACATCAGTTAAAACTACAATGCATGGAGAATTGGTAACACCAAATGACTTGAACTGACCAGAAGCAGATTTTATGCTGGATTCAACTCTTTTTGAATGGACACTATATATTTCACCCTGATCAGCCTCGAACTTTCTAATAATCTCCTTTTCGTCACCGTTCTCACAAATCTCCTTTACCTCCCAAAATGACTTGGAGAAACCGGCAACGACTTCATAATCCGGAGTTCTAGTTGCTGACTCTGGTATTTTATTAAAAGAAATTTTTTTCGTTTTGAAAATTCTCTCTAGTACTTGTTCAGATTCTGTCATTGGCTTCTTGAGGTATAACGCCCAGCGCAGGCGCAGCCAGCGCGTAGCGCATTTTGTGTTAATGTTTGAGCGCCAGCGAGTAACACAAAAGGTGCGTAGCGCTGGCTGTCGCTCTGCCGCTGTTTGTTATGCACTACTCGCTAGGAGCCTGGAAAATAGCTTGCCCCGAGACCAGACAATGCTTTGCTCCATCCGTGGAAAACATTGCTTCACACTGGCTTCTTGATTCTGGCCACTCTTCCATTACGCTATTTATTAAATTTACTTTCTCGGAGATATCGCTGCTACCGAGGTAATAGAAAGTAAAGTTACCACGATTCGAGTACGCGGTTACTATACAAAACCGTACTCGACATGAATTTACCACTCTTTCTGAGTTTACTCGATCAATGCTCCAAAGAATGAACTGCTGATCATAAAAACTCTTTATCTGAGGCTTGAAAACCAGTGCAGTAAGAATCAGAAAAGCCAGAATCGATACCACTAACATTTTCCTTGATGTGCTCATGCAACTCTCCGTATTGCATAACATTTGAATCATGGCCCTGAAGGCCGATTCTTTTCGCCTCATATTTCAATTGAGACATTTTGGGCAAGAATGCTGCGGAAGCAAGGCAGCGTCAAGCTTGTAGCGCCCTCGGCCAGTTCAATTGCAACCAACAAAACGGTCGTCGCGACTCCTATCCCAATTTTCGAACCCCAATATAACTTATTGTTTTTGCGAGGATTTTTACTGGTTCGTTGCGCTTCGCCAGAAATAGCAGTCGCTGCGACCGTTTTTCCAGGGCGTTACTCGTGCGTGTCGCAAAAGACGCCCTCCGAGTCGACACGCATTGTTCAGCAGCTGTGTCTACCCAGCTGGTTCCGGTAGCCCCCCGCCCCCGCTCGCCGACCTCGCCTGCGTCGATGACACCTCCGGGATAGCCGAGCGGCCACTTCCTCCCTTCCTTCCTCGTGGGAGTCTTGCCCTCACGGAACCTCTGGGCAAACGCCTAGCAGCCCGACTGGTCGAGGTTCGCCCGGCGGTTCTCGGCCCGGTGTCCCAGCGCTTCTGCTCTATCAGAATTTATCTTCATGCCCAAAAGATGTAATGGCGCCCTTTTCTGCACCCTACCATCGTTTCCACTTGCCGTAGCAACTGCCACGGCTGGCCCATTCTGCGGTGAATGCCGGAGCATATCGGCAGGCTGCACTGGGGAAAAAACACTGCCTGCTGTCGCGCCGCCAGGATGCGAGGAAGCCTTTTACCCCGCGGAAGTGCGCGCAGCGGGTACTGCTGGCAAATCGCTGAAGTTTGCAAAGTCCATTTGCAATAGAGAGGTGCGCAATGCAAAGCCGTTCTTCGCTGCTGAAAAGATCCACACTGACCGCCGCCCTGGTCCTCGGCGGCGCGGCACTGCTAAGCCCACTGGCGCAGGCCGCCGACTATCGCAACCCTTATAACAACCCTTACACCCAGCAACGCAACACTTATAACAATTCCTATTATCAGTCCCCCTATTATTCCCGCGGGGGCTATAACAGTAATACCCGCGATGCCTGGTGGCGGCAGGATGTGGTCGGCGGCGCACCGCGGATTGTGATCGACCTCAGCGACCAGATGGCCTATTTCTACAAGGGCGGCCGCCTGGCCGGCATATCTCCGGTCTCCACCGGCAAACCCGGCTACCGCACGCCGACCGGCAACTTCCGCATTTCGGAGAAGAAATACAATCACCGCTCCAATCTCTATGGCCACTATGTGGCGAGGAGCGGACACGTGTTGCGCAGCAATGTGGATGTGCGCCGCCACCGCAGACCGCCCGGTGCCATTTTCCGCGGTGCGTCGATGGACTTCATGATGCGCATCAATGGCCCGGTCACCATGCACGCGGGGCGTGTGCCCGGCTGGCCGGATTCCCACGGCTGCATCCGCCTGCCCTGGCATATGGCGAAGATATTCTTCTCCCATGCCACCGTCGGCACCCAGGTTTCCGTGCAGCAGTGACAATTGCCGGCGATCACAAAAAAGGGCGAATCTCGGTTCGCCCTTCTTTATTTTATGCGGGGTCCTTCAGCCCCGCCTTCTCGTCCGCTGCCATTTTCACGAAATAGTCGTGCGCGGCGCGGTTGACGTGCCGGGCCAGCAGCAACGTCGAGGTCATGGTGGGAATGGCCATGATCGCGTACATGCCGATGATGATGCTGTTCACCGCGTTCAGGGATGCGACGGCACCAATCACTATCAGCAGGATGTAAATGGCCGTATACAGGCCCTGCCAGCGGCTGCCGAACAGGAACACAAAACACTTAACGCCGTAGTACCAGAAGGTGACGATGGTGCTGAACGCCAGCGGCAGTACCATCAGCAGTAGCAGTACCGGCCCCCAGTGGCCGAACACTTCTGAGAAGGCGTTTGCGGTCAGGGTGACACCGGCGATGCCGTCGGCCTGCTGCCAGACGCCGGTCAGCAGAATGACCAGGGCGGTACAGGTGCAGATGATCAGCGTATCGATGATCGGCCCGAGCATAGCCACCACGCCCTCGCGGATCGGCTCGCGGGTCTTGGCCGCGCCGTGGGCCAGGGATTCGGTGCCGATGCCGGCCTCGTTGGAAAAGGCCCCGCGGCTGATGCCGGTGGCGATCACCGCGCCCAGCGCACCGCCGGCCACCGCTTCGCCATTGAAAGCATCGCTGAATATCAGCGCCAGGGCGGCCGGCACCTGCTGCCAGAAATAGCCGATCACCATCAGGGTCAGCGCCAGGTAGAAGAGCACCATGCCCGGCACAATGCGCACGGCGAATTTTCCGATGCGCTGGATGCGCCCGGCGATCACCACCGCGGCCGCCGCCGCGATCACCAGGCCGGTGGCAAAGTCGAACAGCAGCGAGCCGTCCGCCGGCACCCAGCCCAGGGGCACGGCAAAGGATTCCCGCAGCAGCTGCACCGTCTGGTTGGACTGGAATACCGGCAGCATGCCGCACAGGCCGGCCACGGCGAACAGCAGCGCGAGCGGCATCCACTTTTTGCCCAGTCCCTCGCGGATCACATACATGGGGCCGCCCTGCAGCTCGCCGGCGGCGTCGCGGCCGCGGAACATTACGGCCAGGGAGGCGGTGTAGAACTTGGTGGCCACGCCCACCAGCGCCGTCACCCACATCCAGAAGATCGCGCCCGGCCCGCCGGTACTGATGGCGATGGCCACCCCGGCGATATTGCCGAGCCCCAGGGTGCCGGACAGCGCCGTCGACAGCGCCTGCCGGTGCGGCACCTGGCCCGGGTCTTTCGGGTCGTCGTACACACCGCGCAGCAGGTCGATGCTGTGGCCGAGATGGCGATAGGGGCGGCCGCGGGAGTAGATCAGCAGCGCCAGACCGCCACCCACCAGCAGGACGAGCAGCGGCGTGCCCCAGACAAAATTGGCGAAGGCGGCGAGGGCGGCGTCGATAGAGGCGAGAAATGACATGTAATTGGACTGATTATCGGATTATTGACATGAAATTGGTGCAATTCGTCTGCCATGCTCTCGCAACGGCGGCCAAATCTCAAATAGGATTGAATTTCCCAGCGCATTGAACAGGGACGCTCACCATGCTGAAAATCACCGACGCGCGCGTCATAGTCACCTGCCCCGGGCGCAATTTCGTCACCCTGAAAATAGAGACTGACGCCGGGGTCAGCGGCGTCGGCGACGCCACCCTGAACGGGCGCGAGCTGGCGGTGGCCAGCTACCTGAGCGACCACCTGATCCCCTGCCTGCTCGGCCGCGACGCGCACCGCATAGAGGATACCTGGCAGTTTCTCTACCGGGGCGCCTACTGGCGCCGCGGACCGGTGACCATGGCGGCGATCGCCGCGGTGGATATGGCGCTGTGGGACATCAAAGCCAAAGCCGCCGGGCTGCCTCTGTATCAGCTATTGGGCGGCGCCTGCCGCGAGGGCCTGCTGGTCTATGGCCACGCCAATGGCGAGACGACCGAGGAGACGCTGCGGGAGGCCCAGCGCTACATAGAGCTCGGCTACCGCGCCGTGCGCCTGCAGTCCGGCGTACCCGGCCTGAAATCCACCTACGGCGTCTCCAGCGACAAGGATTTCTACGAGCCCGCAGACGCGGCACTGCCCAGCGAGAATGTCTGGTCCACCGAGAAATACCTGCGCAGCACGCCGCAGCTCTTTGCGGCCGCGCGGGAAAAGCTGGGTGGAGACATCCACCTGCTGCACGACGTGCATCACCGGCTGACGCCGATAGAGGCGGCGCGACTGGCGAAGGACCTGGAGCCCTACCGGCTGTTCTGGCTCGAGGACGCGGTGCCGGCGGAACACCAGGCCAACTTCCGCCAGATTCGCGCCCACAGCACCACTCCACTGGCGGTGGGGGAAGTGTTCAACAGCATCTGGGACTGCAAGCAGCTGATCGAGGAGCAGCTGATCGACTATATCCGCGCGAGCGTGCTGCACGCCGGTGGCATCACCCACCTGCGCCGCATCGCGAATCTCGCCGATTTGTATAAGGTGCGCACCGGCTGCCACGGCGCCACGGACCTGTCGCCGGTGACCATGGCCGCGGCCCTGCACTTCGGCATCTCGATACCGAACTTCGGTATCCAGGAGTATATGCAGCACACGGCGGAGACCCTGGCGGTATTCCCGCACGGTTACCACTATGGGGACGGCTACCTGCACCCGGGCGAGGCGCCGGGGCTGGGGGTCGATATCGATGAAGCGCTGGCCGCGCAATATCCCTACAGGCGCGCCTATCTGCCGATCAACCGGCTCGAAGACGGCTCCATGCACGACTGGTAGCCGGGATACAAAAAAGCCCCTCGTCGAGGGGCTTTCGTCATCAGGCGGCGACCGCCTCCGCTTCCACGCTGTCCGGCTCCGCCGACTCCTCGCGAACGAAGAATACCGACAGGGCACCGAGGATCATAAACACCCCGGCCAGCACGATGATGTAGATGGCCTGGTTGTCGAACACCTCTTTCAGCACCAGCCCCGCCACCAGTGCCGAGACGATCTGCGGCGCGGCGATGGTGAAGTTGAAGATGCCCATATAGACGCCGGTCTTGCTGGCCGGCAGGGAGTCGGACAGGATCGCGTAGGGCATGGCGAGGATCGCCGCCCAGGCGATGCCGATACCCACCATCGGCAGCAGCAGGCCGAGCGCGCCGCTGGGTACCGTGACCTCGGTAATCAGCAGGTTCACCTGGGTCGGCGCGCCGCCCTGGAACAGCAGGAAGCTGATATAGCCCAGGCCGCCCAGCAGCAGCGACAGCGCGTAGGTCGGCTTGCGTCCCAGGGTATTGGCGATCTTCGCCAGCGCCACGGAGAAGATGGCCGCGAACAGCGAATAGGCCGCGAAGATGATGCCCACCCAGTCACCGGCAGCGCCCTTGGCCGCGGCGATATGCGCAGGGATCTGGCCGACGCTCTCCAGGTAGTGCGGGTCAAACCACTTGGCCTCCACGCCCCAGACGTGCTGGGTGATGGCCGGTGTGGTGTAGACCCACATGATGAACAGCGCAAACCAGGAGAAGAACTGCACCAGCGCCAGCTGGCGCATGGTCTTCGGCATGGTGACCAGCAACCCGAAGAAGCCTTTGATCCGCTGCGGCAGGGACTTGCGCTCGGCCTGCTCGCGCGCCAGCTGCTCGGCATCGATGCCCTTGTAGGCGTTGTACTGCTCCGGCGCATACTCCTTGGTACGGAAAACGGTCCACAGCACGCTGCCGAGCAGCACCGAGGCGCCGATATAGAAGGCCCAGATCACCGACGGCGCCACTTCCCCGGCCTGCGAAGTGTTCTCGAGACCGATCACGTTGGTCAGGATAAACGGCAGCATGGAGCCGAATACCGCACCGATATTGATCAGCAGCGACTGGATCGAGTAGCCCAGGGTGCGCTGCTCGGAGGGCACCATATCGGAGACCAGCGCGCGGAAGGGCTGCATGGTCACGTTGAAGGCCGCATCCATCAGCGCCAGCATCACGCCGCCGAACAGTATCGGCGCGACGAAGGCGACCACGATGCCCGCATTGGGCATAAACGCCATCCCCAGCGCCGCGGCGATGGCGCCGAACAGGATATAGGGGTTGCGGCGGCCGAAGCGGCTCCAGGTGCGGTCGGACGCGGAGCCGACGATCGGCTGCACGATCAGACCCATCAGCGGCGCCACTATCCAGAACAGCGACAGCGAGTGCAGGTCGGCGCCCAGGTCGGACAGAATGCGGCTGGCGTTGGCATTCTGCAGCGCAAAGCCGAACTGCACGCCGAGGAAGCCGAGGCTGACGTTCCAGACCTGCCAGAAGGGCAACTGGGGCTGTTTCACTGGCTGCACGGATGCGCCGGATGCTTGAGACATAGAGGTCACCGCTGATCACTGATTATGGTTATGCGGCGATTCTCTCAATTCTGTCGATTGAGTCCCTCCTCCCCAATGGGGGGATGAGAGTGCAAACGCTAGTCTGCGCTGCCGCCCGCGCACCTGCCCCCGGGGCAACCCAGGTCGATCACCCCGTGGGGACACCGGTTGCGCCCGCCCTTGTGACCGACCTGCGGCAAATCCGCTCAACCGCCGACCTGCACAATTTTCGCACACAACAGCCTGCCGACCTCCCCCTCTACCCAGGGGGATATCAGCCGCCCCCTGAAACTGCACAATCCTATCTGGGGACTTTTAACTAGAGAAGCAGGAGCCGGAAATGAAACGGTTGTCAGCGCTGTGCTTTTTCACATTAACCACGGCCGCCCTTGTCTGCGCATCACCCGCACTGGCCGCGCCCGCCGTCGAGCGCGCGGTTGACAGAGTCGAGCCGCCCAACTGGTGGACCGGCATGGCGGTGCCGGACCTGCAGCTGATGCTGCACGGGGAGGATATCGCCGGGCTGCAGGCGCAGCTCGACTACCCCGGCGTGACCCTGCTGGGCACTGAGCGCACGGAGAATGCCAACTACCTGTTTCTGGATCTGCAGGTGTCACCGGAGGCCGAACCGGGCACGGTGGAAATCGCCCTGCGCGGCGACGGCGAGACACGCGCGGTCATTCACTATGAATTGAAACAGCGCGCGCCCGATTCAGCCGCGCGCCGCGGCTTTGATTCCAGCGACGCCATCTACCTGATCACCCCGGACCGCTTCGCCAACGGCGATCCGGGCAACGACAGCACCGCGGACACCCTCGAGGGCCCGGATCGCGGCCACCCCGGCGGCCGCCACGGCGGCGATATCGCCGGCATGCGCGCGCGCCTGGACTATATCGCCGGCATGGGCTTCACGCAGATCTGGCCCAACCCGCTGGTCGAAAACGACCAGCCCGAGTACTCCTACCACGGCTACTCCGCCACCGATCACTACAAGATCGACTCCCGCTTCGGCAGCAACGAACAGTTTCGCGAGTTCGTCAGCGCGGCGCGCGAAAAGGGCCTGGGCGTGATCCAGGACGTGGTGCTGAACCATATCGGCAGCGGCCACTGGTGGATGGGCGACCTGCCCTCCGCCGACTGGCTGAACGGCAGCGGCATACAGAAAGGTGAGTATGCGATCACCAACCACAGCCGCTTCACTCACGTCGACCCCTATGCGAGCGAAATCGACAAGCGCGGCTTTGTCGACGGCTGGTTCGTGGACTCGATGCCGGACATGAACCAGCGCAACCCGCTGCTGGCCAACTACCTGATCCAGAACAGTCTCTGGTGGATAGAGTACGCGGGCCTCTCCGGTATCCGCGCCGACACTTACGCCTACTCCGATGCCGAATTCCTGCAGCAGTGGGCCGCGCGTATCCACCGCGAATACCCGGGCTTCAATATCGTCGGCGAGGAGTGGACCCGCAACGCGGCGCTGGTGGCCCACTGGCAGCAGGCCGACGGCGACCAGGTTACCGGCGGACGCCTGAAGAGCATGATGGACTTCCCGCTGCACTACGCACTACGCGAGGGCCTGGCCCAGCCGGACAGCTGGGACAGCGGCCTGATCCAGCTCTACGAGGGCCTGGCCAACGACTTCCTCTACCCGCAGCCAGAGCGGCTGGTGATCTTCGGCGGCAACCACGACACCAGCCGCCTGTACAGCCAGCTGGACGAAGACCCCGCCCTGTTCAAGATGGCGGTGGCCTATATCGCTACCATGCGCGGCATACCGCAGTTCTTCTACGGCGACGAGGTGCTGATGCAGAGCCCGAAGGAGCGCGATGACGGTATAGTGCGCAGCGACTTCCCCGGCGGCTGGGCCGGCGACCGCAGCAATGCCTTTACCGGCAAGGGCCTGAGCAAGCAGCAGCAACAGGCGCAGGAGACTGTGCGCAAGCTGTTCAGCTGGCGCAAACAGACCCCGGCTGTGCACAGCGGCGAGCTGAAACACTTTTCGCCGGCAAACGGCACCTATGTGTATTTCCGCTACGACGACAGGGACAAGGTCATGGTGGCCTTCAACAAGTCCGACCAGCCGCAGGCACTGGACACAAGCCGATTTGCAGAGGTGATCGACGGCGAGACCCGGGGTACCGATATCGTGAGCGGCCGCCGCTATGCCCTCGACGAACTGACCGTCCCCGCGCGGGATGTGCTGGTTCTGGAACTGAACTAGAAGCCGCAGGGTGCGTATGGCGCACCCTGCGGTCACAGATTAAATAAATGCAATAAGAGATGGCGATGACGATGCAGAAATTTTTATTGCGCAGCTGCGCACTGCTTTTCCTGCTGTACAGCACCCTGGCCAATGCGGCCGAGGTGCGGCAGTACCAGAAGCACTTGTTGAGCGACGATGCACTCACCGTCTACACCAGCGACGGCAGTGTCACTCTGACCCCGCTCAACAACTCCGCCATGGAGGTGCACTACCAGCGCGAGGGCCTGAAGCAGCTGCCCTCCTTTGCCATCGATGGCTCACAGAAACATAGCGCCGCGGCGAAGCTGACTGAAAACCCGGGCGCGCTGATCTACAGCACCGCCGGACTCAGCGCGGTGATCCACAAGTCGCCACTGCGCATAGAATACCTGCGCAATGGCCAGCCGCTGGTCGGCGAGGAGATCGGTTTCTTTGCCAACGAAACCATGCGCGGTTTCCGCTTCGCCCTCTCCCCGAAGGAAAAGCTGCTCGGCGGCGGCGAGCGGGTGCTGGGCATGGACCGCCGCGGCCAGCGTTTTCCGCTCTACAACAAGGCCCACTACGGCTACACCACCGAATCCGACCAGATGTATTTCTCCCTGCCGGCGGTAATGTCCAGCAACAAATACCTGCTGCTGTTCGACAACTCCGCCACCGGCACCCTGGACCTGGGCGCGAGCGAAGAGGATGTACTGCAGTTCGAGGCCGTCGGCGGCCGCACTTCCTACATCATCGTCGCCGGCGACAGCTATCCGCAGCTGATCGAGAACTATGTATCGGTCACCGGCAAACAGCCGCTGCCGCCGCGCTGGGCGCTCGGCAACTTCGCCTCCCGCTTCGGCTACCGGACGGAACAGGAAGTGCGCGCGACCGTGGACAAGTTCGCCGAGGAGGACTTCCCGCTGGATGCGGTGGTGCTTGACCTCTACTGGTTCGGCCCCGATATCCAGGGCCATATGGGCAACCTGTCCTGGGACAAAAACGCCTTCCCGGAGCCGGAGAAGATGATGGCCGACCTGAAACAGCGCGGCATCAACACCATCCTCGTCACCGAGCCGTTTATCCTCTCCACTTCCGAGCGCTGGGACGAGGCGGTGGCCAATAACGCCCTGGCGAAAAACCTCGCCGGCCAGCCCAAGCGCTTCGACTTCTACTTCGGCAACACCGGCCTGATCGACGTCTTCTCCGCAGATGGCCGCGACTGGTTCTGGAGTATTTACCGCGGTCTCAAGGAGCAGGGCGTGGCCGGCTGGTGGGGCGACCTGGGCGAGCCGGAAGTGCACCCGTCGGACACGGTGCACGAGATCGGCATGGCCGACGAAGTCCACAACGCCTACGGACACCGCTGGGCGCAGATGCTGTACGAAAGTGAAAAGGCCGAGAACCCGAGCGAGCGCCCGTTTATCATGATGCGCGCCGGCTTTGCCGGCTCCCAGCGCTACGGCATGATTCCCTGGACCGGCGACGTGGCCCGCGAATGGGGCGGCCTGCAGCCGCAGGTGGAACTGTCCCTGACCATGAGCCTGCTCGGCTTCGGCTATACCCACTCTGACCTGGGCGGCTTCGCCGGCGGCGAACAATTCGACCGCGAACTCTATATCCGCTGGCTGCAGTACGGCGTCTTCCAGCCGGTCTACCGGCCCCACGCGCAGGAGCATATCGCCCCGGAACCGGTATTCCACGACCGCAGGACCAGAAATATCCTGCGCGACTACGTCAAGCTGCGCTACCGCCTGCTGCCCTACAATTACACCCTGGCGTTCGAGAACAGCCAGAGCGGCATGCCGCTGATGCGCCCGCTGTTTTTCGAAAGCGAAAGTGATCCGGCATTGATGGACTACAAGGACGCCTACCTGTGGGGCAACGATTTCCTGGTGGCGCCGGTCACCGAGGCCGGCGTCGACGAGGTGGAGGTTAAGCTGCCCGGTGGCGTCTGGTTCGATTACTGGAACGGCGAGCCCTATTCGGGTGAGACAGCGCGCGTGGAAGTGGACCTGGAAACCATCCCGGTGCTGGTGCGCGCCGGCGCCTTTATTCCGACCATCGATGACATTGCCACCACCCGCGACTATACGAGCAAGCGGCTGACCCTGGACTACTACGCCCATGAGTCATCGGCGCAGTCCAGCGGCTATGTCTACGAGGACGACGGCGCGACGGTGGACGCCTATGCACGCGGCCAGTACGAGAAACTGGCCTTCTCCGCCAGCCGCAGCGGCGACGGTATTGCATTCGGTTTCCAGCGCAGTGGCGACGGCTACCAGGGTATGCCGGAGCAGCGGGAAATCACGCTGAAGATCCACAACTGGCAGCAGGCACCGACCGCAATCGAGGCCGATGGCAAGGCGGTTCAACTGCACCAGCGCGAAAAAGACTTTGCCAGCGCAACGGAGGGCGCCTGGTATAACAAGCGCAACAACAAGCTGCTGGTGAAATTCCCCTGGGGCCAGCAGCCGCTGAAACTGGCCGTCAAAAACTAATAGAAATATTCAAGAGCATACGAATCTATGAATAAGATCCAATCCCTGTTTGCCGCCGCCCTGCTCGCCACCGCGACGGGCTGCGCCGACGACTCTGGAAACAACGCCGAAAATGAAATCGAACTCCAGGCCGCAGAAAAGCCGGTGATCTACCAGGTGATGACCCGCCTGTTCGGCAACACCAACCCCACCAACAAACCCTGGGGCACCATCGAAGAAAACGGCGTGGGCAAGTTCAACGACTTCACGCCCGAGGTGCTGGCGGAAATTCGCGAGCTGGGCGCCACCCATATCTGGTATACCGGTGCCCTGCACCACGCGCTTGTCGGCGACTATACCGAGTACGGCATCAGCAACGACGACCCGGATGTGGTCAAGGGCCGCGCCGGCTCCCCCTACGCGATCAAGGACTACTACAGCGTAAACCCGGACCTGGCGGAAAAGCCGGCGGAACGGCTGCAGGAGTTCCGCGCGCTGATCGACCGCAGCCACGCGCAGGGGCTGAAGGTCATCATCGACATAGTGCCCAATCATGTGGCGCGGGCCTATGAATCGCAGCACAAGCCCGAGGGTGTGCGCGACTTCGGCGCCGATGACGACACCTCGGTCGCCTATGCGCGCGACAACAACTTCTACTATGTCGCCGGCGAGGATTTCAGCGTGCCGGTTTCCGACGCCGGCTACCGCCCGCTGAACGGCGAGACCCATCCGCTGGTGGACGATCAGTTTAATGAGAGCCCGGCCAAGTGGACCGGCAACGGCGCCCGCAGCCCGCAGCCGGCCATCGACGACTGGTATGAGACGGTCAAGATCAATTTCGGCGTGCGTCCGGACGACAGCAAAGACTTCCCGGAGCTGTCCGCGGAATTTGCGCAGAAGGACTACACAGCCCACGCGCAGTTCTGGGCCGACAAGCAAGTGCCGGATTCCTGGCAGAAGTTCCGCGATATTGCCCACTACTGGCTGGACTTCGGCGTGGACGGCTTCCGTTACGATATGGCCGGCATGGTGCCGGTGGAGTTCTGGAGCTACCTGAATTCGTCTATCAAGATGAAAAAGCCGGACGCGCTGCTGCTCGCCGAGATCTACACCCCGGAGCGCTACCGCGACTATATCCACCTGGGCAAGATGGATTACCTCTACGACAAGGTGGGCACCTACGACACCCTGCGCGCCATCATGGCCGGCGACGAGAGCACCGACGCGCTGGTGCCGCTGCAGCAGAGCCTCGCCGATATTGCCCCGCAGATGCTGCACTTTATGGAAAACCACGACGAGCAGCGCATCGCCAGCCCGGAGTTTGCCGGTGACGCCGACGCGGGCAAGCCGGCGATGCTGGTCTCCGCCGCCCTCTCCGCGGCACCGACCCTGGTCTACTTCGGCCAGGAGCTGGGCGAGGAAGCCAGCGAGGACGCCGGCTTCGGCAAGGCCAGCCGCACCACCATCTTCGACTATTGGTCAGTGCCCAGCGTGCGCCGCTGGCTGCAGGGCGAGTCCACGGACGAGGAACAGCAGCTGCGCGGCTTCTACCAGCGCCTGATGAACTTCTCCGCAGCCAGCGAGGCGCTGCGCGGCGACTATCGGGACATTCACGGCTACAACCGCGAGCACGGCGAAGGCTACGACGAACAGCTGTTCGCCTTTGCGCGCTGGGCCGGCGACGAGAAGCTGCTGGTGATTGCCAACTTCGGCAAGGAGAGCAAGGAAGTGAAGCTGCAGCTGCCGGCGGAACTGCTGCAGCAGTGGCAGCTGCAGGACGGCAAATTCGCAGTTGCTGACCAGCTCAGCTCGGCGAAGAGTCACCTTGTGGTCAGCGAAGGCAAGGGAGAAATGTCGCTGCAGCTCGAGCCGCTGGCCAGCCATATCTTCCGCATAAACTGATAGCGTCATTGCGGCGCAAGCCGCAATCCGGAACCGGATGCCGGCCTGCGCCGGCTCGACGAGCCCCCAGAATCCTCCTCTAGGGGCGGCCTCCAGCCGCCCCCATCCTGCAATTCCCGATCAGTAGAACTCGTACTCGAACAGCAGTCGCAGTGTCTGATCCTGGCTTTCGTCGGTAAGCCCCTGAACCAGGCCGAGCTCCCACAGCAACTGCCGTGCACCCTCGAACTTCACCACTCCCCGTATCACCGGGCCGACGCCCATGTAGTCCTGCCCCGCGTAGAGCTCCACTGCGGGCTCGAATGCTGGAGACAGGCGGTAGCGGCCCTGCAGCCGCAACTGAGATTCCAGTTCGTTGTCGATCTGGCCACCCCACTCGTAGATGGCAAAGAGATTGGCGGTACCGCTCCACTTGCCCCAGTCCCGTGCCGCCAGCAGGGCGAGCGATGCCTCGCTCTGATCCTCGCTGCGCTCTCTTTCCAGTTCGAACAGCAATCCCCAGTCCGCTGCGTACTCGCCCTGCTCCGTCAGCTGCCACTTCGACTCCAGCTCCACGGCCTGCAGCTTCATACTGCTGTCCTCATCGCGCTCGCCGATCAGATAGATCTCGCCGAACCAGCGATCGCTAAAACTGCGGCCGATACCCAGGCGGTGAATCTGCAGCGAGTCCAGTTCGTCAGCGCCGCCGCGCAGGCCAACCGCGCGCCATTCGATCTCCTTTTCCAGCGGCTGTACATAGGGCGAGTAGACCTTGTCGACCACGACGCCATCTGCGCGAACCAGTGGTGCACAAGCGGCGGCCAACAACATCAGCTCAAGCGACAGGGGAATTTTTCTTGGACGAGGCATAACGCATCCAACCGAGCAACAGCACCATCACCGAAACACTGGCGATATAGACAAGAAACTCCACCAATGTCGGTGTAGCCTCATAGCCCACCAGCGCATACAGCAGCTGACCCACCACCGAATGCTCCGCAACCAGCACGGAGCTGTCCCACAGCGGCGGCTGCGCCGGCAGCCAGTCCGCCTGAATCAGCAACTGCGCCGCTTGGAGGGTCATACCGCCGGCTACTAACGTGAGCAGCACACAGGCTGTCAACAACGTGTATTGCTGCGGCAGCCCGCGCAACAGGTAATAAAACAGCGCGCCGACGCTGAAGCCAATGCCCGCGCCGAGCAGCGCACCCGCCATTACCCCGGGCAGCAGGTCAGGCTGGTGGCGAAACGCCATCAGGTAAATATAAATCTCGGAACCCTCGCGCAGCACCGCCAGCGCCACGGCCAGCAGCATAGCGCCCTGCAACAAGGGCACCTTATAGGCGCCGCGCCGGCGGTTGGCAATCAGCAAAGCGGCGATCAGCAGTAGCAGCAGGTAAATGGCGATCTGCAGTCCGGCGTTGAGCAGCTCCTGCCCCACACCGTCGAACGCATTGGAAATTGCCACCAGGTTGGCACCGTACAGAATGGAACCGGCCACTCCCATAGCCAGGGAAGCCCAGAACCAGCGTACGCGCAAATTCAGAAAGCGACTCATCGCCAGCAGAATACTGAGCAACAGGGCCGCTTCCAGCACTTCGCGCAGAATGATAATGACACTGGTCAGCAGCATATTCGATTGCCTACCCTACTCACTGCGCGATCACCTTGCCCTGCGCAGTTTTCGGATTGAACTCGCCAAAGAAAGGGTATTCTCCCGGGGCCAGAGGTCCGATAAAGATCACCGCCTTCTGCCCGCCCATGATCACTTTTTCCCGATTCAGTTCGTAGCTCTCAAATTCCTCCGGCGTCGGATCGCGGTTGTACACGATCAGTTTCACCTTGACGTTCGCCGGCACGACCAGCTCAGACGGATGAAACAGGTGATTGCGGATTTCCAGTTCCACTACCGGCCTATCGGCGCGGGCGATCAGCGCGACTTGGACCAGCAGCGCCGCGCACAGGACACCGCGCAATAAGGGCCGCGCTATTCTAGCCATGGTGCCCTCCTGCCCCGCCTTCAGCCGCGGTTTCCTGTGGAAATTCGACCTCGACTGCGAGGCCGTGACCGAATCTCGACTGTCCCAGCCGGACCTGCGCCCGGTGCAGCTGCGCTATGTGTCGCACGATTGAGAGCCCCAGGCCGCAGCCTTCCGCAGTCGTCGCGTGACGATCGCCGCCGACGCGATAGAAGCGCTCAAAAATACGGTCGTATTCCGCCGCGGGGATCCCCGGCCCGGAGTCCTCCACCCGCAGGGTCGTGCCGCCATCTGCGCTGGTTGTGCTGACCTCGATGCGACCGGCATCGGGGGTGTATTTGCAGGCGTTGTTCAACAGGTTTTTCAGCAGAATCATCAGCGCAAAACGATCGCCGCGCACCGATGACCGAGTGCCGGTCAATTCGACGGTCTGATTCTTTGCGGCAAAGGCACCGTACTGTTCGGCGAGTGCCTCGCGTGCCAATAGCTGCAGGTCCAGCGTCTCGAAGCGCGCCGGGTAGTGTTCCGGTGTCGTGCGAAACAGATCCAGCATCTGCTCCACCAGATGTGCCATGCGCTCGATACTGCCTTGCAGTTTACCCAGCGATTCCGGCGTCTGGGCCAGCTTGTACTGGCGCAGCTCGCTGTCGAGATTGTGCGCATGCACCTGAATCGCGGCGATGGGTGTGCGCAACTCGTGGGCGGCGTCGGCGGAAAAGCGCCGCTCGCGCTCAAACGAGGCCCGCAGGCGCGCCAGCAGCGCATTGGTGGACTTCACCACCGGCTCCAGCTCCTCCGGAGGATCCTGCAGCGGCAGGGGACTGAGATCTTCGGCGCGCTTGTCCTGCAGCGCCTCGGCGAGTTGCCGCAGACTGGATAGTCCCCACCCGATCAGGAGCCAGATCAGCAGGCCCGCCACAGGCAGTCCCAGCAGTATCGGCATCACCGATTCGAGTATGACCTTCTCCGCCAGTTGGTAGCGTAGGTCGGCGCGCTCGGCGACGATCACCCAGCGCGAACTTGCGGGAAAAAATTCGGTGACGCTGCGCCAGCGATAACCGGAAAAATTCACCTCCCGGTAGCCGGATTCAAATTCCGAGATCGGCTGCAGCGGCGCATCGGCGGAGCGCAGCAGCATTTCTCCCTCCGCACTCCAGACCTGCAATACCAGCGGTTCCGCCTGTGCCACTACCAGCGGGGGTTCGTCCGGAACCGGCATATCCACCAGCAGCCGTGCAGTTGCCGCCAACTGCCGATCGAACAGCCGCTGCGCCTCCGCCATACTGGCCCGGTAACCGTGCAGCGCTGACAGGAAATTTACCAGGGTGATGGTGGAAAGCAGGGCAATCAGCAAGAATATTCTTATCGATTTCACTTCGCCGGCCCCAGCTTGTAGCCGACGCCGCGTATGGTCTGGATAAATTCCGGGTAGATCTTCTTGCGCAGGTTGTGAATATGCACATCGACGGTATTGCTGGCGACTTCCTCGCCCCAGCTGTACAGCTTGTCTTCCAGCTGCTCGCGGCTGAGGATGTGGCCGGGGCGCTCGGCCAGTGCGCGCAACAGGGTGAACTCGCGGCGCGACAGCTTGATCGACTCGCCCGCGCGCGTTACTTCGTGGCTGGCCAGATTGATACTGACATCACCCACCTGAATTTCCGCGCTGAGGCCGAGACCGGCGCGCCGCTCCAGGGCGCGCAGCCTGGCCAGCAGTTCATCAACGGCGAAGGGCTTGGTCAGGTAGTCGTCGGCGCCGGCGTCGAGCCCCCCGATTTTGGAGGGCAGGTCGTCGCGGGCAGTGAGGATCAGCACCGAGGAACTGATCGATTTGCGGCGCAACTGCTTCAATACATCGACGCCATCCATATCCGGCAATCCGAGATCGAGAATAATGACATCCGGCCGCGCCGCCTGCGCCAGGGAAATTCCCGCCGCACCCGTTTCGGCGCGGTCGACGGCATAGCCCGTGTGGCGCAGAGCCGTGGCTATGCCGTCGGCCAGTGACTGGTCATCCTCGATCAGCAGTATTCGCATCTATTGCAATTGCTTCCGAATTTTTTCCTGCAGGCTTTTGATTTCACCTAGGCGACCTTCGCTGGCCAAGGGGCGCTGCGGGTCGGCCGGTGCCGCCTCGGCGCGCTTCAGATATTCCATCGCCTGAGCGTAGTTTTTCTGGTGATAGAGATAGTCGGCGTAAAAATAATTGGCATCGATATCTTCCGCACCGAGCTGCAGACCCTTGCGCAGGTATTCAGCGGCCTTTTTATCATCGCCGAACCCGATTGGCCAGCCGGGCACCTGGTAATAGAGGGACCCGAGACTGGTATAGGCGGCGCCATCCTGCACGCGGCCATCGATGGCAATCGCGTGCTCCAGGTCCGCTTTTGCGGCCTTGACCGCGGACAGCGCCCCGAGCCCACCTTTGGCGCCGGCATAGGAGGCGCGGATAATACCGCTCCACACCCACACGGCGGCGCTATCCGGGTGTTGCGCAGTGGCGGATTGAGCCTCGTACACAAGTTTGTCAAAGGCGGCCGCCTGTTGATTTTCCGGCATGCGGTATTTGATTTGCGCCCAGGATTTCTGCAATGCGGTGACAGTGTCGTCGGCGGCATCGGCCCACAGCAGCGGCGAAAACAACAGCAACGCCACCAGTGATAATTTTTTGTAACCTTGCGACAGTTTCATAGCGCTTCTCCACTGGAAGAAATTGGATGGTTGGCGGACTGGAGCTCCTGGGTGGCGTACTGGCGGATGAGTGGCATTTTTTTGGCCAGCACGGAATCCACCAGTGCCGGGAACAGGGCATTCACCTTGATAAACAGTCGCTCCGGCCAGCCGATAAAACGACGGCGGCCAGTGCGGCTGTCTAGCAGTTGCACGCATTGCATCGCGACTTCACGGGGCGAGTCGGACTTGTTACCCAGCGCCCGGTTAAGACCAATGACCGCCTCGGTATTGAGATCGGTATCCACCGCGCGCGGTGCCAGGTAATGCACGCGGATACCGCAGTCGCTCAGTTCGCGACGCAGAGATTCAGTAAAACCATGCAGGCCGGATTTGCTGGCGCTGTAGACGCTGAAGCCCGGGTGACCGATATGCCCGAAGGCAGAACCGATATTGATGATGGCGCCACTGTGGCTCCGCTGCAGCAGCGGCAGCAAGTCGCGAGTCAGTGCCATGGGAACCAGCAGGTTGGTGTTGAGAAGACCGCTGAGGGCGCTGTCGCTCATATCACTGAGCAGCGCAAAGCTGGAAATACCCGCATTGTTGATCAGCACATCCACACCGCCATCGACTTCAGCACACTCGCGGACCAGCGCCGTGCGCTGTTCGACGTCGAGCAGATCAGCCGGCATGACGCGGTGGCGCGCGCTGAATGGCAGTGAGGCTTTGAGATGTTGCAGGCGCGCGGCGTTGCGCCCCTGCAAAAATACCCGGTGCCCGCGCTCAGCCAGCAGTGTTGCAATAGCGCTGCCGATGCCGCCGCTGGCGCCGGTGACCAGTACAGTCAGGGATTGCTTGTCAGACATTTCAGGCGACCTCCGCAACGGCGCAGCGACTCTCCACCTCGCGGAAAATATCCCCGTACAGGCGGAACATGACCCGCGCACTGTGGACTATCGTTGCCTTGTCCTCCTCATCCTCTATGCGGTTCATCAGGCCTTTGAAGAATTCGATATGGCCGATATCCAGGTCCCCGTGGGACAGCAGGTAGCTGAATGCCCTGTTTGGCAGCGCCAGTGATTCCTGGATTGCGCGCGCAGCGCTGGTAGCCAACGCGATACTGGTGCCCTCGAGCACATTGACCATGCCAAAGAATCCGAGTGGATTGCCGCGTGCAATGGTGTCGTAGGCGTAGGCGACCATCAGTTCGGTACTCAAATTCGGCTGGCCGTTGCGCACCGCCTCGGCATCGGCACCGCAGGCGGCGATGTCGTTGAGGATCCATTCCTGGTGGCCGGTCTCTTCTTCGATATATTCGGCGATCGCCTCGCGCAGCCACTCCTGCCTGTCGCTCAGGCGGCTGCCACAGGCCATCAGCAGCGGCACCGTGTGCTTGACGTGATAGTAGGCCTGGGTCAGGAAGGCGACATACTCTTCCAGGCTGATTTCGCCGCGTGCGCCGCGCTGGATCAGCGGCACGCTGATCAGCGACTGGCGGGCATCCTGGGTCCGCGCCTGCAACTCGTCGTAAAAATTCATGAGGGGACTCCTCCGTACAGATTTTCAATGGATTCGTGGTAGCGCTCAGCGATCAGGTCGCGGCGCGGACGGCCATTGGCGGTGAGCAGGCCGTCGCTGAACGTGAGCGGTGCCGGCAGCGCGGCCCAGTTGCGAATCTGCGCGTAGTCCGGCAATTTGCGGTTGACCGCGACCAGCCATCGGTCGACTTGTTCACTGTCCGCGCCGGGGCGGGGAAATATCAGCGCGGCGCAGTGGGGGCGCGCATCGCCGATCACGACACACTGCATCACCACCGGTTCCAGCAGCACTTCGCTCTCTATCCACTCCGGCGAGATATTGCGACCGAAGGCACTGATCAGGATGTTTTTCTTGCGCCCGGTGATATGCAGGTAACCGTCGCCGTCTATCTCACCGAGATCGCCGGTGGCCAGCCACTCCTCGTCCTCACCGGTACCGTCCAGGTACCCCAGGTAGCGCGGGCCGCGCACCATGACTTCACGATTGCGCAGGGTAATTTCGCAGTGCGGCAGCGGGCGTCCGGCGGCGCCGGGGCGATCGGCCAGTGGCAGATTCAGCGCGACAACCGAACCGCACTCGGACAGGCCGTAACCTTCGTACACCGGCAGGCCGAGACTGCGCGCCTGCAGCAGCAGATCCGCCGCCACCTTGGCGCCGCCCACGGCGACGAAACGCAGCGAGCGCGGCGGTTGCCAGCCTCTGTGCTGAATCTGTTCTACCAGCACCTTCAGTATCTGCGGCAGCAATATCAGGCTGTGCGGCTGGAAGTCGTCGATACAGCGACACAGCTGCGCAGGGTCCAGCCCTGAGCTGCCGGACAGTCCCAGCCGCGCCAGGCCCGGCGCAACCACGGTGCCGCCGAGCAGCCAGCTGGTGTAGGCACCGGCGACGTTTTCCAGCAGTGTGGCCAGCGGCAGCAGACATAAATGCAACTGACTGTGCAAAGATTCGAGTTGCCGTGCCAGCGCGGCAGCCGTTTCGAACTGGGTCTCGTTTGACAGGCAGACACCCCGCGGCGTGCCGGTGGAACCAGAGGTAAAAGTGATCTTGGCGGTCAGCGGCGGCAGCGCGGCTGGGTCGGTTGCAGGCGTTTCGATCAGCGCCAGCCCGGCGATCTCCGCCAGCGCCTGTCCCACTTCGTCGAGAGCGGTGAAGCGCTCGCAGTTGTCGGTCAGCAGCGCCTGCATACCGCTGGTGTTGATGGTGTGCACCAGCTGTTGCTGGGAGAAGAACGCCGGCAGCGGCACCAGCGTGATACCGGCCGCCTGGCAGGCTAGATCCACCAGCAGCCAGCCGGGGCCGTTGTCGGCGTAGAGTCCCAGTACCGAGATGTTCTGTGCACGCAGTTCCGCCGCGATATGCTCAACGGCTGTTAGCAGTGCGGCGTAGCTGAATTCACTGTCCTCCCCTAAAAGTGCCGGACGCGCGGGACAAGACTCGGCGAAGGACTGAAGCTGCTTGATCAGTTGCACGATTCACCTCCGCTGCACATTGCCGCGAACGCCGGCGCCATGGCCCGCGCCTGCGAAGTGCACCCGAGCAGCAGCGGTCGAATCAGCGGTCTCTCGAGCAGCGCAGCGCGCTCTTCGGCCACATTGATCGCCGTCACCGCCGGGCGGGTCTCGTAGTAGCTGCCCCAGTCCGCCAGATCGGCACCGAGGCGCTCCCCATCGGCCATGCACAGCACCAGCTGATTGCCGGTCAGTTTCTGCAGCAGGCTGCGCACTTCCGGAGTGGCCGTGAAGATCGCCCAAGTGATTCCCGCCGCGGCGAACAGTTCGGCGAGCATCAGAAACAGCAGGCGGCTGCTGCCGCGGGAGGTGGAAACGAGGTTACCTATCTCGACAATATCGGTGCGCGCGACCGGCCGGCCGCCGGCAGTAGCGAGTAATTGCTCTACCGGCTGATCGAGATACTGTTCGAGGAACAGCGGGCCGCTGTCGGCACGGCGCATGCCGAGGGCGGCATGGATGGAACAGCCTTGGCGCTGCGACAGCAGCAGCGGCAGGAAATTGCGGACCCTGGCCCCATAGGCGTCGGCGAACCTGGCCGCGATATACGCCTCCACCTCACTGCGCCCGGCGTCGCCGGCGGCGCTCATTGCGAAGCTCGGCCAGCTTTCGCGTACCGGCAGCGGCATATGGGGCGCGCCGGAAACCTCGCAACATTGATAGCCTTCCACTGCCATTACAAATCCTCTGCGGGAAAGTCGATGCAGTGAGTCTACGGGGGCCAGATTAAGGCAAACTTAAGGTGGCGTGGAAAACCGGGTTAGGTGCACACGAGGTCCTCGCCACAGTCAGCGCTCGGGAACCCGACTCTGACAACTAGCGGCCGGCTGCCTTGATCCAGCTCAATACACGTCTCGCGCCCATCCTCCATCATGCCCTCCGAATCTGGCGCACAAATGCACATCCATTGCCGGCAAAAGCACCGGACTATCGGCGCGCCGTGATAGATTAGACCGCCCAGTCAATCAGCGATGAGCAGGCCGGATGCACTCCGGCAACCAGGAGGAATAATGGAGCAACAGACAACCCTATTCGTAGTCGTAGACCCCAATGATGATCGCCATGTGGCGCTGGAGCGCGCGCTGACCACGGCGCGTATGCGCCTGCCGCAGCCGCGGCTGGCGGTATTCGTGGCCGTGGACGGTGAAGCAGTCGATACCCGCGCGGTGAACGATCACCTGTTTCGCGACGAGTCTTGGTTTCGTGAACAGATTCGCGAGCCGATCGCGGCGGCGGGCCTCGAGTGTCAGATTACCGTCTGCTGGTCCAGCGACTGGCAGGCGGCGATCCTGCAGGAATCGAAGCGCTGCAACGCGGAAATGATCTACCTGCCGGTGCACGCCAAGACCAGCCGCCGCTTTACCTTTGCCGAATCCAAATGGCACGTGCTGAAGACGGCGCGCTGCCCGGTGGTGCTGATCCGCCCCGGCGCCAAGGCCCGCCGCAAGGTGGTGCTGGCCACGGTCAACTATCAGGCCCAGACTCAGGAACAGCGCCAGCTCAACCGTCAGATCACCGAGCGCGCCAAATATATCGCCGGGCACTACGATGCAGAGCTGCACCTGGTGAATGCCTACCTGGACTCCATGCTCTACCCGGACCGCGGCGCCCTGGCCAAGCTCGCCGACAAGACCGGCGTGCCGACCCACCGCATTCATGTAAAGCAGGGTTATACCAGCGATGTGGTGGAGGATGTGGCCCGGGAGATCGATGCGGACCTGGTGGTGATGGGCACCCTGAACCAGTACGGTGCCACCGGCTCGCTGCTGCGTGGCAACACCGCCGAGCGGGTGATCGGCCAGCTGGATGTCGATGTGATGGTCTGTAACCAGTTCACCTCGACCGAGGTGAAAGCCGGCTAATGCCGGCTGGACCGGCGGCGCTCAGCCGAAGCGCCGCCGGATTTCCTTGCTCTGATTACGGACGCACTCAGCCCTTCTCTTTTGCAGGCGCGAGCAGTACCAGATCGTGCTGGCTGTCGATGCGCACCTCGCCGTTGCGAACGGTTATCCGCTGACCGGAGTAATAATCCTGCAGCTCGGTGCCATCGGCAAAGACACCCCGCACAGGTACCGATTTTTTGCCCGGCTCGACATCGACAGCTACCAGCACCGACTGCTCGCCGTCCAATGTGCGCGCAAAAGTGTAGGGCTTGTCGGCAAGCTTCTTATGTACGCCGGCGCCCACTGCGGGGTGCGCCTGGCGGAACTGTCCCAGCTTCTGCCAGAGAGCCAACAACTCACGGGTTTCCGCCTTTTCCAGATCGGCCCAGTTCATCGGGCTGCGCAGCTGGGCATCGCCCTGGGCACCGGGCGCGGTCAGCGGGCGAGCCAGTTCATCGCCGTAGTAGATCTGCGCCGCACCCGGTGCCAGCATCAGCTTGAGCGCGGCCTCACGGGCGCGCTGGCGCTCGCGGTCGAAGGAGTTCATATCGTCGTGGGACGTCAGATAGTTGAGCACACCCACACCATCCAGCGCCCCGCCGTGCAGCATCTGCGAGTAGCGGGAAAAGATCGACTCCATACCCTCTTCTTTGGCGCGCGCGGCGATATCGAAGTTGATCAGGCTGTCGAAGCCGTAGTCGAAGAAATCCACCTGGCGATCGCCGAAGTCGTAGTCGCGGCCGCCGGTGATGCCGTAGCCGTAGACCTCACCGACCATAAAGAAATCGCGGTCGTCGAGTTTTTTATCCGGGTTGCGCTTCTTCCAGTCGGCCAGCGCGAGGCTCGCCTCCTGCTTGAGCGCCCGCCAGACTTCCGGCTCGACATGCTTGACCGTGTCCACGCGGAAGCCGTCCACACCGTATTCGCGCACCCAGTCGGTGGCCCACTTCACCAGGTAGTACTTGGGGGCGCGCGGGTAGCCGGTGCGCTCGAAAAACGCATCCAGCTCGGCCTGCTCCTGATCCAGGCGCCCCTCAGCCTTCCATTTGTTCACCAGCTGCGGCGGCAGTGCCACCGGCGCGTCGCTCTCGGTGCGGATATCCGGCAGATTGTCCACCAGCATGCAGCTGACGGTTCCGGCAAAACCGGACCAGTCGCACACGGAATCGGCGCGGCTCCACTCGGCCGGCCAGAGTGAGTCCTGCCCGGTCACCGGGCCGGTATGGTTCACGATCACATCCAGCAGCACGCGGATGCCGCGGCTGTGCGCCGTCTCGATCAGTTCCGCCAGCAGTGCCTCGCTGCCAAAATTCTGGTCCACGCCGGTCCAGTCCTTGGGCCAGTAGCCGTGATAGGCGTAGGTGCGCCCGGTGCCCTCGTCGGTGGCGCCGTGAATCTGCTCGTAGACCGGGGACATCCACAGGGCATCTACACCCAGCTGGTCGAAGTAGCCCTCGTTCAGCTTGTCGATGACACCCTGCAGGTCGCCGCCGTGAAAGCCGCGCAGCTGGTCGGCATCGCCCCCGCGCCCGTAGGCCAGGTCGTTGTCCGGATTGCCGTTCACAAAGCGGTCCGGCAGCATGAAGTAGACGGTGGCATTGCGCCAGAAGGGATCCACTTTGGCGTCCGCGGCACCCGCCTTTTCCTTCTCGGCGCAGGCGCTAGTGCACAGCAGCAACGCCGCGCATAGACTGGCAATTCTCTTCATTATTTTCTCTGCTCATCGATCGCAATTTAGTCAGCTTACTGTAATGGCCGGCGTCTGCGCCGCATCCCCCCGTTCGGGGGCGTAGGCCGCGGCTATCGGGCGGCACATACTATTGGACTTCCTACCAGATTGACCAAGGAAACCGGTATGTACAGAAAAATAATTCCAGCCACCCGCAGCGGAGAAAAACAGAAATCCGGCCCGGGCCTGTGGCGCCTGCCCCTGGCTGGCCTGCTGGCCGCGCTGCTCGTCGCCTGTGAGTCCCGCGATGCCGAAACACCGGCCTCCACCGCACTGGCCAACGTCAGCACGCTGCCGTCGCTGACCATGGAATCGCTGCAGCGCGAGCGCAATATCCGCGTCTACCTGCCGCCGTCCTACGGTTCGGCCGACAAACGCTACCCGGTGCTCTATATGCACGACGGCCAGAACCTGTTCGACGACGCCACCTCCTATGTGGGCGAGTGGGGCGTGGACGAGATATTGAATGGGCTGGCCGAGTCCCGCGGGCTGGAACTGATCGTCGTCGGCATTGACCACGGTGGCGACTGGCGCATGACCGAGCTGAATCCCTTCGACCACGAGAAATTCGGCGACGGCCAGGGCGACGCCTACCTGGACTTTGTGGTCGACCAGCTGAAACCGCTGGTCGACAGCCAGTACCGTACCCTTCCCGACAGGGCCAACACCGCCATCATGGGCAGCTCCATGGGCGGCCTTATCTCCCACTACGCCATCAGCCGCCACCCGCAGGTATTCAGCAAGGCCGGCATCTTCTCGCCCGCCTACTGGGCCGGCCCGCAGATATTCGATACGGCCGAGCGGCAGCTGCCCGGCGATGCCCGGCTCTACCTGCTGATGGGCGGCAAGGAGGGCCCAACCATGGTGGACGGCTTCGAAAATATGGGCGAGATACTGACCCGCAGCCATCCGCAGCAGGGCTGGCGCGCAAAGCTGGTGGCTGAGGGCGACCACAACGAGGCCTTCTGGCGCGGCGAACTGGGCGAGGCGATCCTATGGCTGTTCGAGCCGGACGAAAACTTTGCGACCCGCTCCGGCGAGGAGTAATGTAGCTGCAGTGGACCGCCCCTGGCCCGCGTAATCCGCGGACGGCTGTCGCGGTCCAATAGTCAAACCGCAGCTATAGGAGGCAGGGAATGTCGGATCACCAGTCGAGTCAGGGTTGGATCATCGGCCTGGTCGTGGTCGCCACACTGGCGGCCGTGGCCTACTTCTTCTTATCCGGTGACAAGGCCGAGCCACCGGCGCCACCGGTGGTAGTGGAGCCCGAAGCCACCCCCGAACCCATGCCGGAAATCGAGGCGCCGCCGCCCCCGGAGCCGGCTCCCGCCCCCGAGCCCGAGAAGGGCCCTCCCCCGCCCTTGAATGAAAGCGACGATGCCGCCTACAAGGACCTGATGAGCCTGGCCCCGGACGGTGCCCTGGCCAGGTGGCTGGTACCCGACGAGGTGGTGCGCAAATGGGTCGCCGCGGTCAATGCCGGCTCCCGCGGCGAGCTGATCCACAAGCACCGCCCGCTGAAAAACATCAAGGGCCCGATTCTGGTCAGCGAGGAGGGCGCCACCGGTATGCAGCTTTCCCCGGACAACTTCCACCGCTACGACCAGCCGGTGCGGCTCTTCGCGATGATGGATACGAATACCGCCGTGGAGATCTACCGCTACTGGTATCCGCGCCTGGCGGAGGCCTACGGCGAACTGGGTATCAGGAACAAGAACTTCCACCAGGAGGTGCTGGAGGCCATAGACCAGGTGCTCGCCGCGCCGGACGTGGACCAGCCAATTCAACTGGTGCGCCCTTCCGTCTACTACAAGTTTGCGGATCCCAAGCTGGAGAAACTGCCCGGGCTGCACAAGCTGATGATCCGCATGGGGCCGGACAATGCGGCGCGGGTGAAGGAGAAACTCACGGAGCTGAAGGCGGCACTGGAGCAGATACCGGTGCAACAATCCGAATAGGTTTATGTTAATCTCCCTCGCGCCGGCCGCTGCCGGCCGAGGGGTATGCGCAACTGCGAGGGCACGGAACTTTCCCGTCAGCGAGAACAAATGCACGCTGGCATTGCAGTCCCGGCCTACACCCTCTACAGGGATGAGGGACCGCAATGATCGCCCTGATAAAATCGATAACATTCGAAAGCGCCAGGTAATCCGCAACCTTGCGAGCACACCTCTGCCAGCACATAACATCTGGGGAGTCAAAAGTTCAACGATCGGGAAATCAGCTTTCCATCCCGATTGGGTTGTATCGATTCAGATTCCTCCCCCACGATAAAGTCAAAAACGAGCGGGTCTTATTGCCAATAATTACATTGACAACTCTTAAGAAAAAAATTTTAGACAAGCCTGAATAGGCTATACAGGCAGTGTTTCCAAGTCCGCTGTATTGACCCCGGAATCACCCCAAGCGAAACATCGCATTCTTCGCCCCTGTATTTGTTGCATGGATTCGGGCTCATTCCAGAGACATATAATATGAAAATAATTCACCAGCTCGCTGCCCTTACCCTAATTTCGGCGGCGTCCTCCGGCCCGATGGCGATCACCTCGCAAAATGACGATGAGTTCGTGCCGCAATGGGCCAAGCGGGCTGTCTGGTACCAGATTTTTCCCGAGCGCTTTCGCAATGGCGATACCTCAAACGATCCCAAAATGGAGGATATCCTCGGCGCCGACCCGCAGGAGCCGCCGAAGCAATGGCAGATTCACCCCTGGGGCAGTGACTGGTATCAGCTGCAGCCCTATGAACTAGCCAATGGCGAACCGGAATTGTGGAAACACCTGTTGCGGCGCCGCTATGGTGGTGACCTGCAGGGGATCATCGACAAGCTCGATTACTTAACCGATCTCGGTATTACCGCCATTTACCTCAATCCCGTCTTTGATTCGCCATCCCTGCACAAATATGATGGCGCCAGCTACCATCATATCGATCCCACCTTCGGCCCTGATCCGGAAGGCGACCGGAAATTAATGGCCAAGGAAAACCCGCTGGACCCGTCGACCTGGGTCTGGACCAAGGCCGACGAGCTGGCATTAGAGCTGATTTCCGAAGCACACAAGCGCGACATAAAGGTCATCTTCGACGGCGTCTTCAATCATATGGGGATCAACAGTTTCGCTTTCCGGCATCTGGACAAGTACCAGCAGGAATCCCCCTATAAAGACTGGTTTATGGTGGAGTCTTTTCGCGATGACAAAGCAGGGAATGGATTCAAATATTCAGGCTGGTTTGGCGTAGAGTCACTGCCTGAGTTCAAGGAAGATGAGCGCGGCCTGGTAAAGGGGCCGCGAGACTATGTGTTCGCCGCAACCCAACGCTGGATGAACCCGAAAGGGAAAGGAATAGAAAATGGCATTGATGGCTGGCGGCTGGATGTAGCATTTGAAGTCCATCACAATTTCTGGAAAGCCTGGCGCGACCATGTCAAGTCGATCAATCCTGAAGCTTACCTGACCGCCGAAATTGTTGACGAGCCAGAAAAGGTTAAACCCTACTTCCAGGGCGATGAATTCGACGGCGAAATGAATTACAACTTCGCATTTACCGCTGCGGAATTCTTCTTCAATCCGCCCACAATGGGTATCAGTGTCAGCGAGTTTGACCGGAAACTGGCCGAACTCAGAAACCTCTACCCTCAGGGCGTTGCCTATGTCGTGCAGAACCTGTTCGGCAGCCACGACTCCAACCGTATCGGATCGCACATCGTGAATCGGGGGGTAGGGAACTTCAGGGACTGGGGAAATTACTTTACCACTTCGCAAGCCGCCAATAATCCAGCCTACTCGGTCAGAAAACCCGATGATCACGAAATTCAGCTGCAAAAGCTCTTCGCGATATTTCAGATGACCTATGTGGGCGCACCCATGATCTATTACGGCGATGAAGTGGGCATGTGGGGCGCGAATGACCCCGACTCACGCAAACCGATGATCTGGCCGGATATTGAATACGAGGATGAAGTTTATCTGCCCGACGGCAGCAAGCGTTCCCCCGACAAGGTGGTCGTCAACACCGACCTGCAATCGCACTACCGGGAATTGATTGGAATCCGCAATCGAAACCCGGCGCTGCAACTGGGTGATTTCAAACCGGTGTTAATCGATGATGAGCGCCAGCTCTATGGATATCGCCGAGAGCATGGTGACAATTCGGTAGTAGTCATATTCAACAATTCATCCGAAGTAAAACGCATCTCGGCGGACATACTCGGTGACGCAAGCTGGCAGGATCTACTGAACGGCGGCAAGTACACCGGGAAGCGGAAGTCCGGTGACATTGCGATCGGTGCACTGAATGGTGTGATCCTGGTAAAGCAATAGCCCTTCGATCATAGCCATTCCAGCTATCCATGGAATGCGACGGGCGACCGACTTACCTGTAGCGGCTGCCCATCGCAATGGCGCCTTTTTGTGCCCTACCCGTCCTGCACCGGCAGATACAGTTCTGCGCGCGGACGGGACGGGCGCAGCGCAAAACCGACGGTATTGTTGGCAGCGCCCGCTCTCTGTCACTCCCCCCGCGACAGAAACTGCTCGTGATCCGGCAGGCCGGCCACAGTGCCACCGATCAAGGTTTTCAGACTTGCCATCAGGTCACTCATTTGCTCCTCCGACAGCGAGTCCACCAGGGGATGATGGTCTTCGGGGACAATACCCTGCCCGATCATCACTTGCTGCCAGGCCGCTTCTGCAAACAGATCGTCGTAATCGCGGAACACCTTGCCGCTACTGCGGAAGAGTTCCATCTTGTCCCTCAAGGAGTCGGGAACAGTCATATTCTCGCACTCGCGCCAGAATTCACTGTCGCGGCGCTGGTTGGCCTTGTAGTGCAGGATGATGAAGTCGCGAATACGCTCGATTTCTACCTGCGACTGGCGGTTGAACTCCTTCACTTCATGCGGCTTGATACCGCAGTGCGGAAAGGACTTGATCAGTCTTGTAGCGGCGGACTGAATCAGGTGGATACTGGTTGACTCCAGAGGCTCTAAAAAACCACTCGACAGCCCGATGCTGACCACGTTTTTGCACCACGACTCGCGCCGCCGCCCGGTGCGGAAGGGAATGACCTTGGGCTCTGCCAGATGCTCGCCGTCCAGGTTACCCAGCAGCGCCTCATGGGCCTGATCGTCGCTCCAGTGGTGGCTCGAGTAGACCATGCCGTTGCCAGTGCGATGCTGCAGGGGAATACGCCACCGCCAACCGGCCTCGTGAGCGATGGAGCGGGTATAGGGCACTATAGGCTTGGTCGCAGCGCAGGGCACGGCCATTGCCCTGTCGCAGGGCAGCCACTGCGACCATTCCTCATACCCGACCCCCAAAGCCTTTTCAATCAACAGTGCCGCCATGCCGGTGCAGTCGGCAAATAAGTCACCGCTTATCTCTTGGCCGTCCTCCAGCAGCAAGCCATCGACAAAGCCGTTTTCCGGCCGGATTTTCACCTCTTTCACCACACCTTCGATGCGCCTGACGCCCTTGCTTTCGCTGTATCGACGCAGGAATTTTGCGTAGAGACCCGCGTCGAAATGATAGGCGTAGGAAAGGCCAGGCAAATTAGTGCCCTTTATCTGTGCCAGCGGGGCAAATTTGTTGTGAATGGCTGCCTGATAATTGAGGGAGTAATCCCACAGACTCGAGGTATCCCCATTCAAGCGACTTTTGCGCCAGAAATGGTGAAAATCGCAAAAGGGAAAATTTTTACCAATGTTGCCAAAGGCGTGCATATAGCTTTCGCCTTTTTTAAACCAGTTCTCAAACTGGATTCCCAGCTTGATGCTGCCATTGGTGGCTTGCAGAAATTCCCGCTCATTCAGGCCCAGTGCCTGATTGAAATTGATAATGGGTGGAATAGTAGCTTCGCCCACACCGACGGTGCCGATCCGGTCCGACTCGACCAGGGTGATATCGATCACCTTACCGAGTACCTTGGCCATCAGGGATGCTGTCATCCAGCCGGCGGTGCCTCCGCCAAGGATAACGAGTTTTTTGATATTGCCGTCACTCACTTGAAACACCTGGCAACAATGCGAAAACCAATAAAAAAGGCCCTTGCAATACGGGATTACAAGGGCCTTTTACCTGTGAGACTACCTAATGGAAATTACAGCTTGTAGCTGAAACCCAGCAGGTAGGTCTTGCCATAGCTCTGGTAGTCGCGAACCTGCAGCGAGTTGTCGCCACTCAGGGTGGTGAACGGCTCGTCGGTCAGGTTCTGGCCCTGCAGGAATACCGACAGGCCTTCCAGACCGCCAATACCGGCTTCGCTGAAGTCGTAGCCGATTTGAGCATCGACGATGGTCTCACCCAGCACGTCAACCTGGTCGGTGTTAAAGCCGAGGCCGTAGACTTCGCCTTTAAAGTCGTCACGCTTGCGCACGCTGGTGCGCGCAGAGAAGCCGTGGTTGTCGTAGTACAGGGTCATCGTCTCGATATTCTCGGACAGGCCCGGCAGCTGGTAGTCGTTGCCGTTCGGGTCTTTGATATCGGAGCTCACGCCGGTGTGGCTGGCCAGCAGGCCGAAACCGTCCAGGTTTTCGCTGAATACATTGAACGGCAAGGATACGGACAACTCGTAACCCTGCAGTGTGCCGCCGCCGCCGTTCACTTTGCCACTACCGGTAGCGGTAGAGGTATTGGGGACAATGCCGGTATTCGGATCGGCAACGCCGGTCAGATCCACTTCGTAGTTGCCGTCGAAGTGCCAGGCATCCAGGTCCTTCCAGAACAGGGCCACGGAGAAGTAACCTTCATCGCTGAAGTAATTCTCATAGGACAGATCCAGGCCCACAGCTTCTTTCGGCTCCAGGTTCGGGTTGCCGCCCTTGATGCTCCAGAAGTTGCCATTGTCGTCCTGAGTCGGGTTGAGAGTGACCTCAACGGAGGCATTCATCTCGTCCAGACGCGCGCGGGACAGGGTCTTGGCCGCACCGAAGCGCAATGTCTGCTGGTCGTCGATCGCCAGGGCCAGGTTCAGGCTCGGCAGGAAGTGGTTGTAGTCGTGACTGATGTCGGTTGGATCTGCCACCACCAGACCATTGACGATATTGCCTGCGTAGCCCTTGGACTGCTGTTCGGTGTAGACATAGCGTAGGCCAGCATTACCGGTCAGCGCCAGGCCCGCCACTTCGGTCTCGAAGTTGGCCTGGGCAAAGGCCGAGGTAACGCTCTCGTTCACGGACCAGGACTTGGTCAGGTGCTGGATGCCGGTCAGCGCTTCGTCGGTCAGACTGTAGTAGCCGTCCTTCATCATCGCTTCCGCGTCATAGGCGATCATGTCGCCCATGCCGATGAAGTCCAGGGAGGCGCTACCCAAGCGGTACTGCTCCGGCACCACCAGCATGCCTCCTGTCTCCGGGTCGAAGATGTCCAGGGTCATGTAGTAACCCTGGGACTTCTTGGTCTTCTCGCGGTCGCGGTAGGACACGCCGTAGCTGATCTCGTTGACGATACCAACTTCCACCATCTGGGTCGCAGCCAGTTTCAGAGAGGTCAGCTCGTCGTCGACTTCCGGCGCGTTCAGGAAGCCGTCCTGCGCGGTATTGCAGTAATAATCATTCGGCACACCGCCTTCGGGATCACGATCACAGACGAGACCGTACTTGCCGTTCAGCGCGGCACTGGCACCCCAGCTCAGCGGACCGCCCATCTGGATCAGGTTCCAGTCGCTGTAGTCCAGTTCGTGGCCGAACTTGGCGCCGGTGTTGCCGCCGTCGAAGGTATAGGTCAGGTTGTCAGCCACACCTTCGTCGTTGCCACGGCCGGTGCCCGAGTAACTCTCGAAGCTCCAGATATCGCGCTTCACTGCGGAGTGGCTGGCGTCAAACTCCAGCTGCAGGGCGTCGCTGAAGTCGTACTTGGTGTTAAAACCGAAGGACTTCAGCTTCGCAGAGCGGGTTTCCATGTCGTTGCGGACAACAACGCGCTGCCCCTCGGTGGTGGCGCTGGTGATGAAACCGGTCGCCGGATCGACGATCGCAGTATCGGGGCTGATAGAACCCTGCCCCCAGGCAAACGGAATTTCGATACCGCGCAGGATCTTCTCGTCGGCGAAGTCCACGTACAGAGCGTCGAAGGTGGTGTGCAGCTTGTCATTCGGTTTGAACTCAACGACTGCCATTACGGAGTCGCGGTCCAATACGGAGGAGCGCACGAACGGCTTGGCACCGCCGAGGATGGAGTAGTTTTCACCCTGGTAGGTGAATTCGGGGTAGCCCCAGGCATTCCAGCGCTCTTCCTGGTTCGGCGAGCTCATGGTGTTGAAGGCAAGGGCCACACCAATGGTGTCGTCAGCGAACTGGTCGATGTAGGACACAGTCGCGCGGTGACCCTGGTCCTCACCGTCCGGGTTCAACTTGTCAAAGCTAGTCATTTCGTACTGGCTGTTGACCTGGATAACGCGCTCACCACGTTCCAGCGGCTTCACGGTCTGCATGTCGATCACACCCGCGATGCCCTCGGCTTCGATGCTGGCGGTCGGGGTCTTGTAGACGGTCACGCCGCTCATGATCTCGGACGGGTAGAGATCGAATTCCACGCCGCGGTTGTCGCTGATGGACACCTGCTCGCGGCCGTTGAAGGTGGTGGCGCTCTCGTTTTCACCGAAACCGCGGATAGAAACGCGGCTGGAACGGCCGTCCAGACGCTGGGCAGCCAGACCCGGCAAGCGGGCGAGAGATTCAGCGATGGAGGAGTCGGGCAGCTTGCCGATATCTTCAGCGGAGATGGACTCAACCACGGCCTTGGCGTCGCGCTTGGTGCTGATGGAGTCCATCACACTCTTGCGGAAACCGGTAACTGTTACCTCTTCGAGTGCTGCCTCTTGGCCCTCCTGCGCATACACCCCAAAAGAGGCAGTCACAGAGGCCGCGATGGCAGCTGACAGCAAAGTCGGCCGGAAAGCCCCTTTACTCTTGTTGGATAGACTCATCATCTTCTCCCAGGTTTTATCGTTATGGTGAGACCTTGCATCCTAGGCCTGCCCCTCATCCATAACATCCTCCCCCGAGGGGGGAGGAGGCGGGAGAATCCGTGGCGCCCGCCGGAGGGGCGCCCTGCAACACCGTAACTCTTTGATTTAATTAAATTTTTTTCGCTACGCCGACTCAGCCTTCGAGGTGCGCGGCGGCGCCGATCAATGCCTGGTAGCCGGCATTCAGGGCGTAGAGGGGGACCGTCTCCATCCACTGCTCCGCCCTGCCCTTGTTCAGGAAGCGCTGCTCGAATTCGCTCTGCGGCAGCAGCTCCGCGATGCGCGGCAGTATACCACCGCCGAGGAAAACTCCGCCGCGCGCCCCCAGGTACAGGGCAGCGTCGCCGGCGGCACTGCCGAGGAAATTGAGGAAATCCAGCAGCGTCTCCCGGCACAGGGGGTCGGAACCGTCCAGGCCGCGGGCGCTGACATCCGGCGGGGTCAGGTCCTCGGCTTGGCGGCCATTCAGCTCGCACACGGCGCGGTACAGGTTTACCAGCCCGCTGCCCGACAGCACCCACTCGTTGAAGACCGGCTGGCGGGTCTTCAGCAGTATCTGCAGCAGCTGCAGCTCGCGCTCGGTGGCCGCAGGCAGGTTGGCGTGACCACCCTCGCCGGCCAGTACATGGTAGTGGCCGTTGTCCACGCCGAGGCCCGCCACCCCCAGGCCGGTACCCGGGCCGAGCACCGCCATGGCCGCACCCGGCACCCGCGGCACGTCGCGCAGCACGCGGTAGTCGCTCTCCGACAGCCGCGGCAGGGAGAGCGCCAGCGCGGCGAAATCGTTGATCAGCTCCAGGCGCGGGAAACTAAACTCCTTGCACAAGGACTCGGTGGTGATGGTCCAGCCGAGATTGGTCATATAGACGCTGCCGCCAGCAGCGTTCTTCTCCAGCGGTCCCGCCGCGGCGATACAGACCTTTTCCGGCCGCGGCTGGTCCAGCCCCTCCAGCCAGTGGCGCAGCGCCGCCTCGAACCCGTCGAAGCGCTTGCAGTCCACTACCTTCAGCGACTCCAGCTGGTAACCGCCCGCCACCGGCCTGGCGATGGCAAAACGGGCGTTGGTGCCGCCAATATCCGCTACGATACTTGTCATCATTGTCCCTGTTACATACCCCCAAAATCGGCGGTATAAGGTACGGTGTTGGGCAAAATAAAACCAGCCCTCTGCCGACTTCACTATTGCCCCACCCCCGCTCCCAGGGGAGGACAAAATGCCGGCGCCGTGATTTCGACGCAGGGCCCATAAAAAAGGCCGGCGCTGGGGCCGGCCAAGATATGCAGGGGCAGACCCTGCGTTCACCCTGGAGAGGACAACGGATGCGTTACCACGCTGCGGGAGCCAGCCCGGCTGGCGAAGTGGCGCCGACCGAGGCGCCGGGATTGCCCGCCCGCCGCGCGGGCGCCCACAGGGGACCTACCACCAGGTGGCGTAGAGAGCCGCCAGCACCAGGGTGACCCCCAGTGCCGCCAGGTTGAAGCCCTGGCTGGTGGCGAAGCTGATTTCGCGCAGCGCGACGGCGCCGCCGGCAGTGACCGTCACCGCGCGGCCGCGGGCCTGCAGCAGCGATACCGCCACCGCCAGCGCCACGCAGCAGAGGAATACCAGGCCCACCCGGTCGATGAACGGCAGCTCCGGCCACCAGAGTTTCAGCGCCAGCGACAGCAGCGCCGAGGCGATGGCGGCGGCCAGGGCCGAATTGGCGGTGGCGCGGGGCCAGAAGACACCCAGCACGAACAGCACCACTATGCCGGGCGTAAAGAAGCCGGTGAACTCCTGGATGTACTGGAACGCCTGTTCGAACTGGCCCAGCAGCGGCTGTGCGCAGAGCATCGCCAGCACCAGCGACACCAGGCTCGCGACCCGGCCCACGGTCACATAGTGCCGCTCGCTCGCCTGCGGCTGGTAGCGGGCATAGATATCCATCGTAAAGATGGTGGCGATACTGTTGGTCATGGAGGCGAGCGAGGAAACGATGGCCGCCACCAGCGCCGCGAAGATCAGGCCCTTGAAACCGACCGGCATCAGGTTCATCAGCGTCGGGTAGGCCTGGTCGGGGCGGGCCAGATCGGGGACCAGCACCACCGCGGCGATACCCGGCAGCACGACGATGATCGGCATCAGCAGCTTGAGGTAAGCGGCGAAGGCGATACCCTTCTGCCCCTCTCGTAAATCCTTTGCCGCCAGTGCGCGCTGGACTATGTACTGGTTGAAGCCCCAGTAGGAAAAGTTCATCACCCACATACCGCCCACCAGCACCGACAGGCCGGGCAGGCTGGCATAGTGGGGATTGTCCGCCGACAGGATCATGTCGAACTTCTCCGGCGCCTGCCGCGTCAGCTCGACAAAGCCGGCCACCGGACCCTGCCCGGCCGAGATCAGATCCAATGCGAGATAGGACAGCAGCAGTCCGCCGAACACCAGCAGCACCACCTGGATGATATCCGTCAGCGCCACCGCCTTCAGGCCGCCGTAGAGGGAATAGGCCGCGGAAAAGAGGCCGAGGAACAGCAGGCCGAACAGCAGCTCGACGCCGGCGATGGCATTGATCGCCAGCGCCCCCAGCCACAGCACCGCGGTCAGATTGACGAACGTGTAGACGCCGAGCCAGAAGACCGCCAGCACCACCTTGACCCGGTGGTCGTAGCGCTGCTCGAGGAACTGCGGCATGGTGTAGATTTTCTTGCGCACGAACACCGGCAGGAAATATTTGCCGACCAGAATGAGCGTGATCGCCGCCATCCATTCGTAGGAGGCGATGGCGAGGCCTATCGCGTAGCCGGAACCGGACATGCCGATAATCTGCTCGGCGGAGATGTTCGCCGCGATCAGCGATGCTCCCACCGCCCACCAGGGCAGCCCCTTGCCGGCCAGGAAATAGTCCCGCGTGTTTTTCTGGTGCCCGGCCTTCTCCCGCGACACCAGGTAGCCGATGGTGACCAGCGCGGCCACGTAGACGGCAAAGATCAGAATATCGATTGCTGCTAACTGCATTTCTCTCACCTGTTTTTATTGTTGTTAATCCGGAAAATCGATTGGCGGCGCTGCCGGATCAGGCCGCCGAAGGCCTCCATCGCGGAAGCGTCCGCGCATAAATGATTTCCGCAATTACCCATGCTGACATCATCGGCACAAGGGGGGGAGACGTCGCCCCACTTCCCCCCGGGCGCACAAAGTGGGGCGCCCGGGGGCGTGTCACTTTCCCCGCGGCAAAGAGGGACGGGGCCGGCCGGGATCCGGGATGGGCTTCCCGCCGGCCTTTCTCTATACTGCCGCACCATAACTCCAATAAAAAGCGGTGTGCCGGGGCGACGATGAAAGACTACATCTTCAACATTCACGACGTGGTGCTGCTGATGACCGCGGCGGAGTGCCTGCTGCTGTCGATCTTCCAGCAGGTACTGCCCATTCGCGAACGCAATTACGGCCTGCTGCTGACCGCGTTCCTGCTGATCGTGGCGACCGCCTCGGCCTGCACGCTGATCCTGTGGAACGACCAGTTCGAAGTGGCGCCCCTGTTCGGTCAACGGCTGCTGCCCTACTTCCTGTTTGCCGCACTGATGCTGAAGGGGCCGGCCATCTACCTGTATGTATCATCCCTGACGCAGCAGAATTTGCGCCTTGAGTGGCGCCACGCGCTTCACCTGGTTCCGGCGCTGTTGCTGATGCTGTCTATCTTCGCCTTCGACCTCAGCAGCGACGACCTGCGCCGCATCGCCATCGACAGCCCGGGCTTCCCGGAGCTGGCGGTGGAGCTGGTCTGGGACCTCGCCACCGCGGTGCCGCTCGCCTACGCGATCGCCGCAGTGCTGTCGCTGCACCGCTATCGCGGCGAACTGGAGGACGAGTATTCGCACTTCTCCACCACCGAACTGCACTGGCTGAACATCCTCACCTACGGCGTACTGATCAGCTGGGGCTGGACCCTGGCGGTGCACGTGCTGGCCAAGTACTCGTCGGTGGAGACCGCCGACCTGCTCGGCATCGCCGACAACTATGTGACCTTTATCCTGATCAACGCCTTCTTCGCCTACAGCCTCAGCTATGCCCACCAGCTGCTGGTCACCCAGCCGCAACAGAGCCGCGAACCCAGTGGCGAGGAACCGTCGGAGAGCGCGATAAACAAGGTTCGTCAGGCGATGGAAACAGAGAAACTCTACCTGAAAAAGAACCTGAACCTGGAACAGTTTTCCAACCGTCTCGAGCTGCCGGCCAAGGAAGTCTCGGCGGTGATCAACAAACACTTCGGCACCAACTTCTTCGAGTTCATCAATTCCTACCGGGTGGAAGAGGCCAAGGCGCTGCTGGCGGATCCGGGCAAGGCGGAGATGACGGTGCTGGACGTACTGCTGGAATCCGGCTTCAACAGCAAGTCGGCGTTTCACCGCTTCTTCAGCCGTCTGGCGGGCATGTCGCCCACCGAGTACCGCAGGCAGGCGCTGGGCAAGAATTCAGTCGCCGCCTGAGGCACCCGCAACCGCTGGCGGGCGGCGCCGGTACATGCGCACATAATCCACCTCCATGCGCCGCGGCCAGATATCCGCGTCCACGCCTCGCGCGCCGCCCCAGTTGCCGCCGATGGCCAGGTTGAGGATGACGTAGAAGGGCCTGTCGAAGGGCCACGACTTCCAGCCGCGGCGGTCGTTGATGTAAGTGAAGTAGTGGATATCGTCGATATAGAAGTCCATGCGCCCCCGATCCCATTCCATCGCATACACATGAAAGGCTTCGGTCACATCGTCCAGCATTACCGAGCCCTTGCGCTGCCTGCCGTTGACCCAGTAATAGGCGTTGTTGTGGATGGTGGCGTGCACCTGGCCCGCGTCGTAGCCCACGTGTTCCATAATGTCGATCTCGCCGCTGTCGGGCCAGCCGTCACCATAGCCGAGGTGGTCCGCGGGCATCATCCAGATGGCCGGCCAGGTGCCGCGCCCGGCAGGCAGTTTCGCGCGCACCTCGACCCGACCGTAGAGCAGGTCACCCTTGCCCTGTGAATGAATCCGGCCGGACGAGTATTCGCTGCCCATGTAATGGTCCCGGCGGCCTTCGACAATCAGCACACCGCCTTCCACGCGCAGGTTTTCCCGGCGGTCTGTATAGCGCTGCAGCTCGTCGTTGACCCAGCCCGGGGGCTGTATTTCGTAGTTCCATTTGGCCGGATCTGGTGCGCCGCTGTAGTCGAATTCGTCGGACCAGTAGCGCTGCCAGCCCTCGCTCCTCTGGCGGGGCTGCGTCACCACCAGTGCACTGACGGCGGCCGCGCCGTTGATACCGCGGAAATCGATATTCAGCTCGCCATCCGCCACCTGTACATCGGGAATGGTCACGTCATAGGCAGTATTGATCGCACCGCTCGCGGCGCGCACATCCAGCGCCGCTATCCGCTCCCGCCCCTCGACAGCCACGGAAAAGGTGCGTTCGCCGGCATTGTGCGCCGTGCTTTCCGCAAAGCGCAGCGTCAGGTTGTAGCGGCCGTCGGGCAGCGCCCGCGCATAGGCAAAGCGCTCGCCACGCCTTTCGCTCTGGTAGAGAACCGGGTTGTGGCTCGCCCTGATTTCGCCGGAAAGCTGCCTCGCCCCGCCGCCGGAAAAATTCCCGTCGGCGCCGTAGGCAATGCCGTCCATCGAGACGAAGGCCTCGCCCCCGCTGTTTACCGCCCACACCACCGGGCTTGCTGCCGCTGCTGGCGGCGCGACCGCGCTAGCGGCGGCCGCACCTGCCAGCGCGGCGGCCACGGTACAGACAGACCATGTTTTCTTCAGCCTTCTCATGGGAATGCTCTTAAATTTTCTTCTGCTGGATTTCAGGCGAACGCGGCAGATTCCCGGCCGCACTCGAGCGTCGATACTTCAGAAAGGGAAAAACAGCGTTAGGTTTTATTGTTATTTTGCACCGGGGCGGGCGCCCGCCCCGGGAGAATGTCATTGTGTGGTCATGGAGTCTGAGATCAGCCGCACTCGATATCCGCATCCACATCCCTGGCCACGCGCACGCTGTTGACGGACACATCCATCTCGCCGGCGGTGGTCATGTAGAAGGGCGACAGCACCATGTCCATGCGCGCGCCTTGCTCCGCGAGGCACTGCAGGGACACGGACAGGGTCTGCCACTCGCCCCGCTCGGCACCGCGCAGCAGCTCGGTTACCGGCAGTTCCGCGAGACAGTCGGTGCCGCAGGAGATGCCCACGCGTACGTCGCTGCTCGGCGCCCGGTCCACCTTCACATCGAACAGCAGCGCGCCGCCAGACTTGAGATAGCCGCTCAGATCCGTGCGCTGGTTGGCGAAGAAACCGATACTGGCCGGGCCCTGGCCGCCCCACTGCACCCGGCGGCTGTCTCCCTGCACATTGCGGTCCACCGCCTGCACCCGCAGACCGTTCAGCTCGGTGACACTATCGGTGATGGCGCGGCTGCGGTTGCTGCTGTCCACTGCCTCCAGGCTCCAGGGGGCCAGCGCGCGGCCGGCGAACACGCGCAGTTCGCGCTCGGCGGAAGCCTCGCTCGGGCCGCTCTCTTCCGGCAGCAATGCGGCCATGTCTTCGGTGCCGTAGTCCAGACCGAAGTCAAAAGCGTACTGAACAGCGGCGTTCTCGGGCGCGGCAGCCTGCGGCCAGGTAAACGGCAGGCGGCCCACGAAATCGTAGTTCACCTCGCCATTCGCTTTGCGGAAAATCACGTCGGCTACGCCACCGCCCTCGCTGCCCGGCTGCCAGATTACGGCGAAGGCATCGGAGGCGTTGATCTCCGGGTTGACCCACAGCGGGCGACCGGTGATGAACAGGGACACCACCGGGATACCCTGTGCCTGCAGTTTTTTCAGTAGCGCCAGATCGCTGTCGCCGCGGTAATCCAGATTGGCGATATCGCCCTGCATCTCCGCGTAGGGGTCTTCGCCGAACACCACTATGGCCACATCCGGCTTCTGTGCGAAGCTGCCGTCTTCGCTCAGCAGGGCTTCGCCGCCGGCGGCCTCCACCGCCGCGGCGATGCCGGCATAAATGGAGGTGGCACCGGGAAAGTCGCTGTTGTCATTGCCGGTGCCCTGCCAGGAAATGGTCCAGCCGCCGGCCTGCTTGCCGATATTGTCGGCGCCGTCGCCGGCCACCAGTACGCGCTGATCGCGCGCGAGCGGCAGCAGCCCGCCGCGGTTTTTCAGCAGCACCAGGGATTCGCGCACCGCCCGGCGCGCCACGGCGCGGTGCTCCGGCGAACCGATTGCGGACGCGTCGCCAGCCAGGGCGCGTTCAGACGGCGCACCCTTGTCAAACAGGCCCGCGCGCATTTTTACTCGCAGGATGCGGCGCACCGCATCCTCCAGCCGCGCGATGGGGATGGTGCCGTCCCGCACCTGGGCCAGGGTATTGTTGTACAGTTCTTTCCAGTCGGGATCGGACGCCATAAACATGTCCAGGCCGGCGTTGATGGCCTGGGGGCAGCTCACGGTGCTGCAGCCGTCCACAAAAGCGTGGCCCATCCAGTCACCCACCACGAAGCCGTCGAAGCCGAGGCGGTTTTTCAATACATCGGTGAGCAGGTACTTGTGACCATGCATCTTTTCGCCCTGCCAACTGCTGAACGAGACCATCACCGTCTGCACGCCCGCCTCGATGGCAGTGAAGTAGCCGGGAGCGTGAATGTCCTTCAGCTGCTGCTCCCCGAACTGGGCGTCGCCGCGATCGATACCGCCGGTAGTGCCGCCGTCGGCAATGAAATGTTTGGCAGTGGCGATCACGCGGGATTCGGCAAAGAGTTCATCGGACTGCGCGACACCCTGCAATCCTTCCACCATCGGGCCGGCGTAGCTGGTCACTACCGCAGGGTCTTCGGAATAGGATTCATAGGTGCGGCCCCAGCGGTCGTCCTGCACCACCGCCAGCGTGGGGGAGAAATTCCAGTCGATGCCGGTGGCCGCCACTTCCGCCGCCGTGGCCGCAGCTATCTCGCGGATCAGCGCCGGATTGCGCGTCGCGCCGAGGGCAATATTGTGCGGAAACAGGGTCGCGCCGATCACGTTGTTGTGGCCGTGCACCGCATCGGTGCCCCAGACAACGGGAATGGCCACGCCGCCGTCGCTGGTGTCCATGGAGGCGCGGTAGAAGGCATCGGCCAGCGCTACCCAGTCGTCCACGGAGGCGTGCTTGTCATTGTTCGGAAAGGAGCCGCCGCCGTTGAGGACGGAGCCCAGGTGAAAATCCTGCACGTCCTGCGGCGTCACCGCGCGCAGCTCCGCCTGTATCAGCTGGCCGACTTTTTCCTCCAGGGTCATCCTGCCCAGAAGCTGATCGATCCTGGCTTCCAGGGCCGGGTCCTTGGCAACCCTGCTGGTCAGTGCCGGCCAGTCCGCGCCCAACTGCGCCGACTTTTCGCTGGCGACCGGCGCGGCCTGTGAAACTTTCTCATTGCAACCGGCGAGGCCCCCGCCCGCAATCAGGCCGGAGATGACCCCCAGCAGAATTCGCTTATTCATCACCGCAGAACTCCCATTATTGTTCTGAAGAAAATACGTACATCGATCTCAGTTCTCGCAGCGTCCGTTGTACGGAATGGGCCGGAATGCGTCGTCCCACTTTGAATTTCCACCACAAAATGGTGCAGACCACCTTTCCGGTTGCGGAAATCTGCAAAGTGGGAGGGACGCGGGAGTGTTTTCCATGACTGGTTGCGAAGTCGGCTTCAGCGGCGCGGGGAGATGCTGCCGCGGCCAGGCGCAAGCCCTTGGGTTACAGGCACGCCGCACAGCTGCGCGGGGCACGCTTCATCTGCCGGCGCTGTCGGGGCCCGCCGGCCTGCCGAGTGCGCTGGCTGCCGCTGCGTTCCGGTAGACCGCGTCACGGAAATCCTTGTGCAGGTCCACACCGCCCCAGGGCTGGTACTGGGTAAACAGAACGGCGGCCAGCTTGTGCTGCGGGTCTACCCAGAACAGCGTGTTGGCGAAGCCATCCCAGAAAAATTCCCCCACCGCTCCCGATGCCTCTTTCCTATCGGCAGGGGGCGCCAGCCGCACCGCGAAATTGATACCAAAACCCACCTGCCCCTTGCCCGGCAACCAGGATCTGTCGGTCACCGTATCCGGCAGCATATCCGCGGCCATCAGGGCGACGGTTTCCGGTTTCAGCACACGCACACCATCCAGCGCTCCACCGTTGAGCAGCATCCGGGCAAATCGCATGTAATCGTCCAGGCTGGACACCAGGCCCCAGCCACCCGGCGTCATCGGCCAGTCGCGCAGCAGCGGCGCGTTGGCCGGCGCCCGGTCGTCGGTGATGGGGGTAAAGCTGCCGTCTTCATGGCGGTTGTACATTCTCGCCAGCCGATCCCGCCGGTCGCCAATGCGGTAACCGGTATCGTGCATTTGCAGGGGATCCAGAATCCGTTCCTGCAGCAACTGCGCAAATGGCTGCCCCGCCAGGCGTTCCGCCAGAAATGGCTGCCCCGCCAGGCGTTCCGCCAGAAATGCCTGCACGTCTGTGGAAGGCCCGTACAGCCACCGGCTGCCGGGCTGAAACACCAGGGGCAATTCGCCGAGACTTTCCGCCATTTGCTCCAGCGTATGCGTCAGACTCATGGGGTCGGCGGCGCGGTAGAGTTCTCCCACCGGCGAGTCGCTGCTGTCGGAATAGAAGCCCGCGGTGTGCCGCATGATGTCACTGACGGTGATGGGGCGGGCCGCCGCTTCGTACACCGGCTCTCCGTGCTCCCGGCCGGCGTATACCCGCATACCGGCAAATTCCGCGGCGTATTTCTCCAGCGGATCGTCCAGCTGGAATTTTCCCTGCTCGTAGAGCGTCATCAGCACCGCGCCGGTAACGGGTTTGGTCATGGAATAGATCCGCACCAGGGTGTCGCGGGCCATGGGAATCTTTCTTTCGCGGTCGGCCATGCCGTGGGCACCGAAATAGACCTCGCGACCGTCCTGATAAATCAGCGCGGAAACACCCACCAGTTCACCACTGGCCGTGAAATCACTCAGCACCTGGTCGATGTGCCGGGTATCCAGCACAAGGCTGTGCGCCTGAGCTGCCGAAGCGACCGGCAGCTTTTTCGGTGCTGTTGCGGCTGACTCCTGGCGGCCGCAGCCGGCTGCCAACACTGCCAATGAAAACAGTGCGCAGGTCATTAATTTCATAGGCGGAATTTCCCCGGGCTCTTATGGTGCGGCCAGCAGAAACTTACCCTGCCCGCCGCATGGCGCCCGACAGAAAGCCATCCAGATAGGCGTTGTGTTCTTTGAGCCCGGCCAGGGTGTTATCCACACCGGCCTTGATCTGGCGAATGAAGTCCGCGAGTTCCTGTTCGGGCATGGTGTCCACCAGCGGGTGGTAGCGCTCCGGCACCAGGCCCTGGCCGAGCATGACCTGTTGCCAGGAGTCCACGAACAGCTCATTGCCCTCGCGGTATACATGGCCCGTCTCGCGGAACATATCGATCTTGGCGGCGAGACTGTCGGGCACGCTCATCTGCCGGCAGTGACGCCAGAAGTCCGTGTCCGATCGCTCGGTCACCTTGTAGTGCAGGATGATGAAATCGCGGATACGCTCCATTTCGAAATCCGCCAGGCGGTTGAATTCGTCTACCTCGATCTGACGAATCTCTGTCTGCGGGAAGAAGCGCAGGAAGCGCACGATGTTCTGCTGGATCAGGTGGATACTGGTGGACTCCAGCGGCTCCAGAAAACCGCTGGACAGGCCGACGGCCAGACAGTTCTTGTGCCACTGCTTGCGGCGGCGCCCGGTCTGGAAACGGATCAGCCGCGGTTCAATCAAGGGCTTGCCCTCGATATTGTCCAGCAGCTGCGCGCGCGCCGCATCGTCGCTTTGATAGTCGCTGGCGTAGACCAGGCCGTTGCCGACGCGGTGCTGCAGCGGAATGCGCCACTGCCAGGCACTCTCCCGCGCGATGGAACGCGTAAAGGGAACGGGCGGCGCCACCGACTCGGTCTGCACCGCCACCGCGCTGTCGCAGGGCAGCCAGTGGGACCAGGATTCGAAGCCGGTGTGCAGGGCCTTCTCAATCAGCAGCGCGCGCAGGCCCGTGCAGTCGATGAAGAAATCGCCGGCGACCTCGCGCCCCGAGTCGAGTTTTAACGCGCGGATATAACCGCTGTCCGGCTGCAGATCCACCCGCTCGATCCTGCCCTCCAGCCGCGTGACGCCGTGCCGCTCACTGAACTGGCGCAGGTACCTGGCGTAGAGGCTGGCATCGAAGTGGAAGGCGTAATTGAGGCCGTTGTTGGGCAGATGGGAAAACTTTTTCTCCTCGGCGGCGCGTCGCTCCAGGCAGTACTCGCCGAAATCTCCGGCGATGCCCAGCTGGCGCGCGCGCAGCCAGAAATGCTGGAAGCCGCAGGCCCAGCAGTCTTTGCCGGTGACGCCGAAGGCGTGCAGGTAATCCCTGCCGAGGTCGCGCCAGTTTTCGAAACGGATGCCGAGCTTGTAGGTGCCCTGGGTCGCGGCCAGGAATTCCGCCTCGTCGATGCCGAGTAAACGGTGGAAAAACACCAGTGTGGGAATGGTGGCCTCGCCCACGCCGACGGTGCCGATCGCCTCGGACTCCACCAGCGTGATATCGAGTTGCTCACCCATCAGTTTCGACAGCGCCGCCGCCGTCATCCAGCCGGCGGTGCCACCGCCGGCAATCACGATCTTCTTGATGGCTCGACTCATCGCTATCTCACTATTTTTATTATTAACCCGGCAATTAAAGAGACTCGCCGCAAGTCGGCTCACGGCATCCGCTGCAATTTTTCTATCAATAATTTTTTCACCTGCGCGGCCGAATGCCGGTCGAGCTGGTCCAGTACACCGCGCCTGGCCGGTGGGATATGCGCGGCAGCCTTCTCCCGGTTCACCACATAATGGTCGAACAGATGTCCCCAGGCCTGTCGCTGTGTCTCGGGCAGGCCGCCAATGCTGAGCAGCGCGTGCAGCAGCGCGTCGTGCGGCAGTCCGCTCCAGCTGGGCGTGGCCCGCCACCAGTAGTTCACCAGCACGTTCAGGTCGTCGAGCCCTTCCACCTGGTGCCACCACATGCTGGGCAGGAAGAGCAGGTCGCCGGGGCCCATCTCGGCTACTAGGGCCGCATCGAGCGCCTCGCGGTAGCGCGGGAAGCGCTGGTAGTCCGGCGCATAGAAGTCCACCATGCTGATGGCCTGGCCCGCCGGGTTGAAGTCCAGTGGCCCCGGGTACAGATTGGCCGCCTGTTGCGGCGGGAACAGGGTAAAGCGGCGGCGGCCGGCCACCACGCAGGCCAGGTTGTCGGGCAGGTCAAAGTGGGCGGCGATACGCGTGCGGTTGCCGAACCACAGCGACACCAGCGGCTGAAAATCGGGCAGGTCCAGGTCGTTGTGCGCGCGCAAGCCGGGCAGGTGCCGATCCACCGGTGTCGAGCCCACGTAGCAAAAGTCATCGACGGACTCGCGCTCCAGCTGGCGCAGTGTCGGCAGCAACTGGCCGCTGGTGCGCGCGAAGTTGAAGCCGTCCATCGTATCGTTGTAGAAGATGCGCCCGCGGGTCTCGGCGCCGGCACGGAATACCATAAGAGGCCGGCCCTGATCGAAGGGCGCCAGGTAATCGCCCAGGCAGCCCGCCTGCGCCGCCTGCACCATGGGCCAGTGAGCCACGGCGCCTTTCAGCAGCAGCGGCGTGTCCCGGCCGGCGATCGTCGCGCTCATTTCTTGCGGGTCCACATACTCCCGTGTTTCGACGGCGGGAATAAAATTCGGGTAATTCATAGCGCCCGCACCTGGGGCCGTGCGCCGGCAATCAATTGCGCAATCAGCTCGCGGTTGCCCGGCAGGCCCTGACGGAAACTGGCCAGTTGGCGCTGCACTTCCGCGAGCAGGGCGCGCGCGCGCTCGGGATTGCGATCCGCGCGCGGGACGCGCGCGAAATCACACCTGTGCCCCATGCCGTTCAGCACGTAGCGATAACTGGCCGGCGGGAACAGCGGCTGGGCCTGCGGAAAGTCCTGCCGGGCCGGCGCCCGGTGCCGCCACAGGACCAGGTTTTCCTGCAGCATCTCCGGAATTGATTCCGGCTGCCGGTGGGCGCGCCAGTAGTCGGAGTCGGTACGCGTCGACAGCACATAGTGCAGTTTCAGGAACTCGATGATGTTGTCCCAGTGCGCCAGCATCTGGCGGTTGTAGCGCTTGGCTGCAATGGCCATGTCGTCAGTCCGCGCCGGCAACAGGTCGCGGATCAGGCCGGCGGACTGTTCGATCAGCGCCAGCGCCGAGGCCTCCAGCGGCTCGATAAAACCGGCCGCCATGCCCACGGCGATGCAGTTGCCGGCCCAGAATATCTCCCTGTAACCGGGGGCGAAACGCAGCTGGCGAATCTGCAGCGCATTGCACTGCGATTCGGGAAACTCACCGGTGAGAAAACGGCGGAAGTCCGCTTCCGCCGCGCCGTCAGCGACAAAGTCGCTGGCGTAGACATAGCCGATGCCGCGGCGCCCGGGGAGGCCGATATCCCAGATCCAGCCGTTGGCGCGGGCCGTCGAGCGGGTGACAGAGGCGATGGGCGCGTCCGGTGACGCGTGCGGCACCTGCACGGCCAGTGCCCGATCGTTGAACAGCACCGGGGACTTGCTCACCCAGGGCACGCCGAGATGGTCGCCGATGATCAGCCCGGCGCTGCCGGAGCAGTCGACGAACAGGTCCGCACTCAGCCGCTGCCCGTCGCGGGTGTGCAGCGCCGTGACTGTGCCGTCTGCGGCGCCCTCCACGCGTTCCACGTCCGCCTGCAGGTGCCGCACCCCCAGCTGTGTCACGCAGTGATCGCGCAGGCACCGGCCGAACTTGACAGCATCGAAGTGGTAGCCGTAATTGAGCACCCCGGCGTATTCCGGTGTACCCGGCTGCTTGGGGGCGAGGTTGGCATCGCAGATGGCCGCCTGCGGTGTTACCGCATAGGCGTAGTCTTCCCTTCCGCCGCAAGTCGCCAGATCCAGCTCGAAGTATCCGTGCGGCAGGGAAAATGGGTGGTAGTAGCGGTCGCCCTGGCTGTCCGAGCGCCAGCGGGAAAAGAGCGACCCCTGCTTGAAAGCCGCGTCGCAGTCGCTGAACAGGCGCCGCTCACTCAGGCCGATGCGCCGCAGGGTCTCGCGCATGGAAGGCCAGGTGCCCTCGCCGACACCGATGGTCGGCACATCGGGCGACTCCACCAGCGCGATGTCGCAGTCGCCGCCGCGGGCGCGACCGTGCTCGGCCGCCAGTATGGCGGCGGTGAGCCAGCCGGCGGCGCCGCCGCCCAGCACCAAAACGGTTAGTTCGCTTTGCATCACATCACGCGACTTCTGAAAATTGTGTCTGATTGGCCGGGTGGGGAGCTTGTTCCGCGCCCACCCGGCCAAACCCTACCAGACTTAGAAGGTGTAACGCACACCCAGGTTGTAGCGGGCCCCGGTCTGAATGGTGCCGATCATCATATTTTCATGGCGACCATACAGACGCTGGGTCTCGCTGGTGATGTTGATACCCTCCACAAACACCGAGAGGTTGTCCTGGATGTCGTAACTCGCATTGACGTCCCACTGGCCGTAGGCCTCGGTGTACACCGGGTTGCGCTCGCCGTTGCCGTCGAAGGTCGCATTCAGGAAGTCGTCGCGCCAGTTGTAGGCAATCCGCGCCTGGATACCGTTCTTGTCGTAGAAGCCCACGACGTTGAACGAGTCGCTCAGGCCCAGTAGCGCGAACTGGTTCTCAACCCCGTCACCCTTGTTGGTATTGAAGTTGTCGTAGGCGATATCGCCATCGACAGTGGTGAAGTTGACGATGCCGCCGAAGCCGGAGTCGCCGAACATGTGCTGGACGGCAAACTCGAAGCCGTCGATCTCGGCGTTCTCGGCGTTGACGGGTGCGATCACCGTGAATACCGCTGACGGATCTCCCTCGGCCGCCGAGCCCACGACTGGCGCGCCGTACAGGGATTCCATGTAGGCGCGCACCTGAGCCGCGTCACGGGTGCCCAGGTCGGCGACAGCCTGCTCGTAGCGCGGTCCCTGTGCCGGGTGCGCCAGGTCAAAGGTGGTTTCGGTGAACGAGCTCTGGCCGATAAAGTTCTTCACGTCCTTGCGGTAGTAGCCGGCGGACACGTAGCTGCCCTCGGCGTAGTACCACTCGGCGGACAGGTCGAAGTTGGTGGACTCAAACGGATCCAGGTCCGGATTGCCACGCGAAGCGTTACCGCCCTGGGCCCGCAGCAGGGAATCGATCGTCTGGCCACCCTGTATATCGTTGTAGCCGGGTCGGGTGATGGTCTTGCTCAGGGAAGTGCGGGCGACCAGGTCGTCGGTCAGTGCGATATCGAAGTCGATGTTCGGCAGCCAGTTGCTGTAGGCCCCCGACTGCTCACTGAAGCCCAGCCCACTCTCCTGGGCACGGAACTCATTGTCGCCCACCCATGCAAGGGAATCGTACTGCGGCACCAGTGCCTTGGCGTCCACGGTCGTATCCTCGAAACGCAGACCGACCGCGAGATGCATCGGCATGGCGGCGTCTTCCCAGGCCAGATTGACCTGCGCATAGGCCGCCTGCTGCTGCTCAACCGCGGTGCGGTCGGTGGTGAAGTCGTCGCCGACGCAGAGCACGGTGCCGCAGGGACCGAAGGATTCGCCATTCGCCGCCGCGATGGCGGAGATGGCATCGATCATGCCCTGGAAGTCCGCCGCATAGTAGTAGGGCGTCATCTCCGCGCTGTCGGCGCTGTCGAACTGATCCAGCGCGTCGGCCATGCTCTTCCGCACAAAAATATCGTCCGGATAATCGGCTGCGCTGCCGTAGCCGCCCCAGGTATCGCGCTGGGCGACCGCATAGGCGGAGCGGTTGGCCGACTCGGTATAGGCCAGGCCGAAATCGATGCTCCTGACAGGGCCGGCCTCGACCTCGAAGGTGCCGTCAAACCTGGCCTGCTCGATGTCGTGCTTCATGTAGCTGTTGCGGAAGCTGGTGCCGGAAGTCAGCATCTGTGCCGGATCGAAGCCCTGGCCGTCGATGAATTCGAAAGTGGTAGTGGGCAGATCCTTGCCGTAGTTGACGGTGGTGGCGGCGCGGTTGTACTGCACACCGGCGATGGTGTTGTTGGTGCCGCGACCGTCTTTCGCGCCATTCTCCGCGGTGGAGTTGTGGTAGTCGAACGCCAGCGTCAGATTGTCGCTGGGATTCCAGACCAGGTTCAGGCCCACGGAGTTGTTCTCGTTGACCCTGCCCCACTCACCGGCGTTGAAAGTCACGTCGGCACCGGTGGCGTCGGTGTAGACGATCGGCGCGACTACGCTGCCGTTGCCGGAGCCCTCGGTGAAGGAGCCGGACACGGGTACGCCGTTGAACCAGGCGCCCATGGCGTTGTACTGCTCTTCGACGTCCTGCTCGGCGTAGGTGTAATCGAGGGTGGCCTCGAAGTTGTCGGTCGGCGCCCACTGCAGGGTCAGCTGGGCATTGGTGCGCTCGCGCTGCACCTCGCCGAACGCGTAGCCGATACCGCGCGGCATCGAATAGATATCGCCTTCCCGGGGCGCATTCTCGAAGTTCTCGTACCAATCATCAGTGGGGGCGACGGAGCCCCAGTCGCCCTGGCCGCCGGGGATGGTGTACCAGCCGGACGGCGTCTCCGACTTGCCGTAGCCGCTGTCGCGTTCGGAATAGGATCCGGTCAGCGCCACGCCGATGGTGTCGTCGGCGAACTTGGTGCTGAAGATGCCCGACAGCTCCGGCGTCCAGTCCGATCCCTCCTTGTTGGAGGTGTCGTGGGTGGTCTTGCCGCTCAGGTTGAGCACCAGATCGTCCTGCTCCAGCGGGCGCGCGGTGCGGATATTGATCACCGAGCCGATACCGCCGGTGGACAGTGAGGCCTTGCCGGTCTTGTAGATTTCCACCGCGCTGACGCTCTCGGCGGCCAGGTTGGCAAAGTCGAAAGAGCGGGCCGCGGAGGCGGTGGTGGTTTCGATATTGGCCGCCGGCATCTGCCGGCCGTTCAGGGTCACCACGTTGTAGTCGGGGCCGAAGCCGCGCACCGTTACCCTGCTGCCCTCGCCGTTCTGGCGGTCGATGGACACACCGGTGATGCGCTGCAGCGACTCCGCCAGGTTGGTGTCCGGCATCTTGCCGATATCCTCGGCGGAAATGGCGTCCACCACGCCCTGGGCATCGCGCTTGATATCCATCGACTTGGCCAGGCTCCCGCGAATACCGACAACCTCCACCTCTTCCAGCGAGGCATTCTGCGCCTCCTGTGCCACTGCCGCACCGCTCAGCGCGCAGGCGATGGCGGCGGCTATGGATTTCTTCCTAAACCCGAATTGATTGCTCATGGAGTCTTCTCCCCATCGTCACGTCGTTATTTTTTATTTGCGCGGGATGTCTACCCCTGGGAGATCCGGCAGGATAGCGCGATCTGGCGCCAGCCTATACTCCTGCCGGGCGCCAACTTGAGTCGTCCCACATTGAACGAAAGGGGAAAAATGGACTATCCCACCTTGAACCCACCAAAGCGGGACCGAAAAAATTCTTTAGAATCAGAAAGTTAGAATAGCCTGCGGATTGCGACCCAAGATAGTGCATTGCGGCCGAAGTTCCGCTGCACAGGCGGCTTATAGATGGCAGAACGGCGCAACGGGCGCACCCAGCCCGCGCGCGGCACTACGGTAGAATGCTAAACGTGCCACCTTCGCAGCGCGGCGAAACTCTGGCGGATGCTGTCGAGCGGGTTGTCGGCATCATCCCGCTCGACAAACCCATACTCCAGCCCCGCCTGCCGGGCGCTATGCAACAGACGCGAAAAGTCGATCACGCCCTGCCCGACCTCGGTTATGGCGCCATCGGCCGTAGCGTCCTTCAGATGCCACAGCGGGAACCGACCCGGATAGCGCTCGAACAGCGCCAGCGGCTGCTGCCCCGCCCGGTGCATCCAGTAGGTGTCCAGTTCAAAAAACACCAGCTGCGGATCCGTGTGCTCCAGCAGCAGTTGATAGGGGATCACGCCTTCGGTGGCGACAAACTCGAAATCGTGGTTGTGATAGGCGAGGCGCAATCCGGCCTCTTGGCAGCGGGCACCCCATCGATTCAGGTTTTCCACCAGCCGCTGATAGTCCGCCAGCGTGCGCCGGTGCGCATCCAGCCAGGGCAGCACCAGGTAGCGGTTGCCCAGCGCGACTGCAGTGTCCAGGGCCTGCTCGATATCCGCCTCCAGCACCTCCTGCGGGAAATGGCTCGCCGGCGCGGACAGATCCAGATCAGCCAGCCAGCGGCGCAGCACCGCCGGGGAATGGCCGAAAAGCCCGGCAAACTCCACCTGCCGGTAGCCGGCCGCCGCGACCTGCTCCAGCGTGCGCTCCACACTCTGCGCCATCAGTTCGCGCAGGGTATAAAGCTGTACACCGCGCAGGCGGGGATTTGACGGTGAGATGGCTGGCACGGCCAGGGCCGCGGCCGGCAACGCCGTGGCGGCTAGCCCGGCAGCCGCCCGCGACAGAAACCGGCGGCGGGAAATGGAAGATTCCACAGACATAACAGCAATGGCACAGGATTATTATTGGTGTGGTGTCTCACACTAGGCTGCGAGTTAGCGGGCCTTCAGCCTTTTACCGCACCGGCCGACAGGCCGGAGACCAGAAAACGCTGCAGCGACAGAAACAGCAGGATAACCGGAATCGAAACCAGAATGGAACCGGCGGCGAAGAAACCCCACTCGGACGCGTAATCGCTGACGAAGAAGCGCAGGCCCACCGGCACCGTGTATTTCGATTCGTCGTCCATAAAGATGGAGGCGAGGATGAATTCGTTCCAGGCGGTCATAAAGGAGAAGAGACCGGTCACGGCGATGGCCGGGCGCGCCAGCGGCAGGATGATGCGGTAGAAGATGGTAAAGCGCGACGCGCCCTCCAGCAGGGCCGACTCCTCTATCTCGTAGGGCAACGAGTCGAAATAGCCCTTCAGCATCCACACGCAGAAAGGCAGCGCGGTGATTGCGTACACCAGCACCAGCCCCAGCCAGGTATTGCCCAGCCCCAGCCACTGCACCACGATCACATACAGCGGTATCAGCATCAGCACCGCCGGGAACATCTGCGAGATCAGAAACAGCATCAGGCCGCGCTCGCGACCGGGGAAGCGAAAGCGGGAGAAGGCGTAGGCGGCGGTGCAGGACAGGGACAGTCCCACCAGGGTGGTACTGAGCGCGACCACCAGGCTGTTACCCAGCCAGCGCATAAACGGCTGCTCGGTTAAGACCGCGCGAAAGTTGTCCAGCGACCACTGCTGCGGCAGCGGCACCAGCGCCGCCAACTGCCCCCAGAAGCCGGCATCCGTAGGCTCCACCACCAGCTGCAGCGACTGCTGGCCGGAAAAGGCGAGGCTGACGACCCACAGCAGCGGGTAGATCACCACCGCACCGGCAAAGACCAGCAGGGCGAAGCGCCAGGAACAGATATCCCTGATTATTCGTTTCATCGCGCCGCCTCCAGGGTCCTGGAAATGCGCGTCTGCCACAGGGCGTAGCCGAACAGCAGCGCCAGTATCACCATCGAGTAGGCGGCGGCGTAGGCGTATTGGTATTTCTCGAAGCCGATGCGGAACGCCCTGGTGATCAGGATATCGTTGGCGCCGGCCGGCGCGCCATCGCTGACCAGGTAGATCACGTTGAACATATTAAAGGTCCAGACCACCGACAGGATGACGGCCGGAATCAGCACCGGCTTCAGCAGCGGCAGGGTGATCTCGCGGAACTGGAACCAGCGCCCGGCACCCTCCACCTTCGCCGCCTCATAGAGTTCGCGCGGTATCGACTGCAGGCCGCCGAGGATCACCACCATCATGAACGGAATGGAGAGCCACACATTGGTGACCAGGCCGGTAAAGAAGCTCGCCGCCACCGAATCGAACCAGGCCACAGACGGAAAGCCGAATATCTGCAGCGCCTGGTTGATCACGCCGAACTGCGGGTGGAACATGCCCTTCCACACCAGTGCGGTGATGTAGTTCGGAATGGCCCAGGGCAGAATCAGCAGTACGCGGAAAACCCCTCTGCCGAAGATCGGCCTGTTCAGGGCCAGTGCCAGCACCAGTGCCAGCCCGACGGAGAAGAGCACGTTGCTGGCGGTCCAGCAGATGGTGACCAGCAGGGTCCAGTAGAAATTGTCGAAGTTGATACTGCGCTCGGCGCCCTCGCCGTACCAGAGGTTCCAGTCGCCGAGGATGCCGGCATAGTTGTCCAGCCCCAGCCAGCGCGATGCGAAGGAGGCGTTCTCGTTCAGCAGGGTCGTGTCGGTGAAGGACAGCAGCAGGCCGTAGAGCAGCGGGAAGAACACCAGCAGCAGCATGCCGAGCAGCGCCGGCGCTATATAGACATACGCGGTGCGGTTGCGGCGCCAGGAATCCGCGATGCGCCCGCGCAGCTTCACGAGCGCCACCAGCGCGGCCAGCGCCAGCAGCATGCACAGCGGCCACAGCCAGGCCGGCGCCCGAGTATGTTCAGTACCCTTGTTTCGCGATGACTGCAGTGCGGCGATATCCCGCTGCAGCGCGCGCTGCAGCCGCCGCATTTCCGCTGCCGGCTGCGCCGCGCCCTTCACCACTTTCTTCAGCAGGTTCTCCAGCGGCGCCCACAACAGGGTCATCTCCGGCAGGTTCGGAATCGGCACCGCGCTGTCCAGCTGGCGTCGGTAGGCCATGGCCACTGCGTCGGCGGCGACCTGCGGGTGATCGAAGGCGGCCAGGTTCGCCGGCAGCTGCCCGCCGGCGATCGCCATCTGTTCGGCCGCCCCGCGCGCAGTCAGATATTCCATCAGCCGGTAGGCGGCGGCCTTGTGTTTGGACCAGGGCGACAGGAAAAGCCCCTCGACCGCCACCCAGGGAGACAGCGGCTTGCCACTGGCGCCGTGCAGCGGCAGCGGCGCGACCGCGTAATCAATCTGCGGGTCTATCTCGCCGAGCATCCAGGAGCCGCTGATCACCATGGCCGCGCGCCCCTGATTGAACAGGTTGGTGACCAGAGTACTGTTGGGCTCCTCCGGCAGCACCCCATCCACTCTGACCCAGTCCGCCAGCAGCTGCAGCGAGCGGATATTGGCGTCGCTGTCGAGCGCCAGCCGCTCCCCGTCAAACGGGCCGCTGCCGAAGGCGTTCATCAGGGCGCCGTGGAAGAAGGGTTCCGTATAGCTGTAGGCGAGACCGAAGCGGCCGCGCTTTCTGTCGGTGTGCGCGCGGGCCAGCGCGATCATCTCCGCCGTCGTCGCCGGGGGCGCGTCGATCAGTGCGCGGTTGTAGATCAGCGCGGTGCTTTTGAAATTGAACGGCAGGCCGTAGAGACTGCCCCGGTAGCGCATGGCGCCGAGCAGGCTGTCCGGGAAGCGGCGCAACACATCCGGCGCAACGAATTCGTCGATGGGGGCGATGGTGTGGCCGGCGCTGGCCCAGCCGCCGATGCGGTCGTGGGCAAAGATAAACAGGTCCGGCCCCTGCCCCCGCGGCAGCGCCGCGGAGAGCTTGTCGGCGTAGCCGCCGAACGGAACCGCCAGCGTTCTGACGCGCACCCGATCCTGGCTGCGATTGTAATCCTCGAGCAGCCGCTCCAGCGCCTGCCGCTCGGCACCGCGGTACCCGTGCCACAGCAGCAGTTCTTCCTGGGCGAACGATTTTGCGGTGCACAGGCACAGCAGCAGAAGCAGAATGCCCTGTAGGAGCGGCGGGGCGGCCATCCGCCCATGGCCGCGATAGATCGATCGCGTCGAGTACTTCGCGCAGGGCCTGCGGCAGGCCGCGC
>NZ_JAYEFD010000006.1:0-123236 GCF_035117725.1 Microbulbifer magnicolonia | reverse complement strand
ATTTTCCAGCCTCAGCCAATTCAGGCCGAACTGGATGTATCGATTCATCGCCCCGTAAGCACCCACACATATTGCTTGATCGAATTTTTAAACAACTCAGCTGGGCGCTCGGCCCTAACTGCGGGACGCGTATTCTACACATCCACTCTGCTGAAGCAAGTGCTTTTTGCAGACTTTTTCGAGGCTTCCTGTGCGGCTAGAAAGCCTTCCGGACCCTCCGGATCACCGCTTCCGGTGACCCTCGAAGTGGTGCGCATTATAGCGACCGCTTCGACCTTGGCAAGCTCTTTTTTGAAGAAATTTTCTTAAGAAAATCAATTACTTGGAGCTGCTTTCTCGTCACTTGCTCAACGACGAGGGCGCGAACTATACGGGCTGCTGCGGCGCTCTGCAAGCCCTTTTTTGGGCCTGTGGCAGATTTCCTTCCTCCGAGGAATCAATGAGGCACTCAATCGCCTCCTGCCGGTCGCGTACCCCAAGCTCACGCTCCCGCTATTTAATATTAGTGTCACGCCCGGCGATTACCAAACCGGAAGGAGCTCATTTCTGCTCTTCTTTCACCTCTTCCGCCTCTTCCGCCTTTCCCTCGGCGCCGCCCGTCCTGGCCAGCTTCGAAGCCCTGTCCCGCTGGAAGCGGAAGCGTCGCCAGAACCACATGACCGGACCTGAGGCCGTATAGATCACTGCCAACGTGAGCAGAACCCGGGGCGGGTCAATGGTCACGAGGCTAAAGATCAGAATGACGGCCAGCATCATCACGAAGGGGACCCGGCCCTTAAAGTCGAGCTTCTTGAAGCTCGTGTAGCGGAAGTTCGACACCATCAGCAAGCCGGCGCCCATGGTCACCAGCGCAGCTACCACTGCCAGGGGCGCGCCCACATCGATATCGTGGCCCGCCCACACCATGCTGGCGACAATGGCGGCGGCGGTGGGACTCGCAAGACCGATAAACACGCCCTTGTCGACGGTACCAACCTGGGTATTGAAGCGGGCAAGGCGCAGCGCGGCACAGGCCGCATACAGAAAAGCCGCCGCCCAGCCGAACTTGCCGAGATGCCCGAATGCCCAGTTGAACACCACCAGCGCCGGCGCCAGGCCGAAAGACACCATGTCTGACAAGGAGTCGTACTGCACGCCAAAGGCGCTCTGCGTATCGGTGAGGCGCGCCACGCGCCCATCCAACCCATCCAGGATCATCGCGACGAAAATGGCGATGGCGGCAGCCTCAAAGTTGCCGTTCATGCCGGCGATGATTGCGTAGAAACCGCTGAACAATGCCCCGGTAGTAATCAGGTTCGGTAGCAGGTAGACGCCGCGGGCGCGCACTTTTTTGCCGCTGGCGGAAACCTCCTCCTCTATATGCTCGTCGACCGGCAGGCGGATTTCCTCGGCGGAAGCCTTCGCCTCACCTGCTGTTGCGGATTTCTTTTCGTCCCCGTTGTCGCTCATAGTTTCTCCGTTGGTGCTTCGTGCAGCCGGCGAGTGTAACGCTATTGGTGACCCTGCGCACAGGAATAGCCCGGATATTGCGCCGCCGGCCACGTCCACGCCTGATCTCTGCGCGACCATCACGGCCTGCGGCACAATATGCGGGCAAAAAAAAGCGGCGAGGTCTCCCCCGCCGCTTTCGATTATCGCCGACCGATCAGCGGTTGCCTTCGGTTTTGTCGATAATCTTGTTGGCCTTGATCCAGGGCATCATCGCGCGCAACTTGGCGCCCACCTGCTCGATCTGGTGCTCGGCACCGATGCGGCGCTCCGCTTTCAGGCGCGGCTGGCCTGCGAGGGATTCCAGCATAAAGTCCTTGGCGAACCTGCCGGTCTGGATGTCTTTCAACACCCGCTTCATTTCCGCCTTGGTCTCTTCGGTGACGATGCGCGGGCCGGTGACATAGTCGCCGTACTCGGCGGTGTTGGAGATAGAATAGCGCATGTCGGCAATACCGCCCTGATACATCAGGTCGACGATCAGCTTGAGTTCATGCAGGCACTCGAAGTAGGCCATTTCCGGCGCATAGCCGGCCTCCACCAATGTTTCGAAGCCCGCCGTCACCAATGCGGAAACGCCACCACAGAGTACCGCCTGCTCACCGAACAGGTCGGTCTCGGTTTCCTCGCGGAAATTGGTTTCGATAATGCCGGAGCGACCGCCGCCATTGGCCGACGCGTAAGACAGTGCCAGCTCCTTGGCCTTGCCGGAGGCGTCCTGGTAAATGGCGATCAGGGTCGGTACGCCGCCGCCCTCCAGATAGGTAGAGCGCACCGTATGGCCCGGGCCCTTGGGGGCGATCATGATGACATCCACGTCTTTGGGCGGCTCGATCAGTTCGAAGTGCACGTTGAAGCCATGCGCGAAGGCCAGCGCGGCACCGGGCTGCAGATTGGGCACCACCTGCTCGCGGTAAATGGCCGCCTGGTACTCATCGGGGGCCAGGATCATTACGACGTCGGCGTCTTTCACCGCATCGGCGACTTCTGCCACACGCAGGCCGGCCTTCTCCGCCTTGGCCCAGGAACTGGAGCCCTTGCGCAGGCCGACGACGACATTGGCCACGCCGGAATCCTTCAGGTTGTTGGCGTGGGCGTGCCCCTGGGAACCGTAGCCGACGATGGCCACAGTCTTCTGCTGAATCAACGAGAGGTCACAGTCTTTATCGTAATAAACTTGCATCGTTCACTTCCTATTTCTTACCCATTCAAATACTCAAAACTTTTTCACCGCGGGCAATGCCCGACACCCCGGAGCGCACCACTTCCATAATCGTGTGCTCGCCGAGCGCCTGCAAAAAAGCATCCAGTTTTTCGCCGGTACCCGCCACCTGCACCGTGTACATATTGCTGGTGACGTCCACTATCTGGCCGCGAAAAATATCCACGCTGCGTTTGATCTCGTCGCGCTGCGCACCGCTGGCGCGCACCTTGACCAACAGCAGTTCGCGCTCGATATGTGAGCCTTCGGTCAGATCGACCAGTTTGACCACGTCGATCAGCTTGTTCAGGTTCTTGGTGATCTGCTCGATCTTGTGATCGTCGCCGATAGTGACCAGCGTCAGGCGCGACAGTGTGGAATCTTCGGTCGGCGCCACCGTCAGGCTCTCGATGTTGTAACCGCGCTGAGAGAAGAGCCCCACCACACGGGAGAGCGCCCCGGGTTCGTTTTCCATCAGAACTGAAATTATTCTGCGCATCGTCTTACTTCCCTAGGTCCGCTCCGTCTTGCTCAACCACATATCCCGCATGGAGCCGTTCGGCATCACCTGCATCGGATACACATGCTCGGACGGATCGACATAGACGTCGATAAATACCGTGCGGTCCCTGATCGCAAAGGCCTCGTGCAGTTTGTCGTGCAGCTCTTCGCGACGCTCGATCATCATACCGAGGTGGCCGTAGGCCTCCGCCAGCTTGACGAAATCCGGCAGGGACTCCTCGTAAACGCTGTTGGACAGGCGCCCCTCGTACTGCATCTCCTGCCACTGCTTCACCATGCCGAGTGCCTGGTTGTTCAAACAGAGGATTTTTACCGGCAGGTGATACTGGGTCGCCGTGGACAGCTCCTGGATACACATCTGGATGCTACCTTCGCCGGTGACGCAGACGACTTCCTTGTCCGGGTGAGCAATCTTCACCCCCAGTGCCGCCGGCAGGCCGAAGCCCATGGTTCCCAGGCCGCCGGAATTGATCCAGCGGCGCGGCTTGTCGAACAGGTAGTACTGGGCCGCAAACATCTGGTGCTGGCCCACATCGGAGGTAACGAAAGCGTCGCCCTCAGTGATGTCGTAAACCGCGCGGATCACCTCCTGCGGCATGATCAGGGCGCCGTCCGTGCGGTAGCGCGGCGCCGTGTAGATGCCGTGGCGCTCGCGCCAGTCGTCTATCTGCCGCCACCAGTCGACGATCGCCGACTGATCCGGCAGCTCTTCCGAGGACTTGAGAATTTCCAGCATGTCGCCCAGCACCGACTGCACTGTGCCGACGATCGGAATGTCGGCGACGATCGTCTTGGAGATGGAGGCCGGATCCACGTCGACGTGAATGATCTTCGCCCCGGGACAGAACTTGCCCGGCGTATTGGTGACGCGGTCGTCGAAACGCGCGCCGATGGCGAGAATCACATCCGCGTGGTGCATGGCCGTATTGGCCTCGAAAGTGCCGTGCATGCCCAGCATGCCGAGAAAGCGCTTGTCGCTGCCCGGATAGGCACCGAGCCCCATCAGGGTATTGGTCACCGGGAAGTTCAGGCGTCGCGCCAGCTCGGTCAGCAGCTCGGCACCGCCCCCCTGCACCACGCCGCCGCCGGCATAGATGACCGGGCGCCTGGCGGACAGCAGCAGCGCCATCGCCTTGCGGATCTGGCCAGTGTGCCCCTTGCCCGCCGGGGTATAGGAGCGCATGCGCAACTTCTCCGGGAAACGGTACGGGAAGCGGTCCGCGGGACTGGTGACATCCTTGGGCACGTCGATGACCACCGGGCCGGGCCGGCCGGTGCTGGCTATATAGAAGGCCTTCTTCACCACCTCGGGGATCTCTTCGGCATTCTTGACCAGAAAGCTGTGCTTCACGATCGGCCGCGAACAGCCAACCATGTCCGTTTCCTGGAAGGCGTCCTCGCCAATCTTGTCACTCGGCACCTGGCCGGAAATCACCACCATCGGAATCGAATCCATATAGGCGGTGGCGATTCCGGTGATCGCATTGGTGGCGCCCGGGCCGGAAGTCACCAGCACCACACCCACCTTACCGGTAGAGCGGGCATAGCCATCCGCTGCATGGGTGGCACCCTGCTCGTGGCGCACCAGCACGTGCTTGATTTTCTTCTGCCGAAAGATGGCGTCGTAGATATGCAACGCCGAACCGCCGGGGTATCCGAATATCAGATCCACCCCTTCATCCTGCAGCGCGCGAACCAACATATCGCCGCCGGAGAGTAATTCCACTGAAGCCCCCTCAAATTTCCTGTTTGGGTAGGATATCCATCACTCGAAAACGGAAGAACCGCCAGCTGACGAGGATGTCAAACGGCGATTGTAAAGGAAAATTGTGACAAATATCAGCCTGTGACGTATTTTCACACCGATTTTTAGGATAACTTCATCGACTGCGACAATACGCCAATCCCGCGCCGCCAGATGGCAGCTACGGGTGCAGGCCTCCGGGGATGAGGAGGACCCTCTCGACAGGAAGGGGCGGGCGGATGGCCCACCGGGGTAGATCTGGATCCGCGGGTGTGCGGTGACAGCTACTCGCCGAGCGAACTATTGATTCTGCAAACTGGACCATTGCTGTCAATAGAGATTGCCGCGGTGATTGGCGAAAGTGTTAAAACGGTTGCAGGAAAGCGCGCGCAGACCGGTACAATGCCGGCTGGCTAAGACAAAAATGATTAGAGGGGCATCCCCAATGCGTATCGCTCTCGCGATTCTGATTTCGAGCCTTGCCTTCGCGGCCCAGGCTGACGGCATCTTCAAATGGGTGGACGAGAACGGCGTGGTGCACTTCGGCTCGCAGCCACCACAGAAGAAAGAGGTCGAGGTGGTGAAGAAACCGAAATCCGAACGCTACAAGCAATGGCAGGCGGAGCAGCAGGCGCTGAATGCAGAGCAGGCCGCAGATGCCCCCACCTCCACCGAGAAATCCGTGGCGTCCCAGCCCGAGGCGCATCAGGAGCCAGCGCAGGAAGAGGCCCTGACCAAGGCAGAGCAGGCAGTCCGCGCCCAGCGCTGCCGCATGGCCCAGACCAACCTGCAGGAATTGACCACGCACTCACGGGTGCGCGAAGTCGGCCCCGACGGCAAAATGCGGGTGCTGCCGGAGGAGGAGCGTCAACAGCGCATCGCCCTCGCGCGGCAGACGATCCAGGACAACTGCTAAAGCCGGCAGGCGAGCGCCAAGGAGGGCGCAACGCGATGAAAACGGATTTTCCCGCCCCCCACTTCCCCGCCAAGTTTTTTTCCAGTTTCCCACTTCCCGCAGCGCTTTTTCCGCTGTTGCTGTGTATTGCCGCCGCACAGGCAGCGGCACAGACCCCGGACTGCCCGCCCTGGAGCGATCAGCGCGCACGGGCCGAGATCGGCCAGCTGCGGCAGAAAATCGCACAGTGGGACGAGGCTTACTATTTCAAGCATCAGTCCCTGGTCGAGGACGCGGTCTACGACCAGGCGCGGGCGAAGCTGGCGCGCTGGAACCGCTGCTTCCCGCTATTCGCGCAAGCGGCAACTGCGCCGCACAAAGTGGTCGGACGAACACTGGCGCACCCGGTTCCCCACACGGGGCTGCACAAGCTGGCCAATGCCGCAGCGGTCGCCGACTGGCTGGGCGCGCAGCGCGAAGTCTGGATTCAGCCCAAGGTCGACGGCGTGGCGGTAACGCTGATTTACCAGCAGGGCAAATTGGCGCGAATGATCAGTCGCGGCGACGGCGAGCGCGGCCAGGACTGGACGCACCACGCGCGGGCGATAACAGCGATACTGCCGGAAATTCCCGACAGCCGCGCCCAACTGGTATTGCAGGGCGAAGTCTACTGGCGCTTTGAAGACCACCGCCAAAGGAACGGCAGCAACAATGCGCGCGGACTGGCAAGCGGCGCTATGGCCTCGCAAGCACTGTCACGGGAGCAAGCGCAGCGGCTGGCAATTTTCGTCTGGGACTGGCCGCAGGGGCCCGCGGCCATGCCGGAGCGCCTGCAAGCGCTGAAGGCGCTGGGCTACGACAGCACGGCTTTCACTCATCTGGTGACAACGCTGGAGCAGGTCCGTCAGTGGCGCGGCCGCTGGTATCGGGAGCCGCTGCCGTTCGCCACCGACGGCATAGTCTTGCGGCTCGGCGCGCGGCCACAGGCCGAACACTGGCGCGCCGAGCCGCCGCGCTGGGCCGCGGCCTGGAAGCACCCGGGCGAGGAGGCGCTGGCGGAAGTCGTAGACGTGCATTTTCCGATCGGACGCACCGGCAAGATTGTGCCAGTCATCGAGATCCGGCCAACACTTCTGGACGACCGCCAGATCCGACGCATCAGCAGTGGCTCTTTCTCCCAGTGGCAGAAATGGGATATCCGCCCCGGCGACCAGTTGCGTATCGCACTGGCCGGGCGGACGATTCCGAAGATCCTGGAGGTAGTGCTACCGGCGACCCAGCGCGCCGCGCTGGAGATACCGGACCCGGGGGACTACAGTACGCTGAGCTGCTGGCGGCCAACCGCCCGATGCGAGCAGCAGTTTCTGGCGCGCACCCAATGGCTCGGCGAAAAACTGGGATTTCGCGGCATGGGCCAGGGCCAGTGGCGCTCGCTGCTGGAGGCGGGTGCGCTGCCGGATCTGCTGGCCTGGACGAAACTCTCCCATCAGACGCTGACCACCATTCCCGGCATCGGCGACGAACGCGCCGCGCAATTCGAAAAGAACTTTGAGCAGGCCCAAATGCGCAGTTTCCGCGATTGGATGATCGCCCTCGGCATGCCCTCGGCGACTGTCTTTGCGGAAGATTTCTGGCGAGGCGAGAACTTCGCCAGCCTCGCGCAACGCAGCGCGGACGATTGGCAACAACTGCCGGACATAGGCCCCAAGCGCGCGGAGTCGATCGTCCATTTTATGCGACACGCGGAAGTGTTGACCCTGCGTCGGCAGCTCCAAACGCTGCAAATCCCCGGATTCTTTTGAGAATCGCAGGGCACTCAACACCTGCTGGATCAGGCCGCAGACTGTTTGTAAAGGCCTGTGGGCGCCGGTCTGGCGCCCACAGCATGCCCCTCGACTATTCGGCGGGCAACAACACGCCATCAATCACATGCACAACACCATTTGAGTTCATGATGTCGGCTTTGACCACAGTCACGGCATTACCCTTGGCGTCGGTCACCGTCACCTTGTCCCCGTCAAGCTTCAGTGTCAGCTCTCCGCCCTGAACCGTTTTGACCTTGGCGCTGCCGCCGCCCGCCTTGATCATGTCGATTACAGCTTTCGCGGCCGCTTTTTGAGGAACCACGTGGTAGGTCAATATGGCAGTGAGCTTATCCTTGTTCTCCGGCTTCAAAAGCATTTCCACTGTGCCCGCCGGCAGAGCCGAGAAGGCGTCGTTGGTAGGGGCAAACACGGTAAAAGGCCCCTTTCCCGACAGCGTTTCCACCAATCCCGCGGCCTTGACCGCGGCCACCAGCGTGGAGAGATTCTCAGCTTTCGAGGCAGTCTCCACAATAGTCATGTCCGCCTCAGTGGAATGTTCGCTCATGTGCTGATGCGCATACAAGGCACCGCCGTACAAAGCCAGTGCGAACGCCAGAGCCAGCTTTAGTCCCGCAGACAATGTATCGAATGTGCGCATAAGAATACCTTCAGGGTTAACAGCTCACAGCCGGAATGGCTGCGGCCAAATTTGGACCGATTGTTGCTGAACGTCAGTATAGGCTCAGTGCATGGGCTCCACACAAAAAGCGCCAATTCTGACCACCCATCTGACCGACAGACCGGGTTACTGAGGCGCGAACTCACGCCCCAGATACAGATACATGGCCGGCACCACGAACAGCGTGAACAGCGTGCCTATGGTCATACCGGTGGCCACTACCAGCCCCATCGCGAAGCGCGCGCCGCCGCCGGGGCCGGCGGCAAGCAACAGCGGCACCATCGCCAGCACCAGCGATGCGGTGGTCATCAGTACCGGCCGCAGGCGAATCGACGCCGCCTCCTCAACGGCCGTGCGCTTGTCCAGCCCGCCCTGCTGCAGCTTGTTGGCAAATTCCACGATCAGGATGCCGTGCTTGGAGATCACGCCGATCAGCGTCACCAGCCCCACCTGGGTGTAGATATTCAGCGTGGTAAAGCCGAGACTGACGAAGATCATCGCCCCGCACACGCTCATCGGCACCGTCACCAGCATGATCAGCGGATCGCGCCAGGACTCGAACTGCGCGGCCAGCACCAGGTAGATGACGATCAGCGCAAAAAAGAAGGTGAACACCAGTTCCGAGCCCTCGGTCTTGTACTGGCGCGACTGGCCGGAGTAATCCACCGAGTAGCCGGGCGGCAGCACTTCCGTCGCCGCCTGCTCCAGTATCCCCAGCGCCTCGCCCAGGGTGACGCCCGGGCGCGGCACGCCGGAGATGGTAACCGCGTTCAGCTGCTGGAAGCGCTTCAGCTGCTGCGGCTCCACCTCTTCACGCAGGCGCACCAGGGTCGCGAGCGGCACCAGCTGGCCGGCACCCGTGCGAATGTAGTACTGCTGCAACTGCTCCGCGGTCAGGCGCTCGGTGCGCACCACCTGCGGGATCACCTTGTAGCTGCGGTTATCGAGGGAAAAGCGGTTGGTATAGTCGCCGGACATCATGGCGCCGAGTTCGCGCGCTATGTCCGCCATTTCGATGCCCATGGCCGCGGCCTTGTCGCGGTCTATGTCCACCGAGAACTTGGGTTTGTCCAGCTTCAGATCTGAGTCGAGGAAGATAAAGCGGCGGCTGGCCAGCGCCCGCTCCATGATCTCCCCGGCGAAAGTCTCCAGGTTTTCCACCGGCTCGGTGGAGCCGATCACGAACTCCACCGGCAGGGTGCCACCGGCGGTGGGCAGGCTCGGCGGCACGAAAGTCGCCACTTTCAGTCCCGCCACCTGCGCCACCTCGGGGGTGATGACCTCCAGCACTTCATGGGTATCCGCGCCGCGCTCGGTCCAGGGTGCGAGCACGAAGCCGATGATGGCGGTATTGGAACTGGTGGCGGTGCGGCCGACGCCGTTCAGCAGGAACAGGTTTTCCACCTCCGGGTGGCGCTGCTGGATTTCGTTCATCTCGCGCGTGTACAGCTCCAGGTAATCGAGGGTGGCATAGGCATCGGCGGTGGCGATACCGAGAATAAAACCGCGGTCCTCCTTCGGCTCCAGCTCGCTCGGCGAGGTGATAAACAGGAAATAGCAGCTCGCCAGCACTATGGCGCCGAACACCAGTATCACCAGCCGGTCATCCAGCGCCCTGTGCAGGCGCTGCTGATAGCCGTGCTGCAGGCGCTCGAACTGGCGCCCGAGCCATGCCTCCAGGCGGTTGCCGCGGCCGCCGTCGTGCGGGCGCAGTACCCGCGATGCCATCATCGGCGACAGGGTCAGCGCCACCACCCCCGACAGCAGCACCGCGCCGGCCAGCGAGAAGGCAAATTCCACGAACAGGGTGCCGGTCAGTCCGCCGAGAAATCCGATCGGCAGGTACACGGCGATCAGGGTGGTGGTCATCGCCACCACCGGCCAGGCGAGCTCGCGCGCACCGACGATGGCCGCGTCCATCGGCGACAATCCCTCCTCGATATGCCGGTGCACGTTTTCCAGCACGATGATCGCGTCGTCCACCACTATGCCGATGGCCAGTACCATCGCCAGCAGCGTGAGCAGATTGATAGTGAAGCCCATCAGCAGCATCAGGAACAGCGCGCCGACCAGCGACAGGGGTACGGCGACCGCGGGAATGATCACGCTGCGCAGCGAGCCGAGAAACAGGTAGATCACCAGGATCACGATCAGCACCGCCTCAACGATGGTCTTCACCACCTCGTCGATCGAGTCCTGGATATATTCGGTGCTGTCGTAGGGAATCTCGCCGAGCATGCCCTGGGGCAGCTGCGGGAATATCTCGCGCTCGAGCACACGCCGCACCTCGCGAATCACCTCCAGCGCGTTCGCATCCGGCGCCGCCTCCACGGCGATAAAGGTCGCCGAGCGGCCGTTGAAGGTCACCGAGGTGGCGTAGGATTCGGAACCCAGCTCCACTTCCGCCACGTCGCCCAGGCGCACGATGCGGTCGCCGTCGGCGCGCACCACCAGCCGGCGAAACTCGTCGGGCATGGCGATATCGGTCGACGCGGACACATCCACCGCCACCATGGTGCCCTTGGTGCCGCCCACTGCGGCCAGCACATTGTTCTGGCGCAGCGCCGACACCACGTCGCCGGGCGTCACTTCGAGCGCCGCCATCGGCGCCGGTTTCAGCCACACGCGCATGGCAAAGGTGCGGTTGCCGAGCAGGCGCGCGCGCTGCACGCCGGCGATGGTCGACAGCTTCGGCTGCACCACGCGCGTCAGGTAATCGGTGATCTGGTTGTTATCGAGAATATCCGAGGAAAAGGACAGATACATGGCCGCGATCGTCTGCCCCACCGCCAGGTCCACCGTGGAGTCCTCGGCCTCCAGCGGCAGCTCGCTGCGCATGCGGTTCACCTTGGCGACTATCTGGGTTAGAACCTCGTTGGGATCGTAATCCAGGCGCACATAGGCCTGTATCGTGGACACCCCCTGCACGCTGGTGGAGACCAGGTAATCGATGCCGTCGGCGCTGGAAATCTCCTGCTCCAGCGGCGTGGTGATAAATCCCTGGATCAGGTCCGATTCCGCGCCGACGTACACGGTGGTGACGGTGATGACCGCGTTTTCCAGCTCCGGATACTGGCGCACGTTCAACTCGGTCGCCGCGCGCAGACCGAGCAGGAAAATGAACAGGCTGACCACCGTCGCCAGCACCGGCTTGCGGATAAAGATCTCGGTGAAGTTCAATCGGGCACTCCATGTCCCCGGTGCGCGTGGGCACCGATAGATTCAGCTGTTCTCCGGTTTCGGGTCGATTTTCGCCGGCGGCGGATTGTCGTTGTTGATAATCACCGCACCCTCGTTGCGCAATTTGAGCAGGCCGCTGCTGGCCACCACCTCCCCCGCGCGCAGCCCCTGCAGGATTTCCACCAGGTCGCCGCGCTCTTCACCGGTTTTGACGAAGCGCTTGCTGGCGATAGTGCCGTCGCCCTGCGCACCCTGCTGCAGCACGAATACGGCATTGCCGTAGGGGGCGAAGATCAGCGCGGTGCGGGGGATGACCAGCACGCGCCGGTGCGCATCGATCTGCACCGCGACATCCGCATACATGCCCGGGCGCAGGTGTTTTTCCGGATTTGCCAGCGTCGCCTGCACCAGGAAGTTGCGGCTGGCGCTGTCGATACGCGGATCGATCGCGGTAATCTGCCCGGAATAGGTCTTCCCGGGAAAGGCATCGGTCGTCAGGGTTACCGGCAGTTCGCGCGCGACGCTGGCGAAGTGGCGCTCGGGCAGGGAGAAATCCACATAGATGGGGTCCAGCTGCTGCAGGGACACCACAGCCTCGCCGGGGTTTACGTTCTGCCCCAGATCGATGCGGCGGATACCCAGAGCGCCGCTGAAGGGCGCGGTGATGCGGCGCTTGTTCACCTCGGCGCGTTGCACCTCCAGATTCGCCAGCACCTGATCCAGTGCGCTGCGCGTATTGTCCAGATCCGCCTCGGTGGTCACCCCCCGGGCGTGCAGTGCCTTCACACGCTCGTGGTTGCGCCGCGCCAGCCGCAGTTCCGCTTTCAGCACCTGCAACTCGGCCTTTTCCGGTTCCGCGGCTATTTCCACCAGCAGCTCGCCCTTGCGCACCGTCTGGCCGGACTGGAAATGAATCGCGCTGACAACACCCTGCGCCTCGGTGGTGACCTCGACGCCGTTGACCGCGCGCAGCGTGCCCACCGCGGACAGCTTCTCGCGCCAGGTCTGCATCTCGGCCGTGGCGGACGTGACCGTCGCCGCCGGCAGCGGCATGGTGTCGAACGCCCTGTTCATCATGTACTGGCCGAACATCTTGAAGGCGAAAATGCCGCCGAACAGCAGCAGGCAGCCGAGCAGCATCAGCAGCATGCGTTTGGTCAGTATTCCGCCCGAGTGAGACACAGAGCCAATCCATTGAATTGCGACTTCGGCTTACTTCCGCCCGCTCACGCCGTGAATGCGAAAGCGATCGGACGCTTTCGCCGAGCGACAAAATTCAGTTTATGAACAAATGGCTATCTGCGCCTGCGCCCTGCCGCGGCATTGCACTCGGCCAGGCGCAGCATTTCTGTGAGGGTGGATTAAAGGAGGGATTCTGTAGGAGCGGCCCATGGCCGCGCCGCCGCTCCTACAGAATGAAGGTAGAGACGTCATCTATTTGCGGAATACGGCCCTGTCCCCTTCCAGTTCGGCGTGAATCGTATCGCCGGGTGCGAATTTGCCCGCCAGAATATCCTGCGACAGCGGATTCTCCAGCCACATCTGGATTGCGCGCTTCAGCGGGCGGGCGCCGTAGACCGGATCGAAGCCGACGTCCGCGAGCTTGTCCAGCAGGGGCTCCGCGACTTCCAGCTTCAGGTCGCGCTCGGCCAGGCGCTTGCGCAGCTGCTCCAGCTGGATCTCCGCGATGGAGCGCACTTCGGCCTTGTTTAGCGGGTGGAAGACGACCACCTCGTCGATGCGGTTGATGAATTCCGGGCGGAAATGTTCGCCGACCACTTCCATCACCGCATTTTTCATCTGCCGGTAATGGATTTCCCTGTCCGTTTCGTCGGCGTCGCGGGCACTGGCGTATTTCTGGATCAGGTCGGAACCCAGGTTGGAGGTCATCACCACCACCGTATTGCGGAAATCCACCGTGCGACCCTGGCCGTCGGTCAGGCGGCCGTCGTCCAGTACCTGCAGCAGGATATTGAACACATCCGGGTGCGCCTTCTCCACCTCGTCGAGCAGCACCACCGAATAGGGTTTGCGCCGCACCGCCTCGGTCAGGTAGCCGCCCTCCTCGTAGCCGACGTAGCCCGGCGGCGCGCCTATAAGACGCGCGACCGAATGCTTCTCCATGAACTCCGACATATCGATCCGCACCATCGCATCCTCGGTATCGAACAGGAACTGCGCCAGCGCCTTGCACAGTTCGGTCTTGCCGACACCGGTCGGGCCGAGGAACAGGAAGGAGCCGTTGGGCCGGTTCGGGTCGGACAGGCCGGCGCGCGAGCGGCGCACCGCGTTGGCAACCGCGTCGACCGCCTCGCCCTGGCCGATCACGCGCTTGTGCAACTCGTCTTCCATGCGCAACAGTTTTTCCCGTTCGCCCTCGAGCATCTTGGAAACCGGGATGCCGGTCCAGCGCGATACAACTTCCGCCACCTCCTCGTCGGTCACGCGGTTGCGCAGCAGGCGCGGCTCCTCGCTGGCCTCGGTGCTGGCGGCGGATTTCAGCTGTTGCTCCAGTTGCGGAATCACGCCGTACTGCAGCTCCGACATGCGCGTCAGGTCTCCGGCGCGACGCGCGGCCTCCATATCCTGCTTGGCCTGCTCCAGCTTTTCCTTGATGTCGTGACTGCCGGCGAGCTGGGCCTTCTCAGCTTTCCAGACTTCCTCGAGATCCGCGTACTCCTTCTCAAGCTGGTGAATCTCCTCCTCGAGCTTGGCCAGGCGTTTTTTCGTTGCCTCGTCGTCCTTGTCTTTCTTTACCGCCTCCCGCTCTATCTTCAGCTGGATCAGACGGCGCTCGAGCTTGTCCATCGCCTCCGGCTTGGAGTCGATTTCCATGCGGATGCGGCTCGCGGCCTCGTCGATCAGGTCGATCGCCTTGTCCGGCAGCTGGCGGTCGGTGATATAGCGCTGCGACAGTTTGACCGCGGCGATGATCGCCGAGTCGGTGATATCGACCCCGTGGTGCACTTCGTAGCGCTCCTTGAGGCCGCGCAGTATCGCGATGGTGTCCTCTTCGGTGGGCTCGTCCACCAATACCTTCTGGAAGCGGCGCTCCAGTGCGGCGTCCTTTTCGATGTACTTGCGGTATTCATCGAGGGTGGTCGCGCCGACGCAGTGCAGCTCGCCGCGCGCCAGCGCCGGCTTGAGCATATTGCCGGCATCCATCGCGCCCTCGGCCTTGCCGGCGCCGACCATGGTGTGCAGCTCGTCGATAAACAGAATGATGCGGCCCTCCTGTTTGGACAGCTCGTTGAGCACCGCCTTCAGCCGCTCCTCGAACTCGCCGCGGAATTTGGCGCCAGCCAGCAGCGCGCCCAGGTCGAGCGACAGCAGTCGCTTGTCTTTCAGCCCCTCCGGCACTTCGCCGTTGACGATGCGCTGCGCCAGCCCCTCGACGATGGCGGTCTTGCCCACACCGGGTTCGCCGATCAGCACCGGATTGTTCTTGGTGCGCCGCTGCAGCACCTGAATGGTGCGGCGGATTTCGTCGTCGCGGCCGATCACAGGATCCAGCTTGCCCGACACCGCACGCTCCGTCAGGTCGAGGGTGTATTTATCCAGTGCCTGGCGCGCTTCCTCCGCGTTGGGGTCGTCGACTTTCTCGTCACCCCGCACTTTCTTTATCGCATCCTGCAAATGCTTGAGATCGCCGTTGGCGTTCAGGATCTTGGCAATCTCGCCGGCGGCGGAGTCGAATGCGGCCAGTAACACCGTCTCACTGGAAATAAAGGTGTCGCCGTTCTGCTGCGCTTTCTTGTCGGCGAGATTGAACAGCCGCACCAGCTCCTGCGACATGCCGACGTCGCCGGTGGGCGAACTGATCGTAGGCAGGCTGTCGAGCCTTTTGGCCAGGTCGTTGCGCAGACCGTTGAGATTGAAACCCGCCTGGGAGAGAAAGGCCGGCACGCTGCCGTTGTCCTGGTTGAGCAGCGCGAGCAGCAGGTGTTCGGGATAAATCTGGTTATGGTCGCGCCCAACGGCCAGGGACTGCGCGTCGGCAATCGCGGCCTGCAGCGGGTTTGTCATTCGATCGATTCGCATGGACGAAACCTCTCCTCCTCAGAAGACTGGTGAAGCGACAAAACATTGGCGCCATTCCGGCGCCACCCATTCAGTGTAGTGGTGGGAAATGTAGTGGTGGGAAATAAAGTAGGGGCGGGAGGAGAATTTTCAATGATTCAGATCAACCGGCGTGTTTTTTGCGCCGCGATTTATTCTTCCAGCCAGATCAGGGAGGCCATACGACCGGTAGTCCTGTCGCGGCGGTAGGAGAAAAAACTTTCCGGTTCGGAAACGGTGCAGCGGTCGCCGCCGTGGATTGCACTGACACCAAGCTCGCGCAGCTCGGCGCGCGCCAGCGCGTAGATATCGGCGAGGAAATGCAGGGGCTTTTCGGTATGCGGGCGGAAACACTGGGCGATTGCCTCGGTGTGCCCGGCGTTCAGCGCATGCTCAAAAAAGACTTCCAGCACATCGACGCCCGTCTCAAACGCCCGCGGCCCTATGGCCGGGCCCAGCCACACCAGCAATTCCGCCGGGTCGCAATCGAGCGCTTCCACGCTGCTGCGCAGGATGCCACCGGCGAGGCCGCGCCAGCCGGCGTGAGCTGCCGCCACGCGGGTGCCGGCCCTGTCACAGAATAATACCGGCAGGCAATCGGCGGTCAGTACTGCACACACGGCGCCCGGGGCCCGGGCAAAACTGGCATCGGCCGTGCGCACCAGGCCGTCGGCCTGCGCTTCGATGATCCTGTCGCTGTGAATCTGTTCCAGCCATTGGGGCTTGGCCGGAAGTTGCAGTTCCTGCAACAGCTGGCTGCGATTGGCCGCCACCGCCTGTTCCTCGTCCCCCACATGGGCGCCGAGATTGAATGACTCGTAGGCGCCGCTGCTGTGACCGCCCACGCGCAGACTGGTGGCCGCGCGCACATTGGCGGGGGCGGGCCAGGTGGGGAATAGATAGTGGTCCTTTGCCATGCTACGTCCTGAATGGTTGGGTAAGGGCGCAGTTCGTGTTCGCCCAAAACATTGGCCAGTAAATGGGAGCCACTAGCGGTCTGCGCGCAGCAGGTCGAGCAGTTGCAGCATATCCGCCGGCATAGGGGCGCACCAGTGCATTTCCTCACCCGTGACCGGATGCAGCAGCGCCAGTTCCGCCGCGTGCAGCGCCTGGCGCGGGAACTGCTGCAGCGCTGCCACCAGTTCGGGCGCAGCTTCCGGCGGCAATTTAGGGCGGCCGCCGTACAGGGGATCGCCCAGCAGCGGGTGGTGGATATGGGCCATATGCACGCGGATCTGGTGGGTGCGGCCGGTTTCCAGCTTGCAGCGCAGCAGGGTATGGGCGCGAAAGCGCTCCTGCACCCGGTAGTGAGTTATCGCCTCCTTACCTCCGAAGTCCAGCACCGCCATCTTCAGGCGATTCTGGCGGTGGCGACCCATGGGGGCATCTACGGTACCGCCGGCGGTGATCCTGCCCTGCACCAGGGCGTCATATTCGCGGCTGACACTGCGCTCCTTCAGCTGGTCCACCAGGTCGGCCTGGGCCGGCAGCGTCTTGGCCACTACCATCAGGCCGCTGGTATCCTTGTCCAGCCGGTGCACTATGCCGGCGCGCGGTATCTTCGCCAGATCCGGGCAGTGATGCAGCAGGCCGTTCAACAGGGTGTTGTCGGGATTGCCCGCCGCCGGGTGCACGACCAGGCCCGCCGGCTTGTTGATCACCAGCAGACTCTCATCCTCGTAGACGATCTCCAGATCCAGCGCCTGCGCCAGCCACTCCCCCTGGGGCTCCAGCTCGGCGCGCAGTCGCAGCTGTTCGCCGCCAAAAAGCTTGTCTTTCGGCCTGGCCGCGGCGCCGTTGACGGTCAATTGGCCGCCTTTTATCCATGACTGCAGTCGCGCCCGGGAGTAGTCGGGAATTAATTCCGCTGCGGCCTGGTCCAACCTGTGACCGGCCAGATGGGCCGGAACTTGAATATCGAGTTCTAGATGGTCATTCATTAATCAATTTCAAACACTTTGGGCAACCCCGCGACTGTGGTTAAATGTCCGGCCCGCCCGTTACCTGTAATGGCGGCCAGTTTAATCAGGCAGAGAGCAATAAGGTAGAGCGTAATAATGATAGAGCGAGGGGCTATGCAGGCCTGGAAAACACTGTGGTTGACCGTTGTTTCGGTGATGATGTCCGCATTACTGGTCTCCTGCGCCAGCACCGACGAGTCCGAAGAGGGCCTCCCTACCGGCAACCGCACCGAGCAGGCCTTCTATGAGGCCGCGCAGCGTCAGCTGAAGTCCAGTCAGTGGGACCTCGCGATCAAGAATCTGCGCGCGCTGGAGGACAACTTCCCGTTCGGCACCTATGCCGAGCAGGCCCAGCTGGAGCTGATCTACGCCTATTACCGCAACTATGAAAACGATGCGGCCATCGCCTCGGCGGACCGTTTTATCCGCCTGCACCCCCAGCATCGCAATGTCGACTATGCCTACTATATGAAGGGCCTGGCCTCCTTCACCGAGGGTACAGGCCTGTTCGAGCGCTTCCTGCCCACGGATCTGACCAGCCGTGACCCGGGCTCCGCACGCGAATCCTTTGCCCATTTCTCCCAGCTGATGGCTCGCTACCCGGAGAGCCGCTACGCGCCCGACGCGCAGAAGCGCATGATCCATCTGCGCAACCTGCTGGCGCGCTACGAGATTCACGTCGCCAACTACTACTTCAAGCGCGGCGCCTACCTGGCCGCCGCCAATCGCGGTCGCTATGTAGTGGAAAACTTCCAGCAGACCCCGGCGGTACCCGACGCGCTGGCGGCGATGGTGCAGGGCTACCACCTGCTGGAGATGCCGGAACTGGAGACCAACGCGCTGACTGTCCTGCGCACCAACTACCCGAACCACCCGGCGTTCCGCAGCGACGGCACCTTCAACTACAACTTCTACAAGGGCGCCAGCGGTCGCAGCTTTATCCACCGGGTTACCCTCGGGCTGTTCGAGAAGTCTGACCCGCGCGGCTTCGACAGCCGCGAGCTGTACAATCGCGAGTACCGTACCGAGGAAGCGCCCCTGCCGCCGGAATTGATGTAACCGGCAGACGCCCCGATCAGAAACGGCGCCCTCGGGCGCCGTTTTTTTGTTCAGATGTCAATGCGCTTTTATTCCCCCGCTTTCCAACCGTTGGTAATCGGGTAGCGCCGATCGCGGCCAAAGCCGCGCTTGGAGATGCGCACTCCCACCGCGGCCTGGCGGCGCTTGTACTCGTTGCGGTCCACCAGGCGCACCACCCGCTCCACCGTCTCCCGCTCGAAACCGCGGCCGATGATATCTTCGGCACTGCTGTCCTTTTCGATGTACAGGTTCAGGATCTGATCGAGGATCTCATAGGGTGGCAAGCTGTCGGAGTCCACCTGGTCCGGCGCCAGTTCGGCGCTCGGCGGCCGCGTAATCACCGTTTCCGGGATCACTGGCGACAGGGTGTTGCGGTAGCGGGCCAGCTCGAACACCAGAACCTTGGGCACATCCTTGAGCGCGTTGTAGCCGCCGACCATATCCCCGTAAAGGGTGGCATAGCCCACCGCCAGTTCGCTCTTGTTGCCGGTGGTCAGCACCATGGCGCCCTTCTTGTTGGAGATGGCCATCAGCACCACACCGCGGGAGCGGGCCTGCAGGTTCTCCTCGGTGGTATCCCGCTCGGTGCCGGCAAATTCGTCCGCCAGGGCGCCCATAAAGGCGTCGAACATCGGCTCTATGCTGATTACCCGGTAGTGAATACCCAGGCGCTGCGCCTGATCCGCGGCGTCGTTCTTGCTCAGGTCAGACGTGTAACGGAACGGCATCATCACAGCCTCCACCCGCTCCGCACCCAGCGCGTCCACTGCGATGGCCAGGGTCAGGGCCGAATCGATACCGCCGGAAAGCCCGAGCACCACACCGTTGAAGCCGTTCTTGTTGACATAGTCGCGGACCCCCAGCACCAGCGCCTGATAGACAGAGGCGAGATCCTCCAGTGCCGGCGTAATCTCGCCGGGCTCCAGCGTCACCTTGCCGTGTTTCTCGATCACCGTGACCGGCAGCAGGTGTTCGACATACTCCGGCGCGCGGGCGCAGAGCTTGCCCTTGGCGTCCACGGCGAAGGAACCGCCGTCGAACACCAGTTCATCCTGACCGCCGAACCAGTTCACATACAGGATCGGCATATGCCCGGCGCGCGCCTGGTTGCCGAGCAGCTCGAGGCGCTCCTGGGCCTTGCCGCGGTGGAACGGCGAGGCGTTGATGTTCAGCATCAGTTTGGCGCCCGCGGCCGCCGCCTGCGCCACCGGCTCCGGATGCCAGATGTCCTCGCAGATGGTAATGGCGGTAGCTATGCCCTTGATGTCCACCACGCAGGGCTGGTCGCCCGGCACGAAGTAGCGCATCTCGTCGAAGACCTGATAGTTGGGCAGCTTCTGCTTGGCGTACTCCGCCACCAGCTCGCCGTCGACGATCAGGCCGGCCATATTGAACACCTTGCCGGCCACCACCCGCGGGTAGCCGATCAGGATCGCGCAGGGCAGTTCCGCCGCCATCAGTTGCGCCAGCGCCGCATCGACGCGCCGCCGCATACTGGGCCGCAGCAGCAGGTCCTCGGGCGGATAGCCGCACAGGGTCAATTCGGGAAACAGCACCAGCTCTGCGCCCAGCTCGCGGTGCGCCTTGCGGGTCACATCGATGACCTGGGCGGTATTGCCGGGAATATCCCCCACCAGAGAATTGATTTGTGCCAGCACTAGCTGCAAAGTAGACATCTTTCGACCTCGGACCAGACAGGCCGCTATTGTACAGCGACCCGGGGGCAACGGCAGCGGCCACACAAGAACAACAACACCGAGCAGACCGCCTTGAGTAGTACAGCATCCGTCGCCAGTGTACCCGCCCTGCAGCACCACGAACTGCTGCGGGTCTACGCCATCTATCGCGTGGCCATTGCCCTGGTGCTGCTGGGGATCTTCGCCTCGGATGTCGGCAGGGGCGCGGTGGGCAACAGCGCCCCCGCGCTTTACCTGAACACCGCCATCGCCTACGCCGCGCTCAACTTCGGCTGGCTACTGCACCTGCGGCACGGTGCCTACCACGCCAACCCGGGCCAGATCGGCACGATTCTCGGCTGCGACATCCTCGCCTTCCTGTTACTGATCCAGGCCAGCGGCGGCCTCAACTCCGGCCTCGGCTACCTGTTGCTGATCAACTGCTCGGTGGGTTCGATGCTGCTGGACCGGCGCATGGGCGCCTTCTTCGCCGCAGTGGCCAGTATCGGCGTGATCGGCCTGCAGCTGTACAACCTGGTCGCCGGTCGCGCGGAAACCCAGGACATAGTCTCCGCCGGCGGCCTGGGCATACTGCTGTTCGCCACCGTGAGCGCGCTCCAGTACCTGTCCGCACGGATACGCAGCGCGAACCTGCGCGCCGACCAGCAGAGCCGCCAGGCGGCGCACCTGCAGCGACTGGCACAGCAGATCATCGAGCGGATGCGCACCGGGGTGCTGGTGATGGATGCCGCCAACAAGCCCGAGCTGGTCAACCGCGCCGCGCGCCAGCTGCTCGCCGATCAGCTGCAGCCCGAGGGCGAGCGCCAGGCGGAGCTGCGCCACATAGTGCGCGAATGGCGCCGCGACGACTCCCGCGGAAACGCCCTGCTGCAGGCGGACAACGGCGGCGAACTGCGGCTCAGCTTCGCCAACCTGCGACGCGACAACGGCGACAGCACCCTGGTATTCGTCGAGGACAACCGCAAGCTGATTCAGGCCGCGCAAAAACTGAAACTCGCCTCCCTCGGCCACCTGACCGCCTCCATTGCCCACGAGGTGCGCAACCCGCTCGGCGCTATCAGCCACGCGGCGCAGTTGCTGTCGGAATCGGCGAACCTCAGCGACGAGGACCGCCACCTGACCGACATCATCTGTCGCCACAGCCAGCGGGTAAACCAGATAGTGGAGAACGTGATGCAGCTGTCGCGGCGCCGCGCCGCCGCACCGCAGCTGCGCGATCTCGGCCGCTGGGTGGAGCAGTTCCTGCCGGATTTTCGCGCCGGCGCGCCCGCGGATGCACAGATCCGCCTGCGGCTGCCCGCGCAGGCGGTCACGGCCCGCTTCGACCCGGAGCAGCTGGCCCAGGTGCTGACCAACCTGTGCAACAACGCCCTGCACCACTCGCAGGTTGCCACCGGCCGGCGCGAAGCCGAGATCGCGGTCTACCGCCACGGCGAGCGCGACTGCCCCGTACTGGACGTGAGCGACAGCGGCCGAGGTGTACTGCCAGAGCACAGGGACAAGATTTTCGAGCCGTTCTTCACCACCGGCAAAAGCGGCAGCGGCCTCGGGCTCTATATCGCCCGCGAACTCTGCGAAGCAAACCAGGCCAGCCTCTACTACTGCCGCAGCGAAGACAACAAAAGTTGCTTCAGGGTAGAATTCGCCCACTCAAACCGGGTTTTTTAATTCGTCAGGGGAATTTTTTTCCAAGACATCTGGCAAAAATCTGCAACGAAGATCTGGCATAATCGGGTCCGAAACCCGCTATCGATAAATTAGCAACAACAATAAAAGACCAAGAATAGATGCAACCACTGGCCCTGGTCGTCGACGACGAACCGGATATCTGCGAACTGCTGACCCTGACACTGCGGCGCATGGACGTTGCCTGCCACATCGCTGCCAGCCTGAGCGAGGCGCAAAACCTACTGCGCGATAACCGCTACGATTTCTGCCTCACCGATATGCGCCTGCCGGACGGCGACGGTCTGCAGTTGCTGCAACACATCCAAGGGCAGAAGGGCGGCGAGCTGCCGGTGGCGGTCATCACCGCCCACGGCAATATGGACACCGCGATCAGCGCACTGAAAATGGGTGCCTTCGACTTTGTCAGCAAGCCCGTCGACCTCGAGCGCCTGCGCAGCCTGGTGCAACTGGCGCTGCGTCTGCGCGAGAAACGCAACGACACACAGGCTCATGGCGCCGACCAGCTGTTGCTCGGAGAGGCCGAAAATATGCGCGACCTGCGTCGGCAGATTGCCAAGGTCGCGCGCAGCGATGCACCGGTGTATATCAGCGGCGAATCCGGCTCCGGCAAGGAACTGGCGGCCCGCGCCATCCACGCCCAGGGTGCCCGCGCCGACCGGCCCTTCGTGCCGATCAACTGCGGTGCCATCCCGGCGGAATTGATGGAGAGTGAGTTCTTCGGCCACAAGAAAGGCAGCTTTACCGGCGCCCACAAGGACAAGCCCGGCCTGCTGCAGAGTGCCGGCGGCGGCACCCTGTTTCTGGACGAGGTGGCGGATCTGCCACTGGACATGCAGGTAAAACTGCTGCGCGCGATACAGGAAAAATGCGTGCGCCCGATCGGCTCCAGCCAAGAAGAAGCCATCGACGTGCGCATCCTGAGCGCGACCCACAAGGACCTGGCCACAGAGGTGGCCGAGGGGCGCTTCCGCAGCGACCTCTACTACCGCATCAACGTGATCGAGATCGCCGTCCCGCCGCTGCGGGAGCGCGCCGAGGATATCCCGCTGCTGGCCGATGTGATCATGCGGCGTATTGCCGCCAATGCCGGAGTGGCCCCACCCCAGCTGTCCGGGGAAGCACTGGGAGCGCTGAAGAGTTACCCCTTCCCCGGCAATGTGCGCCAGCTGGAAAACACCCTGGAGCGCGCTTTTACCCTGTGCGACCAGCGGCTGATCCGCGCCGAGGACCTGCTGCTCGACCGGGAAGCGGCGCAGATGGCGAAAGCCGCGGAACCGCAGCCGACGCCCCAGGCCGCCGAACCGCCGCTTGCGCAGGGCTACCCGGGGCAGTTTGATCCGAGCCAGTACGGCTCCCTGGATGACTTTCTGCAAACCATCGAAAAAGAAGCGATTGAGAGTGCGCTGACCGAGACGCGCTGGAACAGGACGGCAGCGGCGCAGAGGCTGGGCATCAGCTTCCGCTCGCTGCGCTATCGGCTGAAGAAGCTCGGACTGGAGGACTGACTAGCCCGGCGGGAACATGGCGTGGCGCCATGGGAGACTGCGCCGGTTCTCACCGGCGCTAGCAATTCAGTGGAAAACCGCTTGCCGTAGAAACAAATTGAGCAGAGCTGAAGTGAGCCATCAGCTGCAACTTTTGCTCCAGCACATCTCTCCGGCATCAAAAGTGCCACTGTTGTCGCGGTCCCAGGCACGCTCCCCGCTCGAACTCAATTGAAGATTCCCATCTCCAACCTGCCCGTTTTTTGCGACCGCCGTCAGCGTGTAAGAGGTCGCCGTAGGATTAATCACTAAGTTATAAACTTTATTACTGCCATCCAACGGCGCCTCGGAAGCGAAGATTGTGGGTACACCGCTGCCATCGTCAGCACCTATGTAGGTGCCATTCTGGGTAAAGTGCCGCTCCATCGCCTGAGCCAACCCCATCAGCGCGCCCTGCGCATCGGCGCGCTTGGCGCTGCGCACATGTTCCTGATAGGACGGCCAGGCGATGCCCGCCAGTATGGCCACAATCGCCACCACGATCATCAGCTCAATCAAAGTAAATCCGCGCTGTTTGTTCATCGTTTTACTCAACCGGTTTTCATTATTGGCCCGGCGCCAGTGCCGGACCACTGATTATCGCTCACCTGCTCAGTCAGGCGTTATCTCTTCCCAGGACAGACGCCCTTCCCGCTCTCCGCCACCCACGTTGACATCGCGTTTCAGGATGGTGCCGGCGCTGGTGGGAGTATACTGTTTATCGCCGTTGAGGAAGCCCGGTTTGTTCGGTATACCCTCATCCACCAACTGCCCCACCAGGCCCTGATCGGCGCTGTTGATCTCGCCATCACCGGTGCCATCGAACACCGCGAACTTGACCGGCGCCAAGCCGGTGCGCACATCCACCGACATCAGCCAACCGTAGCCGCCGGCGGAACAGACTTCGCCGGTGGGGATCAGGGTATTGAAAAAGAGCACATTTCGCAGCAGGTCCGGACGATTGATGACCCGCTCGCCGGCGTCATTGGGGTTACTGGCAGAGCCGCCGGTGACCAGCGGAATATACCAGCCTGACTTGCTGCTCCAGTCGAGTTCAGCGCCGCTCAGGGTGCGGCGCAGCCTGGTAGAGCCGTCCGGTTGCGCCACACTGGTGGTGCCGATGGCCCGCGCTACCAGATCGCCTTTATCCAGTCCGTAGCTGCCGTTATCCGACACCGTGTAGAAACCGCCCGCGGCATCGTTCGCCGTGTCCGCCGCCGTCAGGTACTGGCCGCTGCCGAAGGTAACCAGCAGATTGGGCGAGGCTCCGCCGGTGTTCGAAGTGTTTCTGGCGACCAGCGGCGCGCCGGTAATGGGTTCACCGGTGACCGTGAACAATGGCTGCGGTGCAGTGATATCGCTGTACGCGACATCCCAATTCGACGATGTTGCAGAGGAAACATCAAAAGCCCACATATTGCCCTTGAGATCCCCCGCATAGATACGATCGATGGTGCCGTCCAGATTGGTATCGACCACCGCCGGCGTAGACAGACCGTTCTTTTCGGTCGCATCCGCAGTGCCGGTGGATATCCACTTATAGCTGTTGCCCGCACCGTCGTCGCCATCCAGGTAGCGGATAAACAGGCCGGCGTCCCCGGTGCTGCTGTTGTAGCCGTTGCCGAAAATCGCCGCCCATTCGCCGTTGGCCATGCGGCCTATCTGCGGACGGGCGAAGCTGTAGCCGAGGTTGCTGTTGTCGGCACTGGTAAACTCCCACAGCACCAGAGAGGCAGCGTTTGCCTCGGTAAAATTCGCGGGATTGGTGATGTCCAGCGCAAAGAAACCCTTGCCGCCGCCGCCGAGACCGCCCACCAGCACGGTTCTCCATTTGCCGTTCAACACCGCATCCCCAACGGTGGGAGTTCCATCCACATAGTACTTGTGGTTGTAATTCTGCGACGTGAGGGCGTGCAGGCCGTACTCCTCCTGACTGCTCACCAGCACCGAGGGCGAGTAGGCGATCAGTTCCCTGCCCATATCGGTATCGGTGGTGGTGGCGTTAAAGCCGTGCATAAAACCGTCGTTGGCACCCACGTAGACCACCGGCGTGCGGGAAGCATAGGTGGATTTGAACGTGGCATAGCTGTCCGCTCCGGTGGGATAAGGCGCGGTGCTCGGCCAGTTGGCCTTGGGTGCCCCCACATACACAGGCGTGGAGTTGACGATATCGCCGAGGCGGCTGCCGCGCTGGCGGAACTTATCGCTGGCCGTACCTTCCTCGGTGCGGTCGCCGCGCAGATAATCGATGCGGTCCGCTGCGCGGTTGTCGGTAACAACTTCGCCGGTGGAAGTGTTGATATTCAGGTCCTGTTCGTTGGCGCTGTCCTCTGTGTCGAGATTCAGCCCGGCACCGGTGAATGCCACACCGGTGCCGCCCTTCGAGGTCAGCATCACCCTGCCCGCCGGGGTATCGGTCGCCAGTTTTTTGCTGGCCTCCCAGGAGGCGGTGGAGGCGATGTTGCCGTCGCCATCGATGGTCAGAGCCGACAGTTCACCGCTCCAGTCGCCGCTGTTGAACTTGGCCGCATAGAGCGCAGAGTCGGCCTCCAGAGATGTCGAGTTGAAGGCGACCGAGCTGGAGCTGCCGACGATTTCGTGCACCTTGTTGACGATCTGGTTGAAAGTGACTTTCAGCTGTGAGGAGTTGTTCGCCGAGTAGACACCAATAGCTTTCTCGGAGTCTACATGGCCACCACTGCCCAAATAGGCGGCATTGCGCATTACCGCACTGTTCGACACCGTGTCGTTGGCAAAGCCGATCATATAGCTGGCGATGTTGTGTTTGACCGGGGTGCCGTCCGGTTCGGTAAGATCCGGGCGCAAGTCAATATCGTAGAGCGCCTTGACCACGTCATCCATGGAGTAATTATCGTCCCCGTCGCCCGTGCAGCCGGCAGGACCTTCACAGTCGTAGTCGTAATCGTCCAGGTCGTTGGTGACACCAGAGTCACTGGTCGGGTCGCCGTCGGTCAGCGCCACCATAAAACTCTTCTGGCAATAGTACTGGATGGCCCCGCCGGCCACGGTGTTATCCGGTTTGGTAACGCTGTTCCACTCGGGCTCACTTTCGAACACGTCGTCCCCATCCTTGCTTACCGTTCTGACGCTGCCTCTGCTTTCTTGCTTGAAAGTCAGATTTTGGTTTTCGTAACCGGTGATAAAATAGCGCCCGACATCCTCGTAACTTTCCCCCAGCGGCGTATTGCCGTCGGCACTGATGCTGGCAATGATATCCAACAAGTCAGCCTTGGGATCCGGGTCTTCCGAACTCTCCCTGTTTACGCTTGTCAGGCCGGCCAGCATTTTGGCACCGCTGCTGCCGTTAAACTGCATCAGGCCGACGCGCACATCCTCCAGATCCGACACCAGCTCGGCGGCTGCCGTTTTCATAACATCGGTGCGGCGGATATCTACCTTGGAACGCTTTGCATCGCCTTCGTCATCGACAAATTTTGCGGCGACATAGTTGCCAAAACCGTTCTGCTCGGAAAAATACCAGTTCAGCAGGCGTCCGCTGACTCTCTCGTCATCGTCGTCGCCGCGCCTCAGGAAATAACTGCTACCGGATCCCGTCTCGTAATAAGTGGAATCCTCGTCATCGGCATAAAACCAGCCGCCGAAATGGTCATCGTCGGCGAAACATTCTCCGTCCGTGTCCCATGTGCTCCAATCCTTGATTACTTCGTCATCATCATAAGTGTCTATTACCCTGAACTCGACGCTGCCATCCGCACGCTTAACTCGGAATTCGACCCGGTAATTTTCGCTGGAACCATCTGTTATGCCATTGGCACACGGAATCTGCACAGCTGAGTCATAGCCCTCCGGCGGCCACACCATCTCGTTCATGGAGCCGGACGAGTCCAGCACAAACATGATATTCGGCTCCGCCGAACCGCGGGTATAGAGCGGCACGTCGGACAAGGTGCCGGGGGCCGCCGAGGCACTGGTGGCCAGCGTCAGCAGAAAGGCCGCACTGAACGGCTGCAGCGAAAAGTGCATTCTTATTTTGTTGTTCAGTTCCATTTTTTCGCTCACTTAAAATGCCTTGCCGTAAAGGGTAACCACCACGCGCTCGGTGCCGCCAATGCCGACGCCGTGGGTTACGATTTTGAAAACCTGAATATCGTCGAAAGCGAGACCTGTGGTGCCCGCACTCAGGTCCACGTCTGCCGCATTGGAGTCATCGGAGGCGAGGCCCGACATTTCGATATACATACGGCCCGTCAATGCGGTTCCATCCGGGCCTTTCATGCCTACGGACCTGGAGGTGGAGTTGGCGTCCGTCCAGGTGCCCTCGGCCAACAGATCATCCGGGCCATTGCCGGCGGTGCGCAGCCAGCCGCTGTCAGTGAAGGAAGTGGTATCGGTCAGGCTGTCGATATGGGCCTCGCCCAGGCGCGCCATGGACTCGGCCACCTCCAGCGCTACCCTGGCGTCGCGGGAGGCGAAGGTCATCCGTTCGCTCATCAGGACACCGCGCGCACCGGAAACGCCGATCAATGTCAGCAACAGAAGAATTATCAGGCTGACGATCAGCACCGCGCCTTTCTGCCGGTTAATCGTTGTCATTACATACTCCCGCGATTGCGCACTTTGGCCGTGATCATAAAGAGTTTCCTCAGGCGGCCGTCGCTGTAGGTGGTTTGGGTACCGTCCAGCCTGGTGATTGTCTGGCTGTCGACGCCGACATTGTCATCGCTGGCCACCAGCAGCTGCACCTTGATCGCCGTGACACCGGCCATCTCATCCAGGTCCGCGCTCGCCGTCTGCCAGGTATCCACCACACCGTTGCCGGTGGTATCGCGGCCGTACGACACCTGCATATCCTCGATGCCGGGCACCAGCTCCTGAGTGGTCCGGGCGGAGCCGACGACCTCGCTCATAAACAGCGAGTTGGCGCCGCTGCTCTCGGCGATAAAAAAGGTGCGCTGGTAGGGCAGCAGAATTTTGGCGTCGGCGCCGTAGCCCTGCTCCAGGGTTGCCCCGGTATTCTGCACACCGTCTGCATTTGCAACTCCGGTGGCGTGGGCGATGACTCTGTTGGCTGCGCCGTCGAGATCACCGGTTACACCGGTGATCACCTTTACATCTCCGGCCTGGCAGTTGGAAATCAGCACCACCTGGCCCGTCGCGATCGGACAGCTCGCACTGACTTCCGGAAAGTCCGTATCCGCCGGATCTTCCATGCGACCTGCACCGCCGCATGCATCCATGGCGCCACCCAGAGTCAGAATATCCGTACCGTCGACCACGTCAGTGCTGTCGACGCTTGCACTGGCGTTCGCATTATTGACCCCCTGTACACCGTCGGCGCCGATGGATGCCAGGAAACCGCTGGTTGCACTCAGGTGATTTACGATGCTGTCCTGATCCGGTGCACAGCCCCAGTAGTCCGCTGCGCGGATCTCCTTGCTCAGCAGATCGATGGCGAAGCGGCCGCTCTCCTGCACTCGGGAGAATGCTGTCTGGCTGCGCATTGCCTGACTGTTGCTTTGAAAGATCTGCAGCACTCCCAGCAGCAGCAGGGAACTCAGCAGTATGCCGATCATCAATTCGATCAGAGACAGGCCGCGCTGCCGGGCGAATAATTGCATGTTCAAAGCTCCACGATCATTTCAAAGGAGGCATCGTCCAAGCCGCCACTGGAAGTGCCGTAGTTTTCTCCGGTGTGCTGTTCCTGCCAGGTGATGGTGACAGTCACCTGGTCGCCGTTGCGGCTGATAGCGCCGATGGCAGAAGGCAGATTGCTGCTGAGCAGCTGCTCCCATTCATACAGGTCGAGAGCGGCGAGTTCGGTGACCGAACAGCTGCTGCTGCAGTCCGGCGTACCCTCTTCGCCGCCGGTCTCTTCGCCGCCAGTTTCTGGAACTTCGGTTTCTACGACTTCGCCGTCGACGACGGTTTCCTCTATCTCTACGGGCCCGTCATTGCCGCCGGTCTCTTCGGCAGCGCCTTCGCCGACCTCGCCGTCGTAACTGCCCTGCTCGAAGCCGCCGGGATTGGCGCGCATGCGCTCGATGATGTCGTGGGCCGCCAGCGCGGCCATATAGCGCTGGTGGGCGCCGTTGCCGTTCTTCATGCTCATCAGCTGGGTGGCCGCGAGCCCCAACAGGCCCACCGCCAGCACCAGGACCGCGATCAGCACTTCTATCAGGGTGGCTCCGCGTTGGTTTCGCATGGCTTTATTCCTCACTGGTACAGGCGGTATTGCGGGTCAGGCGTACGGCGCCGGAGACCAGCAACTCGAGCCGCCGGCCGTAATCTCCATCGCGGTCGTCACACAGGCCGAGGACCAGGGTATTGCCCAGGCTGCTCGCGCCGCGGGCGTTAAAGGTAAAGTCGAGGTTCGCGGTATCGGTACCGCCCACGTCCGCGCCGAGCGCGAGGTCGCCAAAATCGATACGCAGCACCCGCAATTCCTCGCCAGCATCGAAGTCACCGTCATTGTTGCCGTCGACCCAGGCCCGCAGGCCATTGGACACATCACCGCCAATGGCGCTGACCCTGACATTGCCACCGCGGCGGACCGCCTCTGCGCGGGCATACTGCAAGGTGCCGTTGAGGTCATTGGTGGTCGTCACCATGCGGTTGTTCTGAATCATGGTGGTAAAGGAGGGGACACCGACCGCCATCACGATGCCGAGAATCGTGATGGCAAACATCAACTCGATCAGCGTAAATCCGGCCGCACTGCGGACACTGTTCATTTTTCAGCCCAAGGACATTTTCTGTACTTATTTCAGGCAGCAGTTGGTACCCGACTGCCATTAGCGCCCTTTTTAAAGGAAATCGGATAATGGCGGCGAACTGTTCCTGACGAGCGGCGCCGATGCGACGACGAGTGGCTTTTTGTGGGTTTATCCGCCATTTTTGTGACTTACATCACCTATTAGCACCCATCTAAGATCTGACGGGTGGCTGTGGGAATAGATCTCTGTCGCCGCTTGGCTGTGTGGTAGGAGAGGAGGCCGGCAGGAACAGGGTTCAATTGACGAGGCCACACAGGTCCTATGTGTAATGCCGTGTGATTGGCTTTTGGTGTCAGATCGATATGCTGCAGCAAATCACACGGTAAAGGGACTTACAGCGTGAAAATGCAGCGTGGATTTACCCTGGTCGAATTGATGTTCACCATCGCCATACTCGGCGTCATCGCCAGCATCGCCATACCGGCTCTGAACGATTTCGTCGCCCGGCATCGCGATAAGGCGGCTGCGCGACAACTGCTCGGCAGCCTCAATTACGCCCGCAGCATGGCAGTGTCGCGCCAGCAGATTGTCATTGTCTGCGGCACCAGCGACGGCACCAGCTGTAGTGTTTCGGACCAATGGACGGGGGGCGGACTGATATTTGCGGATACCGACAGGGACGGGGAGCTCGACCCGGGCGAAACGCTGTTGCAGCGTATTCTGCCACCGCCTGCGGAAAGCACTCTGACGTTTAACGGCGGAATCTGGAAAACATTGCGTTACCGGCCCGATGGCCGCCTCAACACCGGGGCCAATTTTGAATACTGCCCACCCGCTGGCGAGCCTGCATCGGGCTGGGTCATCGTGCTTAACCCCACTGGGCGCCCCTACTTCGGTCGCGATGGGGACGGAGATGGAGTTCCTGAAAACGGTTCCGGAGAGAATCTGTCCTGTACCTGAAGATGCTGCGTCATACGGGCAGGCCCGCGCGCGGCCTGCCCCGTGAAAAGGACTGAATAATCGGAAGGGAGTCTCTAAACCTGGCTAATAGGGACTGATTTCCATCCAGGACAAACGGCCCTCCCGTTTGCCCACATACCATTCGCGCGGCCCGCATCTGGCACTGCCATTGACATTAATGCAGAGCTGCCCCTTACCATCTTCACCCGGAACAATCGCCGGGGGCGTCGGAATACCGCCGTCACCGCCGCCCTCACCACCACCGCCACCTCCACCGAGCCTGGAGGCGACCTCTCCAACATAGCCTTGATCCCCATCGTCGGTGACGCCATCGCCGTTGCCATCGAAAACGGCGTTGGCAGGCGCAAGCCCGGAGAGGAAGTCCACATTCATCAAATAGCCGGTGCCCCCGGATGAACATACGGCGGTGCTGGGAATAGCAGTATTGAAGAACACCACGTTGCCCAACAGCAGGGATTCTGTCACCACCCTTTCACCGCCAATCACCACATCGCCGTTATTACTGCCGGACGCGAGGGGCAATGTCCAGCCATAGTCACCTTCGCTGCCGTCGTGCCAATCGACCACTGTGCCGGTAAGCCTGCGCAATCCACCGGACTCGGTAAAGTTACGAACCACCAAGTCGCCGGAGTCGAGATCGGCGGTGCCATTGTCCCAGACACCGTAGTAGGCGGTAGCATCGGTGTCCTGCAAGTCAGACGAATTCAGATACTGGCCGGATCCGAACAGCACCATCAGATTGGGATAGCTACCGTTCGGCACCTGGGTGTTCCGCGCGATCCGCGGGGCTGTGGTGATCGGCTCGGGATTGTCCGCACTGCCGGTCGTGAAAAGCTTGTACGCCAGCTGCCAGCCGGTATCGTCATCTGCGCAACTGCCGTTTTCGAGGTTGCAGAGATCGAAAGCCCACATATTGCCCTGCACATCACCGGCGTAAACGCGATCGACAATACCGTCCCCATTGGCATCGGCCAGCGAGGGTGTGGAGAGACCATTTTTATGTCCACTATCACTGGCATCGGTCCAGCCGGTATCGATCTTCTTGATGGTGCCGTCATCGAAATAATAGATATACAGGATCGCCTTGCCGCTATCGCTGTTGTAGCCGTTGCCGAAAATTGCGGCCCAGCGGTCATTGTTCAGCAGCGCGACCTTGGGCTTGCTGAACGACAGCCCCATGTCTGCATCGCCATTGCCTATCTCATCGAGAACGAACATACCGGCGTTGTCAGCAGAAAAAAGATCCGGATCGGTGATATCCAGCACAAAATATCCTTTGCCGCCGGCTCCGAGTCCCCCTACCAGCACAGTGTGCCAGTCATTATTGAAATAGGCATCGGCGACCGTCGGAGTCAGATTGACATAAAACTTGTGGCCGTAACTCTGGCTTGCCAGGTAGTGGAGGCCGTCAGTCGTATCATCGCTCAGCAACAACTCCGGAATATAGGCGATACGCTCCTGGCCGCTCTCGGCATCGAAGCCGTGCAACATGCCATCGTTTGCCCCGACATAGACGAGTGCATCACGGTCTTTCTTTGCCTCGATAAAATCAGAGTAACGGTCGTTGGCGGCACCGAAGGGATCCCGGTCGGGATAATTGAAATTTGGTTTTCCCACATAAACGGGTGTCGAATTCACGATATCGCCCAGATCCGTGGCGCGATCCCGGAAATCATCGCTGTCGTCGCCCTCCAGTGCGTTGCCACCGCGAATATATTCCAACCGCTCAACCTCTTTGCCATCACTGGTCGCGGTAACCGTATCGATACCGAGATCTTGCTGATGCGGAGTCTGGGAATCCGGATCGACATTGATAAGATTGCTGCCGAAAACTTTGCCAATACCACCTTCCGAAGTGAGGATAAGCCGCGAATCCGAAGATCTCGCGTCCAACAGCTCATCGGCGCGCCATTTATCGGTCGCGCTAAGTGAGCCGTCCGCATTGAACTCCCGAGCCACCAGTCTACCGGACCACTTTTCGCTGTTGTAGCTGGCCAGATAGACTACCGCGCCCTCACTCAGAGACGTGGCATTAAATGAGGCGGCTGCGGAGGCGCCTACCTTGGAAAAAATATCGGTCAGAATTGAGCGAAAGGCATTCTGCAGAGCGTCACTGTCAGACGCATAAAGGTACTTTCCTCCCGCCGGCTCGGCTGCGCTCTTCAGCAGCGGATTATTCGCCAGCGATCCTTCGGCAAAGCCAACCATATATGAAGAGACATTGTTTTTTACCGGGTTACTGAGATCTGGTCCTGTCAGGTCAGGACGCAAATCCATATCGAACATCGCCTGAGTAACGTCGTCCAGATAGTCAGAGCCGTCGCTTCCATATGATGGACAAGCGTTTCCGTCATTGTCGGTATCGGTGCAATCGTTGTCCCTGCCATCGCCGTCGTAATCCTGTAAATGGGTACTGACATCCCTGTCCTGCGTTGGCAGGCCATCGGTCAACAGCATAAAGAAATTCTTCTGGCAGTAGTACTGCACCACTTCCGGCGACTCATCCAGGTCATCTTCAAAATCCGGATTGTCATTAAAGATACTCTCGACACTTGCTTGCGAGGAGGCCTGATCAAAGGAACCGTCCGGATGTAAGGTGAGGTTACTGCTGGCCGGATAACCATAAGTGAAATAGCGCCCAATATCGGACGTGGCCTCCGACAGCGGCGTATTGCCGCTGGCCGGGATGTCGTCAATATCGTCTTTGATATTTTCTTTTTCCGCCGCGGTCAGCAACGTCAGATTGTAGAGAATCCGGGCACCGTCATTACCATTGAATCGGGCAAGGCCAACGCGCATGCTCTCGTCATCAAGGCTGTCGATCAGACTCTTGGCCGCGCGTTTGACCACATCGGTACGCTCGTCGTCGCTATTGGGCAATTCAGTGCTCATGGATCCCGACGAGTCCAACATAATCATCAGGTTCGGCTTGGCTCCGCCCTGGGTTGCCAGCGGCACACTGGAAATTGGACCCGGCGCTGTTTCCGCACTCGCCAGCGTGGCAACACCCAGGCCGCAGGAAACCATTACCACAGCCGCCTTTTGCAATGGAAATCTGTGAAAATTTTTCATTACGGGTCCTTATAATAGTTTTCCGTGGTGAGTCACCAGTATCCGCTCCGTGCCAGCCAATCCAACTCCACGAGCCACGATACGAAATACCTTGATGTTACCGCTGGACGCAACGACATTGCTTTCGCCGTATATTTCGGCGCTACCTGCTACCGCTTCCGGATCTATTTCACCCGCCAATTCGATAAAGTACAGCCCGGAGAAATTCTTGCCCCCCATGGTGACCGTCACTTCTCGACTGACAGTATCCGCCCAGGTTGCCGCCGCGAAGAAATCTTCCGGCGCTTCGCCCTCGCTATACAGCCCATCGGTACCTGCCGCGACGAAATCATCGATATCGTCCAGCGCGTCAATATCCGCCTCGGCCGCACGCACGGCAGATTCGGCCACCTGCAGAGCCAGCTGGGCGTCCTTGGACGCAAAGGTCATTTTCTCCTGCAGGATCACACTGCGCGCACCGGACACACCAATAAGCGTCAGCATCAGCAGTACCACCATACAAACCACCAGCACTGCGCCTCGCTGGTTGATGATTAAAGAGTTTTTCATCAACGACTCCCCCGGTTTCTCAGCTTGGTCAAGGCGCTATAGGTCTTGCGCAGTCTGCCGTCATCTGCCGCAGAAACCTCGGCGGCGGTGCCGAGGCGCGTATACTTAAACTGCTCGGCACCGCTTGCCGACCCTGCTGCCACAAGCAATTGAATCCGGATGGCAGCCACCTGCTCGCTTTCGACGGCGTTCGACGGAGGGGCTCCCCAGATATCGACGGTGTCATCGCCGCCGCCGGAGTCCCGCCCATACAGAACTTGCAGGTCTTCGATGCCGGGTATCAGTTCCTGTGCATTGTTGCCGTCCTCACTCATGAATAGCCCGGGAAGATTGGTGGTGGTATCGCGACTGACAAAGAATTCGCGCACATAGGGGCGGTAGACCCTGGACTCAGGGCCGTAATTGGAGGAAAAGTTATTGGCTAGCGTCAATACTGGCGGCGTCCCCGAAAGGCCGGCGACAGTGCTGATATCACCCGCGCGACAGTTGGCGATCATCACGTAATCCCCGTCTTCCAGACTACCGCAGCTGCCCGCCAACTCTATTTCGGTGTCCCCGATGTTAGCAGTGCTGGCTATTTTTGCAGTGCCTCCACAGGCGTCCACTGCGCCGCGAACCCGCAGTACATCGGTTCCCGGCTCTACAGTCTTGCTCCCGATCTCCGTTGCACTGCTGATATTGTCATCGCCATCGATCGCATTGCCATCAAACATGGTGCCTGCGTTGTTCACCAGCAATGAGAGATCAACCACACAGCCATCAAAGGCCGCGCCACGTAGTTCCTTGTTGAGCAAATCGGTGGCCATGCGGCCGCTTTCCTGAATGCGCGACAGGGATTCCTGCAGGTCATTGGTACGGCGGTTGGCATCGAATATCTGCAGGACGCCAAGCAGTAACAAAGAGGCGAGCAAGATGCCGATCATCAGCTCGATCAGTGAGAGGCCGCTCTGCTTTTTTAGGATTTTCATCGTTCAGAGCTCCGCCACCATTTCGAAGGATTTTTCTTCGGCGCCGCCGGTAGACTTGCCGTAGTTCTCGCCGGTGTGTTGCTCGGTCCAGTTCACGGTGATGGTCGCCTCGCCATCGTCGATCGCTATGGTGCCCTTGCCTTCGGGCAGGTTTGCTGACAGCGTCTGCCCCCACTCGTACAGATCCATGGCGGCGAGTTCCAGAGTGCTGCAGATCCCGGAGACGCAGCTCTTGGGCGTTTGGTTTCCATCGACATCAGTAGCGTCATATGCACCGTTTTCGACGCCCAGCGGATTGATACGCATACGTTCGGCAATGTCGTAAGCCGCCAGCGTTGCGAAGTAAGTGACGTTGGCATTGTTACCGTTTTTCAGGCTGACCATCTGTGTCGCCCCGAGGCCGAGCAGTCCCACGGCCAGCACCAGTACGGTAACCAGTATTTCAATCAGGGTTGCCCCTCGCTGATTTTTCATTGTTGTTAGCTCTCCTTAGCTACAGGTGATTGCTCCAGTGCGCACTACACCGCTGACCAGCACCCGGATATTGCGGCCGCTCTCGCCGGTTTCATCGGCATCGCAAACCTGAATAACGAGTTCGTCCGCCGGACTTGTCCAACCCGCTGGTGTATAGGTGTATTCGATATTGCCCTGGCTCACAGAAACGGCGGTGCCGTTGCAGCGCCGAGTGACTTGTATCGTTTCGTCGGCACTCGCAACGCCATCACCATCGACGTCCCGATAGACAGTGATGCCGTTTTCGATACCCGTAGGCGCGGTGACCGTGATGGCGCGGGAAAGGCGCACGGCTTCGCTGCGCGCCAGTTGCAAGGTGCCGACCAATTGATTGGTACAGGAGGTGCGCTGATTGCGCTTAATGGAACTTGTGAAGGAGGGGGCGGCCAATGCAGTCACAATCGCCAGGATTGCAATTGCGATCATCAGCTCCACGAGAGTAAATCCGCTCTCTTTCCGGAAGTTTTCCTTCTTCATTGATTGTCGCCGTCCGTGCAGTCAATTGAGCATTCATTCCTTGAATGCACGCATTGTTAACTAAACAGCGAACTGTGATAACGCTATCTGGCGTGCAATTCTGCAACTGGCGACAAAAGGTAATTCGCGACCGATAAACGGTCTTCGAGTCGCGAAAAGTAAAAATATAACCGCAGAATATGTAGACGGGCTCGCCACAAGATATGTGACGGAATTTGCAGACTAAATGCCAACTGCCGCAATGAGGAGGCGTTGGTCCATTATCCACTTATCGCAGGCAGAGGGACAAAGCCAGTCGTCATCCCATACCGATAACGACAAGACCCCGTGAAATGCCCGATTAGCGGGCAGTGCTAGCGGAGCTCTTTGGGCAGGGAGAAGCGAATATTCTCCTCGCGCCCGGCCATCTCCTGCGGCAGTTCGGCACCCAGCTGCTGCAGACGCTCTATCACACCCTGCACCAGCACTTCGGGTGCGGAGGCGCCGGCGGTGATACCGATGGCCTTTTTGCCCGCGAGCCAGGCAGGGTCTATATCGGCGGCGCCGTCGATCAGCTTGGCGGCGGCGCCGCAGCGCTCGGCGAGTTCGCGCAGGCGGTTGGAGTTGGAGCTGTTGGGGCTGCCCACCACCAGCACCAGATCGCTCTCCAGCGCCAGTTGCTTGACCGCATCCTGGCGGTTCTGGGTCGCGTAGCAGATATCGTCCTTGCGCGGACCGCGGATATTCGGGAAGCGCGCGCGCAGGGCGTCGATAACCCTCGCGGTGTCGTCCATGGACAGGGTGGTCTGGGTCACATAGGTGAGGTTGTTTTCATCCTTCACCTGGAGACTGGCCACATCCGCCTCGTCTTCCACCAAATAGATGGCGCCGCCATTGCTGGCGTCATACTGGCCCATGGTGCCCTCCACTTCCGGGTGGCCCTGGTGGCCGATCAGGATGCACTCGGAGCCATCGGTGCTGAACTTGCTCACTTCCATATGCACCTTGGTGACCAGCGGACAGGTGGCATCGAACACCCTCAGGCCGCGCTCGGTGGCCTCCTGCTGCACCGCCTTGGAGACGCCGTGCGCGCTGAAAATCACGATCACGTCGTCCGGCACTTCCGTCAGCTCGTCCACGAACACGGCGCCGCGCTCGCGCAGTGAGTCCACCACGAACTTGTTGTGCACCACTTCGTGGCGCACATAGATGGGCGCGCCGAAGACATCCAATGCGCGATTGACGATGTCGATGGCGCGGTCTACGCCGGCGCAGAAGCCGCGGGGGTTTGCCAGTCGGATTTGCATATTTGGTTCAAAACTCATCTTGCTTGTGGGAGCCTGCTTGTGACCGCCATGGATGGCGGAGTGCCGCCCAGCGGAAATGTAGATTTTGCGGGAGCAAAAATCTACCAGGCGAATCGCTCCCGATAATCGCCTGCTGGGCAGGCTCCCACAGGTATGTTTCCCGGCGTCCTTACTGGATCGAATCCACGGCGATAATCTTCACGTGAAAATTCAGCGTCTGCCCCGCCAGCGGGTGATTGAAGTCGACGGTGACCTCGTCTTCACCGATCTCGCGGATGACACCGGGCAGCTCGCCGCTGCCGTTGTCGAAGGAGACTACCAGACCCTCTTCCAGCTCGATATCCGGGGAGAAACTGTCGCGGCGCACCTTCTGGACATTGGACGGGTTGCGCTGGCCGAAACCCAGTTCCGGCGGCATCTCTATTTCCGCCTCGTCGCCCGCCTTGAGGCCGAACAGGGCTTTCTCAAAACCCGGCAGCAGGCTGCCGTCGCCGACACTGAAGGTGGCCGGGTCGCCCTCGAAGGTGGAATCCACCTCGGTGCCGTCGTCCAGTTTCAGGCTGAAATGCAGGGTCACCCGGCTGTGTTCGCCGATTACGGTATTTGCCATTAAACTTCTGCACCCTTCTTTGCATTGCCGTTGTCTTTATCGGCAAAGAACAGCAACTCGATCACCAGCATGGCGGCGCCGATGCTGATTGCCATATCCGCCACATTGAACACGGGGAAGCTCCAGCTGCCGTAGTAGACGGAAATAAAATCCCGCACATAGCCGAGCAGCATGCGGTCCCAGAGGTTGCCGATGGCACCGCCGAGAATCAGCGCCAGCGCAAAGGGCTCCCAGCGTTTCGCCGCGGGCAGGCGCCGCAGCCAGACCGTAACCATGGCACTGAAGCCCAGCGCTATGGCGCCGAAAAACCAGCGCTGCCAGCCGCCGGCATCGGCGAGGAAGCTGAACGCGGCGCCGTAGTTCTCCGCGTAGGTAAACCGCAGCAGGCCGGGAATGATCTGCATGGCGGGGCCGTGCATAAACGCCTCCACCGCCCACACCTTGGTGGCGATATCCAGGCCTATTACCGCCAGCGCCAGCCAGTACCAGCGCCATGGGTGGCCGAATACCTGTAAACCATCCTTAGGCATAGTGCCGTTCCTCGCCCACACCGGCCACGTTATCCACACAGCGGGAGCAGATTTCCGGGTACTGTTCATTGGCGCCGACGTCGGCTCGATAGTGCCAGCAGCGCGCGCATTTCGGGTGGTCCACCTTGCGCACGTCCACCTTCAGCCCGGCCAGCTCGGTGGCGTGGGCGCCGGCGGCGTCGCTGAGGCGCTGCACCGAGGTGGAGGAGCAGATGAGCACGAAGCGCAGCTCGTCTTCCAGCTCGGCCAGTTTCTCGCGCAGATCGTCGTCCGCGTACAGGGTGACGGCAGCCTGCAGGGAGCCGCCGATATTGCCGGCAGCGCGCTGCTCTTCGAGCACCTTGTTGACCGCGGTTTTCACTTCGGCAATGGTTTCCCAGTAATCCGCGCCCTTGCGCATGTCCTGCGGCAGTTTCGGCAGCGGGTACCACTCCTCGACAAACACGCTGTCACCGCGCTCACCCGGAATAAACTGCCACAGCTCTTCGGCGGTAAAGCTGAGGATCGGCGCAATCCAGCGCGTGAAGGCCTGCACGATGTGGTAGAGCGCCGTCTGCGCGGAGCGGCGCGCGACACTGTCCTTCTGCGTCGTGTACTGGCGGTCCTTGATGATATCCAGGTAGAAACCGCCCATCTCCACCACGCAGAAGTTGTGCAGCTTCTGGTAGATCTGGTGGAACTGGTAGTTGTCGTAGGCGGCGACGATTTCGTCCTGCAGGCGCGCGGCAACGTCCAGCGCCCAGCGGTCCAGCGCCAGCAGCTCCTCTTCCGGCAACAGATCTTTCGCCGGATCGAAACCGGCCAGGTTGGACAGGAAGAACCGCGCGGTATTGCGCAGGCGGCGGTAGGAGTCCGCGGTGCGCTTGAGGATCTCGTCGGAGACCGCCATCTCGCCGCTGAAATCGGTCGCCGCCACCCACAGGCGCAGCACGTCCGCGCCCAGCTTGTTGATCACGTCCTGCGGCGCGACGGTGTTGCCGATCGACTTGGACATCTTGCGGCCCTGGGCGTCCACGGTGAAGCCGTGGGTCAGCACCTGCCTGTAGGGGGCGCAGTCGTTGATCGCGATCGAGGTCTTCAGGGAGGACTGGAACCAGCCGCGGTGCTGGTCGGAGCCCTCCAGGTAGAGGTCGGCCGGGAAGCGCAGGCCATCGCGGCGCTCCAGCACCGCGTAGTGGGTCACGCCGGAGTCGAACCAGACATCCAGGGTGTCGGTCACTTTCTGATACTGCTCCGCCTCGTCGCCGAGCAACTCGCGCGGATCCAGGTCGAACCAGACATCCATGCCCGCGGCATCGACTTTCTCGGCCACCTTGTTCATCAGGGCCGGGGTGTCGGGGTGGATCTCGTGGGTCTCCTTGTGCACGAACAGCGCGATGGGCACACCCCAGGTGCGCTGGCGCGAGATACACCAGTCCGGGCTGGCATCCAGCATCGCATCGATACGGGCCTTGCCCCAGCCGGGGATCCACTGCACCTGGTCCGCGGCCTTCTGCGCGTGATCCAGCAGGTCGTTCTGCTGCATGCTGACAAACCACTGCGGCGTCGCGCGGTAGATCAGCGGCGTCTTGGTGCGCCAGCAGTGCGGGTAGCTGTGCACCAGTTTGTCCTGGTGCAGCAGTACGTCTTTTTCTTTCAGCAGCTCGACGATCGCACCGTCCACCTTGTAGACATGCTCGCCGGCAAACAGCGGCACGTTGTCGCGGTAGACGCCGTTGTCATCGACGTAATTGAGGGTGTCGATGCCGTAGCGCTTGCCCACATTGAAATCGTCCGGGCCGTGGTCCGGTGCCGTGTGCACACAGCCGGTACCGGCGTCGGTGGTGACGTGGTCGCCGAGGACGATGGGCAGTTCCTTGTCGTAGAAGGGGTGCCGGATTTTCAGGTGCTCCAGCGCGGCGCCGCGGATACGGCCGACCACCGGGCCCTGGAGCCCCGCCCGCTCCAATACCGCGTCTTTCAGCTCCTCGGCCACCAGAATACGCCGGTCGCCGGTCTGCACCACCACGTATTCCAGTTCGGCATTGACGGACACCGCCTGGCTGGACGGCAGGGTCCAGGGCGTGGTGGTCCAGATCACGACGGACAGCTGGCCGTCACCGGCGTGGCCGCCGGCGGCATCGGCGATGGCCAGCGCGGTCTCTTCGGTGACCGGGTAGCAGACATCGATGGAGAAGGAGGTCTTGTCCTGGTACTCCACTTCCGCTTCCGCCAGTGCAGAGCCGCCGACCACGCTCCAGTAGACCGGCTTGAAGCCCCGCGCCAGGTGACCGTTTTTCACCACGCGGCCGAGGGCGCGGATGATGTCGCCCTCGAACTGGAAGTCCATGGTGCGGTAGGGGTTGTCCCACTCGCCGAATACGCCGAGGCGGATAAAGTCCTTCTTCTGCCCCTCTACCTGCTTGGCGGCGTATTCGCGGCACTTCTGGCGGAAGGTTTTGTGGTCCACCTTGGCGCCGGCCTTGCCGACCTTCTGCTCCACTTTGTGCTCGATGGGCAGACCGTGGCAGTCCCAGCCGGGCACATAGGGGGCGTCGAAGCCGCTCAGGGTCTTCGATTTGACGATGATGTCCTTGAGGATCTTGTTGACCGAGTGACCGATATGGATATCGCCGTTGGCATAGGGCGGGCCGTCGTGCAGGATAAACTGCTCGCGACCGGCGCGCGCCGCGCGGATTTTTTCGTAGAGCTTGCTCTCCTGCCACTGTTGCAGAATCGCCGGCTCCCGCTGCGGCAGGTTGCCGCGCATCGGGAAGTCGGTTTCGGGCAGGTTCAGAGTCGCTTTGTAATCGGTCATCGGATGTCTACTTCAGCTCTAGTAGAAAAATAAACTTTGTCTGTGCAGGCGACCGCCATGGTCACCGTCGCGGATGTTGCGCAAACCATTCCTTGGCGTTGCGAATGTCCCGGGCGATCCACTCCTTGAGGATGTCCAGGGACGCGAACTTCTCCTCGTCGCGCAGTTTGTGGCAGAACTCCACCGCCAGTTCGCGGCCGTAGAGATCGCCGCTGAAATCGAACAGGTTCACTTCCAGCAGCGGCTGCGCGCCCTCGCCTTCCACGGTGGGGCGGAAGCCGACGTTGGCGACGCCGTCAATCTCCCGGCGCCCGGCTGCCAGCTCTGTACCGTTGGTGGCCGTGGTGCGCACGGTGTACACACCGACCAATGGCGAGCGGTAGCGGTGCAGGCGCACATTGGCCGTCGGCGCACCCAACTGGCGCCCCAGCGACCGGCCGGGCGCCACGCGCCCGGTGATGCGGTAGGGCTTGCCCAGCAGGGCCTCGGCCAGCTCGAAGTCGCCGTCCTGCAGCGCCTCGCGGATGCGCGTGCTGCTGACCCGCGCGCCGCGGATCTCCACCGTCGCCGTGTCCTCGACGGTGAATCCCGCCCCGGCGCCGGTTTGCTGCAGCAGGCGGTAATCGCCGCTGCGATCGCAGCCGAAGCGAAAATCGTCCCCGACCACCAGGTGGCGGATGCCCAGGCCGTCCACCAGTATCTGCCGGATAAACGCCTCGGCACTGAGGCCGCGCAGCTTTTCGTTGAACTGCAGACACAGCACCCGGTCGACACCGGCCTCGAACAGCGCCAGCACCTTTTCCTTGAAGCGCATCAGGCGCGCCGGCGCCTTCTCGCCGGAGAAGAACTCGTGGGGTTGCGGCTCGAAGATGATCGCCACCGAAGGCACGCCCTGCTCGCGGGCGCGCTGGTTCAGCTGCGCGATGATGGCCTGGTGGCCGCGGTGCACGCCGTCAAACGAGCCGATCGTGGCCACACAGCCAATGTGGCGGGGGCGCAGGTTGTGCAACCCGCGAATCAGCTCCCGCCCCTGTTCCCGTTCTTGGGCCAATGCGCTTCCCATCCTCACAAAATCGAGCCGCGCAGTATAGCGGATAAGTGGTTGGTGGCGTAGGGTGCGCCGTGCGCAACACCATTTCTACCGGTGCGCACGGCGCACCCTACGAGGTGGCGCGGAAGTGCCGCGGCCGCAGGCCGGAGGCGAGCAGCACCAACACGAAGATGCCGCCGCCGGCGGCCACCATCACCCCCATGCGCCAGGCCCTGTCCCACCAGCGCCAGTCACCCCATTCCGGCCAGTAATGCAGCGCCACCAGCAGCACCCCCACCATCGCCAGATTCGCCGCCAGCAGCCGCAGCAAGTAGGCGCGCCAGCCCGCTTCCGGGCGGTAGATATCGTCGCGACGCAGCCCCTGGTACAGCAGCCAGGCATTGATCGCCGCCTGGCAGGCGGTGGCCAGCGCCAGCCCCATATGGCCGAGGCGGAAATAGTGGTGCAGGGGGATCACGAAGGCCAGGCTCAGCACCATCTTGGCCGCGATCGCGATCAGGCCGAATCGCACCGGGGTATAGGTGTCCTGGCGGGCGAAATAGCCGGGCGCCAGCACCTTGATCAGCATGAAGGACAGCAGCCCCAGGGCATAGGCGCGCAGCGACCAGGCAGCCATTTCCATATCCCGCAGCTGCATCTCGCCGTACAGGAACAGGGTGGTCAACAGCGGCTCCGCCAGCACGATCAGCGCCACCGCCGCCGGCAGCGAAATCAGTGTGACGCTGCGCAGTGCCCAGTCCAGGGTGTGGCGGAAGCGCCGCGGGTCGCCGCCGGCGTGCTGGCGCGACAGGTTCGGCAGTATCACTGTCGCCACTGCGACGCCGAAGACCCCCAGCGGTAATTCGGTCAGCCGGTCGGAGAAGTACAGCCAGGACACGCTGCCGGTGGGCAGGAAGGACGCCAGCACTGTGTCCAGCACCAGGCTGATCTGGGTGACCGATACCCCGAAAATCGCCGGCGCCATCAGCCGCAGGATCTTGCGCACCCCCGGGTAGTGCCAGTCCCAGCGCGGCCGCGGCAACAGGCCCAGGCGCAACAGAAACGGCAGCTGGAACAGCAGCTGCACCACCCCCGCCGCCAGCACCCCCCAGGCCAGGGCCATGATCTGCGGCTCGAACCAGTCGGTCGCCAGCAAGGCCGCGGCGATCAGCATCAGGTTCAGCAGCACCGGCGTCAGCGCCGGTACAGCGAAGCGGTCAAAACTGTTCAGGACCGCACCGGCGAATCCGGTCAGGGAGATCAGCATCAGATAGGGGAAGGTGATGCGCAGCATGTCCGCCGCCAGGTCGAACTTCTCGCGTTCGCTGCCGTCCCACCACCAGCCGAACGCGAAAACTCCCGCCACCAGCGGCGCACACAGTACCCCGAACAGCGTCACCAGCAGCAGGGTTCCGCCCAGGGCACCGGCGACCCGGTCGTTCAGCTCCCGCGCCGCGGCCAGGCTGCCCTTCTGCCGGTATTCCGCCAGCACCGGCACGAAAGCCTGGGAGAAGGCGCCCTCGGCGAACAGGCGGCGGAAGAAGTTCGGAATCTTGAACGCCACAAAAAAGGCGTCTGCGGCATCACCGGCACCGGCAAACCGGGCTAAAACCATGTCCCGTGCCAGCCCCGCGACCCGGGACAGCATGGTCGCGCCGCCGACGATCGTACTGCCGCGCAGCAGCCTTGCGACACCGGCTTTATCGCTCGGGCTGCTCTGGGGCTTGTCCTTATTGGCGGGGGGCTGGGACAAAACGGCGACTCCTGGCACTGATTTGGGTGGCGTGATGGCCGGCAAGTCTACCTCAATTCACCCGGCCACACGGAAGCGCCGAAATGCCAAATAGGCACTGCGGTGGCTGGCGCGCGAGCCTATACTCAGGGTGAGCTAGTCGCGCGCCTCGAAGGATTGGTGGCGTAAGGAGATGACGGATGACCATCAACGCATTGATTATTGCTCTGGCACTGGCAATTGTGCTGTATGTCGCAGTAGTGCGCGGACCCCGTCCCCAGCGCGTGCGCGTGCGGATAGACGCGCCCCGCGACCGGCGCTATCGCCGCTACCACTGCTGATGCCAAGGGTGAACTGAGAGCGGCAAGCGCGGCGAGGCAGCCATAATTCGCCACAATTGCGCTCGAGTTCGCCACACTGGCGCCATGCCAGTGCCTCCTTGCGGTTTTTAAATAAGTCTCGACCGGGCCGGATACAGAAGTTGGCCCAAGCGACAGACTGAAAACCGCAAGGAGAAGGAACAATGAAAAAAGTACTGATGGCTGTGACTCTGGGCTCCCTCATCACCACCGGCGCTCAGGCAGTAGAACAACAACAAGAGTTAAAGGGATCTAAACTCACTCCGGCCAAGCAGGCCACCGTATTTACCGGCGCAGCTATTGCCGGCGCAGCCGTTGGCGGCCCGGTCGGATTTATCGCCGGCGCCCTCGGTGGAGCATGGCTGGGTGAGCAGATCAAACAAGCAGAAGAGGCAGATATGCTGGCGACACAACTGACAGAGAGCCGCACAGAACTCAGCAACCTGGCACAACAACTGGATGCGGCGCGAACGTCGGCCAATGACGCCAACCAACTGGCCGTGGATACCCTGCAGTTCCAGTTGCTGTTCACCACCGGCGACGATCAGCTGCAGGAGGGCCAGCTGCACCAGCTGAGCGAAATGGCGGATTTTCTCAATCGCCACCAACACCTGCAGGTACACCTGGAAGGCCGCGCCGACCCGCGCGGCAGCGACGGTTACAACAATGTGCTGTCCGACCAGCGCGCCCTGAGCGTGCAGCGCGCCCTGGAAGCCCACGGCGTCGACGCCGCCCGCATCAGCCGCCGCGCGCTGGGTTCCACCTACTCCAAGGCCCCGCGCGGCGACGCGGATGCTTACGCACTGGAGCGCCGGGTAGACATCCACTTCAACCTGCCGGAGTCCACGGCCGGCCGTTTCTGAATCCAAGCTGGCTCCGCAGGCGGGCAGAAAATCCGCCCCGGGAGCCAGGCATGCGCTCCCCAAACCCTCCCAGTAAGTAACCCTGTTGTACTTGCGGGCGCCCCGCGCCCGCTTTTTTCCATTACTGCACAACTTCAGGCATGATTCCCCGCCAGTATAAAAAACACCCGGAAGCAGCCATGAGTGCCACCATCGCTATTGTCGAAGACGAGCGCGCCATCGCCGAAAACTACCGCGATGCCCTGCGCCGCAGCGGCTACAGGGTCGACCTGTACAGTTCGCGCCCGGAGGCCCTGGGCGCCTTTCGCCAGCGGCTGCCGGACCTGGCCGTGATCGATGTGGGCCTGGGCCCGGAAGTCGAGGGCGGTTTCGAGCTGTGCCGGGAGCTGCGCGCCATGGCACCGAGCCTGCCCATCCTGTTCCTGACCGCCCGCGACTCGGAACTGGACATCATTTCCGGACTGCGCCTCGGCGCCGACGACTACCTGACCAAGGACATCTCCCTGCCCCATATGCAGGCGCGCATCAACGCGCTGCTGCGCCGCGTCAGCGTGCTGCGCGACCAGAGCGACGCCGCGGAAATGCTGACCCAGGGCAAGCTGGAGCTGGACATTTCGCGCCTGCACTGCCACTGGGGCGGCGAGCGGGTTGACCTGACCGTGACCGAATTCTGGATAGTGCACGCCCTGGCGAAACGGCCGGGCCACGTGAAGTCCCGCAGCCAGCTGATGGAGGCGGCGCGCGTGGTGCTGGACGACAACACCATCACCTCCCACGTGAAGCGCATCCGGCGCAAGTTCCAGGCGCTGGACGGCAATTTCGACGCGATCGGCACCGCCTACGGTATGGGTTACCGGTGGCAGGTGTGATTGACCATTCTGCAGGGGCCTGCTTCGCAGGCGATCATGGACGGCCCCAAATCGCCAGCAGGGCTGGCTCCCACAGATCCGGGGCTGTAATTGGCCTTTTGTGGGAGCCTGCCCTGCAGGCGATTCTCCGCGGCGCGGCAATGCCGAGCCGGGGCTCGGCGCTCCCGGCATGAAACTGCGCCGCCAACTCCTGCTCGTCAGTCTGGTCGCCCTGGCCCTGCCCTGGGCCGGCTGCCAGTACCTGCGCCAGGTGGACGAAGCCCTCGCCCAGGGGCAGATGCAGGCCCTCGAGGCCACCGCCAGCGCGGTGGCGGCCCGCCTGGCCAGCGCGCCGCACCTGATCGCGCCGGACCCGGAGCGCCACGCGCGCCCGCCCGGCGCCCAGCTCTATCTCAACCCCCTGCCCCAGGCGCCAATACTGGACGGATACGGCGATGACTGGCGCCAGCTGGAGCTACCGGCGCGGGCGCTGCCCGACGGGCGCGGCGAGGCCCTGGCGCAGGTGACACTGGGCCGCCGCGACAGCCAGGTCTATCTGCTGCTCACCGTCGCCGACGACACCCCGACCTACCAGGATCCGCGCACCGGTCTGCTCGCCAGCGGCGATGCCGTAGAACTGTATACCGCGGACCGCCACTACACACTGCCGGTCGCCAGTCAGGGGCCGGTGCAGGCCATGTGGCGCGACCTGCGCCGCGGCACCGACGAGCGGGAACTGCGCATGCGCGGCCGCTGGACCTCGTCCGCGCGCGGCTACCAGCTGGAATTGGCCCTGCCCTACGGGCTGACCGGCGGCGAACTGGCGATTGCGATCGCCGACCGCGCGCAGAGCGACGGCGGTCCGCCGCGGCGCAGCGCCAGCAGCCTGCCCGCGGACGGCCTGCCGGGCAAACTGGTACAGCCACTGGCGCAATTGCAGGCGGAACTGGACCACTTCGCGCGGCCGCAGCTGCGCCTGGCAGTGGTCGACAGCGAGGGCTTCCTGCTCGCCAGCAGCGGGCAGGTCCAGCGGAATCATGCGGACGATCAAGCGCAGTCCTGGCTGCGCAGCTGGATTTACCGCCGCCTGCTGGCGCGCGAGACGCTGCCGCCCCTGCCGGACAATATCTCGAGCGCGGCCCTGCCGGAGTCCATGACAGCGCCCACGGCCGACTCAGCGCCTGCGGCCGGTTCAGCGCCTGCGGCTGTCTCAATGCACCGCGCCGAATTACAGCAGTGGTTTCGCGGCCCGCTGGAGCGGCGTATCGGCGCCGTCAGCGTGCCGGTCATCACCCGCGCCGACGACATCGTCGAGCGCCCGCTGCTGGGCCGCGTGGTGGCGCTGCAGTCCGGCGAGGCGCTGCAGTCGCTGACCGAATCCGCCGCGCACCGGCTGTGGCTGATCAGCTGCGCCGCCGCCGGCACCGCGCTGTTGCTGCTGCTCGGCTACGCCAGCTGGCTGTCGTGGCGCATCCGCCGCCTGCACCGGGCCGCGCGCAATGCCGTGGACGCCAGCGGCAAACTGCGCGGCGACTTCCCGCGCTCGCGCATGGGCGACGAACTGGGCGCGCTGAATGGCGCCTTCGCCAGCCTGCTGGCCGAGCTGGACCAGTACCATCAGTACCTGCGCACGCTGGCGAGCAAGCTGTCCCACGAGCTGCGCACGCCGCTGGCGGTGGTGCGCTCATCCCTCGACAACCTGTCCGCCGGCGAGCTCGACGGCGACAGTCGCCGCTACGCCGAGCGGGCGATGGACGGCAGCGCGCGCCTGTCCGGCATCCTGAACAGCCTGTCCGCCGCCAGCAATCTGGAGGCGAGCATCCGCCAGGCCGAGACCGAAGCCTTCGACCTGGCGGATCTGCTCGCAGTGCTGGTGCAGAGCTATGGCGACGCCCAGCCGCAACACCGCTTCATACTGGAAAAGCCGGACGGCACCCTGCCGTGCCGCGGCGCGCCGGAGCTGCTGGCGCAGTTGCTCGACAAGCTGGTGGACAACGCCTGCAGCTTCGCGCCGCAGGGAAGCGCGATTCGCCTGTCGGCGAGCCGGGAAAAGGGCGGCTACCGGCTGGCGGTGGACAATGACGGCCCGCTGCTGCCACAGGGATACGCCAACAAGCTGTTCGACTCGCTGGTCTCGGTGCGCGACGACGGCGGCCGGGCCGGCCATCTGGGCCTCGGGCTGCATATCGCCAGGTTGATCGCCGACTTTCATGGCGGCAGCCTGAGCGCGGCCAACCGGGAAGACGATGGCGGCGTGGTTTTTACCCTGGAGTTGCCGCGCTGAAAGGCACCGAGCCCGGCGGAGCCTCCCTGTGGGAGCCAGCCCTGCTGGCGAAACGGGCCTGCCGGCCAATCGCCTGCAGGGCAGGCTCCCACATTCCGAGTCCCGGGCCCCGATCATGGTTGACAAACAACCAACCGTGGGGATAATGTCGCGTCCCAATCGGGCCCCAGGGCCTGTTAGTTACAGATTTATTGAGATTCCAGACAGGAGCAACCGGTGGCCAACTCACCTCAAGCGAAGAAGCGCGCGCGCCAGAACGACAAGCGCCGCAATCACAACGCCAGCCTGCGCTCCATGGTGCGCACCTACATCAAGAAGGTAGTTGCGGCCATCAATGCAGGTGATGCGGAAAAAGCCAAGACAGCCTACGCGGAAGCGGTACCGGTTATCGACCGCATGGCGGACAAGGGCATTATTCACAAGAATAAAGCCGCCCGTCACAAGAGCCGCCTGAACGCGCAGATCAAAGATCTGGCCGCCTGATCCCGGCTCAGCGCGACTCCCGATCGCGACCGATAGGCGATCCATAAAAAGCCCCGCAATTGCGGGGCTTTTTCGTTTGTGGACGGGACAGCGGCTAATTTACTCGAGCAGATTGGCCCCGCCGTCATCGAGCTGTTGCGGGCGCTGCCAGTAATTGAACTGCGGCGTCCAGTCCGCCTCGCCCAGCCCGGCGAGCCCGAGCAGGCTCCACATGGCACAGTAGATATCACCCGGGCCGAATACGGAGCTGTTCTTGCGGTAGATGGTGTCGCCGTCCCGCTCATAGACCACCGCGCCGGGCATATTGGCCTCGCCCGGCAGCACCGACTGCTCGCGGATATAGTCGCCGCCGCCGTGGGATGCCAGGCGGAAGCGCCAGCCGCGGCTGTTGGCGAACTGGCGCTGCACCTCCGGTGCGTCCCTGGAAACGAGCACGACCGACATGGCCGATTCCAGGTGCGGCACAAAGCCGTTGAAGCCGTCCGCCCACAGGGTGCAGTAGCGGCACCCCTGCCCCATGTTGTGAATCAGCAACAGCCGCTCCCGGCCGGCAAACAGGTCCAGCAGGGAGACGTCGCCGTCGAGGGTGGAAAATGTGTAGTTGGGCACCGCATCGCCGCGGTGCTGTTTGCGCAACTCGTTGAGCTTCTGCATCAACTCGAAGATCTGCTGCTCCGTCTGCCGGATTTCATCCATCGCACACCCCCTCGCTCAATGTTAATTGTCGATGCTCCAGACTAACCCGGGTCGCGCGGCGCGCCCCGGCGGAGAGAGGCTTTCAGTGCCAATTTTTCGGTGCCAACTCTCCCGCCGGCGCCCGCTACTGACTCAGGGCAACCCTCCGGTCGCCCTCGCGCCCCCCTTCCGCGTAGCGGGACAGAAACTGCTGGTATTGCGGCAGCAGCAAGTCCAGCCAGCGCAACTGCTGCCACATAATCGCTTCGGATATATCCAGTGCAGTCGCAGCCCTATCCGGCAAGACGAAGGTTTCCGAGTAAACGAAATCCGCAATCTGGCCGTTCAGCTGATCGAATTGCCTGTTGAACTTGTACAGCGCAAAGGTCTCCTGCAGCAGGTCCGGGTCGACCGAATCCGCCAGGGCGCTGCGTGACAGGTACTCCCACGACGACGCATTCAGCTCGACCACCCAGAAGCCGCGGAACTGCTCCACCAGGTCTTTCATGCTCTTGCCGGCCGGCAACTGCCCGCGCAGCTCACCCAGCAGGGACAGGCGCCGCTCGACGACCTCGCGGGCATCGCGCAATTCCTCGGCGTTCTGCTCCACCTCCTGCATCAGCCGCGCCTTGGCCACCCGCGCGGCTCGATCCGCCACCGCATCCTCGCGGACATTGTTCAGCACCAGCGCCGCCAGCACGCCGATCAGCACGACCAGGATATCCACCAGCAGCCGGCGCCAATCCCCCTGGCGAAACAGATTGATTTTCATGGATCCTCCCTTATTCCCAATCAGGCCCGTTCCCAATCAGGCCCGGCGCTGCTCAGCCGCCAGGCGCAGCGCCAGGCCGGCGAGCACAAGGCCCATGACATAACGCTGTACCGCCAGCCACAGCGGCCTGCGGCCGAACCAGCGCGAAACGCCTGCGGCGGACAGCACGATCAGCAGGTTCACGGTAAAGCTGACCGACATCTGCGTCAGGCCGAGCAGCAGCCCCTGGAAAAACACCGCGCCCCGCGCGGGCTCGATAAACTGCGGAAAGATGGACAGGTAGAAGAGCGCGGCCTTCGGATTCAACAGATTGGTCAGAAAGCCCATGGCGAACAGCCGCAACGGCGTGTCCGGCGGCAGCGGCACGGGATCGAACGGGGAACTGGCACCGGGGCGCAGCGCCTGCCACGCCAGCCACAGCAGATAGGCGGCCCCGGCCCATTTCAGCAGCTCATAGGCGAGCGGCACCGCGAGCAGCAGCGCGGTCAGGCCCGCGGCGGCGGCGAGGATATGTACCAGGAAGCCGGCGATCACCCCCAGCAGGGAAATGAACCCGTCCCTGCGCCCCTGACAGACAGAGCGCGAGACGAGATAGATCATATTCGGCCCCGGCGTGAGCACCACCAGCAGGGCCGCGCCGGCAAACACCAGCCATTCGGTCAGCGATATCATCACCCCTCCATGGTTACTGCGGCCCCGCCGCACACAGCAGACAAAGGGGCCGCTGCGGATTCGCGCTAGAGCAGAATCAGGTTGTCGCGGTGGATCAGCTCGTCGTCGTCGCGGTAGCCGAGCAGCTCGGCAAACCGCTCCGACGGCTGCCCGACTATTTTTGCGGTTTCGCCGCTGTCGTAGTTGACCAGACCGCGGGCAATCTCCGCGCCGGCACTGTTGCGGCAGGAAATCAGGTCGCCGCGGTGAAAGCGCCCCTCGACCGCGGTGACCCCCACTGCGAGCAGGCTCCTGCCACCGGTGCGCAGCGCCGCCTCGGCACCGGCATCCAGGATTACCGCGCCGCGGACCTGCAGCTGCCCGGCCAGCCAGCGCTTGCGGGCGGTCAGCGGGTCCGCCTCCGGCAACAGCAGGGTGCCCAGCGGCTCGCCGGCGCACACCCGCTCGATGACGTTTTCGGTAGCCCCGCCGACAATCACCGTGCTGGCGCCCGAGCGGGCGGCCAGCTGCGCGGCGCGCACCTTGGTGGTCATGCCGCCGCGGCCGAGACCGCTGCGGGAACCGCCGGCCATGGCCATCAGCTGCGGGTCCGCCGCCGAGCCCTGGCCGATCAGTTCGGCGGCGGGATTGTCGCGGGGGTCCTCGGTGAACAGGCCGTCGGCATCGGTCAGTATCAGCAGCGCGTCCGCCTCCACCAGGTTGGCCACCAGTGCCGCCAGGGTGTCGTTGTCGCCGAAGCGGATCTCATCGGTGACCACTGTGTCATTCTCGTTGACGATGGGCACGGCGCCGAGGGACAACAGGGTGCGTAGGGTGCTGCGGGCGTTGAGGTAGCGGGTGCGGTTGGAGAGGTCGTCGTGGTCCAGCAGAATTTGCGCGGTGCGGCTGTCGAACTGGCCGAAGGCGTGCTCGTAGACCTGCACCAGGTGGCTCTGGCCGATGGCCGCGGCGGCCTGCAGCTGGTGGATGGATTCCGGCCGGCGGCGCCAGCCGAGCCGATCCATGCCCGCGGCCACGGCGCCGGAGGAGACCAGGATCACCTCGACGCCGCGCTTGCGCAGCGCGGCTATCTGTTCCACCCAGTTGAAAATCGCCGCGCGGTTTACGCCGCGGCCCCATTCATTTCGCTCAAGACTGCCAGTCAGCAGGGCGCTACCGATCTTGATGACCCAGCGCCGACTGGCGGCGAGATGTTGCCGAGCTTGCACGGAATTCCCTCCCCGAGAATACCCCACGCGGGGCAAAAGGCCGGGCAACACCTCTGTCCGGCCGGACTGTTAATGCCGGTATTCTATCTCGACATCGTGATCATCGTCGTCCCAATCGTCGTCATCCTGCCCCTTGGCCGCGCGGCGCTTGGTGCGCTGGATCTCGCGCAGTTCGTCGATACGCTCCCGCGCCTCGCGCTGCATCTGCCGCTGGGATTCCAGCTCCGCCTCGGCCAGCTCCGGATCGGCCTCCTCCTCGGCCTTGCGCTGCTCCAGGTAGTCCATCAGGCGACCGGAAAGCACGTCGGTGCCCTCGCCGCGGATCGCAGCCACGCGGAACACCGGGCCCTGCCAGTCCAGCGCCTCGACGATCGCCTTGCAGCGCTCTTCCAGCTCCGCCGCCGGTACCAGGTCGGTCTTGTTCAGCACCAGCCAGCGCTCGCGCCCTGCCAGAGTCGGACTGAAACTGGCCAGCTCGCGCTCGATGGCGCGGGCATTTTCCACCGCATCGGAGCCATCGAAGGGCGCCAGATCCACCAGATGCAGCAGCACGCGGCAGCGGGTGAGGTGCTTGAGGAAGCGGATACCCAGGCCGGCGCCCTCGGCCGCGCCCTCGATCAGGCCGGGAATATCGGCGATCACGAAGCTGCGGTGCGCCTGAACCTTCACCACACCCAGATTCGGCACCAGGGTGGTAAAGGGGTAGTTGGCCACCTTGGGCTTGGCCGCGGACACCGCGCGGATAAAGGTGGACTTGCCGGCATTGGGCAGGCCGAGCATGCCCACGTCCGCCAGCACCTTCAGCTCGAGCTTGAGGTTGCGCTCCTCACCCAGGGAGCCGTTGGTGGTCTGGCGCGGCGCGCGGTTGGTACTGGACTTGAAGCGGGTGTTGCCGAGGCCGTGCCAGCCGCCCTGGGCCACCAGCAGGCGCTCGCCGGCCGCGGTCATATCGCCGAGGGTCTCGCCGGTATCCACGTCTATCACGGTGGTGCCTACCGGCACCTTCAGGACCAGGTCGTCACCCTTGGCGCCGGTGCAGTTGCGCCCGCGACCCGGCTCGCCGCTCTGGGCGGCATAGCGGGTCTGGAAGCGGAAATCCACCAGGGTGTTCAGGGCGTCGTCGGCTTCCAGGTAGACGGAACCGCCGTCACCACCGTCGCCGCCATCGGGGCCGCCCTTCTCGACGAACTTTTCCCGGCGAAAACTCAGGCAGCCGTTGCCGCCCTTGCCGGCCTGCACGTGAATGGGCGCCTCATCGACAAATTTCATGCTATCTCCACCGCTTGCGCGGTCGTATTCCTAATTTGCAGTGTAATCTGCAACGATTTTCCTACACAAACCGGCAGGGCCGAAGGCGCCGCGAATGCCTGGAGCGGCCGGGGACGCCGTTTTGCACAGCCAAAGGCTGCCCACCGGTGAGGGCCATGGATGGCCCGAATGACAAAACGGCAGGGCCGAAGGCGCCGCGAATGCCCGGAGCGGCCGGGTACGCCGTTTTGCACAGCCGAAGGCTGCCCACCGATGAGGGCCACGCATGGCCCGAATGCAAAAAGCCCCGCAAAGGGCGGGGCTTTTTTGAAGCTTAGGCCTGGAACCGCTTAGGCTGTTTCGATGGAAACGAACTTGCGGTTGTTGGGGCCTTTCACTTCGAACTTCACCATGCCGTCCGCGGTGGCGAACAGGGTGTGGTCCTTGCCCATACCTACGTTGACGCCGGCGTGGAACTTGGTGCCGCGCTGACGCACGATGATGCTGCCTGCGGATACAGACTGGCCGCCAAAGCGCTTCACGCCCAGGCGTTTACTTTCGGAATCGCGACCGTTGCGCGTACTACCGCCAGCTTTCTTGTGTGCCATGAGTCGTTACTCCTCTGCTTATGCCTTGATGCCAGTGATTTTAACTTCGGTGTACCACTGACGGTGGCCCTGGCGCTTCAGGGAGTGCTTGCGGCGGCGGAACTTGATGATTCTCACCTTCTCGCCGCGGCCGTGGCTGACCACTTCAGCAGTTACCTTAGCGCCGCCTACGACGGGAGCACCGATGTTGATCTTGTCGCCATCGACAACCATCAGCACCTTGTCGAAATCGATGGTTTCGCCGGTGGCTACTTCCAGTTTCTCCAGGCGAAGTACTTCGCCCTCTTCTACGCGGTGCTGCTTGCCACCGCTTTCAATTACAGCGTACATATTTCTATGCTCCAAAATGGACGACACGAAGCAGCGGGAGAGACCCATCAAAACCGTTGAGTCACTGCTCCGCGTTTTGGGAGCTTGCGCCGTGTTGTTTAAAATCAGCCGCCGGGCGGGCCCAGCCCAACTTGCCAACTGGACTTGGGGGGACCGGCTCGAGCGGGGCGCAGATTCTAATCAATTCGCCGGATTGATACAATAGCGCCCCTCTGCCGTCCGGCCCTCTCCGGATAGCCCTAAGAAGCAGTATAAGGAATCCATGCATGTTGCCTTTTCACCGGGTCGCCGCCGACGATTTTGCCGCGGTCAACCAGCGCATTCTCGACCAACTGCACTCGGACGTTCCCCTGGTGGAAAATATCGGCCACTACCTGGTCGAGGCCGGCGGCAAGCGCCTGCGGCCACTGCTGGTGCTGCTGTGCGCGCGGGCCTGTGACTATAAAGGCCGCGATCATATCGATCTGGCGGCGATCATCGAGTTCATCCACACCGCCACGCTGCTGCACGACGACGTGGTGGACACCTCGGACAGGCGCCGCGGCCGCCTGACCGCCAACGCCAAGTGGGGTAACGCCCCCGCGGTACTGGTGGGCGACTTCCTTTACTCCCGCGCCTTCCAGATGATGGTGGCCCTGCAGGACATGGACATCATGGCCATCCTCTCCGACACCACCAACACCATCGCCGAGGGCGAGGTGCAGCAGCTGGTCAATGCCGGCGATCCGGCGGTGAGCGAGGACAACTACTTCACCGTGATCCACAAGAAGACCGGCGCCCTGTTCGAGGCCGCCTGCGAGACCGCGGCGGTAATGGCGGGCTGCGCCAACGAGGAGCGCCGGGCTCTGAAACTCTACGGCCGCAGCCTCGGCCTGGCTTTCCAGCTGGTGGACGATGCCCTGGACTACCGCGGCAACCCGGAGGAACTGGGCAAGAACGTCGGCGACGACCTGGCCGAGGGCAAGCCGACCCTGCCACTGATCTATACCATGGCTAACGGCACCGAGGCGCAGGCGGCGCTGGTGCGCGAGGCGATCGAGCAGCGCAGTGCCGCGAATCTGGTGGAGATAGTGGCAGCTATCGAGGCCTGCGGCGCGCTCGACTACACCATGGAGCGGGCGCGGGCGGCAGTGGATGAGGCGAAGGACCAGCTGGCCTTCCTGCGCGACAGCGAGCAGAAGACCGCATTGCAGCAACTGGCGAGTTTTGCGGTGGAGCGGACGGTTTAGCACCGACCCGGGGGACCAAGATCGTAGGGGCGAACCTTGTGTTCGCCCTTTTTCGTTCAGTGCTTCGTAGACAATTTGGTGGCGGCCCGGCTACCGGGGGCAACTTTGCGAGACACGCCGTGAATCCATCCCTGGAGGCTTTTCGGCCGGGCTACCCGGCCGCTCCATCGCGGCCCCTTCGGCCCCTCCGGCCGACAGTCCCGCAAAGTTGCCCCCGGCAGCAGGGCCTTCGCGTTACGATCATTCCGACCGGAAAGCTCGCCTGTCAGAACCATGCTTACAACGCTACGTGGTTTGAATAGAAGGTAAAGTGCTGGGTGCGCCATTTCAAAACCGTCGGCGACAGGGATGTCGCCGACGGAGCGTACAGGGATGTATTCACAGCGGTTTTGAAATGGCGCACCCAGTGCTTTGCCGCCACGTAGGAGAACAAAGCACCACGGAACCAGATACAAAAAAGGGCGAACACAAGGTTCGCCCTTACATCCGGCAGGAACCGGAATCAGCCACGTATCAGCTTCAGCAGCTCTTCGGTCTTCTTCCGCATCAGCGCCTCATCCCCGCGGGACTCGACATTCAGTCGCACCACCGGTTCGGTGTTGGACATGCGCAGGTTGAAGCGCCAGTCGGCGAAGGCGACGCTGAGACCGTCCACATGCTCCACGCTCTCTGCACCCGGGCCGTACTGCGCTTCGGCCGCCTTGAGCAGCGCCGCCGGGTCCTCGACTTTGGAGTTGATCTCACCGGAACAGGGGAAGGCGGCCATGCGCTCGCCCACCAGCTGTGACAGCGACTTGCCGCTGCGGCTGACCAGCTCCGCGACCAGCAGCCACGGAATCATGCCGCTGTCGCAATAGGCGAAATCGCGGAAGTAGTGGTGCGCGCTCATCTCACCGCCGTAGATGGCGTCTTCCTTGCGCATGCGCTCCTTGATGAACGCGTGGCCGGTTTTGCTCTGTACCGGCTCGCCGCCGGCGGCGCGAACTATGTCCTCGGTATTCCAGGTCAGGCGGGGGTCGTGCACCACTTTCGCACCCGGATGTTTGACGAGGAAGGCCTCCGCCAGCAGGCCGACCACATAGTAGCCCTCGATAAAGTCGCCGCTCTCGTCGAAGAAGAAGCAGCGGTCGAAGTCGCCGTCCCAGGCGATGCCGAAATCGGCACCGCTTTCGCGCACCGCTTCCGCAGTGGCACTGCGGTTCTCCGGCAGGATCGGGTTGGGGATACCGTTGGGGAAATTGCCGTCCGGCTGGTGATGCACACGCACAAACTCGAATGGCAGGTGCGGTGCCAATGCATCTACAACTGTGCCGGCGCCGCCGTTGCCGGCATTGACCACCAGCTTCAGGGGTTTCAATGCGGCGGTGTCGACGTACCCCAGCAGGTGCTGCACGAAGTCGGCGCGGTGCTCGTAGCGGCTCAGCTCGCCGCGCTTGTCCACCGGGCCGAAATCGTTTCCTTCCGCCAGGCGCTTGATATCCAGCAGGCCGGTATCGCCACTGATCGGGCGGCTGCCGGCGCGCACGAATTTCATGCCGTTGTAGTCCATCGGATTGTGGCTGGCCGTCACGCAGATGCCGCCGTCGGCTTTTTCCCCATCAAACAGGCCGTGGAAGGTGGCGAAATAGACCTCCTCGGTACCGCACTCGCCGATATGGAATACATCGGCACCGGCGTCGCGCAGGCCATTGGCCAGGGCGTCGGTCAGCTCGCCGCTGGTCAGGCGGATATCGTGCCCCGCGACCACCCGGCGCGCACCCAGGAACTGGGCGAAGGCGCGGCCCACGCGGTAGGCGATATCGGTGTTCAGCTCGTCCGGCACGCGACCGCGCAGGTCGTAGGCCTTGAAACAGGTCAGCTCGGTCATTTACTTCTTCTCCAGCTCAGCCTGCTCCGGCAGGTAAACATTCTCGTAAACGTAGTTGGTGGCCTCGATAAAGCCGTCCACGGAGCCGCAGTCGAAGCGGCGCCCCTTGAAGCGATAGGCCAGCACGCAGCCGCGCTGGGCCTGGGCCAGCAGCGCATCGGTGATCTGCACTTCGCCGTTCTTGCCCGGCGGCGTCTCGCGGATCAGGTCGAAGATATCGGGCGTGAGGATATAGCGACCGATAATCGCCATATTGCTGGGCGCGTCTTCCGCCGCCGGCTTCTCCACCATATCGGTGACCTGGTAGAGGCCCGGCTTGATCTCGTTGCCGGCGATCACGCCGAACTTGTGGATATGCTCCTTCGGCACTTCCTCTACCGCGACAATGCTGCAGCGGAACTGCTTGTACAGCTGCACCATCTGCCCGAGCACGCCGATGTCCGCGTTCAGGCACAGGTCGTCCGCCAGTACCACGGCGAAGGGCTCGTCTCCCACCAGGCGCTGGCCCTGCAGTATGGCGTCGCCGAGGCCGCGCATTTCCCCCTGGCGGGTGTAGGAGAAGCTGGCGCTGTCGATCACCCGGCGCACACTGTCGAGATATTTTTCCTTGCCGGTCCCCGAAATCTGGTGTTCCAGCTCGAAATTGGTGTCGAAATGGTCCTCGATGGCGCGTTTGCCGCGACCGGTCACGAAGCCGATCTCGTTCAGGCCGGCCTCGATGGCCTCCTCCACGCCGTACTGCACCAGCGGCTTGTTCACCAGTGGCAGCATTTCCTTGGGCATGGCCTTGGTGGCCGGCAGGAACCGGGTGCCGTAGCCGGCCACCGGAAACAGACATTTCTTAAGCATTCTTAACCCCAACAATTCTTTTCGAATGCGCTCCCCCGCGCTAGACGGGGAAACTTATCACAAATCCCATACAGCGTTCACTCGTAGAGTGCTGCCACTGACCGGTGTCGCCAAGTGACACAGCCTCCCGAGAAACTGTTACAAATCTGTGTCAGCAATCCGCGCACCAGTCACAAAAAGGGCTATGACCGACTGGACAAGCTATCCTCAGACCTTAGAATGCCCGCTCTTGCAAAAGCGCCCACTCTTTATTGCGCAAACACCCAACAACGGGGACCCAATGAGTAATTTCGTTCAAAAAAGCAGCTACAGCAAAGAAGAGCTCCTGGCCTGTTCTCGCGGTGAGATGTTCGGCCCGGGCAATGCCCAGCTGCCCGCACCCAATATGCTGATGCTCGACCGCATCACCCATGTCTCCAAGGATGGCGGCGTCTACGGCAAGGGCGAGTTGATTGCAGAACTGGATATCCACCCGGACCTGTGGTTCTTCGAGTGCCATTTTCCCGGCGACCCCGTGATGCCGGGCTGCCTGGGTCTCGACGCCATGTGGCAGCTGCTGGGTTACTTCCTGGCCTGGAAGGGCAATCCCGGCCGCGGCCGCGCCCTGGGTTGCGGCGAGGTGAAGTTCACCGGCCAGATACTGCCGACCGCCAAGAAGGTCACCTACCATATACAGATGAGCCGCCTGGTGGAGCGCAAGTTGGTGATGGGAATCGGCGACGGCTCCGTCTCCGTGGACGGCCGCGAGATCTACACCGCGAAAGACCTGCGCGTGGGCCTGTTTACCCGCACCGACAATTTTTAAGTCCAGTCGGGTATCTCCGGTCGGGCAGCCCCGGCCGGGCAGGTTTCGCCCGGACAGGTCCGCTGCGAACCAACTCTGACAAGAATAACTAAGTACACTGTCGAAAAGCTTTATTGGAGATCACTATGCGCCGGGTTGCCATTACCGGAATGGGTATTACATCCTGCATCGGCACCAACACCGAGGAGGTGACAGCCTCCCTGAAGGCGGGCCGCAGCGGCATCCGCTACCAGGAGGAGTACCGCGAGCTGGGCCTGCGCAGCCAGGTTGCCTGCCCGGTGGACATCGATTTCAAAGAGTATATCGACCGCAAAGTACTGCGCTTTATGGGCGATTCCGCCGCCTATGCGTACATCGCCATGCAGGAAGCCATCAACAAGTCCGGCCTGGAGGAGAGCGACATCTCCAATAACCGCACCGGCCTCGTAATGGGCTCCGGTGGCACCTCCACCCGCGAGGTCATCGAGGCAGCGCAGGTGCTGAAGGAGAAGGGGGTACGCCGCGTCGGTGCCTACCGCGTGCCGCAGACCATGAGCAGTACCGTCTCCGCCTGTCTGGCCACGCCCTTCAAGATCAAGGGCGTGAACTACAGCATCTCCTCTGCCTGCGCCACCAGCGCGCACTGTATCGGCCACGGCGCCGAGCTGATCCAGATGGGCAAGCAGGATATCGTCTTCGCCGGCGGCGGCGAGGAGCTGGCCTGGAGCCTGACGCACCTGTTCGATGCCATGGGCGCCCTGTCGACCAAGTACAACGAAGAGCCCACCCGCGCCTCGCGCCCCTATGACGCGGACCGCGACGGCTTCGTCATTGCCGGCGGCGGCGGCTGTCTGGTGCTGGAGGAACTGGAACACGCCAAGGCCCGCGGCGCCACCATCTACGCCGAGCTGACCGGCTACGGCGCCACCTCCGATGGCTACGACATGGTGGCCCCGAGCGGCGAGGGCGCGGTGCGCTGTATGCAGCAGGCGCTGGCCGGCATGGACGGCAAGGGTCTCGAGGGCAAGGTGGACTATATCAACACCCACGGCACCTCCACCCCGGTGGGCGACGTGGCGGAACTGAAAGCCATGCGCACCGTGTTTGGCGACCAGGTTCCGGCCTTCGCCTCCACCAAATCCCTGACCGGCCATTCCCTCGGCGCCGCCGGCGTGCAGGAGGCGATCTACTGCCTGCTGATGATGCAGAACGACTTTATCGCCGCCTCCGCCAATGTGGACAACCGGGATCCCGCCGCGGAAGGCATGGACCTGGTGACCAAGGTGCGCGAGCAGGAAATCAGGCGCGCCATGTCCAACAGCTTCGGCTTCGGCGGCACCAACGCCTGCCTGATTTTCGACAAGGTCTGATCGACCGACAGACAGCACCAATAAAAAGGGCGATCCTCGGATCGCCCTTTTTATTGGTGTTTGGCTGCGGTCGACGTCCGGGGCAGCCCAAGCACCGCTCGCGGCCATGGGCCGCTCCTACACATAGCGCGCGATAGCGCGAGTGTCGATGCGAAGGCCCTGGTGCCAGGGCCGCCACCGAACTGCCTAGAGCCTGCGCAACGAAAAAGGGCGAACACGCGGTCCGCCCCTACGGAATCAAATAAACGGCCGGCGGCTAGGCCGAATCGCCGCCCTTGTCCGCCTCCAGCCGCTCCAGCCACAGCTCCACCTGCCGGGTCAGCCCCTGGCGCCAGCTGCGCTGCTGGATGCCGAACACGTCGCGCAGCTTGCCGCAGGCCAGCACCACACTGTGGCCCTCGCCCGCCGGCAGCGCATTCAGCTCCGGGGAAAAATCCTCATCGTAGAAGGACTGGGCCCGCTCCACGACTTCGCGCGCAAACTCCATCGCAGTACAGCTGTCGGCGGCACCGTAGTGATAGATACCGGATGACGGCGCACCGCTGGCCAGTTGCTGGGCCAAGGCCACCGTAACCCTGGCCATATCCATTACCGTGACCGGGCTGCCGCGGCTCTCGTCGTCCAGCGCGATGGGCTGACGCGCCACCAGGCCGCGCAGTATACGCCCCAGCAGGGCGTCGTCATTGCGGTCGATCATCCAGCCGAAGCGCAGAATGGTCAGGTTGTGGTGCCCGGCCAGTGCCTGTTCGCAGGCCAGCCACTGGCGCCCGGCATCCGACGCAGGTGCCGGGGTGTCGTCCTCGTCATAGCGCTTGCGCGTGCCGCCGGGAAACACCTGGTAGGAAGAGAGATGGAGAAGATAGCTGCAGTTCTTGTGCGCCAGCGCTTCGCACACCCGCAGAGCCTCCGGCATGTTCTGGGCCCCGGCGCAGGCCGACGCATTGATCACGATCGAGCGCGGGCGGAGCTTGGCCAGCTCGCCCGGCGCCAGCAGCTGCACGCGGAAACCGGCGCGCTGCAGGCGCTTCTGCAGTGCGCCGTCGATTTCATTGCCGGCGCCGATAACCGCGACCGAATCCGGCCTGTAACCGGTATGCAACTCTGCCACGGGGTGTGCTGCGCCTCAGATCAGAAGGGAATGTCGTCGTCGAAGCTGTTGTCGAAACCGCCGGCAGGCCCCTGGCTCGAAGGCTGCTTATTGGACGGTGCCATCGGCGAAGGCGCGGTGCGGCCCTGGCCGTAGGACCCCGCCTGACCGCCGCCCTGCTGCTGGTAGCCGCCCTGCTGATAACCGCCCTGGAAGCCGCCACCCTGCTGCTCGTAACCGCCCTGGTCACCCATGCCCTGGCCACCCATGCCCTGATTAAAGCCACCCTGCTCGCCACGGCCGTCGAGCATCTGCATTTCGCTGGCGACGATCTCAGTCGTGTAGCGGTCCTGGCCACTGGTCTTGTCCTGCCACTTGCGGGTGCGCAGCGAGCCCTCGATATAGACTTTGGAGCCCTTGCGCAGGTACTCGCCGGCGATCTCCGCCAGGCGGTTGAAAAACACTACGCGGTGCCACTCGGTGCGCTCCTGCTGCTGACCGGTCTGCTTGTCCTTCCAGGTCTCGCTGGTGGCCAGGCTGACATTGGTGACTGCGCCGCCGCTGGGCATATATTTGGTTTCCGGGTCGTTCCCCAGGTTGCCGATCAGAATAACTTTGTTGATACCCCTGGCCATGGCCCTCTCCTCTTCCGCCCGGGCCGCGCCCGGAGTAATAGTCGTTCAAATGTTAAATTTCTGGGTTCACTCTTGCGCAGTCTCTGCGCGGCCGCCACTAGCGGCGACCAGTGTATTTTTATCCAGCAGCATACAACAGACGCCGCCGGTTAGTAAGCGCTACCCGCCTCCAGGCCGCGCATCCGCAGCAGCCACCAGATCAGCGCCCACAGCAGCAGTACGGCGAAGCCCAGTGCCGCCACAGCCCCGGTGCCACCGAGGCCGAACAGGTAACCGCCCAGGCTGCCACCGAAGAAGGCGCCGAGGAACTGCAGCGTCGCGTAGAGCCCGGTCGCCGCGCCGCGGGCGTCCGCCGGCGCCACCCGGGTCAGCTGTGCCGGCAGCAGTGCCTCCAGCAGATTGAAGGCGATAAAGAAAGCTGCCAGCAGCGCCACCAGCGCCGCACCGCCGCCGACGGGCAGCAGGGCCGCACTGCCGGCGGCGAGACCGAGCAGCGCCAGTCCCATCGCCAGCGGCACCTGTCCGCTGCGCTCGGCGAACCGCAGCAGCGGCAGCATCACCACAAAGGCCCCCAGCATCAGCGGGCCGTACAGCTTCCAGTGCTCGGCCGCGGGCAGGCCGAGCCTGTCCACCACCACCAGCGGCAGCGCGACAAACAGCGCGGTCAGCAGCAGATGGGAAAAGAAGACCCCGCTGACCAGCTGCCAGGTATCCCCGCTGCGCAGCAGGCTGCGGAAACCGCCGCGATACACCGCCGGGCCGCGCGCCGCCGGCGGTGTCGGCACCAGGCGCCAGACCAGCAGTATGCCCAGCAGGGCGAGCGCCATCGTCAGCCAGAAAATGGCCGACAGCCCGCCGATGCCGGCCAGGGCCGGCCCGAGTATCACCGCCAGCATAAAGGCCACGCCGATGGCACCGCCGATAATCGCCATGGCGATGCCGCGCTTCTCGCTGCGCGTCAGGTCCGCCACCAGCGCCATGGTGGCCGCGGCAATGGCGCCGCAGCCCTGCAGCACGCGGCCGACGATCAGCCCGTAGACCGAGTCGGTCTGCGCCGCCACCAGGCTGCCGAAGGCGAACACCGCGAGCCCCATGTAGATCACCGGCTTGCGCCCCCAGCGGTCCGACAGCATGCCCAGCGGGATCTGCAGCAGCGCCTGGCTCAGCCCGTAGGCGCCCAGTGCCAGCCCCAGCAGCGCCGGGGTGCTGCCGCGGTAGTCGGCGCCGTACACCGACAGGACCGGCAACACCATAAACAGGCCGAGCATGCGGAAGACATATAGGGAAGCCAGGCCGGTCAGGGCGCGGCGCTCTGTGGAATTCATGCGATTCCCGGGACAGCATCAAACAGGGCGCGCATTGTAACAGCGGAGGGTGGTGAGACTGTAGGGGCGATTCGGACGTCCGCTGCGGCTCAGCGGCGCCCGTAATCATCGTCGAAGCGGACTATATCGTCCTCGCCCAGGTAGCTGCCGGACTGCACCTCGATCAGCTCCAGCGGGATGGTGCCCGGGTTTTCCAGGCGGTGGGTCACCCCCAGCGGGATATAGGTGGACTGGTTTTCGGTGACCAGCAGTTCCTCGTCGCCGCGGGTCACTCTCGCCGTGCCGCGCACCACTATCCAGTGCTCGGCGCGATGGTGGTGCATCTGCAGGGACAGCTGCCGGCCCGGCTTGACCACGATGCGCTTGACCTGGAAGCGCGGCCCGGCATCGATGGAATCGTAATAGCCCCAGGGGCGGTAGACCTTGCGGTGGCGCTGGGCCTCACTGCGCTCGGAGCGCTTCAGGCTCTGCACCAGTTTCTTGACCTCCTGCACCCGCTGCTTGTCCGCGATCAGCACCGCATCGTCGGTGTCCACCACCACCAGGTCGCGCACGCCGAGCAGGCCCACCAGCCGGTTGTCGGCGCGCACCAGACAGCCCGCGCTGTCCTCCACCAGCACATCGCCGTGCAGCAGATTGTCGTTGGTGTCCTTGTCCGCCAGTTCCCAGAGTGCGGACCAGGAGCCCACGTCGCTCCAGCCGGCAGCCATCGGCACCACCGCCGCGGATTCCGTCTTCTCCATCACCGCGTAGTCCACCGACTCCTCGGCGCAGGCGGCGAAGGCGGCCGCATCGACACGGGTGAAATCCAGGTCCCGCGCGGCGCCGGCGAAAGCGGACTGGCAGGCTTCGAGAATATCGGCGCGGTGCTGGCCCAGCTCCTCGATATAGCGCGAGGCGCGGAACAGGAACATGCCGCTGTTCCAGGAGTATTCGCCGCTGGCCAGATAGGATTCCGCGGTGGTCGCATCCGGCTTCTCGACGAATTCCGCCACTTTCCAGACGCCATCACCCGCGCCCTCACCGCGGCGGATATAACCGTAACCGGTTTCGGCGCGGGTCGGCACTATGCCAAAGGTCACCAGGTGGCCCTGCTGCGCCAGTTCGGTGGCCTGCGTCACCGCCGCCTGGAAAGCGGCCACATCCGCGACCGCGTGGTCCGCCGGCAACACCAGCAGCAGCGGATCGTCGTCGCCCCCACCTCCCCCGCTCTCCAGGGCCGCCAGGGCTGCCAGCGCTATGGCCGGCGCCGTGTTGCGAGCGCAGGGTTCGAGCAGTATCGACTGCGCCGCGCGGCCGATTTCCTGCAGCTGCTCGGCGGCGGCGAAGCGGTGCTCCTCGTTGCAGACGAGAATCGGCGCCTGCAGCTGCGGCAGTCCGTCCAGACGCAACGCGGTAGCCTGCAACATGGTGTCGCTGCCCGCCAGCGGCAGGAACTGTTTCGGATAGGCTTCACGGGACAGCGGCCACAGGCGCGAGCCGGTGCCACCACAGAGAATGACTGGGATCATGAATTGCCGGTTATTTTGCTGGGGATCATGGATCGAAGGTTAGTTGGTAAATTTTTAGCCCGCAGAATTTTGGCACAGTACAGCGCGGGATTATACTTGCCTGTTTTCCCGGCCAAGGTAGCAAGAGCGTGGACACGATTTTCGTAAGGGGTGCGCGCACCCACAACCTGAAGAATATCGATCTGGATATTCCCCGCGACAAGCTGATCGTGATCACCGGCCTGTCCGGCTCCGGCAAGTCCTCCCTCGCCTTCGACACCCTCTACGCCGAGGGCCAGCGCCGCTATGTGGAGTCGCTGTCCACCTACGCGCGCCAGTTCCTGTCGATGATGGAGAAGCCGGACGTGGACACCGTGGAGGGCCTGTCGCCGGCCATCTCCATCGAGCAGAAATCCACTTCCCACAACCCCCGCTCCACCGTCGGCACCATTACCGAGATCTACGATTACCTGCGCCTGCTGTTCGCCCGCGTCGGCGAACCGCGCTGCCCGGACCACCGGGAACCGCTACAGGCACAGACCGTCAGCCAGATGGTGGACCAGGTGCTGGCCCTGCCGGAGGGCACCAGGATCATGCTGCTGGCGCCGATAGTGCGCGACCGCAAGGGCGAACACCTGCACGTGTTCGAGCAGCTGCGCCGCGACGGCTTCGTGCGCGCGCGCATCGACGGCCTGGTCTGCGATCTCGACGACACGCCCAAACTGGACAAGCGCAAGAAACACACCGTCGAGGTGGTGGTGGATCGTTTCAAAGTGCGCGACGATCTGCAGCTGCGCCTGGCGGAATCCTTCGAGACGGCACTGAGCCTGACCGATGGCATAGCGTCCATCAGTTTTATGGACGGCAAGGAGGACGACCGCCTTTTCTCTGCGCGCCACGCCTGCCCTGTCTGTGACTACTCGCTGGACGAACTGGAGCCGCGCCTGTTCTCCTTTAACAACCCGGCCGGCGCCTGCCCCAGTTGCGACGGTCTCGGCGTCAAGCAGTTTTTCGACGAAGATAAAGTCATCCTCGACCCGGACAGCAGTATTTCCGAGGGTGCCATCCGCGGCTGGGACAGGCGCAATATCTACTACTACCACATGCTCGCTTCACTGGCCGAGCACTACGGCTTCGATCTGGACAAGCCGTGGAACAAACTCGCAAAGAAATATCGCGAAGCCATCCTGCACGGCAGCGGCGACACGCCGATCGATTTCAGCTACGTCAACGACCGCGGCGACGTGACCATCCGGCGCCACACCTTCGAGGGCATCATCCCCAACTTCCAGCGCCGCTACCGCGACACCGAATCGCAGTCGGTGCGCGACGAACTGGCCAAATACCTGAGTACGCAGAAGTGCCCCGACTGCGAGGGCACCCGCCTGCGCCGCGAGGCGCGCAACGTGTTCGTCGACGACCGCACCCTGGCACAGATCACCGCGCTGCCGGTGGGCGACGCCTTCGACTATTTCGCCCACCAGCTGAAATTCCAGGGCGCGCAGAAAGAGATTGCCGACAAGATCCTGAAGGAACTGCGCGACCGCTTCCGCTTCCTGGTGGACGTCGGCCTGAATTATCTGACCCTGAACCGCAGCGCCGAAACCCTGTCCGGCGGTGAGGCGCAGCGCATTCGCCTCGCCAGCCAGATCGGCGCCGGCCTGGTCGGCGTCATGTACATTCTCGACGAACCCTCCATCGGCCTGCACCAGCGCGACAACGAGCGCCTGCTCGCCACGCTCACGCACCTGCGCGATATCGGCAACACGGTGATCGTGGTCGAGCACGATGAGGACGCGATCCGCACCGCCGACTTTATTGTCGACATAGGCCCGGGCGCCGGCGTGCACGGCGGCGAGGTGGTGGTGGCCGGCAGCCGCGACCAGGTGGCGGCCTGCGACCGCTCCCTCACCGGCCAGTACCTGTCGGGCAAGAAGCAGATCGCCGTGCCGGAACAGCGCAACCCGGCGGGCGACCAGTTTCTGCAAATCGAGGGCGCGACCGGCAACAACCTGCAGAGTGTCGATCTGGAGATTCCGGTGGGGCTGTTCACCTGCGTCACCGGCGTGTCCGGCTCCGGCAAGTCGACGCTGATCAACACCACCCTGTACCCGCTGGCGGCCACGGCGCTGAACAAGGCGACCACGCTAAAGGCATCGCCCTACAAGACGGTGCGCGGTCTCGAGCATTTCGACAAGTGCGTCGACATCGACCAGAGCCCGATCGGCCGCACGCCGCGCTCGAACCCCGCCACCTACACGGGAATATTCACGCCGATCCGCGATCTGTTCGCCGGCACCCAGGAGGCCAGATCCCGCGGCTACAAGCCGGGGCGCTTCAGCTTCAACGTCAAGGGCGGCCGCTGCGAGGCCTGCCAGGGTGACGGCGTGATCAAGGTGGAGATGCACTTCCTGCCGGATATCTACGTGCCCTGCGACACCTGCAAGGGCAAGCGCTACAACCGCGAAACTTTGGAAGTGCAGTACAAGGGCAAAAACATCCACGAAGTGCTGGAGATGACCGTCGAGGACGCGCGGGAATTCTTCGACCCGGTGCCGGCCATCGCCAAGAAACTGCAGACGCTGATGGATGTGGGCCTGTCCTATATCAAACTGGGCCAGGCGGCGACGACGCTTTCCGGCGGCGAGGCGCAGCGGGTCAAGCTGTCGCGCGAACTGTCCAAACGCGATACCGGCAAGACCCTGTACATTCTCGACGAGCCCACCACCGGCCTGCACTTCGCCGACATCCAGCTGCTGCTCGACGTACTGCACCGCCTGCGCGATCACGGCAACACCATCGTCGTGATCGAGCACAACCTGGACGTGATCAAGACCGCCGACTGGATCGTGGACCTGGGCCCGGAGGGCGGCTCCGGCGGCGGCCAGATCATTGCCACCGGCACACCCGAACAGGTCGCGGAGATCGATGCGTCCCATACGGGGCGTTTCCTGAAGCCGATGCTGGCGGCGGCGCGCGCCTGAGTCACCGCACCGACGCCAAAAAACAAAGGGCGAAGCCACAAGGCTTCGCCCTTTTTTCCTTGGGCATCCGGCAGTTACTCGCCGCTGCCACGTAAACCGGACAGGCGGCGACCGTTGGTATTTGCCAATCCCTGTGATTAACTCATCGCTACCAAAAAACTTACGCTAGCAACAATAACGATAATGAAATTTGGCAAGTTCCTGAATATTGGCCCCGCCACCATGGTGGCCGCCGCCTTTATCGGCCCGGGCACCGTGGTCACCGCCAACCTGGCCGGTGCCGAGTTCGGCTATGCGCTGCTGTGGGCACTGCTGTTTGCCATACTGGCGAGCGTGATCCTGCAGGAGATGACGGCGCGCCTCGGCATAGTGACCCAGCAGGGGCTCGGCGAAAACATTCGCCAGACCTTTCAACAGCCACTGGCGCGCGGCCTGGCCATCACACTGGTGGTCAGCGCCATCGTCGTCGGCAACGCCGCCTACCAGAGTGGCAATATCGCCGGCGCCAGCATGGGGCTGAATACCCTGGCCTCGGCCATCAGCCACACGCCGCTCAGATTCGATGCCTGGCCGCTGATCGTCGCCGCCACGGCCGGCGCACTGCTGTGGCGCGGCGAATACCGCATCATCGAGGGCGCGCTGGTGTCGCTGGTCCTGTTGATGAGCCTCGCGTTCCTGGCCACGCTCGCGCTGACAAAACCGGACCTCGCGGCCCTCTTCAAGGGGCTGCTGCTGCCCGGCATTCCCTCGGGCGCCGGGCTGACCGTCATCGCACTGATCGGCACCACCGTGGTGCCCTACAACCTGTTCCTCCACAGTTCCAGTGTCGGCAAGAAATGGCGGCACCCGGAACAGCTGCCACAGGCGCGCCGGGACATCTATTTCTCCATTCCGCTGGGCGGGCTGATTTCCATCGCGATAGTTTCGACCGCGGCCTCCGCCTTTTTTGGCAAGCAAATCCTATTGAACGGAACTGCGGATATCGCCCTGTCGCTGCAACCGCTGTTTGGCGCCAGTGCCCGGTATTTTATGGGTATTGGACTGTTCGCCGCCGGCATTTCCTCGGCCCTGACCGCGCCGCTGGCTGCCGCTTATGCGCTGAGCGGTATACTGGGTATGAAAGCCGATATGCGCTCTGCCGGCTTCCGCCTGGTCTGGCTGGCGATCCTGATCATAGGGACACTGGTCGCCACCCTGGGATTACGCCCGGTCAGGCTTATCTGGTTTGCCCAGGTGGCAAACGGACTGCTGCTGCCGATCGTTACGGCTTTTCTGCTGTGGGAAATGAACTCGGCGAGACTGGGGCAATACCGGAATTCGCGCATACAAAACCTGCTGGGCCTGCTTGTTCTGTTGGTGACACTGCTACTCGGCGGCCGCAGCCTGATGTCCGCCCTGGGTTGGTTATAAATGCAGACGATAGATATCAATTGCGATCTGGGGGAAGGCAAAACGGCCGCCGACTGCGCGCGGGATGCGCAGATAATGCCGTATATTTCCCGCTGCAATATCGCCTGCGGCGGCCACGCCGGCAATCTCACCACCATGCAGCTGTCTGTCGCCAATGCGCGGAGAAATGGCCTGCTCGTCGGTGCCCATCCCGGTTACCCGGATCCGGACAACTTCGGCCGCGTGTCGCTAAAAATAGAGCTCGGCAGCCTGCTCGAATCCATCTGGGAACAGGTCAATCGGCTCCGCGACGTCGCCGGGGAAGCGGCCGTTCGGCTGGACCATATCAAGCTGCACGGGGCCCTCTACAACGATGCCGAAGCCGATCGCGCGCTTGCCGAACGGCTGGTCGGCTTCCTCGCCGAAGAGTTTCCGGCTCTCAAAATCATGGGGCTCGCCAACGGGGAAATGGAAGCTGCGGCGCGCAGGCACCGGCAGCCGTTTATCCGCGAGGGTTTCATGGATCGCCGCTACCTGAACGATCATCAGCTCGCGCCGAGAAGTATGGAGGGCGCCGTCATTTCCGAGCTTGACCTCTGTCTGGCGCAGGCCCTGTGCCTGGCCCAAGGCCGGCCATTCGAGTCATGCTCCGGCGCGCCGCTGCAGTTCTCTGTCGACAGTATCTGCGTGCACGGGGACAACCCCAATGCGGCCGCAATTGCGCAACGGCTGCTGCTGCATTTCCAATCGCAGGGAATCGCCGTGCGCCGATGAAGTTTGCATTCACCATCGCCAGCAACGGCGACAGCGCGCTGGATATCCGCTTCGACGCACCGCCCGGCGAAGAACTCAGCCAGTACATTATCGCCCTGCAGCAGGAAATCACGGCGCAGAAGTGGGATGGCGTACAGGACCTGATCCCCGCCTATCAGTGTCTGACGGTCTGCTTCGATCCAATGCAGTGCGACGGCACAAATCTGACGGTTCGCGTGGAGGCTCTCGCGGGCGCGCTGCTCAGCCGGCCGCCGGCGCTCGAGCGAAGCCCCCGCCTGATCCGCCTGCCGGTCTGCTACGAAGCGGAGTTTGGCCCGGATATGGCGGCGGTAAGCGCTCACACCGGCCTGTCTGCAGAGCAAATCATCACCAGCCACTGCGCCCCGCACTACCTGGTGCATATGCTGGGCTTTACCCCGGGCTTCCTGTATCTCGGCGGACTGCCGCCGGAACTGCACTGCCCGCGCAAGGACAACCCCGAGCTGCGGGTAGCCGCCGGCTCCGTGGGCATTGGCGGCAGCCAGACCGGCATTTATCCGCAGGCCACACCGGGCGGCTGGCAGATTATCGGGCGCACGCCGGTCAATCTGTTTCGGCCGCAAGGCGCACAGCCATTTATCGCCGAGCCGCTGGACCGGATCGCATTTTATCCGATCGACAGGCAGCAGTTCGAGGGGTTTGAACAGGGCGCCCTGGAAGTCACGCCGCTGGAGCCGGGTCCGTGAGCATTCGCTTCCTAAAGTCCGGCCTGCAAACCAGCGTCCAGGATCTCGGCCGAACGGGACTGATGCGTTACGGCATTTCCCGCGGCGGCGCCGCCGATTCGGTGGCGATGACGCTGGCCAATCTGCTGCTGGGCAATCCGCCGGAGAACCCGGCACTCGAGGTGACGTTGACCGGTCCAAGCGTCGAGTTCCAGTGCGATATCTCGATCGCGATTGTCGGCGCAGATTTCGAACTGCAACTGAATAATCACGATGTCGAAAGCAACCGGGTGCTGCAGATAAAGTGCGGCGACACCCTTAGCTTCGGCGGGCTCCGCAGCGGCGCCAGGGCTTATATCGCCTTCTCCGGGCAGATGGAGCTGCCGCTGGTATTGGACGGTTTCAGCACTTATCTGCTCGGGGAATTCGGCGGCCTGGAGGGCAGGGCTATTCGGGCGGGAGATACTATCCATTTCAGGCGGATTCGGCGCGTCCGCCCGCTCTGCCTCGAAGAAAAGTTTCGACTCAAGTACACCGGGCACCCGCGACTGCGGGTCGTCGCCGGCGCCGAAGAGCCCTACTTCAGCGATGAAGCACAGCGGGCGTTCTACCGGCAGGCATTTCGGGTCTCGGCGCAGAGCAATCGCATGGGCATCCGCCTGTCAGGCGACGCGCTGGGCGTGAAAGAAATGCCGCAGCTGGTTTCCTCCGGCCTGTGCCCCGGCACCATTCAGGTACCGCCGAGCGGCCAGCCGATTGTCTCTTTCGTCGAGGGACAGACCATCGGCGGCTATCCGCGTATCGCGCATGTGATTAGTGCCGACCAGCATATGCTCGGGCAGCTGAAACCCAATGACCGCGCCAGCTTTTCGAAAGTCAGCCTACGGCAAGCGCGGGAAATACTCGCTGGCAAAGTGCGGTTAATGGATCAACTACAGGCGGCTCTGGCTGCACAGTAGGGAGGCCTATCCACCAGCAGTTTGAGACTGAGCGGTTATGGCTGCGGAGGCGTCGGCGTTATTGCGAGGCATCACAGCAGCAGCCGGGTTTCCCACCGGTTACAGCCGGTTGGGGCGATAGCGGCGCGACAGATTGTTGAGCAGCGCTTCGCGCCCGAAAAATACGTCGCGGAGTTCTTCCCGGGCAAAGAGCTCCGCCTGATCCGCATAGTGGGGCGACCCGGCATCCAGCGTGGCCGAACCGAAGTTGTGCACCGCGCGTGAGTGCACCCCGCCCTCGCCATCCCACTCGACCAGCATGATAAAACTGTCGCCGGCCTTGTTCGCAAATTTACCGCTGTCGTCGAGGGGGCCGCCGTAGACTGCGCGCAGCGTGTCCGGACCGCCATTCAGCGGCCAACTGCGCTTGCCGCGCACATGCCGGTTGATCTCACCGAACGGCACTTCGGTGCGGCCGTAGAAGTCGTGCAGCCTGTCGACCGCACCCTGGAAAGCACTGTCCATCTCGGCGAAATCGGTCAAAGCGCCACTGGCCCGCTGTACGGGCTCCAGGGTCAGTATCGCCAGCGCCGCCGCTGTATTGTCCCTGTCGGTTGCCAGATTCCAGGCGGCAAGAGAAGCCAGCGCGGCCCGGTATCTTTCGCCCTGCAGTTCCGCCGGCTTCTCCGCTGCCAGCCACTGGCGCAGGGTCCGCACTTGGTAAGAGTCCGGGTGGTAGCGATGGTCGTATTTCAGGGATTCGAAGTCCTCCGCGGAAATTGTCTCGCGCGCGCCATAGAGGCTCTCGATTTGCAGCGCTCGATTGGTAACAACCGCTTCTATGCCCATGGAAGGCGGAAAGTCCTCGGCCCAGGCATCGTCATCGCCATCGGTGGCCTGAAATGGCGAGTTATTGGCGTTGTAAACCAGGCCGCTATCCGGGTTCAGGGTTTTCGGCATCCACTGGAAATCGCGGTATCCGCGCCAGATCAGTTCTGACCGGTCGCCGGGCAGGTACTTCTGCCAGTCCCAGCCTTCGCTGCGCGCGGGAAACATGGCGTTGTAGTAGTGGCCGATATTGCCGTCCCTGTCGGCGTACACATAGTTGATGCTGGGCATGGCCTGCATTTTCAGCGCGGCCTCGAACTCGGCTTTATCGGAGGCCTTGTTCAGTGCCAGCATCATGTCCAGGGTGCGCACTTCACCCATGCCCGCCCAGCGCACGGCGTATGCCCCGTGGTCGGTGATGAATACCGGCCCGTGTTCCGCGATCAGTATCTCCTCGCGGAAGGTCCAGTGCAGGGGGCCGAGCAATTTGACCCGGATCTTCGCTTCGCGCCTGTCGAAGTCGCGCCACTGGCCGTCGAGCAAATACTGAGCGGGGTTTTCAGGGTTGATCTCGAGCTGGTAGATATCCACCAGGTCGGGCTTATTCACGGTGTTGGCCCAGCCGAGGTATTCGTTGTGGCCGTGAATGATTACCGGCGCGCCGGGGAAGGTGGCGCCGGCCATGTTCCAACCCTCGCCGGAGTGCACCCGCGCCTCGTACCAGGCGACCGGGCCGGTCAGCGGTTGATGCGAATTGATCAGCAGGCGGACGGCACCGTCACCCGACCTGTGCCGGGCCACGGCGATGCCCTGGCTGCCGATTGGCAGCGCTTGTCGGGGCGTCCATGCTAGTGCGGAGTCACCGGACTTGGCGATCTCGCGGGGCGCCTGTGGCTCCAGCAGCTCGCCGAGGGCCTTGTCGAAGCCGTAGAACATCGGCGTCTTGAAGGTAAAGCCGGCCACCAGGTCCTCGCCCGTAACCGGCAGCAGATAGCGCGAAACCGCCTGCGGGTGGCGCGCCGCATAGAGATTCAGGCCGGCGGCATAGGCCTCGGCCACAGCCTGCGCTGCGGGCGACAGCCGTGAGTAACCACTCGCTACCGCCGGCCAGATGCCCATCCACTGCACCAGGTAGTCGGTCTTCGCCGCCGCGAGGCCTTTCTCCGCGGCCAGTTGGCCGCGGGTGGCGAGGATTACGTCCTGGATGGTGGCGAAGTCGTCTTCGGCATGGGCATAGGCGAGGCCGAAGGCCGCGTCCGCATCGCTGTTTCCGTAGATATGTGGGATGCCCCAGTTATCGCGCAGGATTTCCACATCGAAATGCAGGGCCTCGGCTGCGTAGTCGCGCTGCGCAAGCTGCTTCGGCACACTCACCGGCAAATGCAGATAACCGACCAGCAGCGCTCCTGCCGCCAGCGTACCCAGGCCCAACGCCGCCCTCTGGATCGCTCTCATATGCTGTTCCCGGCCTTTATTCTTTTCGCTATGTAGTACGCCAGTTTCTCCGAGTGCTGGCGACAGGTAAAGTCCGGTGAGGACATAGGACAGGGCGACCCCGCGCGAGCGCCGCACTACCGTGCTCTCACTATGGCTATATTCACGACGCAAGTGGCCGCGGCAGTAACGATAGCGTTAACCCGCGCCGGTGTCTTTTTTGCCCCTCTACATCGATAGAAAGTGCTGCAGGTCTGCCCATTATTTTGAGACTGGTACGTCTATGATGACCAAAGGGTTTTCATTTGAAATTTTCTAGACCACCCAGAATTTATTCACTAATCTCTGGGCGTTTTACCCAAAAGGCGATTTGGACAAGCGTCCAAACTGACTCGGTCGATTAAGGGTGTCATTTTTTCTGTAGTCCCCAAGTAGTACGACTCCGCGTTATCAATTCGACGCAGTCCAGAGAGAAAACTCTACTTAACGCAAGGGGATCAATAATGACAAAAGCTCTCCGTCAATTGACGCTGGCGGTTGCCGCCAGCACTTCACTGCTCGCCAGCAATGTACGGGCCGAACCCGGCGATTACGGTTTCTGGGCCACGCTCGGCAACCTGATAAGCCCACGCGAAGCCAATGCACCGGTGACACCGGCACAGACCCAGGGTATGTACCCGCTGTCTCTGGACAATCCGAATTTCAATGATGGTTTCGATCCCGCCGACTACGACAACTGGCAGCGAGTCGATGTCCCGGCGAGCACCGGTGCCATGTGCGGTAACGGATCACCCTACAAGTTCTTTGTCCATCGGGTACCGGACACCAGCAATACCATTTTCTACTTCGAAGGCGGTGGTGCCTGCTGGGATTACGAGAGCTGCTCCGGGCAGGCGGGCATCCGTGGCGCCCGCAACCCTAACGGCATTCCCGACAACTACGTGCAGAATATTAACCTGCTCGATTTCCAGAACTCCGCCAATCTCGCCACGGCCGCGGTGTCACCGCTGATCTATACCCACCACCCGTACAATCAGTTCAAGACCGGCGAGTGGAACCTGGTGTACGTACCCTACTGCACCGGTGACATCTACGTCGGCGACAAGACCGAGATCTACGAAGACCCGACCGGCCAGAATGCAGACCTGGTGTGGCATCACAACGGGCTGCGCAATGTGCAGGCGGTGACTTCCTGGGTGAAGAACAATCTGCAGAAGCCCAAGCAGATGGTCGCGGCGGGATGCAGTGCCGGCAGTATCGGAGCCCTGCTGAATTACTCCAAACTGCGCGGTGATATGAACGTTGATTACGGCTACCTGATCGATGATTCCGGCCCGCTCTACCGCGCGCCGCTGGCGAGCAGTGACAGCACCCGCTACCCATCGGCGCCGCTCCACAACGAAGTACTGGACTCCTGGACCACCTTCACTCCGGGCGGTGACCCTTCGGCAGAAAACCCTATCAATATGCTCGCCAGTATCACTCCGGGATTCGACAATGATGAGCTGGCTTCGCTTTATGCCGCACTGTCAAACAAGTTCCCCGGCGACCGCCTCGGTATCACCCACTTCCTCGCCGATGGCAATTTCTCTTCGTATTCTTATGAGCGATTCCACGAGGACATTTACAGCGATCCCGATGCAGCATCACGCCTGAAAAAATTGCGGCAGAAGTGGCAATACGACACCCATAACAACCTGATCCCGCTGCTCGAACAGACCAGTAACTGGGGCTACTATTTCCCGATGTATCGGGATTTCAACGAGAGTCATTGCACCACAATTCTCGACCTGGAATACGGTGAAATCGCCGAGCACGGCCTGGTGTTGCGGGATTTCCTCAACAATATCGTCAATTACCGGGGCGGGGCTGTGATGCGGGCTTACGAGTCGGATCAGGTTTCAGACTTCGAAAACAATCACAACTGGTTTTACGATCTAGTGGGCGGCCTTCTTTAGTCGGCCGCAGATAAAATACGCGGCTCCGGCCGCGATTTTATTCCATCGATCAGGATCCGTAAGCGGCCTGCCGCGCCTCCTGCAAGCGCTTGCGCAGGTATTCCTGCCGACTCATACCATCCGGGAAGGACGACATCTCCTGCACCTCCCGCACTATGCGCTTTTCCGCCGCCTTGTATTCGGCAAAACCCGGTACGTCTTCGTAAGGATCATATTCGCGTGCGCTGCGTTCTGCCTTCTGGCGGTAAGTCTCCACCAGCGCCGCAGCTGCCTGATCGAATTCGGCCTTGGTTGCGCTGTTCCGCTCCAGCCAGGCGAGTTTGAGTGCCAGGGCTTCGTAAGCCAGGATGTGGCCGCGGCTTTCGATACTCTCTATCAATTGCCAGATCTCCGCGTCGGATGGTGCGGTGTCGCTGCCCGAAAAGTATTCTCGCAGCGCCTTCTTGTCGCCTTCGCGCTGCAGATAAGTCGCTACGCGCGGGTGGCTGAGGAGCGCAGCAATCTCTTCTTCGGCCAATCCCAACTCGTTAAGCAGCTCGTCGTTCGCCGACGCTTCAGCCGCGACCGCAGGCGACGTTGGCGCTCCTTGCCGGCTGCCCTGAATCGGGGTATCAGCAGCAAAATACTGGATCGCCAAAACTGAAGCGCCCACTGTCGCGATGCCTGCCGTTAGTATCCGGATCTTTTTGCGCATTATTTTCCGCCGAGTTCGTTACTGATCTACGGAGCCGCACGATAGCGCGGCCCGGCATCCATGTAAGCAGAGAATCGGCGATTGGTGAACGCTTGTGCGCAGAGTGATGTAGATATCCGCGCCTCTGTTGCGGATAACGGGAGCGCTGGGTGGAAGGTTGGATCGAAGCGGCATTCGCGCAGGCAGAAAATCAGACCCAGTTGAGCTGCTGCTCTTCCTCGGCGCGATCGGCACAGGGGGTTTTCTTTGGTGGCACATAGCCGACCTGGGCTTCCATCGGCAGGTTGCGCTTCTCCCAGTTGGCCACTGCTTCGGCGCACAGGCTGCGCTGCTGATTGGTCAGCGCGGCACCATTGGGCCACTTGCCCAGTTCAATGGCACGCTTGAGGCTGCCGATAATCTGCGGATTGAGGTTGGCGAGCAGCTGTTCAAATGACATACGGGATTACCTCGTATCGATAGCAACCTACATACAGGCGCCGGGGGAGCACTTTCGGCCGGCCTGACCTGACCGCGGGTGAAGCAAGGCGAAGCGCTTCACGCGAAACGGTATGGATGGCCGCTCCTGAGGCCATGGATGGCCCGAATGAAAAAAAAAAGGCCGGTCAATGACCGGCCTTCCTTTGCCCTCGGCTGCCGCAGCTTACGCTTCGGCAACTTCGGCTTCGTCGCCCTCAACCTGGGGACGATCAACCAACTCGACGTAGGCCATCGGGGCCTTGTCGCCGGCGCGGAAACCGCATTTCAGGATGCGGATGTAACCACCCGGACGGGCCTCGTAACGCGGGCCCAGCTCGTCGAACAGCTTGCGCACGGCATCCTTGTCACGGATACGGGCGAAAGCCAGTCGGCGGTTGGCAACACTGTCCTTCTTGGCCAGGGTAATCAGCGGCTCGGCGACGCGACGCAGCTCCTTGGCTTTCGGCAGTGTGGTTTTGATCAGTTCGTGCTCTACCAGAGAGGCGGTCATGTTTTTGAACATGGCCTTGCGGTGAGCGCTGGTACGGCTGAATTTACGGCCACTATAGCGATGACGCATGACTCAATTCCTTACGACGTTTTTGCTAACGACAGGTGCTGTCTCAGCAAGTCGTTCTTGAGCGGTGTCGCGCTAAATCGTGGCACCGCTCGGTTTCTTTCTATTACACGGCCACTGGCCGCGCCTACTAAAACTGTTTACAGGGGGCTGAGCTTGCTGTCGCCCTTGAGGCTGGCCGGCGGCCAGTTCTCGAGGCGCATACCCAGGGACAGACCGCGGGAAGCCAGGACATCCTTGATTTCAGTCAGGGACTTCTTGCCCAGGTTCGGGGTCTTCAGCAGTTCCACTTCGGTGCGCTGAATCAGGTCACCGATGTAGTAGATATTCTCTGCTTTCAGACAGTTGGCCGAACGCACGGTCAGCTCCAGGTCGTCTACCGGGCGCAGCAGCACCGGATCGACTTCAGGCTCCTCGGACTTGGGCTGGGCCTCTTTCTCGCCTTCCAGGTCCACGAACACTGCCAGCTGCTGCTGCAGGATAGTGGCGGCGCGACGGATGGCCTCTTCCGGATCCAGGGTACCGTTGGTCTCCAGGTCCAGAACCAGCTTGTCCAGGTCGGTGCGCTGCTCTACACGCGCGGATTCCACGCTGTAGGACACGCGGCGCACCGGGCTGAAGGAGGCATCCAGCTGCAGACGGCCGATGGAACGGGTCTCTTCCTCTTCGTCGCGACGGGCGTCGGCGGGCTGATAGCCGCGGCCGCGCGCCACTGTCAGACGCAGGCTGAGTTCCACGTCGCCGGTGATGTTGGCAATCACGTGCTCGGGGTTGACGATCTCGATATCGTGATCGACCTGGATATCTCCAGCGGTCACTGCGCCCGGGCCCTTCTTGCTCAGGCTGAGTACCGCCTGATCCTTGCCGTGCATGACAACGGCGATTTCCTTCAGGTTGAGCAGGATTTCAATTACGTCCTCCTGCACACCTTCGATCGCGCTGTACTCGTGCTCAACACCGTCGATCTCGACCTCGGTGACGGCGCAGCCCGGCATGGAGGACAGCAGGATGCGACGCAGCGCATTGCCGAGAGTGTGGCCGAAACCACGCTCCAGGGGCTCCAGAACCACTTTGGCATGGTTCGGGTTGTACTCGGTGACGTCAATACGACGCGGTGTCAAAAACTCGTTGACAGCAGTCTGCATAGCCATACCTGTTTACAGTTGCATTCCTTAAAGTGGATTAGATCTTACTTGGAGTAGAGTTCCACGATAAGGTTTTCGTTGATCTCTGCCGGCAGATCCACGCGATCCGGAACGCGCTTGAAAACGCCTTCCAGCTTGCTCGCGTTGACGTCTACCCACTCGACATCGCCGCGTGCGGCGGAGAGGGAAACGGAATTCTGGATACGCAGCTGCTTCTTGGCCTTTTCGCGCACCGCGATCACATCACCTTCCTTCACTTGGTAAGAGGGGATGTTCACAGCGGTGCCGTTCACCAGGATCGCCTTGTGGGCAACCAGCTGACGCGCCTCAGAACGAGTCGAGCCGAAGCCCATGCGGTAAACCACGTTGTCCAGGCGTTTTTCCAGCAGTTGCAGCAGGTTTTCACCAGTGGCGCCCTTCAGGCGAGCCGCTTCCTTATAGTAGTTGCGGAACTGCTTTTCCAGTACGCCGTAGATGCGGCGAACTTTTTGCTTTTCACGCAGCTGTACGCCGTAGTCGGACAGGCGGCCGCGGCCGGCGCCGTGCTGACCCGGCTTGGATTCCGCGCGACACTTGGAGTCGTGCGGGCGTACACCGCTCTTCAGCTGCAGATCGGTACCTTCCCGACGGGAAAGCTTACATTTCGGTCCAATATAACGTGCCATTTTGTCAGCCCCCTCTTACACGCGACGTTTCTTGGGCGGACGACATCCATTGTGCGGGATCGGCGTCACGTCGGTGATGTTGGTGATCTTGTAGCCGCAGTTGTTCAGTGCGCGAACAGCGGATTCGCGACCGGGGCCAGGGCCCTTAACTTCTACGTCTAGGTTTTTCAGGCCGTACTCCTGAGCGGCAGTGCCTGCGCGCTCCGCGGCAACCTGGGCTGCAAACGGGGTGCTCTTGCGAGAGCCACGGAAACCGGAACCACCCGCGGTGGCCCAGCTGAGGGTATTACCCTGACGATCAGTGATCGTTACGATCGTGTTGTTGAACGATGCGTGGATGTGGGCAATACCGTCAACAACGGTCTTTTTGACCTTCTTGCGAACAGTAGTTTTTGGCTTAGCCATACCTGTATCCTAAATCCTGTATCAAATCCCGCCTCACTTGGGGGACGGGCTTGTTAATCCGCGATTGCGAGTCTTACTTGCCCAAAACTTATTTACGAATGGGCTTGCGCGGACCCTTACGGGTACGGGCGTTAGTCTTGGTGCGCTGACCGCGCAGCGGCAGACTGCGACGGTGACGCAGGCCGCGGAAGCAACCCAGGTCCATCAAACGCTTGATGTTCATGGATACTTCACGACGCAGGTCGCCCTCAACGGTGAGCTTCGCAACTTCACCGCGGATGGATTCGATCTGCTCTTCAGACAGGTCGCGGATTTTGGTGGATTCAGCGATACCAATCGCTGCCAAAATAGACTTTGCCGTGGTGCGACCTACCCCGTAAATATGGGTCAGGGAGATCACGGCGTGCTTGTGGTCTGGTACATTGACACCAGCAATACGTGCCATAGAGGCTTACTCCACGTATTGGGAGCCACTTACTGCAAATAAGCGTGTGACTCAGCTTTGAATTCGGCGCTGACAGCGACTAAAAAACCGGCGGCGCCACGAAAAAGGCGCGCAAGAATAGCTTTTCAGACACTAAATTGCAATAGCCCACCCCCTCTCCGGTTTCCCGAAAAGGTTGTAGACGACAGTCAACGCCCCCAGTTTGAGACCGCCAAGATATGACTCGTCGGTCTCCACCGCGCACCCGGGAGGGGTTGCGGTGTCGCCGGAATACACGGGGCTGTGTAATCCGGCTGATTCTTTCACGAACGAACTGGCGTCGCTAGTCGCCCTCCCTGGAGCCGACACCGGCCCCGCCTTCCATGGCGGGGTGCTAATCTGCGCGTTTGCGGCGCACCGCGCCGCGCGCGGATTAGCCCTGCCGCTGCTTGTGACGCGGCTCGGCGCTGCAGATGACCCGCAGAACACCCTTGCGACGTACGATTTTGCAGTTACGGCAGATCTTTTTAACAGAAGCGCGTACTTTCATGACCTTACCTCAATTCAATCAAACTGCGAGCAGGTGACGCACTAGCGACGACCATAGCCTTGCAGGTTCGCTTTTTTCATCAAACCTTCGTACTGGTGAGACAGCAGGTGCGATTGTACCTGTGCCATAAAGTCCATCACTACCACGACAACGATCAGCAGTGAGGTACCCCCCAGATAGAAGGGAACATTCAGTCCTACCACCAGGAACTGCGGCAGCAGGGATACCAGCGCGATGTATACGGCACCTACCAGAGTGAGTCGGGTCAGCACGCTGTCGATGTAACGTGCGGTCTGCTCACCGGGACGGATGCCGGGCACATAAGCGCCGGATTTTTTCAGGTTATCTGCCACTTCATTCGGGTTGAACATCAGCGCCGTATAGAAGAAGCAGAAGAAACCAATCAGCAGTGCGAACAGAATAATGTTCAGCGGCTGACCCGGGCCCAGCTGCAGCGCCATCCACTGCAGAATCTGCGCACCCACACCTTCACCGCCCTGACCAAACCACTGCGCCAGCGTAGCCGGGAACAGCAGGATGCTGCTGGCGAAGATCACCGGAATAACACCGGCCATGTTCACCTTCAGCGGCAGGTGGCTGGACTGCGCAGCCGGAGCTGCGGAGTAGCGACCGGCCTGGCGGCGGGCGTGGTTGATCGTGATCCGACGCTGACCGCGCTCCATCACCACAACGAAATACACTACCGCCAGCGCCACGAAGCCAATGGCCAACAGCAGCAGGATATGCAGCTCACCCTGGCGCGCCTGCTCAAACGCCTGACCGACGGCACTGGGCAGACCGGCTACGATACCGGCAAAAATCAGCATGGAGATGCCGTTGCCGACACCGCGCTCGGTGATCTGCTCACCCAGCCACATCATGAACACCGCACCAGTTACCAGTGACGTTACCGCCACAAAGTAGAAACCGAATGCCGGCTCGGCTGAGTAGGCCAGGTTCTGGCCAGCCAGACCGAAGGTCATGCCGATACCCTGGATCAGAGCCAGCACCACCGTCAGGTAACGGGTGTACTGGTTGATCTTGCGCCGCCCGGCGTCCCCCTCCTTCTTCAGAGCTTCCAGAGAGGGCGTCACCGCGGTCATCAACTGCATGATGATGGACGCGGAGATGTAGGGCATGATGCCCAGTGCCAGGATGCTCATGCGCTCCAGGGCGCCGCCGGAGAACATGTTAAACAGGCCCAGGATTGTGCCCTGGTTCTGGTTAAATAGGTTCGACAGCTTCTCCGGGTCTATACCGGGCACCGGAATATGCGTTCCGACGCGATACACAAGAATCGCGAGGAACAGAAAACGAAGGCGAGCCCAAAGCTCGCCCAATCCCTTGCTGTTGCCCAGGGGATTTACACCGGATCCTGGTCGTGCCATTGGGGCCTCGATTAGTCTTCTACTTTACCGCCAGCAGCTTCGATGGCCGCTTTCGCACCCTTGGTGACGCCCAGACCCTTCACGGTAACCGCTTTGGTCAGTTCGCCAGACAGGAACACTTTGGCGCGCTTAATGTGGCTGCCGATAATATCGGCATTCTTCAGCGCTGCCAAATCGATTACGTCCGCGTCGACCTTGGCCAGCTCCGCCAGGCGCACTTCCGCAACGAAGCGAGTAACGCGCGCGGTGAAACCGTACTTCGGCAGGCGCTTCTGCAGCGGCATCTGACCGCCTTCGAAACCCGGACGCACGGAACCGCCGGAGCGGGCTTTCTGGCCCTTGTGGCCACGGCCGCCGGTTTTACCCAGGCCGCTGCCGATACCACGACCAACGCGCTTGGCGCTTTGCTTGTGGCCTTCTGCGGGAGACAGTTCGTTCAAACGCATCTTATTCCCCCTCAACCTTAACCATATAATTTACTTTGTTGATCATGCCGCGCACAGAGGGAGTGTCTTCCACTTCCACAGTGTGACCGATGCGGCGCAGGCCCAGACCGGCAACGCACGCCTGATGGTTCTTCAGGCGTCCGTGAATGCTCTTGGTCTGGGTGACTTTAATGGTCTTCTTAGCCATGGTCTTAACCCACCAATAACCTTTTGTCCGGGCCGCAATTAGCCCAGGATTTCATCGACTGATTTACCGCGCTTGGCTGCGACGTCTTCCGGGCTCTGCATTTGCTCCAGAGCGCTGAAAGTCGCGCGCACCACGTTCACCGGGTTGGTGGAGCCGTAGCACTTGGCCAGTACGTTGTGTACGCCAGCCATTTCCAGTACGGAGCGCATGGCACCGCCGGCGATAACACCGGTACCCTGGGAAGCGGGCTGCATGTAAACCTTGGAGCCGCCATGACGCCCGTTGGTCGCGTATTGAATGGTGTCACCATTCAGCTCGACCTGGATCATGTTGCGACGCGCAGCTTCCATCGCCTTCTGGATAGCGACCGGCACTTCGCGAGCCTTGCCGCGGCCGAAGCCGACGCGGCCGTTGCCGTCGCCCACTACGGTCAGTGCGGTAAAGGCGAAGATACGACCGCCTTTTACAGTCTTGGCAACGCGATTGACCTGGACCAGCTTTTCCTGCAGGCCTTCGTCGTTGCTTTTGTCTTTCTCTCTAGCCATAACTCAACCCTTAGAATTTCAGACCGGCTTCGCGGGCAGCGTCAGCCAGGGCCTTAACGCGGCCGTGGTACTTGAAACCGCTGCGATCGAAGGCAACTTGTTCAACACCGGCGGCCTTGGCGCGCTCGGCGATCAGAGTACCAACCGCTTTTGCGGCATCGACGTTACCGGTTTTACCGGAACGCAGGTCCTTGTCCAGGGTAGAGGCGGAAGCCAGTACCTTGTTGCCTTCGGCGGACAGGATCTGTGCGTAAATGTGGCGCGGCGTGCGGTTCACTGTCAGGCGAACGGCGGCCAGCTCACGGATCTTGGCGCGGGCACGACGTGCACGACGCAAGCGAGATGCTTTCTTAACGTTCATATCTATGCCCTATTTACTTCTTCTTGGCCTCTTTGCGATACACACGCTCGTCGGCGTAGCGGACACCCTTACCTTTGTAGGGCTCCGGCGGACGGAACGCGCGGATCTCGGCGGCCACTTGGCCCAGCAGCTGCTTATTGCTGCTCTTCAGTACGATTTCAGTCTGTGTCGGCGTATCCGCAGTCACACCTTCCGGCAGCTGATAATCGATCGGGTGGGAGAAGCCCAGGGTCAGGTTCACGGTCTTACCGGCCGCTTTGGCACGGTAACCTACACCGATCAGCTGCAGCTTCTTCTCGAAGCCCTGGCTGACGCCTACCACCATGTTGTTAACCAGTGCGCGGGTAGTACCTGCCAGCGCCTTGGCCTGCTTGGAATTATTGCGCGCTACGAAAGTCAGCTGGCTGTCGGCCTGGCTCACTTCTACATCGCTGTGAATCACCATGTTCAGGTTACCGTTACCGCCTTTTACAGCGATATCCTGGCCTTTCAGGTCAACGGTAACACCTGCGGGGACTTTTACTGGATCATTTGCTACTCGAGACATACCAACCCCCGCTTAGAATACGGTGCAGAGCACTTCGCCACCGACACCGGCCTGACGCGCAGCGCGATCGGTCATCACACCCATGGAGGTGGATACAATCGCGATACCCAGGCCACCGCGCACGGTAGGCAGAGCTTTCTTGCCAGTGTAAGCGCGCAGACCCGGACGGGAAACGCGGTCCAGTTCAACGATAACCGGCTTGCCCTGGAAGTATTTCAGAGCAATAGTCATTTCCGGCTTGGCGTTTTCGCTTACGGTGCAATCAGTGATGTAGCCTTCGTCTTTGAGGACTTTGGCTACAGCCACTTTCAGTTTGGATGAAGGCAGGGTGACTTCCGCCTTTCCGCGAGCCAGGGCGTTGCGGATGCGGGTCAGCATATCTGCCAACGGATCTTGCATACTCATTTTTTACGACTCCTCAAGCCAACTTACCAGCTGGACTTAACCAGGCCGGGAACATCACCACGCATGGCTGCTTCACGCAGTTTGTTACGGCACAGGCCGAACTTGCGGTAGACAGCGTGGGGGCGACCAGTAATACGGCAGCGGCGTTGCTGACGTACCGGGCTTGCATCGCGCGGCAGTTTCTGCAGCTTGAGTTGAGCCTCCCACTTTTCCTCTTCGGAAACAGTGGTACTGGCGATGATCGCCTTCAGCTCTTGACGCTTTTCGGCGTACTTAGCTGCGGTTCGAGCGCGCTTGTCTTCGCGCGCAATCATGGATTTCTTCGCCATGGAATCCTCTTAACCCTTGAACGGGAAGTTAAACGCTTTCAGCAGTGCACGACCTTGGTCATCGTTGGCTGCTGTAGTAGTAATACAAATATCCAGGCCACGGAGCTTGTCTACTTTGTCGTAGTCGATTTCCGGGAAGATAATTTGTTCGGTCACACCCATCGAGAAATTACCGCGGCCGTCGAACTGCTTCGGGCTGATGCCACGGAAGTCGCGGATACGCGGAATCGCGATGTCGATCAGACGCTCCAGGAACTCGTACATGCGCTCACCGCGCAGAGTTACCTTGCAGCCGATCGGCCAGCCATCACGGATCTTGAAGCCCGCAATTGACTTGCGCGCCTTGGTGATGATGGGTTTCTGACCAGTAATTGCTGTCATATCTTCGACAGCGTGATCCAGCACCTTCTTGTCACCAACAGCCTCACCAACACCCATGTTGATGGTGATCTTGGTGATGCGCGGCACTGCCATCACATTTTCGAGCCCCAGCTCTTCTTTCAGCTTGGGCGCGAGTTCTTTCGTGTAGAGCTCTTTAAGCTTTGCCATGATCTACCAACCTGCTTCTGCGCCTAAAGCCTTAGATGGCTTCGCCGCTGGATTTGAAGACGCGAATCTTAGTGCCGTCTTCCAGTACTTTAAAGCCCACCCGGTCAGCCTTTTGGGTACTGGGGTTGAAGATGGCCACGTTGGAAGCCTGGATAGCAGCTTCTTTCTCCACGATGCCACCGGCAACGCCCAGCTGGGGGTTCGGCTTCTGATGTTTCTTGATCATCTGAACACCGGATACGATCAGGCGACCGTCGTTCAGCACCTTGCGTACTGAACCGCGCTTGCCCTTGTCGCGACCGGCGATAACGATCACTTCGTCGTCACGCTTGATCTTGCGCATAACTCTATTTCTCCGCCTCAGGCTTAGATAACTTCTGGTGCCAGCGAGATGATCTTCATGAACTTCTCACCGCGCAGCTCGCGAGTTACCGGGCCAAAAATACGGGTGCCGACCGGCGCCAATTGCTGGTTCAGCAGCACCGCTGCGTTATCGTCAAATTTGATCAGGGATCCGTCCGCGCGGCGCACACCTTTCTTGGTGCGAACCACTACGGCGTTCATTACCTGACCCTTCTTCACTTTACCGCGGGGGATGGCTTCCTTAACGGTCACCTTGATAATGTCGCCCACGCCGGCGTAACGACGATGGGAGCCGCCCAGCACCTTGATGCACATGACACGGCGAGCCCCACTGTTGTCGGCTACTTCTAAGTAGGATTCCGCTTGAATCATCGTCTCTCTCCGAAACTCTTCAATGCGCTAGGGGTTAAACCTTCGCCGCACGCTCTACAATTTTCTGCAAAGCCCAGGATTTGCTCTTGGACAGCGGGCGAGATTCTTCGATGGTTACAACATCACCGATGTTGCACTCATTGTTCTCGTCGTGTGCCTTCAGCTTGGTGGACTTGCTCACGATTTTGCCGTAGATCGGGTGCTTAACACGGCGCTCGATCAAAACGGTGATGGTTTTATCCATCTTGTCACTCACGACCTTGCCGGTCAGAGTACGCTTCAGTTTTGCTTCAGCCATGATTAAATACCTGCCTTCTCGGTCAACACAGTCTTAATGCGAGCAATGTCGCGACGAGCCTGCTTCAGCAGATGGGTCTGAGTCAGCTGGCCAGTGGACTTCTGCATACGCAGCTTGAACTGAGCTTCGAGCTGATTCAGCAATTCCTGGTTCAGCTCCTCAACTGACTTTTCGCGTAGATCTGCAGTCTTCATTACATCACCGAACGCTTAACGAAAGTTGTCTTTACAGGCAGCTTGGCCGCAGCGAGCTCGAAAGCTTCGCGAGCCAGTTCCTCGGACACGCCCTCCATTTCATAGAGAACCTTGCCCGGCTGGATCTGAGCCACCCAGTATTCAACGCCACCTTTACCTTTACCCATCCGCACTTCGAGGGGCTTGTTGGTAATGGGCTTGTCCGGAAACACGCGAATCCAGATCTTGCCGCCACGCTTAACGTGACGAGTCATTGCGCGACGAGCCGCTTCGATCTGACGGGCAGTAATGCGACCGCGACCGATGGCCTTGAGGCCGAACTCGCCAAAGCTCACTTTAGAGCCGCGCTGAGAAAGACCGCGGTTGCGACCCTTCTGTACCTTGCGGAATTTTGTACGCTTTGGTTGCAACATTTGCGTACCCCTTATTTAGCAGCTTTCTTGCGGGTCTTCGTCGGCTTCTCATCGGGCATTTCGTCACCGATGACTTCACCTTTGAAGATCCAGACTTTGATACCGATGATGCCGTAAGTAGTCATCGCTTCAGCTGTGGCGTAGTCGATATTGGCACGCAGGGTGTGCAGCGGCACACGACCTTCGCGGTACCACTCGGTACGGGCGATTTCCGCACCGCCGAGACGGCCACTTACCTGAATCTTGATACCTTCGGCGCCCTGACGCATGGCGTTCTGAACCGCGCGTTTCATCGCACGACGGAACATTACACGGCGCTCCAGCTGCTGGGCCACGTTTTGGGCCACCAGCGCTGCGTCCATGTCCGGCTTGCGCACTTCTTCGATGTCGATGTGCACCGGAACGCCCATCTGCGCGCTCACTTCATTGCGCAGACGCTCAACGTCTTCACCTTTTTTACCGATCACGATACCGGGGCGGGCGGTGTGAATGGTCACACGCGCGGTGTTCGCCGGGCGCTCGATCTCGATACGGCTCACGGAAGCGTGGGCCAGCTTTTTGCGAAGGAATTCGCGAACTTTCAGATCCGTGTACAGCTTGTCTGCGTACTCGTCGCTGCCGGCATACCAAACAGAGGTATGCTTTTTAACGATACCCAGACGAATGCCGGTAGGATGTACTTTTTGTCCCATGGTTTTCTCGCCTGCTCTCTTATTTCTCGGCCACTTTCACAGTGATGTGACAAGTACGCTTGAAAATACGATCGGCACGACCCTTGGCGCGCGGCTTGATGCGCTTCATGGTCATACCTTCGTCCACGAAAATGGTGGACACCTTCAGCTCGTCAACGTCGGCACCTTCGTTGTGCTCGGCGTTGGCGATGGCCGATTCCAGAACCTTCTTGACGATCGCCGCACCCTTTTTATTGCTGAATGCCAGAATATCCAGGGCTTCTTCAACGCCTTTGCCGCGAATCTGATCAGCTACCAGTCGCGCCTTTTGCGCCGACAGACGAGCGCCGCGTAATTTTGCTGCTACTTCCATCGTTATAACCTCGGCTTAGCGCTTCTTCGCTTTCTTGTCCGCAGCGTGACCGCGGTAAGTGCGGGTAGCGGCGAACTCGCCCAGTTTGTGGCCAACCATTTCTTCGTTGACCAGTACGGGCACGTGTTGACGACCGTTGTGCACGGCAATCGTCAGTCCAACCATTTCCGGCATAATCATGGAACGGCGGGACCAGGTTTTAATCGGTCGACGATCATTGGCTTCGATCGCCGCCTCCACCTTCTTGATCAGGTGCAGATCAATAAAGGGACCTTTCTTTAATGAGCGTGGCACTTTAGATTCCTCTTTAGCTGCTCACACACCGCGCGGCACTCTCTATTGAGAATTACTTGCCGCGACGACGTACAATCATCTTATCGGTGCGCTTGTTCTTGCGCGTTTTCTTACCCTTGGTCGGAATGCCCCACGGCGTTACCGGGTGACGTCCACCAGAGGTACGACCTTCACCACCACCATGCGGGTGATCGACCGGGTTCATCGCCACACCGCGAACGGTCGGGCGAACACCGCGCCAGCGCTTCGCACCAGCTTTACCCAGCTTGCGCAGGCTGTGCTCGGAGTTGCTCACTTCACCCAGGGTGGCGCGGCACTCGGACAATACCTTACGCATCTCACCGGAACGCAGACGGATGGTCGCGTACTGACCTTCACGCGCCACCAGCTGCACAGAGGCGCCGGCAGAACGGGCCAGCTGAGCACCTTTGCCCGGCTTCAGTTCGATCGCGTGAATCACGGCACCCACCGGAATGTTGCGCAGCGGCAGGGTATTGCCGACAACAATCGGTGCGGCGTCTCCGGACTGAACGGTTGCACCCGCTTTCAGACCTTTCGGCGCGATGATGTAGCGACGCTCGCCGTCCGCGTAGCAGACCAGAGCGATGTGCGCACTGCGGTTCGGATCGTATTCCAGGCGCTCAACCTTGGCCGGAATACCGTCCTTGTTGCGCTTGAAATCCACCATGCGGTAGTGCTGCTTGTGACCACCACCTACGTGACGGGTGGTAATGCGGCCAGCGTTGTTGCGACCACCGCTTTTGCTTTTGCTCTCTACCAGAGGCGCGTAAGGCGCACCCTTGTGCAGGTCGGGGTTAACAACCTTGACCAGGTGGCGACGGCCGGCAGAGGTCGGTTTTGCTTTTACAATAGCCATTGTAACTGTCCCCTTTACTCAGCAGCTTCAAAGTTGATGTCGCTGCCTTCGGCCAGGCGAACGTAGGCTTTTTTCCAGTCGTTGCGACGGCCAACGCCGAAGCGGGTACGCTTGGTTTTGCCCTTTACGTTCACGGTGCGAACCTGCTCAACGGAAACGTTGAACAGCTTTTCTACCGCGGCCTTGATCTCGGCTTTATCGGCACCGGTGGTGACCTTGAAAACCACTTGATTGGCGGAGTCCGCCAACACAGCAGCTTTTTCGGAAATTACCGGGCCGAGCAGTACTTTGTAGAGTCGCTCTTGGTTCATCCCAGCACCTCTTCAATTTTCTTGAGCGCAGAAACGGTAACCACGACTTTGTCAAAGCGGATCAGGCTTACCGGATCGATGCCCTGCACGTCGCGAACGTCGATCTTGTGCAGGTTGCGCGCGGCCAGGTAGAGGTTTTCACTCACTTCCTCGGTCACGATCAGCGCATTAGACAGATCGAACTGGGCCAGCTTGCTCACCAGCTGCTTGGTTTTCGGTGCGTCCACATCGAAGGACTCAACGACAACCAGGCGTTCCTGACGGGCCAGCTCAGACAGAATGCAGCGCAGAGCAGCGCGGTACATTTTCTTGTTCAGCTTGACGCTGTGATCACGCGGTTCGGCGGCGAAAGTTACGCCACCGGAACGCCACAGCGGGCTGCGGATGGTACCGGCACGGGCACGGCCAGTACCTTTCTGACGCCAGGGCTTCTTGCCGCCACCGGAAACGTCAGCGCGGTTCTTCTGGGCCTTGGTTCCCTGACGGGCGCCGGCCATGTAGGCCACAACCGCCTGGTGCACCAGGTCCTGATTGAATTCACGTCCGAAAGTCACTTCAGAGACAGCTACAGTGCCTTTAGCGCCTTCGGGAGTAGCGATATTCAGTTCCATATCTATTTCCCCTCAGACTTAGGCTTTTACTGCCGGACGAACGATAACGTCGCCACCCGGAGCACCTGGAACGGCGCCCTTGACCAGCAGCAGATTACGCTCGGCGTCGACACGAACCACTTCCAGATTCTGCACGGTTACGCGCTCGGCACCCATGTGACCGGCCATCTTCTTGCCTTTCCACACTCGACCAGGAGTCTGGCACTGACCGATAGAACCGGGAGCGCGGTGAGACAGGGAGTTACCGTGAGTGGCGTCCTGGGTGCGGAAGTTCCAGCGCTTAATACCGCCCTGAAAACCTTTACCCTTGGAAGTGCCGGTTACATCGATCTTCTGACCAGCTTCAAAGCCGGAAACAGTGATTTCAGAACCGATTTCGAAAGTCTCGTCGGAACCGTCAGTACGCAGTTCGAACAGAGCAGAGCCAGCGTCTACGTTGGCTTTGGCGAAGTGGCCCGCCTGGGGCTTGGAGACACGGGAAGCCTTGCGATTGCCCACGGTTACTTGAACCGCAGCATAGCCGTCAGTTTCCACAGTTTTCACCTGGGTGACGCGATTCGGAGCTACCTCGATAACGGTAACCGGAATAGAAGCGCCATCTTCGGTGAAGATGCGAGTCATGCCGCTTTTGCGGCCGACAATACCTATAGTCATCTTTATCAACCTCTCAGTGCACGGGGCTTTAACCCACTGCGGCCGCCCAGTTTCAGAGCGTTACACTACCCGGACCTTTTTCGCCCGGGATTCGGTAGTTAATTTAAAGTGTTAGCCGAGACTGATCTGAACCTCAACACCGGCCGCCAGATCGAGCTTCATCAGCGCGTCGACGGTTTTCTCGGTAGGCTCAACGATGTCCAGCAAACGCTTGTGAGTACGGATCTCGTACTGGTCGCGCGCGTCTTTGTTGACGTGCGGAGAAATCAGCACGGTGTACTTCTCTTTGCGAGTCGGCAGCGGAATGGGACCGCGAACCTGCGCGCCAGTGCGCTTGGCCGTCTCGACGATCTCCTGGGTAGACGCGTCGATCAGCTTGTGATCGAACGCCTTCAGGCGAATTCGGATACGTTGACCCTGCATGGAATCAAACTCCAACTTAATAACTAAAGAACGTCCTTTTACACAGCCCCGAGGGCGGGCGAAAAGGAGCGCGAATTCTACGGGCCACGCAATTGCCTGTCAACCCGATTGCGGGGTTAGTTTTGCGGCCCGCCGCCGGCGCGAATCCGGGCTCCGGCAAACTACAATTGTTTATCGGCAGCCGAAAGAGGGTAAGAAAATGACCATTGCCGCGAGAGTGAGTCAGTATTTGCGCGACCAGTCAGTCGATTACCAGCTGGTCCAACATCCGCACAGCCACACCAGTAGGGAAAGCGCGCACGCTGCCCATGTGCGCGAGGACCAGGTCGCCAAGGCCATCTTGATGAAGGACGACCAGGGGTATGTGATGGCGGTCATTCCGGCCAGCAGCAGTCTGGATATGCGTGCGGTGCACGAGGAAACCGGGCGCAATCACCTGGAAATGGTGCCGGAGGATGAACTGGGGCGTGTCTTCCCCGATTGCGAACTGGGTGCCCTGCCGCCACTGGGGCAGGCTTACGGCGTCACCACTCTGCTGGACAACAGCCTGCGTCACTGCGACACCGTTTACTTCGAAGCCGGTGACCATGAGGAGCTGGTGGAAATGGATGGCGCACGCTTTGCGAAGTTGTTTTCCGGCAGTCACAGCTGTGATCTGAGCAAAGACTGGCCGTAATAGGGGCTGCAAAATTGCGCCGGCGTCCGTGATCGGAGCCGGCGCCAGACGATACTGCGCCTGCCAACTGCGGCGGAAGGGCGCGAGTGTTCTCCTGCGCCACCAGCATTCGGGGGCGTGGTCTATACTTCCCTGTAACCCGCAAATCCGGCTGACAATGACCAGCGAGGATCACGGTGACTCAAAATGGCCTACAAGCCCACCGATAATGAAAACATTGACAACCTGCTGATGCTTGCAGCATTGCTGTTCGTAACAGCGATGTTATTTGCGTTTTTCTGTGGCTTTTTCTGGGTATTCGCCAATCTAGACGACATCAACGCCGTTGCAGCTGCTATGGTGCAGAAGCACCCGGTGGCTGTACCCGCGGCGGCCCTGACTTGCATCTGCATGACTCCCGGCCTGCTCTTTATGCTGCTTGCCATTTATCTTCGCCGCGAGCGGGCACAGTATGAGGTACTGACAGGTCCCGGCAGCCTCTCCTGAACGGGCCACTGATCGCATATTCCTAGGCACAAAAAGGCCGCAGCGTTTCCGCTGCGGCCTTTTCGTTTCGGATCAGGAGTAGAGATTACTCGATGATCTTGGCCACCACGCCGGCGCCAACGGTACGGCCGCCTTCGCGGATCGCGAAGCGCAGGCCTTCTTCCATGGCGATCGGGGCGATCAGCGTTACGGTCATCTGGACGTTGTCGCCCGGCATAACCATCTCGGTGCCTTCCGGCAGCTCACACGCTCCAGTCACGTCGGTGGTACGGAAGTAGAACTGCGGACGGTAGCCCTTGAAGAACGGGGTGTGACGACCACCTTCGTCCTTGGACAGTACGTACACTTCCGCTTCGAACTTGGTGTGCGGAGTGATGGAACCCGGCTTGGCCAGCACCTGACCACGCTCTACTTCGTCACGCTTGGTGCCGCGCAGCAGGGCGCCGATGTTCTCACCAGCACGGCCTTCGTCCAGCAGCTTGCGGAACATTTCCACACCGGTACAGGTGGTGGTGGTGGTTTCCTTGATACCAACGATCTGGATTTCGTCACCAGTCTTGACGATGCCACGCTCGACACGGCCGGTTACTACGGTACCGCGACCAGAGATGGAGAATACGTCTTCGATCGGCATCAGGAACGGCTGGTCGATAGCGCGCACCGGCTCCGGGATGTACTCGTCCAGGGTTTCAACCAGTTTCTTGACAGCGCTGGTGCCCAGGCCGTTGTCGTCTTCGCCGTTCAGGGCCATCAGGGCAGAACCAACGATGATCGGGGTGTCGTCACCCGGGAACTCGTACTGGTCCAGAAGTTCGCGAACTTCCATCTCTACCAGTTCCAGCAGCTCCTCGTCGTCAACCATGTCGGCCTTGTTCAGGAATACCACGATGTAGGGTACACCTACCTGACGGGACAGCAGGATGTGCTCGCGGGTCTGCGGCATGGGGCCGTCAGCAGCGGAACAGACCAGGATAGCGCCGTCCATCTGGGCAGCACCGGTGATCATGTTCTTCACGTAGTCGGCGTGTCCCGGGCAGTCAACGTGCGCGTAGTGACGGGTCGGGGACTCGTATTCAACGTGGGAGGTAGAAATGGTGATACCGCGCTCGCGCTCTTCCGGAGCGTTGTCGATACCATCAAACGCTACAGCCTGGCCGCCCCACACTTCGGCGCAAACGCGGGTCAGCGCTGCAGTCAGGGTGGTTTTACCGTGGTCAACGTGACCGATGGTGCCCACGTTTACGTGGGGCTTGGAACGTTCAAACTTCTCTTTTCCCATTTTCAGGATCCTCTAGCTAAAAGTTTGTCAAAGAGGCCCCGGCAAAGCCGGGGCACTTTGAGTCAAAGTAAATTAAGCCTTGTTCTTTGCGATGATCTCATCGGCAACGTTCTTCGGCGCTTCCGCGTACTTCTCGAACTCCATGGTGTAAGTGGCGCGGCCCTGCGTGGCAGAACGCAGGTCAGTCGCGTAGCCGAACATTTCGGCCAGCGGCACTTCCGCGTTGATCACCTTACCGGACGCACTCTCATCCATGCCCTGGATCAGGCCGCGGCGGCGGTTCAGGTCGCCCACCACGTCACCCATGTTCTCTTCCGGAGTTACCACTTCCACTTTCATGATCGGCTCAAGCAGTACCGCGCCGCCTTTCTGGGCCAGCTGCTTGGTGGCCATGGACGCAGCGATCTTGAACGCCATTTCGTTGGAGTCCACATCGTGGTAGGAACCGTCGTAGATGGTAGCCTTCAGGCCCAGCAGCGGGTAGCCGGCGAGAACACCGTTCTGCATCTGCTCCTGGATACCTTTCTGCACCGCCGGAACGTATTCCTTCGGCACCACACCACCGACCAGTTCGTTCTGGAATACCAGACTGTCTTCCGCGTCCGCGTCCAGGTTCGGCTCGAAGCGGATCCACACGTGGCCGTACTGACCGCGACCACCGGACTGGCGAACGAACTTGCCCTCGATCTCACACTTGTTGGTGATGCGCTCGCGGTAGGCCACCTGCGGCTTACCGATGTTGGCCTCGACATTGAACTCGCGACGCATACGGTCGACGATGATGTCCAGGTGCAGCTCACCCATACCGGAGATGATGGTCTGGCCGGTCTCTTCGTCAGTCTTCACACGGAAGGACGGGTCCTCCTGAGCCAGCTTGCCCAGTGCGATACCCATTTTCTCCTGGTCCGGCTTGGACTTCGGCTCTACCGCCACGGAGATTACCGGCTCCGGGAACTCCATACGCTCGAGAACGATCTTGTTGTTCTCGTCACACAGGGTGTCACCGGTAGTGGTGTCCTTCAGACCGATCGCGGCGGCGATGTCGCCCGCCAGTACTTCTTTGATTTCCTGACGGTTGTTCGCGTGCATCTGCACCATACGACCGATGCGCTCGCGCTTGTGCTTCACGGAGTTGTATACCCCGGTGCCACTCTCCAGCTTACCGGAGTAAACACGGAAGAAGGTCAGGGTGCCCACGAAGGGATCGGTAGCGATCTTGAACGCCAGCGCAGCGAACGGCGCAGTGTCGTCGGCTTCGCGGGTCTCAACGGTCTCGCCGTCTTCCAGGGTACCTTCGATGGCCTTAACTTCGGTCGGCGCCGGCAGGTATTCGATGACTGCGTCCAGAACCGCCTGCACACCCTTGTTCTTGAACGCGGAACCGCCCAGAACCGGCACGATTTCGTTGGCCAGGGTACGCTGACGGATGGCGGCCTTGATCTCTTCCTCGGTCAGGTCGCCCTCTTCCAGGTACTTCTCCATCAGCTCTTCGCTGGCTTCCGCTGCCGCTTCCACCAGGAATTCGCGCATCTCGTTGCACTCGTCCTGCATGTCAGCGGGGATATCGGCGTATTCGAAGGTCATGCCCTGGTCGGCTTCATTCCACAGAATGGCCTTCATCTTGACGAGGTCGACAACACCCTTGAACTCGTCTTCAGAGCCAATGGTCATCTGCAGCGGCACCGCGTTGGCGTTCAGGCGGGTCTTCAGCTGGCCGACAACCTTGCGGTAGTTGGCACCGGTGCGGTCCATCTTGTTCACGAACACCATGCGCGGAACGTGGTATTTGTTGGCCTGGCGCCATACGGTTTCGGTCTGCGGCTGCACACCGGAAGAACCACACAGAACCACGACAGCGCCGTCGAGTACGCGCAGGGAGCGCTCTACTTCGATGGTGAAGTCTACGTGCCCGGGGGTGTCGATAATGTTGATGCGGTGCTGGTCGAACTGCTGCTGCATACCGGACCAGAAACAGGTGGTCGCCGCAGAAGTAATGGTGATACCGCGCTCCTGCTCCTGCTCCATCCAGTCCATGGTGGCCGCACCCTCATGCACCTCACCAATCTTATGGGACAGGCCGGTGTAGAAGAGTACGCGCTCGGTGGTGGTGGTTTTACCAGCGTCTACGTGAGCACAGATACCGATGTTGCGGTAGCGTGCGATAGGCGTTTTACGTGCCACAGTAGTTTCCTCGATATAACGGCAAAAGGCAGCCTGGAAATTTCCGTGCTGCCTTTCGGTATTAATTTCCGATGGTGATATTCATCAGACTTAGAAGCGGTAGTGAGAGAACGCCTTGTTGGCTTCCGCCATACGGTGAACGTCTTCACGCTTCTTGACCGCGCCGCCCTTGTTCTGGGACGCGTCGATCATTTCGTTGGCCAGACGCTGGGCCATGGACTTCTCACCGCGCTTGCGGGAGAACTCTACGAGCCAGCGCATTGCCAGTGCCATGCGGCGCGAGGGACGCACTTCTACCGGCACCTGGTAAGTCGCACCACCAACACGGCGGGATTTCACTTCCACCATCGGCGCAATATTTTCCAGGGACTCTTCGAAAACTTCGATAGGGTCTTTGTTAAGTTTTTCTGAAACCATGTCCAGAGCGCCGTATACGATGCGCTCTGCCACAGATTTCTTGCCGCTGATCATGACGTGGTTCATGAACTTGGCCAGGGTGACATTCCCGAATTTAGGATCGGGCAGTACTTCGCGCTTGGCGACTACTCGTCTTCTTGGCATGAGAATTGCCTCTCTTCAGGGTTACTCTGAGACGCCGCCGTAAACACTTACAACTCGGCGAGCTCAGCCTTACTCCGGTTGGAAACCGAAACGCAAATCGTTAAAGGGGATTAACCTTTAGGACGCTTGGCGCCGTATTTGGAACGGCCCTGCTTGCGATCGTTAACGCCGGCACAGTCAAGTGCACCGCGTACAGTGTGGTAGCGCACACCCGGCAGGTCCTTTACACGACCGCCGCGAATCAGCACCACGCTGTGCTCCTGCAGGTTGTGACCTTCACCACCGATGTACGAAGTTACTTCGAAACCGTTGGTCAGGCGCACACGGCAAACCTTGCGCAGTGCAGAGTTCGGCTTCTTCGGTGTAGTGGTGTACACACGAGTGCAAACTCCACGGCGCTGCGGGTTGGCCTGCAGAGCGGGAACGTCGCTTTTTTCGACTTTGCGTTTTCTCGGCTTACGAACCAACTGGTTGATCGTTGCCATTAAAAATCACTCCAAAAATAAAACGCCCCCACCTGGAAAGCGGGGGCCCAGTCGTCTGTGTGTGCTGCCGACCGCTCCTAACAAGAGAGCCGGACAGTACACCCCACATAAGCGGGGGCCGCATTCTATAGGCGGCGGCCCGCCCAGTCAATTGGCAATGAAAGTAAGCACTAACCTTCATTGCCGACAAGCAGTCTCAGCCTGAACGAACACACGAAGCCTGATGCGAAGGGCCTGATAGCGGGGCCTTTTCGCCAGACTGTCGGCCGGAGGGATCCGGCCGACAAGCCTACAGGGATGTATTCACGGCGCGTCTGGCGGAAAGGCACCGGTAGCAGGGCCGCTACGGTGCCTAATTCCAGCGCTCTCTCCCCCGCCCCCTCCCCCGCAAGCGGGAGTGGAGGCGTAAGAAGTTACTCCCCGGAGGACTTCAGGGCCTCGGTCAGGGCCGCTTCCACCTCTGCGGCGGACGGGCCTTCACCGTAGCCCTCTTCCAGCTGCAGGCTGCGCTTGCGCTTGCGCTCCAGGTGGTGCGCCAGACCGGTACCGGCCGGGATCAGGCGACCCACGACCACGTTCTCCTTCAGGCCGCGCAGGCTGTCTTCCTTGCCGGTCACCGCCGCTTCGGTCAGTACGCGGGTGGTCTCCTGGAAGGAGGCCGCGGACAGGAAGGACTCGGTGGCCAGAGACGCCTTGGTGATACCCAGCAGCAGGCGCTCGAACTGGGCCGGCTGCTTGCCTTCCGCGCGCAGGCGCTCGTTCTCTTCGATGACCCGCTGGTACTCCACCTGGTCACCCTTGATGAACTCGGAGTCACCCATCTCGAGGATTTCCACCTTGCGCAGCATCTGACGAACAATCACTTCGATGTGCTTGTCGTTGATCTTCACGCCCTGCAGGCGGTAAACCTCCTGGATCTCGTTGGTGATGTAGCGCGCCAGCTCCTCGACGCCTTTCAGGCGCAGAATGTCGTGCGGGTTGGACGGGCCATCGGAGATGACCTCGCCCTTCTCTACGGTTTCACCTTCGAACACCGTCAGCTGGCGGTGCTTCGGAATCAGTACCTCGTAGTGATCCTTGCCACTGGCCAGCGGCTGGCCGTCTTTCGGGGTGATCTGCAGGCGTACCTTGCCCTTGGTCTCTTTGCCGAAGGACACGGTACCGGAGATCTCCGCCAGAATGGACGGCTCTTTCGGCTTGCGCGCTTCGAACAGGTCGGCCACGCGCGGCAGACCACCGGTGATGTCCTTGGTTTTGCCGGATTCCTGCGGAATACGGGCGATGACATCACCGACGCTCACCTTGTCGCCATCTTTCAGGCTGAGGATGGCGCGCGGCGGCAGCGCGTAGTGCGCCGGCGCGTTGCTGCTCGCCAGGGTCAGCTCTTCACCGTTTTCATCAATCAGGGTCACGGCCGGACGCAGGTCCTTACCGGCAGCCGGACGCTCGGCAGGGTCGATCACCTCGATGGAGGACAGACCGGTGATCTCGTCGGTCTGCTTGCGGATCGACAGGCCGTCTTCCATGCCGGACAGCTTCACCCAGCCAGCCACTTCGGTAATGATCGGGTGGGTGTGCGGATCCCACTTGGCCACTACCTGGCCGCCATCCACCTCGGCACCTTCCGCGACGCTGATGATGGCGCCGTAGGGCAGCTTGTAGCGCTCGCGCTCACGGCCGGCACTGTCGGCAATGGCCAGCTCACCGGAGCGGGAAACCGCTACCAGGGTGCCGCTCTCGGTCTTCACGGTCTTCACGTTGTGCAGGCGCACGGTACCCGACTGCTTCACCTGGATGCTGTCCGCCGCGGAGGCGCGGCTCGCCGCACCACCGATGTGGAAGGTCCGCATGGTCAGCTGGGTGCCCGGCTCACCGATAGACTGGGCGGCAACGACGCCCACAGACTCACCAGAGTTGGCGCGGTGGCCGCGGGCCAGATCGCGGCCGTAACACTGGGCACAGATGCCGTGGGCGGTCTCACAGGAAATCGGTGAACGGACGATTACCTCGTCGATACCCATCCCCTCAATACGCTCGACCCACTTCTCGTCGATCATGGTGCCGGCGGAAACGGCGATCTCGTCGCTGCCCGGCTTCAGTACATCACGGGCCACTACACGGCCGAGAATACGGTCGCCGAGGGACTCGATCACGTCGCCGCCCTCGATCACCGGCGCCATGGTCAGGCCGTCGTCGGTGCCGCAGTCCACTTCGGTGATCACCACGTCCTGGGCCACATCCACCAGACGGCGGGTCAGGTAACCGGAGTTCGCGGTCTTCAGGGCGGTATCCGCCAGACCCTTACGGGCACCGTGGGTGGAGATGAAGTACTGCAGTACGGAGAGGCCTTCACGGAAGTTCGCGGTAATGGCGTTCTCGATAATGGAGCCGTCCGGACGCGCCATCAGGCCGCGCATACCGGCCAGCTGACGGATCTGCGCCTCAGAACCACGAGCGCCGGAGTCTGCATACATGAACACCGAGTTGAAGGAGTCCTGCTCGGCCTCTTTACCCTCGCGATCGATCACCTTCTCTTTCTTGATGCCGGCCATCATCGCCTGGGTGACCTTGTCGTTGGTACGGGACCAGACGTCGATCACCTTGTTGTACTTCTCACCGGCGGTTACCAGGCCCGAGGCAAACTGGCTCTCGATCTCCTTCACTTCCGCTTCCGCAGCGGCGATCAGCTCGGCCTTGGCCGCCGGGATCTCGAAGTCGTTCACACCGATGGAGGAACCGGACTTGGTGGAGAAGTCGAAACCGGTATACATCAGCTGGTCGGCAAAGATCACCGTCGCCTTCAGACCCACCTTGCGGTAGCACTCGTTCAGGATGCGCGAGATCGCCTTCTTCTTCATCGGCTGGTTGACCATGTCGAAAGGCAGACCTTCCGGCACGATATTCCACAGCAACGCGCGGCCCACGGTGGTGTCGTAGACCTTGCGCGACGGATGCTTCTCGCCGTCTTCACCGACAACTGCTTCGTTGATACGCACTTTCACGCGCGCCTGCAGGCCTACCTGCTTGGCGTAATAAGCGCGGCTCACTTCCTTGATGTCGGCGAAGAACATACCCTCGCCCTTGTCGTTGACGCGCTCGCGGGTCATCCAGTACAGACCCAGTACCACGTCCTGCGACGGCACGATGATCGGCTCGCCGTTGGCGGGGGACAGAATGTTGTTGGTGGACATCATCAGCGCGCGGCTTTCAAGCTGCGCCTCGATGGTCAGCGGTACGTGCACCGCCATCTGGTCACCGTCGAAGTCCGCGTTATAGGCCGCACACACCAGCGGGTGCAGCTGGATCGCCTTACCTTCGATCAGCACCGGCTCGAACGCCTGGATACCCAGACGGTGCAGGGTCGGGGCGCGGTTCAGCAGCACCGGGTGCTCGCGGATCACCTCGTCGAGGATGTCCCACACCACCGCCTCTTCGCGCTCGACCATTTTCTTGGCCGCCTTGATGGTGGTGGCCAGGCCGCGCGCTTCCAGCTTGCCGAAGATGAACGGCTTGAACAGCTCGAGGGCCATTTTCTTCGGCAGACCGCACTGGTGCAGGCGCAGGGTCGGACCGACCACGATCACGGAACGGCCGGAGTAGTCGACGCGCTTACCCAGCAGGTTCTGACGGAAACGGCCCTGCTTGCCCTTGATCATGTCCGCCAGGGACTTCAGCGGGCGCTTGTTGGAACCGGTGATGGCGCGGCCGCGGCGGCCGTTGTCCAGCAGCGCGTCCACGGCTTCCTGCAGCATGCGCTTTTCGTTGCGCACGATGATATCCGGCGCGTTCAGCTCCAGCAGGCGCTTCAGACGGTTGTTGCGGTTGATCACGCGGCGGTACAGGTCGTTCAGGTCGGAGGTCGCAAAGCGGCCGCCGTCCAGCGGTACCAGCGGGCGCAGGTCCGGCGGCAGTACCGGCAGCGCCTGCATGATCATCCACTCCGGGTTGTTGCCGGACTTGTAGAAGGCTTCCAGCAGCTTCAGGCGCTTGGACAGCTTCTTGATCTTGGTCTCGGAGTTGGTGGACGGGATCTCTTCGCGCAGGCGCTGGATTTCCGCCGGCAGCTCGATGTCGCGCATCAGCTCCTGGATCGCCTCGGCGCCCATCTTGGCTTCGAACTCGTCGGCGAACTCTTCCATCGCCTCAAAGTACTGCTCGTCGTTCAGCAGCTGGCCGCGCTCCAGGGTGGTCATACCCGGGTCGGTCACCACATAAGATTCGAAGTAGAGCACGCGCTCGATATCGCGCAGGGTCATGTCCAGCAGCAGGCCGATACGGGACGGCAGCGATTTCAGGAACCAGATGTGCGCAACCGGGCTCGCCAGTTCGATGTGGCCCATGCGCTCGCGGCGCACCTTGGCCTTGGTCACTTCGACGCCGCACTTCTCGCAGATGATGCCGCGGTGCTTCATGCGCTTGTACTTGCCACACAGACACTCGTAGTCCTTGACCGGACCAAAGATCTTGGCACAGAACAGGCCTTCGCGCTCCGGCTTGAAGGTGCGGTAGTTGATGGTCTCCGGCTTCTTCACTTCGCCGTAGGACCAGGAGCGGATCATATCCGGAGACGCCAGACCGATACGGATGGCGTCAAACTCTTCCAGTTGTTCCCGGTCTTTCACCAGGTTTAACAAATCTTTCAAGGCCTTTCCTCCACTAGGGGGTAGTCAACCCGGCTTGCAGCATTTTGAGCCGGGTTGGCCGGCGGCGCTTACGACTGCGCCACCGACCTGTATCTACTAAATCCGATTGATGCCGGTCTTACTCGTGCTCAAGCTCGAAGTTCATGCCGAGAGAGCGGATTTCCTTGACCAGTACGTTGAAGGATTCCGGCATACCCGGCTCCATGCGGTGGTCGGAGTCCACGATGTTCTTGTACATCTTGGTCCGGCCTTCCACGTCGTCGGATTTGACCGTGAGCATTTCCTGCAGGGTATAGGCGGCGCCGTAAGCTTCCAGTGCCCAGACCTCCATCTCCCCGAAACGCTGGCCACCGAACTGCGCCTTACCACCCAGCGGCTGCTGGGTTACCAGGCTGTAGGAACCGGTGGAACGCGCATGCATCTTGTCGTCCACCAGGTGGTTCAGCTTCAGCATGTACATGTAACCCACGGTTACCGGGCGCTCGAAGGAATCACCGGTACGGCCGTCGTACAGCGTGATCTGGCCGGAATCCGGCACATCCGCCAGGCGCAGCAGCTGCTTGATCTCGCTCTCGTCGGCACCGTCGAATACCGGCGTAGCCATCGGCACGCCTCTGCGCAGGTTTTCCGCCATCGCCAGCACTTCCTGGTCGGACAGCTCGTCCAGCTCTTCCTTGCGGCCACCGGTGGAGTTGTAAACCTCTTCCAGGAAGCCGCGCACCTTGGTGACTTCCTGCTGCTCCTTGATCATGCGGTCGATCTTCTCGCCGAGACCCTTGGCAGCCATACCCAGGTGCATTTCCAGGACCTGACCGACGTTCATCCGCGACGGTACACCCAGCGGGTTCAGAACGATATCCACCGGCTCGCCGTTCTCGTCGTAGGGCATATCCTCGACGGGCTTGATCACGGAGATCACACCCTTGTTACCGTGGCGACCGGCCATCTTGTCGCCCGGCTGGATGCGGCGCTTGATCGCCAGGTAGACCTTGACGATCTTCAGCACGCCCGGCGCCAGGTCGTCGCCCGACTCCAGTTTCTTCTTCTTGTCCTCGAAGGCTTCGTCGAGCAGCTTGCGGCGCTCTTTCAGCTGTGCCTCGGCCTTTTCCAGCTGCTCGTTCAGGCTCTCTTCGGCCATGCGCAGCTTGAACCAGTCCTCGCGCGGCAGGCTCGCCAGCACCTCAGCGCTGAGCACGTCACCTTTCTTGACGCCCTTGCCACCCGCCACTTTCTGGCCTTCCAGTGCCGCCTGCAGGCGTTCGAAGGTGGCGCCTTCGACGATGCGGTACTCTTCGTTCAGGTCCTTGCGCACCTCGTCCAGCTGCGCCTTCTCGATATCGAGGGAGCGCTGGTCCTTCTGCAGACCATCGCGGGTGAAGACCTGCACGTCGATGACGGTACCGCGGGTACCGCTCGGCGCGCGCAGGGAGGTGTCCTTCACGTCGGACGCCTTTTCCCCAAAGATGGCGCGCAGCAGTTTTTCTTCCGGGGTCAGCTGGGCTTCACCTTTCGGCGTCACCTTGCCCACCAGAATGTCGCCGGCGCCCACTTCCGCACCGATGTAGACAATGCCGGACTCATCCAGCTTGTTCAGCGCAGACTCGCCCACGTTGGGGATATCCGCGGTGATTTCCTCGCTGCCCAGCTTGGTGTCGCGGGCAATACAGGTCAGTTCCTGAATGTGGATGGTGGTGAAGCGGTCTTCCTGCACCACGCGCTCACTGATCAGGATCGAGTCCTCGAAGTTGTAACCGTTCCAGGGCATGAACGCGATGCGCATGTTCTGGCCCAGCGCCAGCTCACCCAGGTCCACGGACGGGCCGTCGGCGAGAATATCGCCGCGCTCGACCACGTCGCCGGTCTTCACGATCGGGCGCTGGTTGATACAGGTGTTCTGGTTGGAGCGGGTGTATTTGGTCAGGTTGTAGATATCCACACCCGCCTCACCGGCCTCCACCTCGGCATCGGCGACACGCACAACCACACGGCTGGCATCGACACGCTCGATCACACCGCCGCGACGGGCCACCACGCAGACACCGGAGTCGCGCGCCACGGTGCGCTCCATACCGGTACCCACCAGCGGCTTCTCGGCGCGCAGCGTCGGTACGGCCTGGCGCTGCATGTTCGAGCCCATCAGGGCGCGGTTGGCATCGTCGTGCTCGAGGAACGGGATCATCGCCGCGGCGACGGATACGACCTGCTTCGCTGACACATCCATGTACTGGATCTCGTCCGGCGTCTTCAGGGTAAATTCGTTCTGGTGACGCACGCTGACCAGGTCATCGGTAAAGCGGCCGCTTTCATCCACGGCAGCGGACGCCTGGGCGATCACGTAGTTGGCCTCGTTGATCGCGGACAGGTATTCGATGTCGTCGGTCACCTGGCCGTCGACCACCTTGCGGTACGGGCTCTCGAGGAAGCCGTAGTGGTTGGCGCGGGCGTAGGCCGCCAGAGAGTTGATCAGTCCGATGTTCGGGCCTTCCGGCGTCTCGATCGGGCACACCCGGCCGTAGTGGGTCGGGTGCACGTCGCGCACCTCGAAGCCGGCGCGCTCGCGGGTCAGACCACCCGGACCGAGCGCGGACACGCGACGCTTGTGGGTCACTTCCGACAGCGGGTTGTTCTGGTCCATAAACTGGGACAGCTGCGAGGAGCCGAAAAACTCCTTCACCGCGGCCGCCACCGGCTTGGCGTTGATCAGGTCCTGCGGCATCAAGCCCTCGGACTCCGCCATGGACAGGCGCTCTTTCACTGCGCGCTCGACGCGCACCAGACCGACACGGAACTGGTTCTCGGCCATTTCGCCGACGGAACGCACGCGGCGGTTACCCAGGTGATCGATGTCGTCGACCATGCCCTGGCCGTTGCGGATATCGATCAGCGTCTTCAGTACATCGACGATGTCTTCCTTGCTCAGGGTGCCCAGTCCGGTTTCGTCTTCGCGGCCCAGACGGCGGTTGAACTTCATGCGGCCGACCGCAGACAGGTCGTAGCGCTCGTCGGTGAAGAACAGGTTCTCGAACAGGGACTCCGCAGACTCCTTGGTCGGCGGCTCGCCCGGGCGCATCATGCGGTAGATTTCCACCAGCGCTTCCAGCTGGGTGCGGGACGGATCTGCGCGCAGCGTATCGGAAATGAACGGACCGCGGTCCAGATCATTGGTATACAGGGTCTCGAGCTTCTTGACGTTCAGTGTCCGCAGCTTGCCGATCACCTCTTCGGTGATTTCGCTGTTGCACTCGACCGCCACTTCACCGGTGGATTCATCGATGATGTCGTGGGCCAGCACGCGGCCGTAGAGATAGCTCAGCGGCGCCTCGAGGCGCTCGACGCCTGCCTTCTCCAGCTGACGGATGTGGCGCGGGGTAATGCGGCGCCCTTCCTCGACGATGACCTTGCCCTTGCCGTCCTTGATATCGAAAGAGGCCACGTCGCCACGCAGGCGGGACGGGATCAATTCCAGGCTGACGCTGTCTTCGTGCAGGTCGAACTTGCTGGTTTCGAAGAACATTTCCAGCATTTCCTGGGAGGAATAACCCAGGGCGCGCAGCAGGATGGTCGCTGCCAGCTTGCGGCGACGGTCAATACGCACGTAGACCAGGTCCTTCGGATCGAACTCGAAGTCCAGCCAGGAACCGCGGTAGGGGATCACGCGCGCGGCGTACAGCAGCTTGCCGGAAGAGTGGGTCTTGCCTTTGTCGTGATCGAAGAATACACCCGGGGAACGGTGCAGCTGGGACACGATCACACGCTCGGTACCGTTGATCACGAAGGTACCGTTGTCGGTCATGAGCGGAATTTCGCCCATGTAAACTTCCTGCTCTTTGATGTCCTTGATGGACTTACTGGCAGACTCTTTATCGTAGATGATCAGACGTACGCGCACCCGCAGCGGGCAGGCGTAGGTCACGCCGCGGAGGGTACACTCCTTGACGTCGAAAGCCGGCTTGCCCAGCGTGTAGCTCACATACTCCAGGGCGGCATTGCCGGAATAGCTGACAATCGGAAATACGGACTTAAACGCCGCTTGCAGACCGACGTCGAGCCTGTCGTCGGGGCGCTTGTCGGCCTGTGTGAAATTGCGATAAGAATCCAGCTGTATCGCAAGCAGGAAAGGCACATCCATGACCTTCGGCAGTTTGCCAAAATCCTTGCGGATACGTTTTTTCTCAGTGTATGAGTAAGCCATTCATATTCCCCAGCTTGATCAGTGACAAGACTTCGTGGAGCTCCGGCCTCTAACGGCGACAAGGAGCCCCTCCGGGCGAGAAGCCTCTGAGCAAAGCAGCATCGCTACTCTGATCGGAACCCTCTCTGCTTTCTCTGCCAGCGCTCGCGCTTTTCAGCCGCGCGCAGAGTGCGATAAGGTGTATTCGCGGTCCAGCCAGTCATTTCGCCTGAAGGAAGACCCACAAAAACCTCGATGCCGCAAACGGCAAAAAGGCCGGCGGACAAAGTCCACCAGCCTTGCCGCCGCCAACCGGTCAAACCGGCTGACAGCGGAGAGTCGCAACAACCGAATTACTTCAGTTCTACAGTTGCGCCAGCTTCTTCCAGCTGCTTCTTGGCATCTTCGGCTTCCGCTTTGTTTGCACCTTCTTTCAGAGTGCTCGGCGCGCCGTCTACCAGCTCCTTGGCTTCTTTCAGGCCCAGGCCGGTGATGCCGCGAACGGCCTTGATCACGTTTACTTTCTTCTCGCCGGCAGAGGTCAGAACGATGTCGAAAGAGTCTTTCTCTTCAGCCGCTTCAGCAGCAGCCGGGCCAGCAACAACTGCAGCAGCTGCAGTTACGCCGAACTTCTCTTCCATTGCTTCGATCAGCTCGACAACGTCCTTAACAGACATTTCGGCAACAGCATTGATGATATCTTCTTTAGTCAGAGACATGAGTCAGTACCTGATTTGTGTGAGCAGTAAACTGCTCGTCTATTCATTAAAAAAAGAGACTTTGAAAACCGCCACTTCGCACAGCGAAGAAATTAGGCAGCTTGCTGCTCTTTTTGGTCGCGAATGGCCGCAATAGTGCGAACCAGCTTGCCAGCAGATGCTTCTTTCAACACGCTCATCAGCTTGGCGATCGCCTCGTCGTAAGTCGGCAGGCTTGCCAACAGTGCAACGTCGGTGACCGCGCCTTCGAAGGCAGCACCTTTCAGTTCCAGCTTGTCATTCTTTTTAGCGAACTCCTTCAGGATGCGCGCACCGGCACCCGGGTGTTCGTTGGAGAATGCAATAATGCTGGGACCGACGAGTTTCTCTACGAGACACTCGTACTCGGTACCTGCCAGAGCGCGACGCGCCAGAGTATTGCGGACGACTTTCAACCAAACGCCGTTCTCGCGCGCCTCTTTGCGCAGAGCGGTCATGTCGTTCACGGTTACGCCGCGGGAATCCGCAACTACCGCCGACAGAGCGCTCGAAGCAGCTTGCTGGACTTCTGCGACAATCGCTTTCTTGTCTTCGAGTCCAATAGCCATAGTGTCACTCCTGGATTTGAAAAAAGACCGGGGGATACACACCCCGATCCGTTCCGGTGCTCAAAGCTCAAATCCAGCAAAATACTGGTTTGGGCAACACCGTCTGCGTAGGCTCGGACTCCTCAGTGGCCAGCCTCGGATGGCCGCCCCGGTCGAAGCCCGGATTAAGCCAGACGCGCTAAACCTCAAACGCGCCCGGCACCTACGGTCTTTGACGGCCCGCTGCACAGTGCACAGCAGACCCCAAAGTTCTGTTAGCTGGAGAGCGGCATTGCCTGGCGGGCCGCTGGCCCGCGAGCCGAGCCGGTGCTCGGCGCTCCCAGCGGCAATTAAATGCTCAGGGAAGACGGATCGATGGTCAGCCCCGGGCCCATGGTGGTGCTCAGGGTGATCTTCTTCAGATACACGCCCTTGGATGAAGCCGGCTTGGCCTTCTTCAGGTCGGCAACCAGCGCTTCCAGGTTCTCCTTGATCGCATTCAGATCAAAGCTCACCTTACCAATACCACCGTGGATGATACCGCCCTTGTCGGCGCGGAAACGCACCTGACCGGCCTTGGCATTCTTGACCGCAGTTACCACGTCCGGGGTTACGGTACCGGTCTTCGGGTTCGGCATCAGGCCGCGCGGACCCAGGATCTGGCCCAGCTGACCGACAACGCGCATCGCATCCGGAGAAGCGATCACCACGTCGAAGTCCATCTTGCCGGCCTTTACTTCGGCAGCCAGCTCATCCATACCCACCAGGTCGGCACCGGCTTCTTTCGCCGCGTCGGCATTGGCACCCTGGGCGAATACGGCCACACGCACTTCCTTGCCAGTGCCGTGCGGCAGCGTAGTGGCGCCGCGGACTGCCTGGTCGGATTTGCGCGGATCGATGCCCAGATTGATGGACGCGTCCACGGTTTCGGCAAACTTCACATTGGACAGTTCTTTCAGCAGGGCTACGGCCTCTTCGATACCGTAGGCCTTACCGGAATCCACCTTCTCAGCGATTGCGCGCTGACGCTTGCTCAACTTAGCCACTTACAGACCCTCCACTTCGATACCGGCACTGCGAGCGGAACCGGCGATAGTGCGCACGGCCGCGTCCATATCGGATGCAGTCAGGTCTGCCATTTTGGTGTTGGCGATTTCTTCCAGCTGGGCGCGGGTGACCTTGCCCACTTTCTGGGTGTTCGGACGGCCAGAGCCGCTCTTGATACCTGCAGCCTTGCGCAGCAGCACTGCGGCCGGCGGAGATTTCATGATGAAGGTGAAGGAGCGATCGCTGTAAACAGAGATCACTACCGGCACCGGCAGGCCCGGCTCCAGACCCTGGGTCTGAGCGTTGAACGCTTTACAGAACTCCATGATGTTCACGCCTTTCTGACCCAGCGCGGGGCCGACGGGCGGACTCGGGTTGGCCTGACCGGCCTTCACTTGCAGCTTGATATAAGCTTCGACTTTCTTAGCCATTACAGCTCTCCTCTGGTTGGGTGGTAACGCCTGCGCTGGACAATCTCAAGGATTGCAACGCCCGGCTCCCCGTATGCCCCGAAAATGGCACAGCGCAATTTTCGGAGACGCGAAAGCCCTCTTCCACCGCGCGGCGAAAGAGGGCCGAAAACTTCCAGCCAGCCTCAGGTCTTCTCGACCTGACTGAATTCCAGCTCGACCGGCGTGGAGCGACCGAAGATCAGCACCGCCACACGCAGGCGGCTCTTCTCGTAGTTGACCTCTTCCACCACACCGTTGAAATCGTTAAACGGACCATCCGTAACCCGCACCATCTCGCCGGGCTCGAACAGGGTCTTGGGCTTCGGCTTGGCTACGGAATCATCTATACGATGCAGAATAGCCTGAGCTTCGCGTTCGGTAATCGGCGCCGGCTTATCCGCCTTACCACCGATAAAGCCAAGTACGCGCGGCGTTTCCTTGACCAGGTGCCAGGTGTCGTCGTTCAGCTCCATCTCGACCAGCACGTAACCGGGGAAGAACTTACGTTCACTCTTACGCTTCTGGCCGGCGCGCATCTCCACCACTTCCTCGGTGGGAACCAGCACATCACCAAACAGGTGATCCATCTCGTGCAGCTCGATGCGCTCCTTCAGAGAGGCGGCGACGCGCTTCTCATAGCCGGAGTAAGCCTGAACCACGTACCAATGCTTAGACATGTATCAACCTTTAGCCGATGACTTTGGAGGCCGCCCATCCAAGGGCGGTATCCAGCGCCCACAAAATCAGCGCCATAATCAATACGAATACCACCACGATCAGCGTGGTCTGGGTTGCCTCCTGGCGGGTCGGCCAGACTACGCGACGGACTTCCGTTTGCGCCTCACGCAACAGATTCCAGAACGCGCTGCCCTTGGCAGTATTGACCGCCACAACGAGCGCCACGGCACAGATCGCAACGAGCGCCAGAACACGGTACAGGAGGGGGAATTCGGCGTAATAGGAGTTGCCCGCAACAGCAGCGCCAACCAACAGCACCACCAGCAGCCACTTCAGGCCGTCAAGACGAAAGGATTTCGCTTCTACCTTAGCATTCATACAAAGAAGCCCTTAACGCACTATAGATAAGCCCTTAGCGCTTACACACGCAAGCCCTTACAGATGCAGGAGCTGGCGACGCCCTCAGGCACATACAAGGCGGGGCGATTGAAAATTGGCAGGCCAGGAGGGACTCGAACCCCCAACAGCCGGTTTTGGAGACCGGTGCTCTACCAATTGAACTACTGGCCTAAACAAACAGGGACACACTGCGCCCTAAAAACGAGGGGGCGGATCTTAACACCCTCCCCCACATTTAGCAAAGCGCGCCGCCGGAGAACTCCGGCGGCGCGGCGATCAAAGATTACTCGATGATCTTGGCTACCACGCCGGCGCCAACGGTACGGCCACCTTCGCGGATCGCGAAGCGCAGACCTTCTTCCATGGCGATCGGGGCGATCAGCGTTACGGTCATCTGGACGTTGTCGCCCGGCATAACCATCTCGGTGCCTTCCGGCAGCTCACACGCACCAGTCACGTCGGTGGTACGGAAGTAGAACTGCGGACGGTAGCCCTTGAAGAACGGGGTGTGACGACCACCTTCGTCCTTGGACAGCACGTACACTTCCGCTTCGAACTTGGTGTGCGGGGTGATGGAACCCGGCTTGGCCAGCACCTGACCACGCTCTACTTCGTCACGCTTGGTGCCGCGCAGCAGGGCGCCGATGTTCTCACCAGCACGGCCTTCGTCCAGCAGCTTGCGGAACATTTCCACACCGGTACAGGTGGTGGTGGTGGTTTCCTTGATACCAACGATCTGGATTTCGTCACCAGTCTTGACGATGCCACGCTCTACACGGCCGGTTACTACGGTACCGCGACCAGAGATGGAGAATACGTCTTCGATCGGCATCAGGAACGGCTGGTCGATAGCGCGCACCGGCTCCGGGATGTACTCGTCCAGGGTTTCAACCAGCTTCTTGACAGCGCTGGTGCCCAGGCCGTTGTCGTCTTCGCCGTTCAGGGCCATCAGGGCAGAACCAACGATGATCGGGGTGTCGTCGCCCGGGAACTCGTACTGGTCCAGAAGCTCGCGAACTTCCATCTCTACCAGCTCCAGCAGCTCCTCGTCGTCAACCATGTCGGCCTTGTTCAGGAATACCACGATGTAGGGTACACCTACCTGACGGGACAGCAGGATGTGCTCGCGGGTCTGCGGCATGGGGCCGTCAGCAGCGGAACAGACCAGGATAGCGCCGTCCATCTGGGCAGCACCGGTGATCATGTTCTTCACGTAGTCGGCGTGTCCCGGGCAGTCAACGTGCGCGTAGTGACGGGTCGGGGACTCGTATTCAACGTGGGAGGTAGAAATGGTGATACCGCGCTCGCGCTCTTCCGGAGCGTTGTCGATACCATCAAACGCTACAGCCTGGCCGCCCCATACTTCGGCGCAAACGCGGGTCAGCGCTGCAGTCAGGGTGGTTTTACCGTGGTCAACGTGACCGATGGTGCCCACGTTTACGTGGGGCTTGGAACGTTCAAACTTCTCTTTTGCCATTGCAGCCTCCTAATATAGGCGCGCAAATACCAGCGCCACCCACGTCCAGAACAGGCGCATCCGACCCCAGCCAAGCCCAAATTGGCCGCCGAGCCCGGATACAAATAGCCGCAGGGGCACCTGCCACTGCGGCCATAAAATGGAGCTCATGGGCGGATTTGAACCGCCGACCTCACCCTTACCAAGGGTGTGCTCTACCCCTGAGCTACATGAGCACATTACTGCCTACATCGACCACCCCGCAGGGCGCCGATCCGGCAAGCAGCCAACCTCGACCACTCACCTCGCCACCACCAACATCTTATCTTGGGGGCGACTTATTCCCACCTGGCTCCAGACTCAGTATGGAGCGGGCAGCGGGAATCGAACCCGCATCATCAGCTTGGAAGGCTGAGGTTCTACCATTGAACTATGCCCGCAGGACCAAGCCCGCATGCGGGAACCTCTTAGCAAAAGGCCTTAACCTTCCGCTGGCGGCGCCTTGCGACGCCTTAATATGGTGCAGGGGGGTGGATTCGAACCACCGAAGCTTGCGCGTCAGATTTACAGTCTGATCCCTTTGGCCACTCGGGAACCCCTGCTCAAAGCGGCGTGTATTCTCTACACGACCCGCCGCGCTGTCAACACCTTTTCCTTTTAAATTCACGCACTTATCTGCGGAACCTTCTATGAAATCTAAGCGCTGCAGCACCCGGGACAAAAATGGAGCTGGCGAGAGGAGTCGAACCCCCGACCGGCTGATTACAAGTCAGCTGCTCTACCAACTGAGCTACGCCAGCCCTGTCCCGCACCCCGGAAACCGCAAGCGGCCCCGTAAGTGGAGGCGGGATTCTAGGGGATGTTCTGCCGACAAGCAACCGTCTTTTTAAACCGTCTTTTTAACCGGGAGACCCCGAGCTGCGAGAGAAGATTTGCCCCTCTGGCGAAGGTTGCAGTGGCGGCAAGCGGCGCACAGACGACGACTCCTGCGCCAACGGCTGCGCGGCGGGCGTGCACCCCGGCTAACCTTCTCTTACTTCGCTGCAGAGATTCTGGCGCCGGTCCAACTCCGGATACTCGGCCTGCAACTGCACCCAGAAGTCGTCCGCCAGCTGCTCCGCCGCACCGGGCTCCAGCACTATCCAGCGCTCGAGATAAGTCTGCGGCTCCTCGCGGGACTGAGCGTCGACACCGCGGTCCCTGAGTTCCGCCGCCAGCGATTCGGCACGGTCGAGCTCGGTGAAGATACCGAAGGAAATGCCGTTGGCCAGTGAGCCCTTGGGGATCACATAACTGTCTACACCGGCCGCCTGCAATTCGCGCAACTTGCGCAAGGCCTCGCGCCGGGAACCCAGCGGAGCCAGGAAGACCCAATAGCGCATCTGCCCGTCCATCTCGACTTCACGCAGACGCCCCTCCACTTGCAGGGCCTGCAGGCGCTGCACTATATCGCGCCCCTGATACTCCTCGACAAACGGCCCCAGCAATGTGCACAACTGCTCTGTCCCAGCCGCTTTCGGTTTCGGGGGCTCTGGCGTTGGCGGTACCGGCGCTGCCGCGAACTGCTCGCGGGAAACCTCGCGGACCAGGGCAATACGCTCGCCCTCTTCGGCGGGGGGCCGCGCCCGCGCATCCGCCGGCGAGACGGCGGGGCGACCCGCGGTCTGAAACCAGGCAAAGAGGCCGATATTGGCGAACAGCAGAGCGAGAACTATCCAGCGCATAAAGTTGCAAGAAATATCATGGGTTACTAAGTGCCAAGCCGTCCAGCACCAGCTCGGGCACCAACTGGTGCGGGAATCGGCACAGGGACGACAAAAGCGCACCATCACCGCCGGTCAGCCACAGCAGCGGCTCATCCGCGCCGGAACGGGCCAGCACGTCCAAAGCGCGATCTATCGCCCCGAGCACCATCAATACCAGGCCGCGGTTCACCGCCTCGCCGGTGTCGCGCCCCGGCGAGAGGGGCATCCCGGGGGCGAAGGCCTGGGGCACCTTGACCGCATCCGTATCCTTGTACAGCGTCCGGCGCATCAGGTCGAGCCCCGGCACTATGTAGCCCCCCAGGTGGCGGCCGCCATTATCCAGCAAGTCGAGGGTCACGGCACTGCCGCAGTCCACAATCAGCGCAGGGCGGGGATCCCGGTGATGGGCGGCGAGCACTGCCAGCCAGCGGTCCACCCCCAGGCGCCCGACGTTGTGGTAGCCACAGGTGACGCCGGCGCAGCGCGGAACCACCTGCGCGAATTCCACCGGCAGCGCAAACCGGTCGCGCACCGCAGCGGTCAGCGCCTCGGCAACCGCAACACCCGCGACATTGGCGGCCCGCACCCGCTGCAAACGAAACTCCGACCAGGCGTCCGGCGTTCGCCCCTCGCGCAGCTCGGCAATGGAGAGACTGCCGCGCGCGCAGGGGCCACCCTGGTCCAGCAGCCGCCACTTGCCGCGGGTATTGCCGAGATCCAGCTCGAGTATCACGAGACCTCCCGCAGGGAGACTTCGCCGCCGTGAAACAGTCGCTGCTCGCCATCCATATCCAGGATCAGCGCACCGGAGCGATCGACGCCCGCGGCGGTGCCGCACCATTCCCGCGTCGCGGACTGCAACCGCACCGGCCGGCCCGCGAACTGATCCAGCGCCAGCCACGCCTCCCGATAGGCGCCGAAGCCGCGCTCCGGATAGGCCTGCAGCAGCGGCAGCAGTTGATTGAGCATGGCGGCGGCGAGCCGGTTGCGATCGATACCGGGGCGCACGCTGTGCAGATCAATCCACGGCTGATCTATCGCGGCGGGGCTCTCGCCGCGCAGACCGACATTCAGCCCGATGCCCACCACCACCGCACAGCGATCCGTGAGGTCGCCGCTGAGCTCCAGCAGCACACCCGCCAGTTTTCGCCCCCGGCACCAGACATCATTGGGCCACTTGAGGCGCACATCCGGCACCTCGAATTCCGCCAGTGCGCGCGCCAGGGCCACGCCCACGGCCAGACTCAAACCCTCCAGCAGCTGCACGCCGCCACTGAACTGCCAGCCGACGGACAGGTTGATACCGCCGCCGAACGGGCTGATCCAGTTGCGCCCGCGCCGCCCGCGGCCGGCGGTCTGTCGCTCGGCGAACATCGCCACACCGTGGCCGCAGCCACGCTCCAGGCGGGCCAGCAGCTGGGCGTTGGTCGAATCCACCTCGTCGCACAGAATCAATTGCCGCAGCAGATCCCGGCTCGCGGGCGCCAGCCCCGCCGTGATCGCCTCCGATGACAACAGGTTCAGGCCGCCGGGCAGGCGGTAGCCGCGCCCCTTGACCGACTCCAGCGCCAGCCCGTATCGCTCGAGCTTTTGCAGCTGCTTCCATACCGCCGCACGGCTCACCCCCAGCGCCGCGCCGAGGGATTCGCCGGAGTGCACCTCGCCATCGGCCAGCAGGTTCAGGACCGGACGCAACTGTTCCAGCGGACTTTTCGGGGTAGAGTCGTGCAAATTCAGCTTCTCAGATAGCGGCGAAAGTAGCGGTTACCCAGACTGGTCAGTATCTCGTAGCCAATGGTGCCGGCGTATTCCGCCACTTCGTCGACCGTCAGCTCCCGGTTGAGCACCTCGATGGAATCCAGCGTATCGCGTTCGGCGGCGCTGAGGGCACTGATATCGAAAGTGGTGGAGTCCATCGACACCCGCCCCACCATCGGCAAGCGCCGGCCGCCCCCCCAGCCGCAGCCGCGACCGCTCTGGGCACGCAGTATACCGTCGGCATAGCCACCGCGGGCCACCGCCAGCCAGCTGCCGGCCGCAATGCTCTGGGTAGCGCCGTAGCCGACCTGCTGGTCGCCGCTGACGTGGCGTTTCTGCACTATCGGCAGGCTCAGCTCCACCACCGCCCGCATCGGGTTGCGGGATCCCGGTACCGGGTTGACGCCGTAGAGAGCAGAGCCGGGACGGGCGATGTCGAAGTGGTACTCCTCGCCGAGGAAGATCCCGGAGGAATTGGCGAGACTCAGCAGCACTTCCGGACACTGTGCCCGCAGCCGCTCGCCAGCCCGCTTGAAACTGCGCAGTTGAATTTCATTCAACGGATGCTGCGGCTCATCCGCACAGGCCAGGTGGCTGAGTAACAGCTGGATATTGGCGGCGCGCAGCAGTTCTGGGTCCGCCAGCAATTGCTCGAACTCCTCCGGGGTCATGCCGAGCCGGGTCATGCCCGAGTCGACCTTGACCGCACAGGGCGCCGCCAGTTTCTCCCGCGCGCAGATTGCGACCCAGTTGCGCAGTTGCTGCAGGGTGAACAGGGTGGGCACCAGCCCGGCGCGGGCGCACTCCAGCTCGGCACCGTCGCGCACGCCGGTCAGCACCACTATGTTGACCGCGTCGCCAAGCGCCCTGCGCAGGCTCTCGCCCTCGGCCTGAGTCGCGACGAAGAAGTCGCGGCAGCCGCGCCGGTGCAGCGCCGGCGCCACCTGTGCCATACCGAGGCCGTAAGCATCCGCCTTGACCACCGCACCGCAGCGACTGCCACTGGCCAGGCGGTCACAGAGATCCAGATAGTTTTCACCGATCGCCTGCAGGTCTATGGTCAAAAGACCTTCGCGGGAGTCACTCATGCCGTTTCTTTACTCAATTCGCTTTGCTATACCGCCCCGAGCAGACTCTCGCGGCGCAGGGCGCGGCTGCCGCAGGCAATGGCTACGGCCACCAACAGCAGGGACACCAGAGATCCCGCCAGCACCAGTGCCACGGATACCGCATCCCCCACCAGAAGGGACTTGAGCCACTGCTGCTGGCCAACCAGGGGCACCAGCTGCCAGAAAGGCTCACTCAGCTCCACGCGCGACATGTCCAGGGCCATCAGCAATGTGACCGGCGCCAGCTGCAAAATACTCAACTGGGTCTGCGCATCCTTGAAGGATTGCGAACGCAGCGCCAGGAGTATCTGAACAACCGCCACCAGTAGCGCCAACGGCAACAATAACAGACCCATGATGATCACGCCCGAGGTGGTGGTGGCCTGCTGAATGCCCAGCTCGGCGAGCGGCATCAGCGGCATCAGTGCGACCAGTGCGCCGACGGCCAGCAGTGCGCCCAGCCAGCCCATACTGGCGACCGCCAGCGTCTTGGCCGCGATCAGCTGCCAGCCGGGCAGCGGCTGCAGCAACAGCGTTTCCAGACTCAGGCGCTCGCGCTCGCCGGCCGAGGTATCCACCGACGTGGCGAGACTGGCTACAAACAGGGTCAGGATCAGCAGCCCGGGCACCATTGCCAGGATCAGAGTCCCGCGACTCGACGGCGTACTTACATCGCGCACCTGCAATTGCCAGGGGGCCAGCAGTTGCGGCGCCACGCCGCGGGCGGCGAGGCGCTGACCCGCAATCAATTGCTGCAGCTGGCCGAGGCGCTCCTGCAGATGGCGCTCAGCCCTGCCGGCGGAAGCGGAAGAGCTGTCGACATAGAGGTACAGCTTGGGAGTGCGAAACTGGCGATAGGCTTCGACAAAACCCTCCTCCACCTGCAGGACAAGATCGTAACCATCGGCGAGCAGTTGGCGCGGCTCGGCCTCCGCCACCACGTCCACCTCGAGACTTGCACCGCGCAGTTGCTGTGCCAGCAAAGGCACATCCTCGCCGCCCAGCAATACCAGCCGCGTGGATTCCTCGGTGTGTTTTTTGACAAAGAAGATAGTCGAAGCGGCCAGCAGCACCGGAAACAGCAGCGAAAAACAGATCGCCATCCATAAGGCGCGGCGATCGCGCCAGGCCTCGAGGAACTCCTTGCGCAACAATGCCACCATTGGCCGGGAGAAAATGCGATCAACCCCAGTCATGCCAGCGCCTCCCGCCGTTTGTCCGCCGCCGCGCCATAAGCCAGGGCGACGAAACTGTCTTCCAGGTTGTCGCAACCGCTGATACGCATCAGCTCCTGCGGCGAACCGCCACCGACGATGTGCCCCGCGGCCATGATCAGCACCCGGTCCGAGAGCTCGGACACTTCGGACATCACATGGCTGGAGAAGAGTATGGTGGTGCCCTCGGCGCGCAGTCGCAGCAGCGTTCGGCGCAGCAGCCGCGCCGCCAGCACATCCAGTCCGCGGGTCGGTTCGTCCAGAATCAGGTGCTGGGGCCGGTGCACCAGCGCGCGCGCGAGGGAGACCTTCATGCGCTCACCCTGGGAGAAGCCGCGGGTGCGGCGCAGCCATAGATCGTCCAGCTCAAGCGCTTCCCGCACCGACTCAAGCGCCCGTTTGAGGCTCGCCCCGGTCAGCCCCTGCATGCGGGCAAAAAGCGACAAGTACTCGACGACGGTCAGGCGCTCATAGAGCCCCTCGCGATCGCCGACTACACCCAGTTGCCGGCGCGCTGCCATCGGCTGGACTGCCACATCGACTCCACCGAGCAGCACGCGCCCCGCGTCGGCGCGCAACAGCCCGGTGATAATGCGCAGGCAAGTGGTTTTGCCGGCACCGTTGGCGCCGAGCAGCGCGGTTATCTGCCCGTCCGGTACCGTGAAACTGAGATCGCTCAGCACTTTCCGGCCGGCAAACTGCTTTTCGACTGATTCCACGGCGATCACAGTTGTCCTCCTCGCCGCTCGGTGCGGCTCTCGCTGCCCAGCGCCGGCCCGAAAGCGTCGACCATAAACGGCGGCCGGCGGATCTCCGCCACACACGCCTGGTCAAGCGGCATATCCGGCGCATTGAGGAAGCGCGCAATCAGGTCCGGAATGCAACCGCGACGGGAGTTGATATGCCCCCCGCCGGGCACCACAAGGTGCTGCTTGTGCGACAGATAACCCAGCTGCTGCTCTGCGTAGTAGGGCGGCGTGATCGGATCGGCTTCGCCGGAGATCAGCAGCACCGGCTGGGCCCGCGGCTCGGGAGTACCATAGGGCTTCGCACCGACCGGCCACGCCCGACATCCGCTATGGAAAAGGTCGAAGAAGGCCGAACCGAGGAAGGAGTCCAGACTGTCCGCCGCGACCTCGTCCGCGCTGATGCGATTGAGTTCCTCAGCACAGGCGACGGAAAAGGTCAGCCCCATGGCCATCGAATCGGCCGTGTTGATAAACAGGCCGGTAATACCCGACAGCGGCAGATAGTTGCCGCGACTCGCCTGGTGCACTGCGTAGGGCAGCTGCGCGGCGGCGGCCGGGTCGTATAGAGCGGCGCGGATGGCATTCGCGAGCACCCAGCGCGGCACAGGTTCGGCCGCGGGAGCACCGGTCAGTGGATCGGGAAACACGGCCGCCCGCTCCCCGTCCCAGCCGGCCATTATTTGCGCGAGCTGGCCCCTCCAGTTTCCGAACCTAGAACAGGCAGGGTCACTCGCACAATCCCGGTCGAGCTTGCGCAGCGCCCGCTCCGCTGCCGTCGCGGTCAGAAACACCTTGGTCTCGATCGGAGCCACGGCATCGAGCACCAGCATGCTCAGGGATTGCGGATACCACTGCTGGTACAGCAGCGCCGTGCGCGTACCCCAGGAGCCGCCCCAGAGTGCAATGCGGTTGTGGCCGAAATAGCGACGCACGCGTTCCAGGTCCTCCACCGCCTGGCGGCTGCTGAGCGATTCGGCAAAATCCGCCCGCTGCAGGTAGCAGTCCGCCAGCTGCCGGGAAAAACGCTGCAGGTCCGCCGGCATCTCGCGCTCGAACCCACAGCGAAAGGCCCCGGAGCGGCCGGCCCCGCGCCGGTCCACCATGACAATGGCGCGTTCGCGGTTGATCTTGCGAAAGGCATTCAGCAGCGGTGCCAGGTCGCTCGCTGCCTGGCCCGGCCCGCCGGCGAGCAGGTACAGGGGTTCGCGCCCGATATCATTGACCGCCGGCGCCACCATTACCGCCAGCGCCTCGCTGCCGGGACCCTCGCCAACCGCCACCCGGTAACAGCGCAGGGATTCGCCCCAGCCGTCCAGGTAGCAGGTCCGGGCGGCCGGCCCTCCCTGCGCATCTGCCCATGCCGACGATACGATCCCGATCAGAAGTACTGCACCCAACAGCAGCCGTCGCATCCATACCACGACCATGTCTCCCTCTTACAAACCATGGAAAGAGCGCCAGTCTAGCGAACTTTTATCAGTTGTGTCGCCATCACAGCGCACCATCGCCGATAGCATTAGCGCCGCCGGGCCCACAGTGGTAAGGTTTCGCTTTGCTTCCCCCACTGCTTGTACCCATGAGCTTTTCAGATCGAGAAAAACAACTAATCCGCGCCGCTTTCGCCTGGGGTCAGATCACACACAAGGAAGGCTATACGCTTTCAGACCTGGAAATCGAGAAGTCGGTGCTGTTCCGCCGTCTGCTGGCCGGGCGCCCGCCTCTCGCCTTTCCCCCGCCCCTGCGCCACGGCTTCCCCTGGTATGAAGTCATCGAGGGCCGCAGTGAACATGTGGTCAACGCATCGGAAGCATCGCCCGAGTGCAGCATCATAGCCCCCGGCAGTAAGCCCGGGGACACCTGCATTCTGATCGACGGCGCCTTCTGGCGGGTCGCGCAGACCGTGCGCGATCGCGAGGAGTACATCGTCGAATGGGGGCAATACCCGATCCAGTGGCGGCTGCAGAAGCGCTGGGAAGTCAATTACGAGATGACCCAGCAACTGCACAATTTCCGCAGGGATAACCCCAACGCGGAAATCAATTTTGATCATCGTTCGGGCCAGCGCGAGTACAGCGAGTTTCGTATCGACGACGAACAGACGGTCTGGCTCAGCGAGTGGCAGCTCAGCCGTATCGGGCTGTCCGGCTGGGTCTGGCTCGGCACCCCGGAGGATCCGCACAGCCGCACTCCGCTGATACCGCTATTCCGGGACCAGCAGGGTCCGCTCGTCATTGGCGAGGCGGACAAAAAGCGCGGTGCCGGCTGGCTTCGTATTGAGCAAGCCGGGCAGGATTTCCGCTTCGCCAAACTTGGCGACAAACTGGAATATCAATCACTGGTCACCGCCGCAGTGACGGAGTTCGGAACTTTATTGCACGGCATAGAGGGTGAGAACCTGCACGTGATGGACTGGCGTGACGACCAGCCGTTGCGGCACTACTCGGTTCCCACGCAGCTGGCCCCACTGGAAGAGTTTGATCTGGGCGACCGGAGCTACGACCTGGTACCGGAAAACGCCTACGAGCGTTAATCCACATCCCGACCGCGGGCGGCGCGCAACAGCCGGAACCAGGCCTCCCGCGGCATCTCCTTTTCCAGAGTCTCGATGCCGCTGCGCAAACGGGATATCTTGCCACTCCCCAGCACCGGCACCATCCCCGATGGATGCTTCAACAGCCAGGCCAGGGCTATCTGCTGCGGCTCCATGTCCAGCTCCCGCGACAATTCTTCCAGACACCCCTGGACCCGCAACTCAGCCTCACTGGAGCCAGTGAACAGCCTGCCGCCAGCAAAAGGCGACCACGCCATCGGAATCACTCTCTCGCGCTGACAATAGTCCAGCTGGCCGTCGAACATCGGCTCACAGTTAAGCAGCGACACCTCAATCTGGTTGACGACCAGAGGCACGGACAGTCGGGACTGTAATAGCGCAACCTGGTGCGGAAGGAAATTCGAAACACCAACCGCGCGCACCTTGCCATCAGCCACCAGTCGATCCAGACCACGGGCGAGTTCGTCTGCATCCATCAGGGGATCGGGACGATGGATCAGCAAGAGGTCCAGTGATTCAATGCCCATTTTTTGCAAGCTGGACTCCGCCGCAGCTATTACGTGTGCCGCACTGGTGTCATAGTGGTTGAGCGCATAGTCATTGCCACCGCCCACCAGTTTGATCCCGCATTTGGAGACGATTTCCATCTGCCCTCGCAATGCCGGCTTTAACCTCAATGCTTCGCCGACGAGCTGCTCGCAGCGATAGTCCCCATAAATATCGGCCAGGTCGATCGTGGTGACGCCGTGTTCGATCAGCTGCTCCAGCAGACGAAGTGTTTCCTTGGACGAGTAACCCCAGTCAGCAAGGCGCCAGAGCCCCATTGCCAGCCGGGACAGGGAAAAGCTTTGCTTTGCGGCAGTTTGAATACGTTGCATAGGAAATTGGATCGCGGTTAATTGCAGGAAATTTGATAGCGCCATTGTAAGGATTTATTGCACGGGCACTAGTGCGGCCAGCGGCGCAGGATATCTGCCATCGGCACAGTCCCGATGGCTGCAAGTTCCCGTTATTAACAGAATCCATGGACAGAGCTGTGAATAAGGTTGGGATATCGGCGCCGAGCCCCGCAGTAGCTGCAATCGCCGGAGACGCATAAAAAAACACCGTTCCAAGTCTGCGCTTGTTTGCGAGGAAATTGCCCTGGCAGCTGCGATACCAGGGTAGCGTCGAGTTAGTAGAAGTTCATAAAAGTGCATTACCTGGAGTGTCGACGCAGCCGGGAGCGAGTGCGCCACAGATAGGGCCCAGCTGATAGGCGAGGCCTCAGCCAGTTCTTTACCGCCAATTCGCATGACCATCTTGTTACGCACAGAATCCTTGGACATAGCTGTGCATAACTTTGGGATATTGGCGCTGAGGCCTACCGCCGTGCGCCTGGCACTGGGCGCATAAAAAAGCGCCACGTCGAAACTGCGCTTTCGGGATTATCACGGCACATCATTGGCAAGGGCGGGACGGCGGTTTTTCATCGGCATGTCGAAGGCCACAGCCAGGCCACAGAAGCAGCGTGTCAAGTCTGCGATTGCGGAATCGACTGTGCTGGTATTGTGCAGCCGAGACGGCAGGGGGGTGTCTCTGCGCTTTTGCGGTGATGGTGGGAGTTTTGGCGCTGGCGGGATTTTTGTGTGGCTCGCGGCTACGGCAGGTGCTGTCTGCGGGGCGTTCAGCGGTTTCGTTGGAATCCAGTGGTTGCCCGGGAGTACGGTCTGCGGGTGGTTTTGCAGAGGCTTTTGGCGTTTGCGTTGCCATCCCTGGCGCGACAGCGGTGTGTTCGGTTGAGCCCCGGCCTCGCCATCCATGGCGAGGCGTTCGTCGCTCGCAAAGCATGCTTTGCGTTGCCTGCGGCAACCGCTCCTCACCCTACTCCCACCATATTCGGCAGTTGCCCATCGTCGGGCGCATAAATAAAAAAAGGGCCACCCGATGGGTGGCCCTTTCTTTTATTTAGAAGCCTGACAAACGGCAACGCCGTTTGGACTGCCAAAGGCAGCCCGGAGGGTGAGAGCCATTGGCTCGAATC
>NZ_JAYEFD010000005.1:0-153304 GCF_035117725.1 Microbulbifer magnicolonia | reverse complement strand
AACCGCGGGACGCGTATTCTACACATCCACTCTGCTGAAGCAAGTGCTTTTTGCAGACTTTTTCGAGGCTTCCGGTGCGACTCGAAAGCCTTCCGGACCCTCCGGATCACCGCTTCCGGCGACCCTCGAAGTGGCGCGCATTATAGCGACCGCTTCGACCTTGGCAAGCTCTTTTTTGAAGAGCTTTTCGCTTTCAAAAACACCTTTAAAAAGGCCTTTTTGGAAGCGGCGAATCCGTTGCCGGCTTCGCTCAAGGTGGCGCGCATTATAGCGAGCCTCTTCCTCCCCGCAAGCACTTTCTCAACTATTTTTGAGAGCCACTTGCGAGGCAGTTTGCAGAGTGGTCTTCCCGGCTCCGCGACCCGGAACCGATCGCCCCGAGTCAAAAAAAACACCCTCTCGAGAGAGGGCGTTTTTAGATGGCGGTGAGAGAGGGATTCGAACCCTCGATGAGTGTTAACCCATACGCCCTTAGCAGGGGCGCGCCTTCAGCCACTCGGCCATCTCACCTTGTAATCCTCTTGCCCCGCAGAGCTGATAACCAGCACCGGGAGCGACCTCACCTGGAGGTCTTGAGCCAGCGGACACATATTGGGTGACCGCTGAAAGTGGACGGCATCATACCAACGGCGAGACAAAAATCAATGGGGAATCAATAACTTTTTGACACTCGGCGGGCCGACAGCACACTTATTAAGCAATCCAAATGTGGCGGAGCGGCTGCCCTCGGCAGCAGGGAGAAATACCGGCTCCCCCGAGCCCCAAACAAAAAAGGCCGGGTTATCCCGGCCTTTTCTTTCAGTAAGCGCGACTACTCGTTGCCGCCCTCCTCCGAGGACTGCTTTTCGCGCTGGATACGCTGGTAGATCTCTTCGCGGTGTACGGCCACCTCTTTCGGCGCATTCACCCCGATGCGCACCTGATTGCCTTTTACCCCCAGCACGGTAACCGTCACATTGTCACCAACCATCAGCGTTTCGCCAATCCGGCGGGTTAAAATCAACATTACCTACTTCTCCTTGATCATCCTGTGATAGAGCGCAGCGGGATGCTCCCTGGGGCTGCGCTTATGGTCATCATAACCGGATGGCGGTGCAAAAGGTCAAAGTCTGCCCATCACACTATTGAGTATTGACCAGTCAATCAAAATCTCAACAGGTTGGACTCTACGCCAAATGACCGAATTGCTATGGAAGGCTCTTCCCCGCCTTAATTCTGGTTATAGTTTCTCTTTCGCTTCCCTCGGTTCCGAAAGCTCAAACTCGCTGTGCAGCGCCCGCACCGCCAGTTCCAGATATCGCTCGTCGATAATCACCGAGATCTTGATCTCGGAAGTGGTGATCATCTGGATATTGATATTGTCTTCACCCAGAGCGCTGAACATGCGGCTCGCCACATTGGCGTGAGAGCGCATACCCACCCCCACAATAGACACCTTGGCGATCTTGTCATCCGTGACCACCTCTCTGGCGCCCAGTTCCTCTGCCACCCGCTCCAGCACTTCCCGCGCCTTGCCCAGGTCGTTGCGGTGCACGGTGAAAGTGAAATCCGTGGTGCCATCGACAGAACTGATGTTCTGAACGATCACATCCACTTCGATATTCTCCGCGCCGATAGGCGCGAGGATACGGCAGGCGACGCCGGGGGTATCCGGCACCCCGCGAATGGTCAGTTTCGCTTCGTCGCGGTTAAAGGCAATGCCGGAAACGATTGGGTGTTCCATCTCGCTGTCTTCCTCATCCAGACTGATCAGTGTGCCCTCACCCTCTTCGAAGGTAGATAGCACGCGCAACGGCACCTTGTACTTGCCGGCAAACTCCACGGAGCGGATCTGCAACACTTTGGAGCCGAGGCTGGCCATTTCCAGCATCTCCTCGAAGGTGATGCGGTCCAGGCGACGCGCGCTGTCCACCACACGTGGGTCAGTGGTATAGACGCCATCCACATCGGTATAAATCTGGCACTCGGTGGCATTGAGCGCCGCCGCCAGTGCCACACCGGTGGTATCGGAGCCGCCGCGACCGAGGGTGGTGATATTGCCCTCTTCATCCACACCCTGGAAGCCGGCCACCACAATCACTTTGCCTGCGTCCAGATCCCTGCGCATACGCTCGACATCAATCCGCTGAATGCGCGCCTTGGTGTGCGCGTTGTCGGTGAGAATCTTGACCTGGCCACCGGTATAAGAGCAGGCGTCATAGCCGCGCTTCTTCAACGCCATGCTGAGTAGGGCGATGGTGACCTGCTCGCCTGTAGAGACCAGAACGTCCAGCTCGCGGGGATCCGGCTTTTCCTGGATTTGATAAGCGAGATCGATCAGGCGATTGGTCTCGCCGCTCATCGCGGACAACACCACCACCATCTCGTGCCCCTGGGCACGGAATGCAGCCACTTTATCGGCAACCGCTTCGATGCGCTCAATCGAGCCCACCGAAGTGCCACCATACTTCTGCACGAACAAACTCATAGGTTTCAGTGTTTCCTTACTACTGCCGTGTAATGCGCTCGCAGTACCAATTCGCGCAAGCCGCGCACTAAATCACCAAACTTTGGCGAAATCAACTTGACACCTGTCTCTTGGCGCCAACTTGGCCGAAATTAACTAGTTGAGATGCCCCTCAACCCAGGCCGGCACCTCTTTCAACATGGCCGGCAGTGCGGCCACATCAGTACCGCCACCCTGCGCCATATCCGGACGGCCGCCGCCCTTGCCTCCGAGCTTGCCAGCGGCAAACCGCATCAACTCACCGGCGGACACCCGACCGGTCAGATCCTTAGTCACCGCGGCCACCAGTGCGACCTTGTCTTCCGCGGGCGCCGCCAACAACACCACACCGCTGCCGAGCTTGTTCTTCATCTGGTCGGCCAGGTCGCGCAGGGACTTGGGATCGGCGCCGTCGATGGATACTGCCAGCAGTTTCAGGCCGGCCACTTCCACCGCCTGGCTGGAAAGGTCGCCGCCGGCGCCACTGGCCAGTTTGGTCTTCAGCTGCGCCAGTTCCTTCTCCAGTTTGCGGTTACTGGCGAGCAGCTGCTCGACCTTGTCCGCCAGGTTGTCCGGGCGCGTCTTGAGCAGGGTCGAAACATGCTCCAGTCGCTGCTGTGCCTGATCGAACAGTGCCAGTGCGTGGGCGCCAGTGACCGCCTCGATGCGCCGCTGGCCGGAGGCGATGCCGCTCTCGCCGACGATGCGCAGCAGGCCGATATCACCGGTGCGGTTGACGTGGGTGCCGCCGCAGAGTTCCACCGAGAAGGCGCTGCCATCGTCGATTTCTCCCATGGACAGTACGCGCACGCTATCGCCGTATTTCTCACCAAACAGGGCCATGGCGCCCTTTTGCTTGGCGGTTTCGATATCGGTTTCCTCGGTGTGCACCGGGGTATTGGCGCGGATCTGGGCGTTCACCAGCGATTCGATCGCGTGCAGCTGCTTGGCGGTAACCGCCTCCGGGTGGGAGAAGTCGAAGCGCAGGCGCTCGGAATCCACCAGGGAGCCCTTCTGCGTCACATGTTCGCCGAGCACCTTGCGCAGTGCGGCGTGCAGCAGGTGGGTGGCGGAGTGATTCAGCGCCGTCGCCTGGCGCACATCGGACGACACATCCGCACTGACCTTGTCGCCCACGGCGATGGCTCCGGCCAGCATCCTGCCCTCGTGCAGGTGGTGCGCACCCTGCTTGCTACAGTCGCGCACTTCGAAGCGGCTGCCGCCGGCGGGCAGAGCGCCCGCGGCTGGAGCGCAAGCGACTGACAAATAACCGCTGTCGCCGACCTGGCCACCGGACTCAGCATAGAAAGGCGTGCGATCCAGGACCACGGCACCCTCTTCGCCCTCTTCCAGGCGCGCCACCTGCTCGCCGCCCTTGATGATCGCGACGACGGTGCCTTCGGCCTCGGTAGTGTCATAGCCGAGAAACTCGGTGGCCCCCTCCAGCTCCAGGGCACCCGTATAGTCCTGTTTGAACTTGCCGGCGGCGCGCGCGCGGCTCCGCTGGGCTTCCATCGCCGCCTCATAGCCCGCCATATCCAGCGACAGGCCGCGCTCGCGGGCGATGTCCTGGGTCAGGTCGGTGGGGAAGCCGTAGGTGTCATGCAGGGTGAACACCAGTTCGCCGGGAATCTCGCTGCCCTCGAGGGACGAGAGTGCGTCTTCCAGCAGGGCCAGGCCCTTGTCCAGGGTCTTGGCGAACTGCTCTTCCTCCTTGCGCAGGGCGTTTTCGATGATCGTCTGTTTCTCGCGCAGCTCCGGATAGGCGTCGCCCATCTGCTCCGCCAGCGCCTCGACCAGCTTATAGAAGAAAATCTCCTGGTGCCCCAGCTTGTGGCCGTGGCGCACGGCGCGGCGAATGATACGGCGCAGCACGAAACCGCGCCCCTCATTGGAGGGCATGACGCCGTCGGCAATCAGGAAAGAGCAGGAACGGATGTGGTCGGCAATCACGCGCAGGGATTTCTCCTCCAGGTCGCCGCAGCCGACGATCCCGGCGGCGGCCTTCAGCAGCGCCTGGAACAGGTCGATCTCGTAATTGGAGTGCACCCCCTGCATCACTGCGGCGATGCGCTCCAGGCCCATGCCGGTATCCACTGACGGTTTGGGCAGCGGGTGCAGCTCGCCGTCGGCGGTGCGTTCGAACTGCATGAACACCAGGTTCCAGATCTCGATATAGCGGTCCAGATCGTCGTTGTCGGAACCGGGCGGGCCGCCGGGCACGTCCGGGCCGTGATCGTAGAAAATCTCCGAACTGGGTCCGCAGGGGCCGGTGTCGCCCATCTGCCAGAAATTGTCTTCATCCAGACGCGAGAAGCGCTCGGCACTGACCCCCACTTCCTTCAGCCAGATATCCGCCGCCTCGTCGTCGCTGATATGTACGGTTACCCAGAGGCGCTCCTGCGGCAGTTCGAGTACCTTGGTCAGGAATTCCCAGGCGAACTGGATAGCCTCGCGCTTGAAGTAGTCGCCGAAGCTGAAATTGCCCAGCATCTCGAAAAAAGTGTGATGACGGGCCGTATAGCCGACGTTTTCCAGGTCGTTGTGCTTGCCGCCGGCACGCACGCAGCGCTGGGAGCTGGCCGCGCGGACATAGGGGCGCTGCTCCTGGCCGAGAAAAGCGTCCTTGAACTGCACCATGCCGGCATTGGTGAACAGCAGGGTCGGGTCGTTGCCCGGTACCAGGGAGCTCGAGGGCACGACTGTGTGCCCCTGCTCGGCAAAGTATTTCAGAAAGGCGTCGCGTATCTGTGCGCTTTTCATCCGGCGTAATTCCACTTCGTTAGTCAATTTCAATTGGTTAATACTATTGGTAGTGCAGGCAGCCAGCTTCAAGTTGCCATCCATGGCGAGGCTATGCGTGTTCGATCAGGCTCCGGCCCCGCCAGTCCGGCCGCTCCATGCATTCGCGGCGCCTTCGGCCCCTGGCGGGTCGCCTGCCCGCGCACAAAGCTGTGCTTTGTCAGCGCGCGGCCAGGCCCTGCTCCGGCATTTCCTTCTGCGCCAGCAGGTGAATATGCAGGTGAAACACCGTCTGCCCCGCACTGCGGCCGTTGTTGACCACCAGGCGAAAGCCCTCGAGACCCAGCTTCCGGCCCAGTTCCGCCGCCACCCACATCAGGTGGCCAAGCAGCGGCTTGTCCTCCGTGTCCGCGTCGGACAGATTGAGCAGCGGCTTGCGCGGGATAATGAGCAGATGGGTCGGGGCCTGCGGGGAGCGGTCCGGGATGACGATGCACTGATCGTCCTCGTAGATGCGCTCGACCGGAATCTCTCCGGAGATGATCCTGCTGAAGACGCTGGGTTCAGGCGACGACTCGGGCATAGGACTACTTTTCCAGCTTTTCTTCGGTCGTCAGCTGGCGCGCCTCTGACTCCAGCATGACCGGGATGCCATCGCGCACCGGATAGGCCAGGCCGCTGGCCTTGCACACCAGCTCCTGGGTGTCCTCCCGGTACTCGAGCGGCGCCTTGCTTACCGGGCACACCAACAGGCTCAGCAACTTCTTATCCATGTTCCACCCCACAAAACCCCACAGCCCCGTGGCTGCGGGTCAAAAATGACCGCGTATAGTACAACGGTTGGTGGGGTTTTTCACCGTATCCGCGGCAGCTTCTGCGGTTTTGTCATGCCGCCGTCAGCTGAGCGCGGCCGCTTCCGGCATGCGCAGAAACGACTGGAGGTGTCGCACCAGGAGTTCGCGGGCACGGGCGCCTTCCTCCACCTCGTTGAACACCTCGTGGAAGGCCTGCGGGAAGACTTGCAACTGCTTGGCGCCGCTGCCGAGGCGATCGAACCAAACGCGGCTGGCGGCCGCGTCGACCAGCCGGTCTCCACCGGGCAGCAGCATCAGGCAGGGTACGCGGATCTGCTCCAGGCGCGTATAGAGGTGTTCCCGCTCGCGCAGGAAAGAATCGAACCACTGCAGCGACACACGCCCGTGCACCAGCTCATCGGCGCGGTAGGCGGCCACCACCGCATCGTCGCGACTGATCCAGCGGATATTCAGCCGGTTGGGGAGAGTCAGCCGCGGCACCAGCTTCACCAGCCGCTGCAGCAACCACAACTCCAAACCCCGCGGCTCTTTGCAGCCGCGAAACCCGGGCGCCGACAGGATAAGGCTATCGATAGCATCAAACCGAATGGCGCAGCCACAGGCGATGACACCCCCCATACTGTGGCCCAGCAGGTGCAGGCCGGTCTCCGGGTTATCCCGCCTGACCAGCCGGATAAACTGATGCAGGTCCTCACTATAGAGGGCGAAGTCATCGATATGGCCGCGCTTGCCGTCGGACTGACCGTGACCGTAGTGGTCCAGCGCGTAGACGCTGAAACCCGACTGATTCAGGTAGCGGGCCAGCTCGCGGTAGCGGCCGCTGTGCTCGCCGAGCCCATGGGAAATAACCACGACTCCCAACGCTTTCTCGACCCACCAGCGTCGGTAGTGGAGGCGGATTCCACGCGTGACAAATTCCATTACTCTCTCCTCATCAGTTTATTGTTATTGTTGTCTGCCGAAGTTTTGGGCCTGGTAATGCTTATTGCCGGGCTAATATCTCATTCCCGCTCCAGGCCGTCCCGATACTCCCCCAGCATCGCCAGGTGATTCAGCCGTGCCCGCTTCAGGAGGGCCTGCTGCGCGGCGGACCCATTTTCCGGCTTGCCTTGCCAGGCCTTGAGGGCCGGTTCCTGCAGAGCGCGACCGTAGGAAAAGCTCAGCTGCCAGGGTGCCTGCCACAACTGATTGAGCGCATTCAGATTGACCGTGGCCTCTTCCGGCCCCTGCCCGCCAGACAGGAAATTGATACTGGGTACGGCCGCCGGCACTGCGCGGCGCAAGCTGCGCACGGTGTATTCAGCCACTTGCTCCGGCGGTGCCTTGGCGCAATCCTTGCCCGGCGTCACCATGCTGGGCTTCAGGATCATCAATTCCAGCACCACGCCGTGCCGATGCAGGGCGCGGAAGACTTCATGCCACACCTGCTCATTCACTTCCGCATCGCGCTCGATACTGTGGTCGCCGTCCATCAGCACTTCCGGCTCCACGATCGGCACCACGCCGACCGACTGGCACACCGCCGCGTAGCGGGCGAGCATTTCCGCGTTGGCGGTCAATCCCAGCCGGGTCGGGTTATGCGCACTGACCGGATAGACTTCGCGCCACTTGGCAAAGCGTGCACCCTGCGCCTTGTAGCCGGCCAGACGCTCGGCGAGGCCGTCGAGGCCGTAGGTGATCATATCGCCGGGGCTGCCGGCCAGCGGACCCTTGCCCTTGTCCACCTTGATACCGGGGACGATCTTCTGCGCCGCCGCCACCTGCGGCAGCGGCGTCCCCTTCTCGTTCACCTGCCCCAGGGTTTCCTCGAACAGGATCACCCCGCTGACAAACTCGCCGAGCCCCTCAGTGGACAGCAGCGTCGAGCGGTAGAAGCGCCGGTTTTCCTCTGTCGATTCCACGCCAATCGCATCGAACCGCTTGGCGATGGTGCCACTGCTCTCATCTGCCGCCAGTATGCCGCGGCGGCCGTCCACCATATCGTCGATGGTGCTCTGCAATTCGTCATTCACGGACATGGTTTCGCCTCCATTCCTTTCCCTGGTTTAGAGAATAGGCGGCTGAGCTCAGAATGCGCGGCAGGCGGCAACAGCTCTGTGCCAGCCGCTGAGCAGCTGCTCCCGCTCCTGCTCGGCCATTTTCGGCAAAAAATCCCGCTCTATCTCCAACAGGCGCGCCGGCAGATCGTCGGCGCGCCAGATGCCGGCGCCGATACCTGCGAGCAGCGCAGCCCCCACGGCGGTGGATTCAATCTGCTTCGGGCGCTCCACGCGCAGCGCGGAGATATCGGCCTGGAACTGCATCAGGAAATTATTGGCGCTGGCGCCGCCGTCCACGCGCATGTGGCTGATCGGCAGCTCCAGGGCCTCGCGCATCAACTGCGCCAGCTCCTCGCTCTGGTAGGCAATGGACTCCAGGGTGGCGCGTACCAGTTCTGCACGGCCGGCGCCGCGACTCAGGCCGCATATAGTGCCGCGGGCCGATGGATCCCAGTGCGGCGCACCCAGGCCGCTAAACGCCGGCACCATGTATACGCCGCGGGTATTCGGCACGCTCTGCGCAATCATTTCGGTTTCTGCCGCCTCCCGGATCAGCCCCATCTCGTCCCGCAGCCACTGCACCGCCGAGCCGGCGGTAAATACGGCGCCCTCCACCGCATAGGCGGGACGGCCGGAGGCATCGCAGGCGATAGTCGCCAATAGTCCTCTCGGCAGCTGCGGCCGTTCCGCACCGGCAAAGGCCAGCATAAAACAGCCGGTGCCGTAGGTATTCTTGACCTCGCCCGGGCGGGTGCAGCCCTGGCCGAACAGTGACGCCTGCTGGTCGCCGGCCACGCCGCAGATTGGCACTTCGGCGCCAAGGAATGCCTCCGGATCGGTGACCGCGAAGTGGCCGGCGGAGGGCAGGATTTCAGGTAGCAGGCCCGAAACCTGGGGTTCGGGGCAGCCGAACAGCGCCAGCAGTTCCGGATCCCAGCTTTGCTGCTCGAGGTTGTACAGCAGTGTACGGCTGGCGTTAGTGTGATCAGTCAGGTGGGCGCGGCCGCCACTCATATTCCAGATCAGCCAGCTGTCCACCGTGCCGAAGCAGAGCTCGCCGGCGCGGGCGCGGTCCAGCAGCTCGGGCTGGTTGCGAAATAACCACTGCAACTTGCTGGCGGAGAAATAGGCATCCAGCACCAGGCCGGTCCTCTCGCGCAACCACTCGGCCTTGCCGGCCCGCGCGAGTTCCGCGCAGATGTCCGCTGAGCGACGGCACTGCCACACGATGGCCGGGCACACCGGTGCGCCGGTCTGCCGGTCCCAGAGGAGGGTGGTCTCCCGCTGGTTGGTGATGCCCACTGCGGTCAGCTCGGAGGCACGGATGCCGGCGCGCTCCAGAGCGGCCGCGCAGACACGCAGGGTCACCTGCCAGATTTCTTCGGCACGCTGCTCGACCCAGCCAGGCTTGGGGTAGTAATTGGGGAGTTCGGAGTAGCTGCGGCCTATCAGGGCGCCGCTGGTATCGAAGACGAAGGCGGTGGTGCCGGTGGTGCCCTGGTCGATAGACAGGATCATAGGGGCTTCTCGCGCTTATTATTGTTCCCTCATCATCCTGTAGGAGCGGCCCATGGCCGCGATCGGTGTTCGGGGCTATCCGAAAATCTGATCGCGGCCATGGGCCGCTCCTACAGATCCTGATCAGAGTATAAGTCGCTTTCCTTCACGTCCAGCGCCCAGTTAATGGCATCGGCGGGAAAACCGCGATAGGCGAGATAGCGACTGCGCCGCGCGCGCTCCTTGAGCTGCTGTGCCCGCGGCAGTGCAGCACTGACGGGTGTGCGAAACTTGCGCTGCATCTGCTCGGCAGCCAGCGTATACCAGTCGGCCTCGAGCTGTTCCAGCGCGCTGGCAATCAGGTCATTGCCGATGCCGCGCTGCTGCAGCTCACGGCGAATGCGCAAGGGACCCTGACCGCGCTGGACGCGCGAGCGGGCGAAGACTTCGGCGAAGCGCCGGTCAGACTGGTAGTTGAGTTCCTGTAAACGCGCGAAAAGCGCCTCGAAATCGGCACTGGGGAATTTGTCCGCGAGCTTCTGCCTCAATTCGAGGCGGGAGTGCTCGCGGCGGGAGAGCAGCTCAAGCGCCGCGCCGAACAGCGCCTGAGCCGAATCCGTGGTAAAGGAAAGGCCCGAGGGAGACACTTACTCTTCCGGCTCTTCCACGGCCTCTGCGGATTTGACTGCCGACTTGGCTGCCGGCGCCATATCGCCCAACATCTGCGCGCGCAGCTGAGCCTCGATCTCGTCGCGGATTTCCGTGTTCTCCTTCAGGAACTTGACCGCATTGGCCTTGCCCTGGCCGATCTTGTCGCCCTTGTAGCTGTACCAGGCGCCGGCCTTGTCGACCAGACCCAGCTTGACGCCGTAGTCGACGATCTCGCCCAGCAGGTTGATGCCCTCGCCGTACATGATCTGGAACTCGGTCTGCTTGAACGGCGGCGCCACCTTATTCTTGACCACCTTCACGCGGGTCTCGTTGCCGACCACCTCATCGCCCTCTTTCACCGAACCGATACGGCGGATATCCAGGCGCACGGAGGAGTAGAACTTGAGCGCGTTACCGCCGGTAGTGGTCTCCGGTGAGCCGAACATCACGCCGATCTTCATGCGGATCTGGTTGATGAAGATACACAGGGTGTTGGTGTTCTTGATGTTGCCGGTCAGCTTGCGCAGGGCCTGGGACATCAGGCGCGCCTGCAGGCCCACGTGGGAGTCGCCCATCTCGCCCTCGATCTCGGCGCGCGGGGTCAGGGCCGCCACCGAGTCGATCACCAGCACGTCCACGGCGCCGGAGCGCACCAGCATATCGGCCACTTCCAGGGCCTGCTCGCCGGTATCCGGCTGGGACACGATCAGCTCGTCGACGTTCACGCCGAGCTTCTCGGCATAGATCGGATCCAGCGCGTGTTCGGCGTCGACGAAGGCACAGGTGCCGCCCTTGCGCTGGGCTTCGGCAATGACCTGCAGGGTCAGGGTGGTTTTACCGGAGGATTCCGGACCGTAGATCTCGACAATACGGCCGCGCGGCAGACCGCCGATACCGAGGGCCACGTCCAGCCCCAGGGAACCGGTGGAGATCGCGGGAATACGCTCGCGCCCCTTTTCCCCCATGCGCATTACCGTACCCTTGCCGAACTGGCGCTCGATCTGCGAAAGCGCCGCCTGCAGTGCCTTGTCTTTGTTGGAATCCATGACCCTACCCGTGTGTTTGAGCGTTGTAAGTTGGGGGCAAGCTTAGCGAAGGATTACTGTATAAGCAACCAGTGATTTGAGATTGGGATGGGGGATAACCACCTTGTGGAAGCCAGCCCGGCTAACGAAACGAACCCCACTGGCAACGCCGGCCCAATCGCCTGCAGGGCAGGCTCCCACAACAGCGTCGAGGCCACTGGAGCATTGTGGGAGCCGGTCCCGCCGGTATCAGGACGCTGCCGGCAACACCAACCCGATCGCCTGCAGGGCAGGCTCCCACAGCGCGTCAGGGTACGGGGTGGGCCCGCACCAGCTCCAGTATCCCCTTCAATGCCTCCGCCACCGTCTGCCGCTGAACCGCCGCGCGGTCGCCGCCGAAGTGGAAGCGCTTGGCATCGATATCCACGGGCTCCTGCCCCTCCGAATGTGCCCAGGCGATCCAGACAGTGCCCACCGGCTTCTCCTCGGTGCCGCCGTCCGGGCCGGCGATACCGCTGACCGCCACCGCCACATTGGCGTCCATCAGCGCCAGCGCGCCGCTGGCCATCTGCCGCGCCACCTGCTCGCTCACTGCGCCAAATGTCTCCAGGTCCTCTCCCGACACCCTCAACATGTCGCGCTTGATACGGTTCGCGTAGCTGACCACAGAACCCTCGAACCAGTTTGACGCGCCGGGCACCGAGGTGATCGCCGCGGCTATACCACCGCCGGTACAGGACTCCGCGGCCGTGACATGCCAGCCGCGCTTTTCCAGCTCTTCGCCGAGCGACTGTGCCAATTGAAAAATCTCCGAGTTTTCAGTCATCTATTTAATCTCTGCCAGTGGACTCGCTAGAATAGCGCCTTGGCGACACCACCATCAAAACACACACGAACAAGTCAGAAGAAGTAGCCCCTCCATGCCGCAAGCCGCGACCGCCGACAGCAACAACTCCCAGGCCCAGCACACCCCGATGATGCAGCAGTACCTCCGCATCAAGGCCCAACACCCACAGGAGCTGGTGTTCTATCGCATGGGCGACTTTTACGAACTGTTCTACGACGACGCCAGGAAGGCGGCGGAGCTGCTCGATGTGACCCTGACCGCCCGCGGCAAGTCCGGCGGCCAGCCCATCCCGATGGCGGGCATTCCCTACCACGCCGCCGAAGGCTACCTGGCGCGCCTGATCAAGGCCGGTGTTTCTGTGGCCATCTGCGAGCAGATCGGCGATCCGGCCACCAGCAAGGGGCCGGTGGAACGCCAGGTGGTCCGCATCGTCACACCGGGCACGGTAACCGACGAGGCGCTGCTGAACGAGCGCCGCGACAATTTGCTGGCGGCCACCGCGCTGCTCGATGATACATTCGGCCTGGCCCTGCTGGACCTGGCCACCGGCCGCTTCGTGGTGCAGGAAGTGGACAGCCTCGAAGCCCTGGCGGAACAGGTGCAGCGCCACAGTCCCGCGGAACTGCTGGCGCCGGAGGACCTGAGCCTGCCCGCCGAGATCGAGCGCCGCCCCGGCCTGCGCCGCCGCGCGCCCTGGGAGTTCGAACGGGAAACCGCGCTGCGCCTGCTGAACCAGCAGTTCGGCACGCTCAATCTGGAGGCCTTCGGCTGCAGTCATATGCACGCGGCGGTGGTCGCGGCCGGCTGTCTGCTCCAGTACGCCCGCGACACCCAGCGCACCGAACTGCCCCATATCCGCAGCCTGCAGACGGAGAGCAGCGACGACACCGTCGCCCTCGACGGCGCCAGCCGCCGCAACCTGGAGATCGACCAGAACCTGAACGGCGGCGACCAGCACACCCTGCTGTCGGTGTTCGACAGCTGCAAGACGGCCATGGGCAGTCGCCTGCTGCGCCGCTGGCTCAACAACCCGCTGCGCCAGCTCACCACATTGAACAGCCGCCAGGGCGCCGTCGCCACCTTGATCGACGGATACCTGTTCGAGCCGCTGCGCGAGGCGCTCAAACCGGTGGGCGATATGGAGCGCATACTCGGCCGTCTGGCACTGCGCTCCGCCCGCCCCCGCGACCTGGCGCGGCTGGGCCAGTCGCTGGCGCAGTTCCCGCAGATCCAGCAACAGCTGGCGGGAACAGACGCAGCCCTGCTGCAGGCGCTGACGCGGGAGATCGGCGAATGGCCGGAGACCGTCGAACTGCTGGAGCGCGCGCTGGTGGAGAACCCGCCGGTGGTGATCCGCGAAGGCGGCGTGATTGCGACGGGTTATGACAGCGAGCTGGATGAGCTGCGCGCCATCAGCGAGAACGCCGGCGACTATCTGGTGCAGCTGGAGATCCGCGAGAAGGAGCGCACCGGCATCCCGACCCTGAAGGTGGGTTACAACCGCGTACACGGCTACTTTATCGAGATCAGCCGCGGCCAGAGCGACAAGGCCCCAGCGGACTATATCCGGCGCCAGACGCTGAAAAACGCCGAGCGCTTCATCACCCCGGAACTGAAAGAATTCGAGGACAAGGCGCTGTCCGCCAAGAGCCGCGCCTTGGCGCGGGAAAAGGCCCTGTACGAGGAACTGATCGACCAGCTGAACCAGTCCCTCGCAGAGCTGCAGACAGCGGCGGCCGGGGTATCGCAACTGGACGTGTTGGCCTGCCTGGCCGAGCGCGCCGACAACCTGCGCCTGTGTCGCCCCGAACTCGGCACCGGGCCCGGCCTGCATATCAATGCAGGCCGCCACCCGGTGGTAGAACAGGTACTGGACGAACCCTTCGTCGCCAACGATATCGAACTGCGCGACGACCGCCGCATGCTGGTGATTACCGGCCCGAACATGGGCGGTAAATCCACCTATATGCGGCAGACCGCGCTGATCGCCCTGCTCGCCCACGTGGGCAGCTATGTGCCGGCGGACTCGGCCAGGATCGGCCTGCTGGACCGAATCTTTACCCGTATCGGCAGCGCCGACGATCTGGCCGGCGGCCGCTCCACTTTTATGGTGGAGATGACCGAGACGGCCAACATATTGCGCAACGCCAGCGAACACAGCCTGGTGCTGATGGACGAGATAGGTCGCGGCACCAGCACCTACGACGGCCTGTCCCTGGCCTGGGCCTGCGCCCACTACCTCGCCGACAAGGTGCGCGCCTTCACGCTGTTCGCCACCCACTACTTCGAGCTCACCGATCTGCCGAACCAATGTCCCGAGGCGGCCAATATCCATCTGGACGCCACCGAGCACGGCGACACTATCGTCTTCCTGCACCGCATCCAGGAGGGCCCGGCATCGAAGAGTTATGGATTACAGGTGGCCAAGCTGGCGGGAATTCCCGGCGACGTGCTGGTCGAGGCGCGGGTGCGCCTGCAGGCACTCGAGGGCGGCGACAGGCCGGTTTTCGATCGCGCTGAGGAGCTGGCACCATCGGCGCACGCGGTCAAGCTGCAGCCTCCGGCGCCCGCCTCACCCCAGCAGGTGGACCTGTTCGGTGCTCCGAGCCACCCGGCTGTTGATGCGCTGGAGGAGCTGGATCCGGACGATCTGACGCCGCGGCAGGCATTGGAGAAGCTGTACGCGCTGCGGAAGTTGCTCTGACTCCCGCGGTGCGCACGGCGCACCCTACTGGCTCCGAGGTAGGGTGCGCCGCGCGCACCCTACTCCGATCACGGCCTTGGGCCGCGGCTGCGACGCTCCCGGCGGTTATAAGCACCCAACCAATTCGACTCAAAACTCACTACAATTCGCGCCAGTAATTGCTAAAATCCGCTGCTTCACCGAAGCAGCAGGACTATCGAGGGACAAGCATGACATTCGTAATTGGGGAAAATTGCATCAAGTGCAAATACACCGACTGTGTGGAAGTTTGCCCGGTGGACTGCTTCTATGAAGGCCCCAACTTCCTCGTGATCCACCCGGACGAGTGTATCGACTGCGCCCTGTGTGAACCCGAATGCCCGGCCAACGCCATCTACTCCGAAGACGAGGTGCCGGAGGACCAGCAGGAATTTATCGAACTGAATGCGGAACTGGCGGAAATCTGGCCCAATATCACCGAGAAAAAAGAACCGCTGCCGGACGCCGAAGAATGGGATGGCAAAAAAGGCAAGCTGGACCTGCTTGAGCGCTGACCGATTCATTGAGTAAAAAGCCGTCACTGACGGCTTTTTTATTGCCGACTCGGGCATGCCCGCCCACGGGATAAAGAACAGTTCACCAGACCCCCATGAAAATCCTTCGCATTCTGCTGCGCCGCACCCTGGCTATCGCCCTGCTCAGTGTGCCCACCGAAGTACTGCCTGGCGAAGACAGAAAAATAGCCCTGACCTTCAGTGACAATTCGGTGCCAGGCACTTCCGAGACACTGCTCGACGAGCTGGACAGACTGCAGATCAAGGCAACCTATTGTCCCGACGACGAGCAGAAGCGCGTCCAACAGCCGTCGCGGGCAATCGCCGACGCCGCCCGCGGTGCCGTCAAAAAGGGCGACGCCCCCCTCGGCCTGGTCGAGTTGGCGACACCCCAAGGCCGGGAGGTCATTGCCGGTGCCGCCCGCATCCTGCGCGAACTGCATTGCGATGACCTGACGCTGGTCCACTCTTCTTTCAGCTTGCCGCCGCTCCCGGGGACGCAGGTTGGTGCGGGTATGCCGGCGGAGGAAGGGATTCTGCCACCTGACGTCGACACGGCGATGGATGATCCTCAGGCCATCGCCGACTATTTGACGGAAAATGCCTTCCCCGGAGCCATAGTGCTGTTGCAGCCTGTGAATGGCCAGCGGCGGCAGGCCGCGAACGCCCTGCCGCTGATCCGAGAACGACTGCACGCCGAGGGCTACCGGTTCGTCACCCTGTCGGAACTGATTGAAGAGGATAGCGCCGGGACGGCCGGCGATGGATAAATGGCGAAAGTGGCCCCTGGCAACTGCTGGCGATTAATTCCCCTACGCCAGCGGCAAAAAAGTGGCAAACACTGCAAAGTAACCCTATAAATTAGAACGATTGGCTCCGCCCGTCGGTTGGCGGCGTCGGCCATTGGTGACCGGGCCAGCAGCGCCCGGTTTTTTCCCTGATGCCACAGGAGACAACACCATGTTGCGCTGGGCCATTATCTTCTTAGTCATCGCCATAATCGCCGCATTCTTCGGGTTCGGCGGCATCGCGGGAACAGCGACAGAAATCGCCAAGATCCTGTTCTTCGTGTTTCTCGTGCTGTTTGTGCTGGCACTGATTTTCGGCAAACTCCGCCCCCCAAAGTAGCCGGCCCTGCATGCGCTGAGCATTCCGTTCACAATCAGAACTGGCGGCCATAGCCGCCAGTTCTGATTTCCCGCAAAATCCAGGCTAGCCGTTACAACCTGGGTACGTCATTCCTCCCGGTCTCTCTGCGGATCCAGTCCGAGTATATCGGCCGTATGGTTAAAGCCCGCCACCAGCTCGCTTACCCCGAGGGCCTCGACGATTTCATCATCCCGCGCTCCCAGTTTGCGCGCCGCCGCAATCAGGCGTTCGCCGTGGTCATCGGGGGACGAATTGGCGTGACGGGCCAGGTCGAACAATGCCTGCTCCTTGGCCGAGAAGTGAATATGCTTCGGGTCGACACGGATTCGCATCACCTCTTTGGGATCCACACCCAAGTTCTGCAGGGTGACGCTGTGGTGGTAGATGCCGTAGTCGCAGTGATTGTCCGCCGAAATCACCAGTCCCATACCCTCCTTGAGCTGTGGCGACAGGCAGCCGTGGATCATCAGCGCCTTGAACTTGTGCCAGTTGGCCTCCAACAGCGCCACGTGCTGGGCATAGGCGCGGAACAGGCTCGGGACTGCCCCTAGTTGATCCTTGATCTCGGCGAAGAGCTGCAGGGCCCGATCTTCTGCCGGAGTATCCACCAGTGGAATACGGCTCATAATTTACCTACCTGACCTGTTTCCAGCGATTTCCGCATCCCTCGACAATGGCTATCCGCAAGACCGGGATACTGTATATAATCCCAGCATGAGAAAGATCATCCACTGCGATTGCGACTGCTTCTACGCGTCGGTCGAAATGCGCGACGACCCGAACCTGCGTGGCCGTCCGCTGGCAGTGGGTGGCGCCAGCGACCGGCGCGGGGTTATCTCGACCTGCAACTATGAGGCGCGCAGCTATGGCGTGCGCTCCGCCATGCCGACTGCCCAGGCGAAAAAACTCTGCCCTGATCTGATTGTAGTACCCGGAAACATGAAAAAATATCGAGAGGTCAGCCAGCAGATCCGCGATATTTTCCTGGAATACAGCGAGACAATAGAACCCCTGTCCCTGGACGAAGCCTACCTGGATGTCAGCGACAGCGGCCGCTGCCACGGCAGTGCGACGCTGATCGCCGAAGAGATACGGCGCCGGGTGCGCGAGAGTCTCGGCATTACCATTTCCGCCGGCGTGGCGCCGAACAAGTTCCTGGCCAAGATCGCCAGCGACTGGCGCAAGCCCGATGGCCTCACGGTGATCACGCCGGATGCCGTCGACCAGTTCGTGTTGCGGTTGCCGGTGGCGAAGATTCACGGTGTCGGGCGTGTCACGGCGGAAAAGATGCACCGTCAGGGCATCCATACCTGCGCCGACCTGCGCCGCTTTTCCCAGATTGAACTGATTCAGGCCTACGGCAAGTTCGGCCGCCGACTCTTTGAACTGTGTCGCGGCGTTGACGAGCGACCGGTCGACAGCGAGGGTTCCCGCAAAAGTGTCAGTGTTGAACACACTTTCAGCGAGGACCTCTGCACGCTGGACGAATGGCGGGAACAGCTCACAACCCTGTATATGCGCCTGCTCGAGCGGCTCGAGAATCTGGATCCGCGCTACCAGATCAGCGGCGCTACGGTAAAGGTGAAATACGCCGATTTTTCGATCAGCACCCAGGAGCGGGCCAGTCAGGCGGGCCGCATCTCGGAGTTCAGACAACTGCTACAGCAATGTTGGGACAGACGACCAGCCCCAATCCGCCTGCTGGGCGTAGGCGTGAAACTCAGGGATTTGCGCGCCGAGCTGGGCCCGGAACAACTGCCCCTGCCGCTGCCGGAGTGGAAGCGCCTGTCCGCTTAGCATCGGACACCCCCAAGAAACCCTTCTGTACTTGCTAGTCAGCAAATCTGGCGTCGCCCCATACCCATATTCCGGAGCCGGGTGTAGCCGCCGTCTATAATCCCCAAACCGACGGCGAAGAGCGGGCCGATGAAAAGAGTGCTGCCCAGTGCCCTTGTTGGCTGGTTCCTGAATTACGCTAAGAAACTGGAACACCCGCAGCTGTTCAAGTGGATCTGCGCGATATTTCTTGTGGATCTGTTTATCCCGGACCTGCTGCCGTTTGTCGACGAGCTTCTTCTGGGAATGGCCACTCTCTATCTGGGAAGTAGAAAAAAGAGACGTTCTGACAGTCACCATCAGCAGTCTAACGAAAAGTTTGCTGGCAGAGGTAAAGGCGAACGGGTTAAGGACAGCCCAGACGCCGAGAATCGCGGTGAATAGCCGCACCGCGAATTAGATCAAAATATTAACAGTTCAAATAATGCTCGCTGTGTTCAGCCGTTCGAACCTGTATCACCCCCGCATGGAGGCGCGACGTTTTGTCACCCAACGACTTTCAGCACCTGAGCGACGAGGCACTGCTCGATTTTTATCACGCTACGCGGAATATCAACGCATTCCGCCAGCTGTATCAGCGCCACAAGGACGTCCTCTATCGCTACTGCTCTCAGATGAACTTCGCCGGTGCTAGTGGTGTACTGCAGGCGCTGTGGAACAACCTGCTCGAACAGCCGCCGGAACTATCGGGCCGTCAGCTCCGCAGCTGGCTATTCATTCAAGTGAACAGGCTGTTGCGCAATTGTGCCTCCCAGGACCCGGACGCCCAACAACAGCTGGCCGACCCGGAAAACAGAGTGCTCGCGGGCATCCAGCGGCTGTCCCGTATTGAACGCAATATCTTACTGCTGTACACGGACTGTCAGTTGCCGCTGGCCACGGTGGCGGACATCGAAAAAATATCGCTCAAGAAGTGCAGAGAGTACTACCGTACTGGCAAGGAAAAGCTGGAAGAATTTTTATATGGACCGCAAAGACAACCCTGGCGCATTGCGGAAGTCGAAGAGGTAAGCGTATGAGCGTTCTGGAGCATCAGTATCGGGAAGCGGTAGCGGGAATCACTTCCCCGGGATCTCTCGATGAAAAAATCCTGCAATATGCCCGGCAATTCAAACCAGCAAGATCGGACAACCTCTGGCTTTCCAAGGCCGCAAGCAGCGGTGCCGCGGTAGCCATCGTAGTGCTGCTGATTCATCCCGCCCAGTATCTGGGTGCCCTGACCCCGAGCCTGCACCCCGCCGATGCATCTCGACAGAGACCACTGACCAACTGGCAGCAGGAGCCCACCCATCCCGCGCCGGCTGTCGATCCCTGGTTTCATCTGCGCAGCCAGGTGGAGGCCGGCAGCTACGTAGAACTCTGCCACGTGTGGCGCCGGCAGCAGCGCGGATCGGTTTCAGAAAAGCTGCCGCGAGACCTGGAAAGCAAGGCGCGCAAACACTGTCGGCTGCTGCCCTGAGCAAAGCGAGAAAACGGCCTCCATCGAGGCCATCGAATTTCGTATTGACCGACGCTAGCCCAGGGTCAATATCACCTTGCCGCGTGCGCGTCGCTCGGTAATCGCGGCAAACGCGGCTATGTACTCTTCAAACCGGTAGATTTCGGTCGTGAGCGGGTTCAGTTTACCTTCTTCCACCATCTGTAACAGCTCGGCAAAATTCTGCAAATTGGCCTCTGGGTCCCGCTGTGCCCAGCTGCCCCAGAAAATGCCCATGATATCCCCGGCTTTCAGCAGCGGCAGATTCAGTGGCAGTCGGGGAATATCCCCGGAGGCGAATCCGATCACTAGGTAGCGTCCGCTCCAGGCGATGGAGCGATAGGCTTCCTCGGTGTAATCCCCGCCCACCGGATCGAAGATTACATCGGCACCTCTACCCCCGGTGAGTTCCTTGATACGTTCCTTCAGGTTCTCTTGCGAATAGTTGATCAGTTCGTCCGCACCGACTTCCCTGCAAAACTGCAGTTTTTCCGCGGTAGAGGCACAGGCGATTACCCGGGCACCCAGCGCTTTACCCAGCTGAATTGCCGTCACCCCGACACCGCCGGCCGCGCCCAGTACCACCAGCGTTTCGCCGGCCTGGATGGCCGCGCGCTGCTTGAGTGCGTAGTAGGAGGTAGCGTAGGTAATGCAGAAGCCCGCCGCCTGTTCAAAACTGAGCTTGTCCGGCATGGGTACCAGCAGCTTTTCCTTCACATGGACCTGCTCGGCAAAGGCGGCCATACCGGGCATAGCGATCACCCGATCGCCAACCTTGAAGTGCTTGACGTTATCACCAACCGCACTGATAACTCCGGCGCATTCGCCACCGGGAATAAACGGCAGAGGCGGTTTTATCTGGTACTTGCCGGCAATCACCAGCGCATCGGGGAAATTAATCCCGGCAGCGCGAACATCGATGCGCACCTCGTCGCTTTTCAGCTCTGGCAGCGCCCTATCTCCGATAATGAGCAGCTCGGCCGAGCCATACTCGACACAAATCAACGCGCGCATAGTTTTCTCCAGATAAGTGTCATACCGTTTACTGATCGCCAACGAAATCCGAGCGCCGACCGTGGCCGCACCTTGTTATTTCTTTATAGTGAATCGGGAAGCGGTATTACACCACTTCAAACAGACCGGCCGCGCCCATACCACCGCCCACACACATGGTGACTACCGCATACCGGACACCCCGGCGTTTGCCTTCCAGCAGCGCGTGCCCGACCATGCGCGCACCGCGTGCGTCGCCAGGCTTGGCCCTTCCAGATTGTTGAAGGCACCGCGATAGGCCTTGCCGATCGGGGTGCGCGCGGTGGAGACAATAACGGCTTCTTTCATTTTTCCGCTCCTCATCCCAGCTCTACGTCCAGCGCCTTGGCCGCCTTCTGCACAAACTTGACGGTCTGGTTCAGGCCACCGATCAATTCCTGCTGCTGGCTGTCTTCGCTGATCACATCCAGGTTGGCCAGCACCATCTCTGGTGTCTGTTGTTCCGGTGGCAAGTAGATACCCTCGGTTTCCACAATACGCGCGCGTGCAAAGGCGCCGGCACCGGCACCGAGGATAAAGCGGTTGGGGGCATGCTCAGCGACCAGTGCCACCAGGCCAGCGGTGACCGATTCCGGCGTCATCAGATCCAAAATTTTCGGGTCCGGAATAATGTCTTCGGTCATACGCGTACGCGCGGTGGGCGACAGGCAATTCACCTTGATCCCATTCTTTTCACCCTCGAGACAGAGGGTGTTCATCAGGCCGACCAGTGCAGTTTTTGCCGCGCCGTAGTTCGACTGGCCGAAATTGCCGTAGAGACCGGAAGAGGAAGTGGTCATCACGATACGACCGTAATTCTGCGCGCGCATCAGATCCCACACCGCCTTGGTGCAGTTGACTGCGCCCATCAGGTGCACTTCGATCACCAATTTGAAATCATCCAGATCGGCCTTGGCGAAAGTCCTGTCGCGCAGAATGCCCGCGTTGTTGACCAGGATGTCGACGCGCCCCCAGAGCTCCACCGCCTGCTGCACCATGGCTTCCACTTGGGCGTAGTCGGTGACATTGGCACCGTTGGCGATCGCCTCGCCACCGAACGCCTCGATCTCCGCAACCACCTGTTCCGCGGCGGTCAGTGACGCACCGGAGCCGTCCCGCGCGCCGCCCAGATCGTTGACCAGCACCCTGGCACCGCGGCGCGCCAGTTCCAGTGCATGGGACCTGCCGAGACCGTTACCCGCCCCGGTGACAATCGCTACCTGGCCGTCGAATCGAATACTCATATCGCCTGCTCCCGTGTCTCTATTTACACAACAGTTACACAAACTGCATAAACAGCCATTCGGCGATCAGCGCCGGTTTCAGTTCGCCTTCTATTTCCATGGTCACTTCCAGCTTCAGCTGGTACTGGCCCAGGTTCTTTTCCCGAATGTCCAGAATTTTTGCCCGCACCCGCACCTTGCTGCCCACTTTGACCGGGTTGATAAATCGAACTCTGTCCAGACCGTAATTCACGCCCATCTGCACCCCCTCGATCCCCAGCTGTAACTGCTCGGCAAAATAGGACAGAAGCGACAGCGTCAGGAAACCGTGCGCAATGGTGCTGCCGAAAGGCGTGCGCCTGGCGGCGTCGGGATCCACGTGAATAAACTGGCGATCGAGGGTGCATTCGGCGAATACATCGATGCGATCCTGCTCAATGTTGAGCCAAGCGGTGGGTTCGGTCTCGAAGCCGATGAATTGCCGAATCTTGTCGCGGGGGATCAGTGTGGGCATGTCGAAATCCTGTTCTTATCTTCTGGCGAGGAGCCTTGGCTAGCCTGCTAGAAAGCGGAGAGACCGCCATCCACGGCCAGTGCCTGTCCGGTGACATAGGTCATTTTCGGTGAAAGCAGCATCAACATCGCAGCGATAACCTCCTCGGGCTGTCCGAGGCGCTTCATCGGGCAGCCGGAGGCGAGAAATGCCTGGAAGTCCTGCTGGCTGACGCCGGGAGATTCGATACCGGTCACCATGGGCGTCAGGGTAAAGAAGGGGCAGATCGCATTCACGCGCACGCCGTACTTGGCGTTCTCCACCGCCGCCGTCTTCGTCAAACCGATCACCGCGTGCTTGGCCGCCGCATAGGAGGCGATTTTCGGCGCGCCGCCGAGGCCCGCCATCGAGGATACATTGAGGATAGCCCCACCTTTGCCCTTCATCAGCGGCAGCTGGTGTTTCAGTCCGAACAGCACCCCCTTCAGATTGACGTTGTACTGGCGGTCCATCTCGGCCTCGGTGGTTTCCTCCACCGCCATCATCGGCGGTGCGATGCCCGCATTGTTGACGGCGATATCCAGCCCGCCGAACGCCATCTGCGCCAGCTCGGCCAGCGCCGCGCAGTCCGGTTCGGAGGACACATCGCAGCGCTGCGCGCGCACGTCAATCCCCGCGCCGCCCAGCTCGTCCGCCAGTGTCATCAGGTCCGCCTGGTTGATATCGCCGAGCACAAGCTTCGCGCCCCGCGCGCCCAGTTCGCGCGCCAACAGATTGCCGAAGCCACTGGACGCGCCGGTGATCAGTGCCACCTTGCCCCTGAAATCGAGAATCGGATCCATCGTTAGATACCCCCGCAGGAAGTCATACCACCATCCACGACCACGCACTCGCCGGTGGTATAGCTGGACGCATCGGAAACCAGATAGAGCACGGTACCGGCCATCTCCTCCGGCTCGGCATGGCGGTGCATCGGGATATGGCCGATCGCCGTGTTGTAGATTTCCTCGTGCGTGAACAGCGCACCGGCAAACCTGGTCTTGGTCAGACCCGGCAGCAGTGCGTTCACGCGGATATTGAACTGCGCGCACTCCTTGGCGAAGGCCTTTGTCATGTTGACCACCGCCGCCTTGGTGATCGAGTAGATGCCCTGGCCGACACCTGGCTGCAGTGCATTGATCGAGGCGGTATTGACGATGCAGCCGCCACCCTGCTCGCGCATCAGTTTGCCTGCCTCGACCGACATGAAGAAGTAACCGCGGATATTGACGTCGACGGTTTTCTGGAAAGCGCCCAGGTCGGTATCGAGGATGTGGCCGAAGTAGGGATTGGTCGCGGCGTTATTGACCAGGATATCCAGGCGGCCGTGCTTCTGGCGAATGTCCGCGAACGCGCGCTCTATCTCCTCCATACTGCCAATATGGCAGGGCAGCGCCTCGGCCTTGCCACCGGCATCGACAATCGCATCGGCGACCGCCTGGCAGCCCTCGATCTTGCGGCTGGAAACCAGCACATGGGCGCCCTGCTCCGCCAGCAGTTTGGCGATGGCTTCGCCGATGCCGCGGCTCGCGCCGGTAACCAGGGCGATTTTTCCAGTCAGGTCAAATAAATTGGTAGCCATAAAGATCCTCGAAATTCTTCTTCATTAATCGAAACCAAACTCGTAGGGTGCGCCGTGCGCACCAATATTAGCGGAGCGTATATCGGACGCGGATCGGTGCGCACGGCGCACCCTACGCCGTGTCGATAACGTCCAGCGCCAACAGCGCCAGCGGCTCGACAAAGGCGCCGAGGCGCGCTGCGTTCTTGTTGGATGCATTGCCGTCATGTGCGCGCTTGGCCACCCCTTGAATGATGGCCGCGAGGCGGAAGAAGCTGAACGCTAGGCAAAAAGCCCAGTTATCGATGCGATCGATGCCCATACGCTCACAGTAGCGCGCCACATACTCCTGCTCCGACGGAATACCGAGTGCGCTCCGGTCCACGCCCATCAACCCGGAAATATTGCCGGACTCGGCGGGCATGCGCAGCTGCATGCACTGGTAGGCCAGGTCCGCGAAGGGGTGACCGAGCGTTGACAGCTCCCAGTCGAGCAGAGCGATGGCGCGACTCTCGGTGGGGTGGAACATGATGTTGTCGAGCCGGTAGTCGCCGTGTACCAGTGCCACGCGGCCATCGTCCTCCGGCAGTGCACCGGCCAGCCAGTCGATCAGCTGGTCCATGGCTGCAATGTGCTGCAGCTCGGAGGCGCGGTACTGGCCCTGCCAGCGCTCGAATTGCCGCTCGAAATAGTTGCCCGGTTTACCGTAATCGGAAAGGCCGGTGGCCTCCAAGTCCACGCTGTGCAGCGCCGCCAGTACCCGGTTCATTTCCTCGTAGAATTCGCCGCGCTGGCGGTTGTCGAGCTCCGGCAGGGCGGCATCCCAGTAAATGCGCCCGTTACAATATTCCATCACGTAAAACATGGAGCCGATCAGCTCGCGGTCATCGCACAGGTGCAGTACCCGCGGCACCGGCACTTCGGTATCGGCCAGGGCGCGCATCACTCGGAATTCCCTGTCCACCGCGTGCGCGGACTTCAACAGTTTGCCCGGCGGCTGACGGCGCAGCACATAGGTAGCGGAGGCAGTCTGCAATTTAAATGTCGGATTGGACTGCCCACCGGAAAACTTGCTGACCGTCATCGGGCCGCTAAAGCCTTTGATGTGTGCAGCGAGATACTTCTCCAGCTGCTCGACCGGCAGCTGCTCTACGGAATTGCGCTGGTCTGACACAGTATCCACCGTTATCCCCTCCCTCGGTTTTTCTCAAGGGATTGTTGCTCTGCGCCGTAGCGCGCGGCCAGGTTGCGCCCCAACTGCATCATATGCACCTGATCGGGGCCATCCGCCAGGCGGATGGTGCGGGCATAGGCATAATGCTGTGCGAGACTGTAGTCCTGACTCACACCGGCGGCGCCGTGGATCTGAATCGCGCGGTCGATCACGGTACAGGTCATCTGCGGCGCGACTATCTTGATCATCGCGATCAGATCCTTGGCCGCCTTGTTGCCGTAACGGTCCATCTGATCCGCGGCTTTCAGGGTCAGCAGGCGCGCCTGCTCGATTTCACAGGCGGACTTGGCGATGTCCTCGCGCACCGAACCCTGCTTGCTCATCGGCCGACCGAACACGACGCGCTGCTCGGCGCGCTTCGACATCAGTTCCAGCGCGCGCTGGGCCTGACCGATCAGGCGCATGCAGTGGTGAATGCGACCCGGTCCCAGGCGCCCCTGAGCGATTTCGAAGCCGCGCCCCTCACCCAGAATCAGGTTGCTCGCCGGCACACGCACGTTGTCGAAGATCACTTCCGCGTGCCCTTCCGGCGCATCGTCGTAGCCGAAGACGGTCATCGGCCGCAGAATTTTCACTCCCGGGGTATCGGTGGGCACCAGGATCTGCGACTGCTGCTGGTGGCGGTTCGGGTTGTCCGGATCCGTCTTGCCCATCACGATCATGATCTTGCAGCGCTTGTTCATCAGGCCGCTGATATAGAACTTGTGGCCGTTGATCACGTAGTCGTCACCATCGCGCACTATCGAGGTCTCGATATTGGTGGCGTCGGAGGATGCGACCTTCGGCTCGGTCATCGCAAACGCCGAGCGGATTTCCCCGTTCAGCAGCGGTTTCAGCCACTGCGCCTGCTGCGCCGGACTGCCGTATTGGGCCAGCACCTCCATATTGCCGGTATCCGGCGCGCTGCAGTTAAAGACCTCCGAAGACCAGATGACCTTGCCCATCTCTTCCGCCAGCGGCGCGTACTCCAGATTGCTCAGCCCGGCGCCGAAGCGCGCATCCGGCATAAACAGATTCCACAATTCCGCCTCGCGCGCCTTCGCCTTCAGTTCCGCCAGAACCGGCGGCTCACCCCAGCGGTCCTCAAGCAACTGCTCGTGAAAGGTCTGCTCCGCCGGATAGACATGGTCATCCATAAAGCGCTGCAGGCGCTCGAGCAGGGCTGTCACCTTGTCTGAATATTCGAACTCCATGATCGGCCGCCTCTGGTATTTGTTTCAGCTGTAGGTAATGAAGTCATGCCGCCCCTCTGTCTCCAGGTGCGGTACGTGATTGAAGCTGTGCAGGCTGATACTGCCCGCACCGGCAAAGAAGCGGCTCACCGCCGTATTTTTGATCTGCATATTGAGCTTGGTTACCGTCTCCGCCTGCGCACCGAGCACCTGGCGCACCATCATCGCGATGGCGCCGCCGGAACTGACCACCAGGGTTTTGCTGCCTTTGGGGCTGTCGCCGATCAAATCCAGCGCCTCGCCGATACGCTGCTCGAATTCGCTCCAGCTTTCCGCCGGGCTGATCTCGCCCTCGGACCAGGCCAGCATCGCCTTCTTGAGAAAGCGGTAATAATCGGAGCGGCTGGCGTCCCGCGCCGGCACCGACTGCGGATCCAGCTCGCCGAAGCTCTGCATCACGCTGTGGAAGTCGAACTCGTTCAACTGCGGCACTATTTGCACCTGGGCCTGCACCTGGGCGGTATCCAGCCCCATTGCCTCGCAGATACCCCGCGCGGTTTCCCGATGGCGCAGCAGGCTGCCGCAGAGGATGCGGTCAAATTGCATACCGGCCGCATGCCAGTGCCCTCCCAGCCAGCGCGCCTGGCGCCAGCCCAGCTCCGACAACTTGTCGTAATCGGCGGCGCCGAATGAGGCCTGGCCGTGGCGCACCGCGTAAAACTCTGCCAATAGATGTCCCCCTTGCTTGAGCTCTTACCCTAGCGCCGGGCATTGAATCATCAAAGTTTATTATGCGAATATCCGAACATTCACATTGATTATGCTTGGTGACACCCGTGCAGCTGCAAAAGATGGACATGAACCTCTTCCTGGTGCTGGAGGCGATATACAACGAGCGCAACCTGACCCGCGCCGCGGAGCAGTTGCATATCACCCAACCGGCGGTCAGTAACGCCCTGGCGCGCCTGCGCCGCACCCTGGATGACCCACTGTTCATCCGCAGCCCGGCAGGCATGACACCCAGCCCGCTGACCGAGAGCATCATGCCCAGGGTCCAGCAAGCGCTGGCGCTGCTCGGCGGCAGCTTGAATGAACAGCGCCATTTCGACCCGGCCACGGTGCAAAAGACGCTGCGCCTGTCGATGAACGACATGGCGGAGACGCTGCTGCTGCCGCGGCTGCTGGAGCAGCTGCAACGGATGGCACCGGGAATCGCTGTCGAGTCCTACTATGTGCCCCGCGACCAGCTCGTGAAGGAACTGGCAGCAAACACCCTGGATTTCGGCCTCGACATTCCGCTCGCCACCGCTACCCAGCTGCAGCAACAGCGCCTGATCAACGACCGCTACCTGTGCATGCTGCGCGCGGACCACCCGCTGGCGCAGCAGACCAGCCTGACCCTGGAACAGTACCTGCAGCTGGAACATATCCACGTATCCAGCCGCCGCAGCGGCCCGGGGCTGGTGGATATCGCCCTGAACAAGCTGGGCCGGCGCCGCAATATCAAGCTGCGGGTGCAGCACTACCGGGTCGCGCCGCTGGTGGTGTTGCGCACCGATCTCGCGCTCACGGTACCGGCCAGCCTGGCCAACCAGTACCCGGCGCAGCTGTTCGAACTGCCGTTCCAGATTCCGCAGATGGACTGGCATTTGCTGTGGCACAAGAACCAGCACGACGACCCGGCCAATAAGTGGTTGCGGGGGCAGTTGATAGAATTGTTTGCGTAGAGCCGGGACTCGGAACTCGAAAAGGAACACTGAAGCCCGGCGCGAAGGCCCTGCTTCCGCTGCCCAACCGGCGAAAGCGCCCGCGGCCGGCAAACAGTACCGATCAGGTTTTTCGCCGGGTGGCTACCGGCAGCAGGGCCGCCCAGAGCTAGCAGGCCAGGACCCGTCCGACCCAAACAGGCCAAAGAATTCGACCGGAATGGTCACTGCCCGCCACCCACGCCCTTGCTATTCTTCGCAGCAACCATATGCAACTCTTTGCATATATCTTGTCGGTCACAAGAAGAGAGAATTGCCATGTCCCACGCCTACCCCCACCTGTTGGCCCCGCTGGACCTGGGCTTCACCACCCTGAAAAACCGGGTGCTGATGGGCTCCATGCACACCAACCTGGAAGAACACGCCGGCGGCTTTACCCGGCTGGCGGCCTTCTATGCCGAGCGCGCGCGCGGCGGTGTGGGCCTGATCGTGACCGGCGGCATAGCGCCCAACGAGGAGGGCGGCGTGTTTATGGGCTCCGCCAAAATGACCACCCCGGAAGAAGCGCAGCAGCACCGGGGAATCACCGACGCGGTGCACGCCGAGGGCGGCAAGATCTGCATGCAGATTCTGCACGCCGGCCGCTACGCCTATAATCAGAACCTGGTCGCCCCCTCGGCCGTCCAGGCACCGATCAACCCCTTCACGCCGCGCGAACTGACCGGCGACGAGATCGAAGGCCAGATCGACGACTATGTGCGCTGCGCCACCCTGGCCCGCGAGGCCGGCTACGACGGCATCGAGATCATGGGCTCGGAGGGCTATTTCATCAACCAGTTCATCGTGTCGCGCACCAACAAGCGCACCGATGAATGGGGCGGCAGCTTCGAGAATCGCACCCGCCTGCCGATCGAGATAGTGCGCCGGGTGCGCGAAGCGGTCGGCACAGATTTCATCATCATCTACCGCCTCTCCATGCTCGACCTGGTCGAAGACGGCAGCACCTTTGACGAGGTTGTTACTCTGGGCAAGGCCATCGAGGAAGCCGGCGCGACCATCATCAACACCGGCATCGGCTGGCACGAAGCGCGCGTGCCCACCATCGCCACCAGTGTGCCCCGCGCCGCCTTTACCGAAATCACCGCCAAGGTGAAGCAGCACCTGAGTGTGCCGGTAGTCACCAGCAACCGCATCAACATGCCGGAAGTTGGCGAAGAAGTACTTGCGGCCGGGCACGCGGACATGATCTCCATGGCGCGACCCTTCCTCGCCGACGCCGAGTTCGTCAATAAAGCCGCCGAGAACCGCGCCGACGAAATCAACACCTGTATCGGCTGCAACCAGGCCTGCCTGGACCACACCTTCGAACTGAAACTGACCTCCTGCCTGGTCAACCCGCGCGCCTGTCACGAAACGGAACTGCAATACCTGCCGACCGATGCCCCGAAAAACATCGCCGTTGTCGGCGCCGGCCCGGCCGGCCTGGCCGCCGCGACCGTAGCCGCGGAGCGCGGCCACAATGTCACGCTGTTCGAAGCGGAAGGAATAATCGGCGGCCAGTTCAATATCGCCAAGCAGATCCCGGGCAAGGCCGAATTCGAGGAAACCCTGCGCTACTTCAAACGCCGCCTGGAAATCACCGGCGTCGAAGTCAGGCTCAACACCCGCGCCACCGCGGAAGATCTGCAGGCTTTCGACGAGGTCATCATCGCCACCGGCATTAAGCCGCGCACACCGCCGATTGCCGGCATCGAACACGAAAAGGTGCTGAGCTATCTGGATGTGCTGAAGCACAAGAAGCCAGTTGGCAAGAAAGTGGCGATCATCGGCGCCGGCGGCATCGGCTTCGATGTCGCGGAGTACCTGGCGCACGAGGGCGACAACAGCGGAGAACTGATCGCCAGCAGCAAAGCCGAATTCTTCGACGAATGGGGCGTGGATATCCGACTCGAAAATCGCGCCGGCCTGAAAAAGCCCAGTGCGGTAACGGCGCCGCGCCAGGTGACCCTGTTGCAGCGCAAGGCGTCCAAGGTCGGCGCCGGTCTCGGCAAGACCACTGGCTGGATCCACCGCACAAGCCTCAAGCACCGCAATGTGGAGATGATTGCCGGTGCCAGCTATGAGAAGATCGACGACATTGGCCTGCATATTCGTATTGGCGATGAGCAGCATCTGCTGGAAGTGGATAACGTAGTGATCTGTGCCGGCCAGGAACCTGCGCGGGCGCTGTACGATACGCTGCAGGCCAGCGAGGTAAAAGTCCATTTGATTGGCGGCGCCGACGAGGCGGCCGAACTGGATGCGAAGCGGGCCATCGATCAGGGATCAAGACTTGCGGCCGTAATTTAACCGGCATTAATGAGAAAAAGCGCCGAGATGATTAAAACCGACAATCCGGCACTACTGGTGATCGATGTGCAGCAGGCCATCGATCACTTCTCGCCCCACCCACGCAACAACCACGTGGCAGAACAGCGAATCGCCGCCCTGCTGGAACACTGGCGCACCCTCGAGTGGCCGGTTGTGCATATCCGTCACTCGTCCCACTTCCCCGAATCCCCCTATTACGCAGATTGTCCGCACTTTGCCTTTAAGCCGGAGGCCGAACCCCGAATAGGCGAAACAGTGCTGACCAAACGGGAGAACTGTGCCTTTATCGGTACCGAGCTCGATGAAATACTCAGGCGGCGCGGTATTACGGAACTGGTGGTAACCGGAGTCGTGATCAACCACTCAGTGGACGCTACGATCAGAGTGGCCGCGGCCCTGGGTTACCGGATTCTGTTACCGGAAGATGCTACAGCCGCTTTTGCGAAGCCGCTTCGCGATGGCTCTCTGCTCGCAGGGGAAAAATTGCAGCAGATATTCCTCAGCAACCTGGATGGAGAGTACGCCCAGGTCTGCCACAGCCGCAACCTTCTCCAGTAGGATGCGCTACTAGTACCTTCTCTTGAGACAATGAACAAAAATGGCCCCGCAAGGGGGCCAAAAACAGAGGGCGACTATTGCGGCTGGGGCGACTCTGTCTCTAAACGTACTACCTCTACATTTACCGCCTCTTCCAACACCTGCCACTGCGGCCTGGAGAGAGAATCGGTCAGGCGATAGAGAGCAAACACCAGACCGCAAAGACCGAACATCATCCAGTAGAGTGTGGCCCCACTCCACCACTCGATCACTATACCGCCCACCAGCGGGGCTACCGACCAACCCAGTGAGTAAAAGGACGAGGCACCGAAGTAGCTGCCGCGCAGGTGGTCCGGTGCCAGCCGGTCGATCTGCACACTCATGGTCGGGAAGAGCACCGCCTCCGCCAGGCTGACAACAAATGTCGCCCCCAGCCAGCCCGCAAACCAGTCCACCGGATTGAGCGCAAACCACAGCTGCCCCAACGCGAGCACCGCCAAGCCGATAACGATGCGCCCGTTGACATCGATATCGCGCATCATCTGCAGCAGTGGAAACTGCAGCAGTACTATGGTGGTGGCGTTGACCAGGATCATGCTGGAAATGAGCTCGACCAACCTGGGCGCCTCCGCCCGGGTCAGGTATTGCACCAGACTCGAGTCCATATGGGCATAGATAAACAACGTCAGCACATTGGCGATAATGACCACCAGAAAAACCTGGTCCTTGCGCAATACCGCCAGAGTATTGCGCAGCGTTACCGTTGCGTCCCGACGCTTATGCGCCTGGCGCCCAGCCTCCGTGTGCGCGAAGCCCCACAGAAACGCCAGACTCAGCAACAGGTAGCTGAACGCCGTGAGTCCAAACGTCGACTGCTGTGCGCTGAGGCCGGCCCAGACGCCAACAATCGGACCGAGCGCGGCGCCCACATTGATCAGGAAGTAACGAAACTGCAATGCAAGTTCGCGGCTCTGCTTATCCGGAATCAGATCGCCGATCAACGCACTGGCCGGCGGCTCCCATATGGCGCGGCCAATGGAGCAGAAGGTCATGGCGAGAATAAATACCGGCAGTGTCTGCGCGACAGCCAGAAGCGCAAAAGCAAAAAAATTGATTGCCGTTCCGACCAGCAACACATTGCGGCGACCGTAACGATCCGACAGGGATCCTACATAAAATCCCAGCAGTGCCGCCCCAACCGCCGAGGCACTGAGAATCAAGCCGATTTCCGCCGCCCCCAGCTGGAATTTCTCATACAACAGAATCGCCAGAAACGGCCACACCATAAAATAGGTACCGCGACCGAAGAAACTGCCGATCAATATTATCCAGATTAAGGGCGGAAAGCTGTGCAACCGCTGCCACCACTGCCGGTCCATTTCACACTACTCCTTGTCGATAGTTACTCTCTTCGTAAATTTCCAGCAAAAAAAAACCCGGAAGGTCAGCCTTCCGGGTTTTTCTCAGGAGGAAGGCAATACACCTTCCAACGCCTAAGCTTTGTCAGGTGTGCTAGGTGATCATTGCGAACACCGGACGCGTCTTATAGACAGTCTTGCAGACAGTCTCGCGCGCGACGCATAGGGAGTGGGTTTCCAGAACACCACACCACAGGCGAGCGGCGGCCGGCAGCTGTCGCTGCTTGGCAGAGCGCTTACGCGGTGATAGATGGAGATTCGGGGTGCTCATCGGAAACGGTTTCTAGTTGACTCTATGACGTTAATAGTATCCGAGTAATCGGCGTTTGCAAGCGGAAGTTTCGCTAATTTTCCAGCATTCTCTCCTTTTCCAGAAAAAGCGGAAAAAAGTGGGAGAGAGGTCATAAAGCGCACCGCTGGCAGGCAGGCTCCATCCGCCATTTCTGTCGACCTAACAGCAACCGCAAAAAATCATCGAGGCCGACAACCACCTTGAAAAGCCTCCCGGTGCCTGTGTTGGAACTATCTATTTTCCAGGGTGCGGTCACGCGCGATGAATCACCGTGCAACCTCGCATCTCACTCGGAACATTTCTGTTGCGCGGCGGCGAATATTCAACTTCACCGGCCGAAATAACTCTCCCTTCGTAGACAATCGGCCAGTTTCATCGTCATCAGTTTAAGAGCGTCTATGGATGGAGGGACCTGTAGAGCCCACCGAAAATTCGGCAGCCTCGAAAGACCAGCCTTTACGGCGATGACTGAAAATGCCGCGCCTGCAAAGGCAAAATTGGCGCCAGCTATACTCAATGGGTTAAGGAACAAATTGCGCAAGGATCAGGGCGCCATCGATGACAAGCGACGCGAGTATCGGCCTCCAATTTAACAATAGCCGGCATACCACACCCATCGCAGAAACCCCTGCCGGACCAGTCATTGGCACAATCGACGAGGCGACCGGCGTGCGTCGCTTCCTCGGCATCCCCTATGCCCTGCCGCCGGTGGGTGACTTGCGCTGGCTGCCGCCGCAGCCCCTGCCACCGCGGCAGACGCCGTTACGCGCCCTTGCCTATGGCATGCCGGCTGCGCAGAATCCTTCGGCATTGATCGAGGTCCGCGGGCCCAACGGCGAGCCACCGGAGAGCGAGGACTGCCTGTATCTGAATATCTACGCGCCGCCGGTCGCGGGCGACAAGAAGTTGCCCGTCATGCTCTGGCTTCACGGCGGGTCCTTTTATATGGGATCCGGCTGTCAGGACATCTATAACGGCGGCTTCCTGGCAGCCAGCGGGCGGGCAATCGTCGTGACCTGCAACTACCGTCTCGGCGCGCTGGGCTTTTTGCGTTTGTGCGATATCACCGACATTCCCTCCAGCGGCAATGAGGGACTGCTGGACCAGATAGCGGCGCTGAAGTGGGTGTCCGCCAACATCGCTGCCTTTGGCGGAGATCGTGACAACATTACCCTGTTCGGCGAATCTGCCGGCGCGATGAGTATCGCCGCCCTGATGGCGGTTCCGCGCTGTAACGGGCTCTTCCACCGCGCAATTGTGCAAAGCGGCAACCCGGCCGCCATCCATAGTCGAGACAGAGCCAACCATCTGGCGCAGGCATTCGTCGAATTTCTCGATAAGTTCAACGACAGCGGGTCACTGCGCGAAGCCAGCACACGATCGCTACTGCAGGCGCAGCAGGCAGTGTTATCGGACCAACGTATGGAGCGGAACTGGGGGCAGTTGCCGTTCAAACCGGTGTACGACGGCGAATTGCTGATAGCTGAGCCGTTAAAGGCCCTGAAGAGCGGCACTGCACAGTTGTCCCTGATGCTAGGCAGCAATCTGGACGAGTGGAACCTGTTCAGTGCCATCAATCCACAGAGTTTCACCCTCGACAACCGGCAGATCCGTGAACGGCTGGAGTGGCTGTTGCCACGGAACTTACTGGATCCACTGCTGGACCACTACTACCGGGTAGCACAGTCACTGAACGGCAATCCCTGGCCGGAATGGAGCCGCACCTGGAATCTGCTGCTGACGGATATGGTATTCACCCTGCCCGGCCTGCGCCTGCTGGAGGCACACGGCGGCAGTGGCTTCCACTACCACTTTGCCCAGCCACTGGCGGCGCACCCGCTGCTCGGTGCCTGCCACGCAGTGGAACTGGGCTATGTATTCGGCACCCATGGTGCGCCATCACTGCAATCTCTCTATGGTGGCGAAATCAATGCGCATCTATTGAGCAACAGCATACGCGAAGCCTGGCTGAACTTCGCCGAGTGCGGCGATCCCGGTGGCGGCTGGCGCACTTTCAGCGAAAGACACAGTCGCAGATTTGGCGAACATCCGGCGGGAAGGCCTTTCGACACGACAGAGCTCGCGGCCTTGTGGCAACATATACCGGACGAACTATTAACCGGTTATCTATAGAGTTGGCAGGCGAGTGACGAAGATTTTATTGGTGCGCCATGGTGAGGCGGCGAAGGGCCCCTCGACACCGGACCCGGCGCTTACGGCTCTCGGACAAGAGCAGGCGGAAAAGCTTGCGCGGCAGCTCGCCGAATCGCAGCCGCTGTCTCTGATCAGCAGTCCCAAAATGCGGGCCCTGCAAACGGCGCAGCCGCTGGCAGACCTCTGGCAGTGCCCGGTCAATATTGAAGAAGCCGTGACCGAGATCCCTTCGCCGGAGGGAATCCCGCTCAGCCAGCGCGGCCAGTGGATTCGCTCACTGCTCGACAGAGACTGGGACGCGCAGGACACAAATCAGATGGCGTGGCGACGCGGCATCGTCGATTATCTGTTAGCGCTGCGGGAAGATACGGCCGTTTTCTGCCATTTTATGGTGATCAACTCCGTCGTTGCGCATATTCGCCATGATCGCCGGATACAGCAGTTTCGCCCCGATTATGCGTCCGTTACCGAATTGCGTCTCGAGGGCAATCGACTCGAACTGCTAAGGCTGGGGGAGGAGCGCCGCAGTCATATCTTATAGGGCGGCCCCTGCTCCTCCCTTCAGCAACGCAGCATCCCCGCGCAGAGCACTAAACCAGGCTCTTGCTGACGACTTCATAGAGGTCTGCCGACAGCTTGCCCGTGTCCATAATCGATTGAAGCGCCTGCTTCATCTGCAGACCCAGTTCACCCAAGTACTTTTTCCAGCGGGTGAGCGGAATAACGAGGCGCGCGGCAATCTGAGGATTGAGTTTGTCCAGGACGACAACCTGTTCCGCCACAAACGCAAAACCACTGCCGTCGGAACAGTGGAACTGGGTAAAGTTGCGATTGGCGAAGCCACCGATCACCGCGCGCACCTTATTCGGGTTTTTCAGTTCGAAGGCCGGGTGCTGCATCAGTGCGCGCACCTTATCCAGTTTGCCCCACTTCGCACTGGAGCTCTGCAGACCGAACCAGAGCTCTATCACCTGGGTGTCCTGCTGCCAGCGCTGATAAAAACTATCCAGCGCACTCTGGGCGACAGCTTCGTCGCCATGGTTAACCAGCCCCGCCAGTGCCGCCGCGCTGTCGGTCATATTGGCCGCATCGCGAAACTGTTCCTGTGCCAGAAGCAGGGTATCCGCCCTGCCAGTAGCACACAGGTAGGCCAGGCAGGCATTTTTCAGGCTGCGCTCGGCGATATCGGCGGCGTCGGGGCTGTACGGCTTTTCGGTGTGCAGCCTGCGATAGCACGCCAGCAGGTCGTCGTGTAGCGCCTCCGCCAGCGCTTCCCGGGCGAATCTGCGCGCGACGATAATGGCCTCGGCATCTATCTGTTCACCCTGCTCGGCCAGCGTCTGCTCGCTCGGCAGCGACAGCATTTCCGCAACCAGGGCCGGATCCAGGTCGCGGTTCTGCAACACGCTGCGGTAGGCCTCGACCAGTTCCGCTTGCAGTTGCAACTTGTTCCCCTCGCGGTAATCGCGCTGCAGCTGCTCCAGTGCCATCAGTGCCAGGCGCTGGCTGGCATCCCAGCGGTTGAATTCGTCCGAGTCACAGCGCATCAGAAACAGCAGTTGCTCGGTGGAGTAACCGTAGCGCACCTTGACCGGTGCCGAAAAACCACGCAGCAGCGAGGGCAGAGGTCTTTCCGTCAGGCCGCTGAAGCTGAACGTCTGCTCCGCCTCGGTAATTTGCAGGACCATTTGCGTAGTGCCCGCGGCATCCAGCGGCAGGTCGCGGCCGTCCGCGCCCAACAGACCGAACGCCAGTGGAATATGAAACGGCAGTTTCTTTTCCTGCCCCGGTGTCGCCGGGCATGTTTGCTTGATAGTCAGTGCATAGTTGCCGCTGGCGCTGTCGTAGGCATCGGTCACTTCGAGGACCGGTGTGCCGGCCTGGCTGTACCAGCGGCGGAACTGGCCGAGGTCGACGCCATTGGCATCCTCCATCGCCTTGATGAAATCCTCACAGGTAACGGCGCGGCCGTCGTGACGCTCGAAATAAAGATCACTGCCCTTGCGGAATCCCGCACCACCCAGCAGGGTGTGTATCATGCGCACCACTTCCGCGCCTTTCTCGTAGACGGTCAAGGTGTAGAAATTGGAGATCTCCATATAGGAATCCGGGCGCACCGGATGCGCCATCGGACCCGCGTCCTCGGCAAACTGGGTGGTACGCAGCAGCGAAACATCCTCGATTCGCTTGACCGCGCGGGAATTCATATCGGCGGAAAACTCCGCATCGCGGAACACGGTAAAGCCCTCTTTCAGGCTCAGCTGGAACCAGTCCCGGCAGGTGACGCGGTTGCCGGACCAGTTGTGGAAGTACTCGTGGGCGACAATGGATTCAATGCGCTGAAAGGCGCTGTCGGTAGCCGTTTCCGGACTGGCCAGCACGCAGGCGGAATTGAATATGTTCAGGCCCTTGTTTTCCATCGCCCCCATATTGAAATGGTCTACCGCGACAACCATAAAAATATCCAGGTCGTACTCGCGCCCGTAGACCTCCTCGTCCCAGCGCATGGCCTTTTTCAGCGAGCGCATCGCGTGGTCGCACTTACCGATATTCTTCGCCTCGGTAAAAATCTGCAGTTTCACCTGACGCCCGCTGGCTGTGGTGTAACTGTCCTCCACGTGCTGCAGGTCGCCGGCCACCAGCGCGAACAAATACGACGGCTTGGCAAAGGGGTCCTCCCAGGTGACGAACTGGCGGCCGTCCTCTGTAGTGCCCCGCGCGATTTCATTGCCGTTGGACAAGAGCACCGGGTACTGCCGCGGCGCCACTATGGTGGTCGTGAAACGGGACATCACGTCCGGGCGATCCGGATAGTAGGTGATCTTGCGAAACCCCTCCGCCTCGCACTGGGTGCAGTACATGTCGTTGGACAGGTACAGCCCCTCCAGCGAGGTGTTGTCCTCGGGGTTGATGCGGTTGTGGATCTCGAGCACAAACTCCGGCGCTGCCACTGGAAGCGAAAGTCCGTCCGGCAACTCCCGGTAGCGGCTGGCCGGAACCAGTTCGCCGTCGATGGAAACGGAAAGCAGCTCCAGTTCCACGCCGTCTAACTGCAGGGGCGGCAGCCCCTCCCCGGCCTCGGGGTTGCGCCGGATCTTCAGCTGCGACCTGACCAGGGTGGCCTTCGGCTGCAGCTCGAAATGCAGGTGGACAGTGTCCACCAGGTAGTCCGGTGCGCGGTAGTCCTTCAGGTAAACGGTATGGGGTTGAGCGTCTTTCATGATCCGAAACTTCCTCTGCCAGCTAAGCCGCGTCCCGTTGCCGTTCTAAATGAGACGCGGCGCACAAGTTATCACTCCCGGCAAAATTCACAAGACTCCGATACCGCATTGCACCAAAGCTGTCACTTGGAGCCGACAAGCGGACGGGACGAGCCGAATTTTAGCCGACCCGGAGAGGTTGATCGCCAGCGCCGGATGCGCGGGCGCTCGCGCAGAGCGACCGGGTCGGGAAAAAGAAGCAGAAAGATCTGCGCGAGGCAGCGGGCGCTGCCGACCAGCAAGCACCCGGGAATGGAAAAGGACCGCCGGTCAGTAGCCCGCGGCATGCCCGTCTTTGCGACTTTCGGAGGCGCCGTGATAGACGCCATTCCCATCGCGCTTTATGCCCTGATAGCCACCGTAGGGGCCGCTTTCAAAGCGCACCTGGTGTCCCATCTGTACCAGGCTGCGGCGCGTCTCCATCGGGAAGCCGTCCTCGAGGCTGATATAGCCGCCGTCCTGCATCATTTCGTCGGTCGGCTGGCTGGAGCCCGTATGCAGTATGCGCGGTGCATCTCCCGCCTCCTGGACATTGAGGCCGAAGTCCACCATGTTGATGACGATCTGCGCGTGCATCTGCGGCTGGGTGGCGCCACCCATTACGCCGAAGCTCATGAACGGCTCACCGTCTTTGGTGATAAAGGCCGGGATAATGGTGTGGAAGGGGCGTTTGCCCGGCTGATACTGATTGAAATGCCCTTCCTTCAGGCTGAACATCTCGCCGCGGTCCTGCAGGATAAAGCCCAGCTCCCCCGGGGTCATACCGGAGCCCATACCGCGGTAGTTGCTCTGGATCAGCGACACCATATTGCCGTCTTTGTCCGCCACCGTCAGATAGATAGTGTCCCCGTGGCGCAGGGCGACACTGCCCGCATCGTAACGTTTGGCCGCTCTATCCAGGTTGATCAACTGGCGTCGCTCGGCCGCGTATTTCTTCGAAATCAGCTGCGCGACGGGTATCTTGTTGAAGGCGGGATCGGCGTAGTATTTCGCCCGGTCTTCGAACGCCAGTTTCTTCGCCTCGACAAACAGATGAACGTACTCCGGGCTGGTGCGCCCCAGCTTGGCCAGGTCATACCCCTCCAGAATATTCAATATCTGCAGTGCCGCTATGCCCTGGCCGTTGGGCGGCAGCTCCCACACATCGTAACCGCGGTAATTGGCCGAAACCGGCTCCACCCACTCGGACTTGTGCGCCGCCAGATCCTCGGCAGAGAGGAAGCCGCCATTGTCTTTCATATAGGCCGCGATCTCTTTCGCGATAGCACCCCTGTAGAAGACATCGCGGCCGCCTTTGGCAATCCGGCGGTAAGTCTCCGCCAGGCGCGGATTGCGAAAAAGCTCGCCCTCCTGCGGCGCCTTGCCAGCGGGCATAAAGGTGTCGCGGAAGCCGGGATATTTTTCCAGTACCGGTACCGAGCGGTTCCAGTAATAGGCGACCAGTTGGGTGACCGGGAAGCCCTTGTCCGCGTACTCAATCGCTGGCGCCAGCAGGTCTTGCATTGGCAGCCGGCCAAACTTGTCGTGCAGCTCGAACCAGCCGTCCACCGCGCCGGGCACGGATACCGGCAGGGGCCCGTGAGAGGGGATCTTCGACAGGCCGTTCTGCGCAAAATATTCAAATGGCAGGGATTTGGGCGACCGCCCACTGGCGTTCAAGCCGTAGAGCTTGCCCTCCTCCGCATTCCAGACGATCGCAAACAGGTCACCCCCGATACCGCATCCGGTCGGTTCCATCAGTCCCTGGGCGGCGTTGGCGGCGATCGCCGCGTCGACGGCGCTGCCACCGCGCTTGAGAACATCGAGCGCAATCTGGGTCGCCAGCGGTTGGCTGGTGGCCGCCATTCCCTGGGTCGCCAATACCGGGGAGCGGCTGGCGAACCCCTCACCGGTCACTCGATCGTAAGCCACGGCTGCCCCCCCGCCCGTCAGGGCCATGAAAGTGAATGAGATATTGAGGAAGGTTCGTATCGCATTTCTCACAAACAGCGCCTCTCTTATTATTGTTCCAGGCCGGTTACACTGAAATCATATTGGTGGTGCCAGTTTCCATATTTACCCGGCAATCGCAAGTCAGCTTCAAGAGGTCCAGCGTGCGCAAGTCCCGCCTTATCCTAGTCACGGCAGTCCTGCTGGTACTGGCGGCCTGCTATTGGGCCTGGCGGGACAGGGACCGCGTAGCGCTGACGCTGATCAACCCGTTGCTAAAGGGCAGCAGTATCGAGCAACTTCAAGGCCTGCAAATCGGCGTCGGTCGCGTCTCCATTGAGCGGCTTAATATCGGCCTGGATAGCAATGCAGAACTGCAATTGGAAAATGTGCGGCTACTGAACCCAGTGAGCCTGCTATGGGCGGGGAGCCGGAACCGAGCACAACTAACGATAGATAAGTTGCGCTATACACCGCGGCCCATTGCAGTCTCGACAATCCCCCAGCCAGACCACTCTGACGTTCCCCCTGCACGAGACTTGAAACTCAGTGAAATGGTAGAGCCGCTGTACCGGTATCTGCCGGAGAAACTGCAAATCGCTGAATTGCGTTGGGGGAAAGAAGCAACACAGATTGGCACCCTGAATCTGCGCCGTGACAGCGAGCAACACTCGGTCCACGCCGATTTCTCAAGCGGCGGGCAGCGCCTTTCCGTGTTAGTTCGGGCACCGGAAGGTCGGGCCAGGTTCGTCGCTCACCTGGGTACAGAAGGTCAGGACCCGGCACTCTCACTGACTGGCGAGCTGACACCGGGCGATAGCGGGACTTGGCGGGGTACCGCGAAGCTGGAATCCGACCTGCAGCAGGTTACCGACCTGCCCCTGTCCGAGAATCTGAACGATATCGCCGCGAGCGCCTCGGGAAAACTCGCCGCCAGTATTGAAATGCTGGTGCCGGACCGGGTATTGCAGCTGCAGGATTACCGTCATGTCAGCGCGAGACTCCAGAGCGAGTCACTATACCTCACCCTACCCGCCCAACTACTGGGTGCCGCGATACAGTTGTCGCTCTCCACCCGCGACCCTGTCGTCGTCAAGCTGGCTCGGCTTCAGCCACTGCAGCCGGAAGCGATCAGCGGCTCCGCGACCTTGAAACTGACACCAACCAAGCAACAGGCACCGGCCAAGGCACAGGCGCCGATGCTCGAGCTGCAGGTCGACAGCGGCACCGAACAGGGAAGGAATTCACTCACGGTTACAGGCAGTCTGCATCTCGACCGAGCCAGAGCAGTGCTGCAGGCGCCCCGATGGCAGCAAAAGCTAGCGCCATTTTCCATCGATTCACCCGACGGCTCAGTCCTTTTCCGCGGTAACGCCAGCCTGAAGCCTCCGGGCGATATCCGGAACAGTGAGCGGCAGTGGCTGTCCGATATCAATTTATCGTTCCTGCCGGAAAGCCGTATCAGTCTCGACGTTGCGAGGGCCGAGACGCAGGGATCACAGCCGGCACAGATGGGCTGGCAAAAAGGCAAGGTACAACTACAGCTCGAGGAAGTACTGACACTGCGAATCGATCAGTGGCCCGGCGATATTCAGGTAGCCGGAGGACCTGTGGTGCTGGGGGCACTCTCGGACAGCGGAGACATTAATCTCGATAGCCAGTTACAGCAGATTGCGTGCACGATTGCCAGGTCGACCAGCTGCTCTATGACCCTGGAAATATCTTCCGAGAAAATCACACAACCGGCAATAAACCTGGTCGTTCACAAGCCAGCCATTCATACACAGGTGAACGTCATGCTGGAAGGAAGCCGGCAGCGCTTGCAGTTACAGGACATGGAGCTCTCGGCCGCGAAAATAGTCCGCGACGAAACAACAGCAGAGAATACATTGCTGGTTTCACCGCAGGCCGAGTGCACACTCGCCGACGGAGAACCTGTTTGTATTGCGCAGCAGCTGACCGCAACGCTTTCCATCCTGAAGACCGGCGAACTGACTGCGTCTGGTTCCATGAAATTTGGGGATGTGCAGTTCAATCGGGCAAACAGACAACCGCAACTCAGCAGCAGATTCCGTTCCGAAAATTTCAAGCTTCAGATCCAGGGAGGCTATCAACTGGAACCGCAACTGACCGGCACCCTCAGTTTGAATGGCGATCTCCTCCGCGGCGACGGTCAGATCCTGGCAGGCCCCCTGCAGATGCAGTCTCAGTGGCATCACAACCTGGACAGCGCCGAGGGAAGTACAGAGTTTACCCTGTCAGAGGCAGCGTTCAGCCAGCGGCAGCCGCTCAGCCAATCTGTAACGGGCCTCCCCATGGACATAGTCGCAGGAACCGTTTCCGCCAAGGGACACTTGTCCTGGCCGCCGACTCAACGGGATTTTGCCAACCTGGAACTGGCCGATGTAGCGCTGGTCTTTGGCGATAGCTTCGCGACCGGCGTCAAGGGGCAGTTCGCCCTGCAGAGGCCAGGAAAACACTGGCAAACCGTCAAACCACAACCGGTGCAAATCGACACCCTGGATGTAGGGCTGCCAGTCGAGAATATTCACTTTTTACTGTCACTCGATGAGAATCAGGACGTAAAGCTGGGCAATTTGAGCGCAGAACTGCTTGATGGGCGGCTGGAGTCACAGGCATTGGTATGGAACCTCGTCGGCGCAGAGCGCCGAAGCCAGGTCTCCGTGAGCGGAATCTCCCTCAGGGAACTGACCCGCGAGATGGAGACGGAGAACTTTGCCGCCAGCGGCATCCTCGATCTGCAAATACCTCTAATTACGAGCGCGGAAGGGGCGACCGTAAAGCAGGGAACCATCGAGGCCCGGCCGCCGGGCGGCCGGCTGCGCTATTACGGCGCCTTCTCTGCCGAAGTGCTGTCCAACAACCCGCAGCTCAAGCTGATTGCCGGAGCCCTGGAGGACTACAACTACCGCGAGCTGAGCGGCACGCTGGAATACCCGCCCAGTGGCGACATGCAACTACAGCTCAAGCTGGTCGGTCGCAGCGCATCGGTGGATGCCAACCGGGATCTGATCATCAACCTGAACCTGGAAAACAATATCCCCGCCATGCTGCGCTCGCTCCAGGCCAGCCGGGATCTCACCGAAGCCCTCGAAAAGCAGATTCAGTGAAACCCGTCCGGCCAAACAGGTTCAGATTAGGTTAAGCTAGCCCCGCTACAATGATTCCGAAGTGAAACCCCGAGGAGCGTCAGATGACGACCACCAGACTGACTCCTGTACTGTTACTCTGCGCTATCGTTACTGCAGGGTGCACGCCGACGGTTGCGGTACAGGCCCCCAGTGAGCCCATAACCGTCAACCTGAATGTAAAGATTGAGCATGAGATCCGAGTAAGGGTCGACCGCGAGCTGGAAGACCTGTTCGAGGACAAAGAAGGCATTTTCTGAGGAGCGAATGATGAAGCTTGTTAAGACTGTCCTGCTCTTTTTGAGTCTGGCGATTGCACTGCCGGCCATGGCGATCACCTTAGACACAGCCAAGAGCCAGGGCCTGGTAGGCGAAGCGAATAGCGGCTATATCGCCGTAGTCGGCGAGAGCTCGCCGGAGCTTGAACAACTGATAGCGGAAGTAAACTCCAAGCGCAAGGCCGAATACGCCCGCATTGCCAGTCGCAACAATATCGATATCGCCCAGGTAGCAGCGCGTGCGGCGGAGAAGCTGGAAGCGCGTGTGGCCCCGGGAGAGTTCTATCAGGACAACCTGGGTCGCTGGGTGCAGAAGTAGGACTTGAACAGTATTGCTGCCGGAACGCCGTAAATAAGAAAGCCTGCGAAGATGGCATCTCCGCAGGCTTTTATCTATTTACCGGGTTGCTTTAAAGATTGCCAAACAGGGATTGGCCGTCGAGGCCCTGCTTCTCCATCACTTCGCGGAGACGTTTGAGCGCATCTACCTGTATCTGTCGTACGCGTTCGCGGGTGAGGCCGATTTCCCGCCCTACTTCTTCCAGCGTGCTGGCTTCAAAGCCGCGCAGGCCGAATCTCCGGGATACCACTTCGCACTGCTTGTCCGGCAGTTCGCCCAACCAGCGGTTGATGCTTTCGAACAGGTCACTGTCCTGAAGCAGTTCCGCCGGATCCGACTCGTGCTGATCCGGAATGGTATCCACCAGCGTTTTTTCCGACGACGGACCAATGGGCGTGTCTACGGAGGTAACGCGTTCGTTGAGACCCAGCATCCGCTCGACATCTTCCACCGGTTTTTCCAGCAGCCTGGCGATTTCTTCTGCGGAAGGCTCATGATCCAGCTTTTGTGCCAATTCGCGGGATGCGCGCAGGTAGACATTCAGCTCCTTGACCACATGGATCGGCAGGCGAATGGTGCGGGTCTGATTCATGATGGCCCGTTCGATCGTCTGGCGAATCCACCAGGTAGCGTAGGTCGAAAAGCGGAATCCGCGCTCGGGATCAAACTTTTCCACTGCGCGAATAAGACCCAAGTTACCCTCTTCGATAAGATCCAGAAGCGCGAGACCGCGACTGACATACCGGCGGGCGATTTTCACTACCAAGCGCAGATTGCTTTCGATCATGCGCTTTCTCGCCGCCACGTCGCCACGTAACGCCTTGCGTGCATAGTAGACTTCTTCTTCTGCAGTCAGCAGAGGAGAAAAGCCGATTTCATTGAGATATAACTGCGTGGCATCGAGGTTTTTCTGCAAATGGTTTTCACCATCCAATCTGCGTACTCGAGCCTTCAGGGGGGTGGGTTCAGAGTTTTTTTTTGCCGCTGTTCTCCGGATACGGCCGTTGGTATAGCCCTCTTTGTCGTTTATTCGATGTTCTTTCTGATCTGCTGCCAACTCAGGAGGAAGATCATCTGCGTGGCCAGTCAGCAACTGGTCTTGCCGTTGTGCTTCCATTTCCCCTACTCCTTGTACTTTGCCAATATCAGCCGCACTGCACCTGGTTCGCGCCAAATTTGGCTACCACCAGCTGCTTTACCGTCTGTGCGACAGCCTCCGGATCGGCGGACCTTGCGATCGTCACGATTCCGGTGACTACCTCAAGTGGTACAAATTAAAAATCCATTTTTATTTGCAGAGCTTTCTGACGCTCACTCGGGTTATGGCCTCGGTTAAGGCAAGTGTGCCAGGGGGTCAACAGGCTGCCCGTTTCGGCGAATTTCAAAGTGGAGCTTGTTGCGGTCGGTACCACTTGAACCCAGTTCCGCTATCCTCTGCCCCGCTTTGACCTCGCTGCCCTCTTTCACAAGCAGCTTGTGATTGTGGGCGTAAGCACTCAGGTACTCCTCACTGTGCTTAACGATCAACAGTTTTCCGTAGCCTCTCAGCGCACTCCCCGCGTAGATCACGGTGCCATCGGCTGCTGCGAGTACAGATTCTCCCTTTTCTCCGGCGATATCAACTCCCTTGCGCAAAGGGTCACCTGCACTGAACCGGCTGATGACTTTTCCCTTTGCCGGCCAGCGCCACCGGATGGAGGAGCCCGACGCCGCAGGACGCGGCTGGCGCGACCCACTTACCGTTGAGGATTTTGAACTCTTGGCGGTTGCCTTTCTCTTCGGCAGCGTCGTTACCTTGGGCGCTGGATCGCGTTTGCTTACCACCGCGGGCGGCTTGGCTGCAATTGGGCGCCCCGCCAGCTGCAGGCGCTGGCCGGGATAGATCTGATAGGGAGCAACTATGCCATTGATAGACGCGAGCTCACGGAAATCCTTGCCATAGCGCCACGCGATCGAATAGAGGGTCTCCCCCTGGCTTACCGTGTGATGTTTGAGCCAGATACTCGGCGGCTGGCCCAGGGAACTGGTCGGAGCGGGGTGACTGGCACAGGAAGCCAGCGCGAGGGACAACAGCGCCGCGCTAAAAATTTTTAACACCACCGAAAAATAATGACCGGAAACAGGGCAATTGTCCCGCCATAAAGGGTGCCAATTATGTTGAACGAGGCGACATTCCATTATTCTCTTTTTACATCAGCCGTTCGCATTTATGGGAAAAGTGTCTAAAAAAAAGCTCTACGAAATCGCCGAAAACCTTCATAAAAAGCTGCCGCTCCGACCTTTGGCAGATCTTACTGCGGCGAGGCGCAAGATTTGCCCTCTCGGTAGTTTCTGCCGAGCGAATCCACCACCAGCACAAGCGCCATTGCGACGACAGCGGCAGCGATCGCCGCGCCCAGGTAGGCGCTGTTACCTGTCTCGGCGGTGAAATTGGACGGCGACGTATTGGACATCAGCGGCGCCAGTTTATTCACGGCATCCCCGCTCCCGGCGAGTGGCAATTTCCATGGCCAGATAATCTTCAGGCTGCCCAGCAGGATACCGGCGAGAAACGCCAGGGTGCGGGCGATGTAATTGTGCATTAGCCAGGAGAGCAGCCGACTGAACAGCAGCAGTCCGGTGGCTGCGCCAGCGGCAAAACAGAGCAGGTTCAGCAGCTGCATTTCGTGCACCGCGGCCAGTACACGCGGATAAATGCCGATCAGCAGCAATATGAAGGCTCCCGAAATGCCGGGCAGGATCATGGCGCAGATGGCCAGAGCCCCGGAGAGGAAAAGTGTCAACGGCGTGGCCGGGATCTGCCCCGGGCGCAGCTCACTGATCACCACTGCGGTGGCAATGCCGATCAGCAGAAATAAAACCACCGACAGGGACCAGCGGGGGATACTCCGCAGAATCGGCACCGCCGATGCCAGTACCAGTCCGAAAAAGAATGCCCAGACTACGATCGGGTAGGTGTGCAGCAAGTGACCGATCAACCTGGCCAGACTGAAAATACTGAGCAGCACGCCGGAGAAAAGTGCGAGCAAGAAACTGCCATTGATGTATTGCCAGGCGACCACGACACCGTGGCGCCGCAATATGGTAATGCAGTGCGGACCGATGCGGCTCAGCGAATCGAGCAGTTCCTGATAGATACCGGTGATAAAAGCGATAGTGCCACCGGAAACGCCGGGAACCACATCGGCAGCCCCCATTGCCATGCCGCGCGCGACCACGCCGAGATAGCGGCTTTTCAGGAAATCTAGCAACTTCATCGGACAACACCACTGAGCAGCGGCACGAAGCGCACTGCCTCCATTCTTTCGATATCAAATTGGTCAGTGTCTTCACGGCGGGTGACGACATTCAGGTACTGGCGCTCGGAGCCGACTGGAATTACCAGCACGCCATTGGGAGCCAGTTGCTGCTTCAGTTCATCCGGAATGGACGCCGGCGCGGCGGCGGCCAGAATCGCATCGTAGGGGCCTTTCTCCGGCCAGCCGAAGCCGCCGTTGCTGAGCTTGAACTCGACATTGCGGAAATCCAGCTCCCGCAGCCGCCGGCGCGCCAGGTCCAGTAGGGGTTCGATACGTTCCACGGAGTAAAGATGGTCGACGAGACGCGCGAGAATGGCGGTCTGGTAGCCGGAACCAGTGCCCACTTCGAGCACGCGGTGCAATGACTTGGCGCGGCTCAGCAGCAACTCGGTCATACGCGCGACGATATAGGGCTGGGAGATGGTCTGGCCGTACCCGATGGGCAGCGCCGTGTCCTCATAGGCGCGAAGGGCCAGTGCTTCGTCCAGAAACAAGTGCCGAGGAGTGGATGCCATTACATCCAGCACCTCTTCGTTGCTGATTCCCTCGTCCCGCAAGCGCTGTATCAGGCGGTTGCGGGTACGCTGGGAGGTCATCCCCAGACCTTCACGTTTCAAGCGATCCATATTCTTCTTATTCCGACTGCTCCGGCGCGTATGGCGCACCCTACGTGACTGTACGCAGGATTCCGCTTCGCTACATCCGGCCCGATTACCGGCACCAGGCCGTAGGGTGCGCCGCGCGCACCATTTCAATCCCGAATTCTATGTGGCGCCGGATACATTGGCCAGCTCCGCCACCTCGCGCAGCAGCGCGGTCGCGAAGGCGCCGCCCGGCAGAGCGAACTCCAACAACAGGTCATCATTTGACCACTCATAGAAAAATGCTTCCGGCCGCAGCACCAGCGGGCGCCGCTCCTGCTTCAGTCCGCAGTGCTCCAGCCAGTCGCACCAGGGCCGCCAGGGGTCCAGAACCCGCGCTTCCAGCTCGCCCAGGGCATCCGTGGCCAGGTTTCTGCCCCGCCCCCACAGCGGGCCTGTGGGTTCTGACTCGGGCTCGCCCGGCAGCGGTGACTGCCAGCTGTCCCCGCGCACACGCTCGGCGAGCACCTGATTGAACAGCCAGCTGCGCGCAGCCGACATCGCGAACGCCTTTTCACTCTTGCGACAGCGGCCGTTTTCCTCGGCCAGCCTGCGCACCAGATCCAGATTGCCGCCGTCGCGGCCGAAACGCTGCTCACCGAAGTAATTGGGCACTCCGCCGGCGAGCTGCGCCAGTACTGATTCGGCCCTGTCCCGATCGCCGCGAGTATTGCGCAGACGTATCCGGAAACGGTTGCCCGCATGCTCGCCGCGACGCAGCTTACGCGGTCCGCGGTGATGCTCCAGCAGCACTATTTCGTCGCTGTTGATCAACCGCCAGTCCGCTTCCGGCTTCTGTCCCAGCCAGACGCTGAACCACTGGGTCGTCACCGCGTGGCGGTCCTTGAGGCCGTAGAAACCGATATCCTGCGGGCGCACACCGGCGAGCCTCGCCAGTTGTTCTGCCACCCAGGCGGTGTTGGCACCGCGCTTGCGCAGCAACAGATAGACGTGCTCGCCAATTTCGGCAACTGGCGGTGCCGCCAATTCGTCTACAACAAAATCTTCCGGGGCGCAGCGAAAATCCCCGGTAATGGCCGCGCCGCCCAGCGCGCGCGGCCAATCCAGCGCCCGCAGCCAATCGAAAGCAGGAGTATCAGTCATGGCGGCACTCGAGCAGAACGGTCGCCTGGGCGGCAATGCCCTCGCTGCGACCGGTAAATCCGAGCCTTTCGGTGGTCGTGGCCTTGACGCTGACCGCATCCAACTCCACCGCACAGTCCGAGGCAATGTTGGCTCGCATGGCGTCGATATGCGGGGCCATCTTGGGCGCCTGGGCGATCAGGGTGCAGTCGGCATTGACCAGGCGGTAGCCGCGCTCGGCAATCAGTGCGACCACATGCCGCAACAGCACCCGGCTGTCGGCACCCGCATAGCTGGCATCGGTATCGGGGAAATGGTGGCCTATGTCTCCCAGGGCCAGCGCGCCCAACAGCGCATCGGCCAGCGCGTGCAACAGCACGTCGCCGTCCGAGTGCGCGACCAGCCTGCGCTCATAGGGGATACTGATACCGCCAAGCACGACATGGTCACCGGGGCGTTTTTCATCAAAGCTAAAGGCATGTACATCGAAGCCCTGGCCGACTCGAAAACTCACTATCTCTTATCCTCTGTGGATGCATGTCGCAGGCGCAGTATGGTTTCGGCCAACACGATATCGGAGGGATGGGTAACCTTGATATTGTCACGCCGCCCCGGCACCAGCTGGGGCGCATGGCCGAAGAGTTCGAGCGCGCTGGCTTCGTCGGTGATGTCCGCACCCTGCTCCAGTGCGCGGCGCAGGCAGGAGTGCAGCAGGCTCAGGGGCGCGCGCTGGGGCGTCTGCGCCAGCCAGATGTGGTTGCGGTCCAGGGTTTTATCGACCACCGGCCTGCCCTGTTCGGCACGGCTCTGTTTGACGGTATCGCTGGCGGGCTGCGCCAGCAGCGCGACCGGAGAAACATCTTCGCCAAGCAGCAGCGAAATATCCTCCAGGGCTACGCAGGGACGCGCGGCATCGTGCACCAGCACCGGGGTCTCTCCGCTTTCCCGCGTCGCGAGAAAGTTCAGTGCGGCCAGTACCGAATCGGCGCGCTCGGCACCACCGGTGACCCTGTGTACCTGCGGATGCTTCGCTTCTGCCAGATGGGAGAAATAGGCATCGTCCTCGGACAGGGCGACGACTATGCCGGCAAGTCCCGGCCAGGTAAGGATATTGCGCAGGGTGAGGGACAGCAGCGGGCGCCCCAACAGCGGTAAATACTGCTTGGGCCGGTCTGCGCCCATGCGCTTTCCCACCCCGGCCGCGGGGACCACTACCCAATAACCGTTAACGAGTGAACTGCTAATCACTCTTTACCCTCGTCCGCGTCGAGAAAGATAAACAGGGTTTCCCCTTCTTTGATCAGGCCGAGATCGTACCGCGCCTTTGCCTCGACACCGTCGGTGCCCTCCTTGAGGCTGCGCACTTCGCGGAGCAGCTGGCGATTCTCCCGCGCGAGCGCGGCATTCTTTTCCTGCTGCTGGGCCAACTGGCGTTTCAGGCGTGTGGCTTCGGCGAGGCTGCCCTCACCTACCCAGAGGCGGTACTGGGTGACGAGCAGCATTGCAGAGAGGATTACCAGCAGCCATTTCATGGGAAATCACGCTTTCTAGCGGCCATTCGGCCGGTTGCCGAGCTGGAGCTCGGCGCTCCCAGGGCGGAGCCGGAGCTCCGCGTTCCGGGGTCCCGACCAGCTTATTTGAATTCCGCGCGACCGCGGTACGGTGCGGAACCGTTCAGCTCGGCCTCGATACGCAGCAGGCGGTTGTACTTGGCCACGCGGTCTGAGCGGCACAGTGAACCGGTCTTGATCTGGCCTGCGGCAGTGGCTACTGCGAGGTCCGCGATGGTGGTGTCTTCGGTTTCGCCGGAGCGATGGGAGATCACCGCCGTGTAACCGGCGTCCTTCGCCATCTTGATCGCATCCAGGGTTTCGGACAGGGAGCCGATCTGGTTGAACTTGATCAGGATGGAGTTGCCCACGCCCTTCTCGATGCCCTGCTTCAGGATCTTGGTGTTGGTTACGAACAGGTCGTCGCCCACCAGCTGCACCTTGTCGCCGATCTTGTCGGTCAGCACTTTCCAGCCGTCCCAGTCGCTCTCGTCCATGCCATCTTCGATGGAGAGAATCGGGTAGTTGGAGGACAGATCGGCCAGGTAGCTGGCAAAGCCCTCGCTGTCGAACTGCTTGCCCTCACCGGCCAGATCGTACTTGCCGTCCTTGTAGAATTCTGACGAGGCGCAGTCCAGCGCCAGGGTGATGTCGTCGCCCAGGGTGTAGCCGGCTTTTTCCACCGCCTCGGCGATCACTTTCAGCGCGGCTTCGTTGGACGGCAGGTTCGGCGCGAAGCCGCCTTCGTCGCCCACCGCGGTGTTCAGGCCATTGCTGGACAGAACCTTTTTCAGCGTGTGGAAAATCTCCGCGCCCTGGCGCAGCGCTTCGGCAAAGCTGGTCGCCTTGACCGGCTGGATCATGAACTCCTGAATATCCACATTGTTGTCGGCGTGTTCGCCGCCGTTCAGGATATTCATCATCGGCACCGGCATGGTGTACTGGCCGGCAGTGCCATTGACTTCGGCAATGTGCTGGTAGAGCGGTACTTTCTTGGAATTTGCCGCGGCCTTGGCAGCCGCCAGGGACACCGCCAGGATGGCATTGGCACCCAGCTTGGCTTTGTTCTCGGTGCCGTCGGCCTCGATCATCGCCTGGTCCAGGGCGCGCTGGTCGGTTGCGTCCATACCCTTGAGCAGGTCGGCAATCGTGGTATTGATGTTCTCGACGGCTTTCAGCACGCCTTTACCCAGGTAGCGGCTCTTGTCGCCATCGCGCAGTTCCAGCGCCTCGCGGGAACCGGTGGATGCGCCGGACGGTGCACAGGCTGAACCGATGGAACCGTCTTCCAGAATCACATCGGCCTCGACGGTGGGGTTACCGCGGGAATCCAGCACTTCGTAGGCCTTTACGGCGACAATCTTGCTCATTAACAAGGGCTCCATGTTGTTAACTGTTGATAAATGGCTAAATAAAATTCTTTCAGGCGGCTTCCGGGAATAAATCCCATATTGTGGCGGCGCTGCTACCGGTGGCGATTTTCGGGACACGGGCTAGGCGCCCCCCTAAATCCATCCCTGGAGGCTTGTCTGCGAGATCCCTCTCGCAGACAGTCCCGAAAATCGCCACCGGCATCATCGCCTTCGCATTGCGCCTATCACATTATTCAATATCGGATCCCAGTATCACTTGGTATCCAGCGGCTCGAAGCCTTTGACCAGATCGTCCACCGCTTTCATCTGCGCGAGGAACGGCTCCAGCTTGATTAGCGGCAATGCGCTCGGGCCGTCGCACAGTGCCTTGTCGGGATCCGGGTGGGCTTCCAGGAACAGACCGGCGATGCCGATGGCCAGGCCGGCGCGGCCCAGTTCGGTGACCTGGGCGCGGCGGCCGCCGGAGGCGGCGCCTCCCGGGTCGCGCATCTGCAGCGAGTGGGTCACGTCGAAAATCAGCGGCGCTCCGCCGGAGGCATCGATCATGGTGCGGAAGCCGAGCATGTCGACGACCAGGTTGTCATAGCCGAAGCAGGCGCCGCGCTCGCACAGAATGATCTTGTCATTGCCGCACTCGGCGAATTTCTCCACCACATTTTTTACCTGGGGCGGGCTCATGAACTGCGGCTTTTTCACATTGATCACGGCACCGGTGGCGGCCATGGCGGCCACCAGGTCTGTCTGGCGCGCGAGGAAGGCCGGCAGCTGGATAATATCCACCACTTCCGCCACCGGGGCGGCCTGCTCGGGCTCGTGCACGTCGGTGATCAGCGGCACGTTGAAGGTCTTCTTGACCTCTTCGAAGATCCTCAGTCCCTCTTCCATGCCCGGCCCCCGGTAGGAGTGGATGGAGGAGCGGTTGGCCTTGTCGAAAGACGCCTTGAACACGTAGGGGATTCCGAGCTTCTCGGTCACCTTTACGTAATGCTCGGCAACCTGCAGGGCCAGGTCGCGGGATTCCAGTACGTTCATGCCGCCGAACAGCGTAAATGGCTTGTCGTTGGCGACCTGAACTTTTCCGACTTCGATGGTTTTCACTGTCAGTTCCCTCTCCCTTTCGCCCCGGCCTGAATTGGCTGGGGCGACGGGTTCAAATTAATCTCAACCCTGGCTTTCGTGCTGTTTCATCGCCGCGGCGATAAAGCTTTCGAACAGCGGGTGGCCATCGCGCGGCGTGGAGGTGAATTCCGGGTGGAACTGGCAGGCCACGAACCAGGGATGTTCCGGCAGCTCGACCATTTCCACCAGGGTGTCGTCCGCGGACCAGCCACCTATCTTGAGGCCGGCCTTCTGCAGGCGGTCGACATAGTTGTTGTTCACCTCGTAGCGGTGGCGGTGGCGCTCGACGATAACGTCGGAGCCGTAGATTTCCCGCGCTTTGCTGTCCTTGGCCAGGCGACACTCCTGACCACCGAGACGCATGGTACCGCCCAGGTCGGACTGCTCGTCGCGCTTCTCTACCTTGCCTTCACTGTCGATCCACTCGGTGATCAGGCCGATCACCGGGTTTGCGGTATTGATATCAAACTCGGTGCTGTTGGCGTCTTTCAGGCCCAGCACGTTGCGCGCGTATTCGATCACTACCGACTGCAGGCCGAGGCAGATTCCGAGGAACGGGATATTGTTCTCGCGCGCATAGCGCACCGCTTCCAGCTTGCCTTCCAGACCGCGCTCGCCAAAGCCACCGGGAACCAGGATCGCATCGGCGCCCTTGATCAGGTCGAGGCCATTTTCACCTTCCACATCTTCCGCATTGATAAAGTCGATATCCACCTTGCAGCGATGTTTGATGCCGGCGTGGGTCAGGGACTCGATCAGGGATTTGTAGGCATCCAGCAGCTCCATGTATTTGCCGACCATGGCAATCTTCACTTCGTGCTGCGGATTCAGCTTGCCGTCGACGACCGCGTCCCACTCGGACAGGTCCGGGGCGTCGCATTCCAGCTGCAGCTTGTCCACGACGATATCGTCGAGGCCGTGGCTGTGCAGCAGGCGCGGCACGCTGTAGATGGTCTTGGCATCCGGCAGCGGCACCACCGCGCGTTCTTCCACGTTGGTGAACAGCGCGATCTTGCGGCGCGAATCCTCATCGATTTCGCGCTCTGAGCGACACAGCAGGATATCCGGCTGCAGGCCGATGGAGCGCAGCTCTTTCACCGAGTGCTGGGTCGGCTTGGTTTTGGTCTCGCCGGCGGTGGCGATATAGGGCACATAGCTCAGGTGGATCAGCAGGGCGCGGTTCAGGCCCAGCTCAACGCGCAGCTGGCGCACGGATTCCAGGAACGGCTGGGATTCGATGTCGCCCACGGTACCGCCGATCTCGACGATGGCCACATCCACGTCGCGACCGCCTTCGAGGACGCGGCGCTTGATCTCGTCGGTGATATGCGGAATCACCTGCACGGTGCCGCCCAGGTAGTCGCCGCGGCGCTCTTTGCGCAACACGGTCTCATAGACCCGGCCGGTGGTGAAGTTGTTGCGCTTGGACATGCGCGTGCGGATAAAGCGCTCGTAGTGGCCCAGGTCCAGATCCGTCTCGGCGCCATCTTCGGTCACATAGACCTCGCCGTGCTGGAAGGGGCTCATGGTGCCGGGGTCCACGTTGATGTAGGGGTCCAGCTTCAGGATGGTGACCTTGAGGCCGCGGGCCTCGAGAATGGCGGCCAGGGAGGCGGAGGCGATACCTTTCCCCAACGAGGAAACCACGCCACCAGTGACAAAAATATAGCGCGTCATGCAAAACCTTGGTCAGTTGAATGCCCGATGGAATCGGGGTGCGGGGTTGGCCCGGGCGGACTTTTCTGAGAACTGCCCTGGAGGCTGTTCCTGCCCGTCCCGGTGCCTTTGAGATGGGACGCCAGACTACCAGAAAGGCGCCTGCCGCTCAATCGCCAATCCGCCCCGGGCACCTTGTCGCCGCCTGCTCGCAGGCCCCGCCGCAGCGCCACTTGAGCGCCCCTTCTGAACCGTCACCGCACAGGAACAAATCGCCCACGGCGAGCAACTCCTCACCCCGGTAGACCAGCGGCACCAGGTCGCGCAGCCAGGGTTCCAGGTCGGCCTCCTGCAGCAGCTTCTTAAGTGTCTGCGAGTGACGGCGGTGCGCCGGCCTGGCGCGCTCGCCGCCCTGGCGATAGCGGACCCGGTAGCGCCCTTCCGGCCAGCCGGCCGCCGCCGCCAACTCCCAGCCACCGGGCAGCTCGAGAGGGGTGTGACCATCCCACTGCCACTCGACATCCCCCGCCACCTCCGGCAACGGCGGAGTCAGGTACAGGCGATCGCGAAAGCGGCGCGCCACCAGGCCAGCGAGCGCGACCTCCATCTGGCTGTCGTGGGCGGCCCCCAGCGCCTGCTGGAGCGCCTGTTGCAGATGCGTCGCGTCGGGCATATCGTGCCCGCGGTCAGCCAGCCAGCGGCGCAGCAGGTTTTTCTGCCGGCGCGCCGGCAGCGTTCGCAGCGCCTCCAGGCCGACACTTTCACCGAAGCGCTCGCGGCGGCGGTCGCAGTGCTGCAGGTCCGCATCACCCAGGTCCGCGAGCAGCTCCGCCGCCTCGCGCAGGTTCTCCACCGCCCGCGATACCCGCGCGCGCAGCGGCCAGCGCTCGCTCAGCAGCGGTAACACCGTCGCCCGCAGGTAATTGCGATCCAGGGACTGGTCCGCATTGCTCTCATCCTCGATCCAGCGCAGGCCCTGCGCCCGCGCATACGCCTCCAGCTGCGCGCGCCCGACACCGAGCAGGGGACGCAACACGGTCGCGCCGCCCAGCGGGCGCCGTTCCGGCATCGCCGCCAGGCCGAGGGCGCCCGCCCCCCGCAGCAGGCGCAGGAAAAACGTCTCCACCTGATCGTCGCCGTGCTGCGCCAGCAACAGCTGGTCGCCGGGCTGCAGTATCTCGGCGAACACCCGGTAGCGGGCCGCGCGCGCGGCCTGTTCGAGGCCGCGACCGGCGGCGTCGATCCGCACGCGCCGCGCGACAAAGGGCACATCCAGGGCGCAGGCCACCGCCGCGCAGTGGGCCTGCCAGGCATCGGCATTGGCAGACAGGCCGTGGTGGATATGTAGCGCACGCAGCTCGACGCCCCGCTTGCGCAGAAGATGCAGCAGCACGGTGGAATCCAGTCCGCCACTGAATCCCACCCAGCGGACACCGCCAGCGTAATGACGCGGGACCTGCTCGGCTACTTTTGCCGCCCAATCATTCAAAGTCGTTCCCAATCCCCGCACCGGTTATACCTGTCACCTGCGGCCAATCGCGCATGTGCCGCACATCCCGGAAGCGTTGCCGCCATCGGTGCGACTGCGGCAGCCCCAATTAAAACTATTGTGCCATTTTGTTCTGTCGTGCCCTGGCGCCAGGTGATAGATTTATCAGCCTGAATTTGATCTGACTCAAAGTTGTACAAAAAGAGCACAAGATGGTCCAGTTAGTTGTCGATTCCGGATGTGACCTGCCGGATGATTTTCTGCGCAAATTTACCATTCCCGTACTCCCCCACTCGGTCGGCGTAGGCGAGGACACCTTCGGCGATCAGCGCAATCCGGCGAAGATGAACCATTTTTATTCCATGTCCCTGGTTGACCGCTCGCGCCACATAGTCACCGGACCGGCGCCGACCGAAGAGATCGGCTCCATCCTGCGGAGCCTGGTAAACAAGGGCTGCAAAGATATAGTGGTGCAGACCATCAATGGCACCAACAGCCCCACTTACAAGAATGCCCGCACCGCGGCGCGAGTGCTGCTCAACAGCGACGACGCCGGTGACGATGTGGCGATTCACACCGTAGATTCGCGCACCCTCTTTTCCGGCCAGGGGCTTCTCGCACTCTATTCATTGATGCTGATACGCAAGGGGCTGAGCGGCGCGGAAGTCGCCAACAAGGCGGAGGAGTTCAGCCACAGGATTCACGGCTATGCCGCGATCAACGATGTCTATTATGTGCGCGAGCGGGCCCGCAGCAAGAACGAAAACAGCATCAGCTGGCTCAAGGCCACCGCCGCCCGCCACCTGGATCTGCACCCGATTCTGTCGATGCACCGCGATGGCAGCACCGTGACCGATACGGTGCGCGGCTACGACAACTGTACCGAGGCGCTGTTCAAGCTGGCGATCGACAAGATCCGTGCCGGGGAATTGCAGGTACCCATGGTGGTAGTGAGCATCGCCGGCCGGCTGGAAAACCTGGAGCAGGTGCCGGGCTTTGCCGAGCTGGAAAAGGTTGCCGGGGAGCACAACGTGAAGGTCTACCGGTCGGTGATGAGCCTGTCCGGGGGGATCAACCTGGGTCCGGGGACTGTGGCCTTAGCGCTAGCGAGCAAGGAATAAGGCGCTGGCCGCGAAGGAATAAAGTGGATCTACGGGCGCGGCCCTGCTACCGGTGGCTGCTGCGCATTGTGCTTCGGTACTCTTCCAAACCGGCCCGCAGGGTGCGCCGCGCGCACCGCCAGTTCGCTCGGTGCGCACGGCGCACCCTACTCGAGCCCCGAGCCCCGAGCCCCGAGCCCCGAGCCCCGAGCCCCGAGCCCCGAGTATCAGGCAACGATATTGCCGTAACTCATCAGCCGCTGGTAGCGCTTCTCCAGCAGCTCGTCGATGGGCACATTGCGCAGCTGGTCCAGCTGCGCGCTGAGGCGCTCTCTCAGGCGTGCGGCCATGGTATCCGGATCGCGGTGGGCGCCGCCGAGCGGCTCCGGGATGGTCTCATCCACGATGCCCAGCTCCTCCAGCACACTGGAGGTCACCCCCATGGCCTCGGCCGCCAGCGGCGCCTTCTCCACGGTCTTCCAGATGATATTGGCGCAGCCCTCCGGTGAGATCACGAAGTAGGTGGAGTACTGCAGCATGTTCAGCTGATCGCCGACGCCGATGGCCAGGGCGCCACCGGAGGAGCCCTCGCCGATCACGGTGCAGATGATCGGTGTGCGCAGGCGCGACATCACCGCCAGGTTTTTGGCGATGGCTTCACTGATTCCGCGCTCTTCGCTGTCGATGCCCGGGTAGGCCCCGGGGGTATCGATCAGGGTCAGCACCGGCATTTTGAAGCGCTCGGCCATTTCCATGACGCGCAGCGCCTTGCGGTAGCCCTCGGGCTTCGGCATGCCGAAGTTGCGCGCCACCTTTTCATTGACGGAGCGGCCCTTCTCCTCGCCGATCACCGCTACCGGCACGCCGTCCAGGCGCGCGATGCCGGCGATGATGGCCTTGTCGTCGCCGAAATGGCGGTCGCCGTGCAGTTCGTCCCAATCGGTGAAAATGCGCTCGATATAATCTTTCGAATAGGGGCGCTGCGGGTGGCGCGCCACCTGCACCACCTGCCAGGGCGACAGGTTGGAGTAGATGGATTCGGTCAGGCTCTTGCTCTTTTCCCGCAGGCGGGCCACCTCGTCGGCAATATTCAGCTCGTTGTCATCGCCCACGTGCTGCAGCTCTTTTATCTTGCCTTCCAGTTCAGCAATCGGCTGTTCAAATTCGAGAAAATTGAAATTCATGAAATCCGCGCCTTGAATCTGTTTCGTATCTGCCGGGAGCGTCGCGCTCTGGCGCCGCTCAAAAATCTCTCACTTACCGCCAATCTCGTCGTCCCGGCTCAGAGCCTCTGCCGGGCGTGATCCGCTACCGGAGCCCAGGGTCAGGTTGGTTCTGGATTCCGGCGCTCGCCGGAATGACGACGTCGGGGCGCAACACACCCCGCGAAAACGGCTATTTTAAAATGGCGGCTAGCTTACCTATATAGAACTGGCTAGTCGAGCCCGTCTCTATCTATTCCGCTCAGTGTAGTTTAGCGCTACACGCTCTCTACCCAGCAGTTCACGCAACGACTGCACCAGCTGATCATTTGGCTCCACGTTCCACTCCGCCGGCAGCCGGTAGACGCCGCGGGCGTCGCTGCGCAGTACTTCCAGGCTGACGCCGCAACTGCTGGCTGGCCCGCCGGTGTAGGGCTGCAGACAGGCCGCCAGGCGTCTAACCAGGCCCGGTGTCGCCGCAGCACTTTCCAGCTGCAGGCGCACGCCATTCACACTGCGCTGGCGCAGCTCGTCCAGCGTGGAGACGCTGTTGACGGTCATCTTCAGACCGCCGCTGTAGTCGTCGTGGGCGACGGGGCCCTCCAGTACCAGCAGTGCGTCCTTGGCCAGTTTCTCTCGACACTCTCCAAAGGCCTCGCTGAATACCGCCGCCTCGATGCGGCCGCTGCGGTCGTCCAGCGTGACGATCGCCATGGTATCGCCGCGTTTGGTCTTCATCACGCGCATGGCCACCACCAGCCCGGCTACCTTCTGCCCCTCCTTGCCGGCCCTCAGATCGGCGATGCGCGCCTTCACCAGGTGCTTGAGCTCGTCCTCATACTCGTCGATCGGGTGGCCGGTCAGGTAGAGGCCCAGCGTGTTCTTTTCCCCTTCGAGGCGCTCGCGAATGCTCCAGGGGCGGGCGCGGCGGAATTCCGCGTAGACATCGCCATCCGACGCCTGGGGTACCACCTCACCGAACAGGTCCATCATGCCGGCACTGGCGTTCGCCGCCTGCTGCTCGGCCGCCTTCACTGCCTCGTCCAGTGCGTTGAACAGTACCGCGCGGGAGTAATCGAGGCCGTCCGCACCGCCGACATCGGGTCCAATGCTATCCAGCGCACCGGAGCGTACCAACGCTTCCAGGGCGCGCTTGTTGACCTTGCGCGGATCGATTCTCGAACAGAAATCAAACAGGTCGGTAAATGGTCCGCCCTCTTTGCGCACCGCGATGATGTTCTCGATCGGCCCTTCGCCGAGCCCCTTGATCGCACCGAGGCCATAAATAATGCGGTTGTCGCCATTCTCGGAGACAGGCACCGAGAACTGGTAACTGCCCAGATTCACATCCGGCGGCACCAGGTCCAGCTTCATGGCCCGGCACTCCTCGATAAAGGTCACCACCTTGTCGGTCTTGTCCATATCCGAGGACATGGTCGCAGCCATAAACTGCGCCGGGTAGTGAGCCTTGAGCCAGGCGGTCTGGTAGGAAACCAGCGCGTAGGCGGCGGAGTGGGATTTGTTGAAGCCGTAACCGGCGAACTTCTCCACCAGGTCGAAGATCTTGATTGCCAGCTCAGGGTCGACGCCCTGCTCTTTCGCGCCGTTTTCAAAAGTAGCCCGCTGCTTGGCCATCTCCTCGGGTTTTTTCTTACCCATGGCCCGGCGCAGCATGTCCGCGCCGCCGAGCGTATAGCCCGCCAGTTCCTGGGCGATCTGCATCACCTGCTCCTGGTAGACGATGACCCCGTAGGTCGGCTCGAGAATCGGCTTCAGCTTCTCGTGCTGGTATTTCGCATCCGGGTAGGCCACCTGGGCGCGGCCGTGCTTGCGGTTGATGAAGTCGTCCACCATGCCCGACTGCAGTGGGCCGGGGCGGAACAGGGCCACCAGGGCGATCATGTCCTCGAGGTTGTCCGGCTGCAGGCGCTTGATCAGGTCCTTCATGCCGCGGGATTCCAGCTGGAACACCGCGGTGGTCTCGGCCCGCTTGATCATCTTGAAGGTTTCGTCATCGTCCAGCGGTAATGCCTCGATGACCAGCGGCTCCAGACCATCGCGCGCGCGCTGCTCGTCCACCATGCGCTTGGCCCAGTCGATGATGGTGAGCGTGCGCAGGCCGAGGAAGTCGAACTTCACCAGGCCCGCGTCTTCCACGTCGTTCTTGTCGAACTGGGTTACCAGGCCCGCGCCGGTCTCGTCGCAGTAGAGCGGCGCGAAGTCGGTCAGTTTGGTCGGGGCGATCACCACGCCGCCGGCGTGCTTGCCGACGTTGCGCGCCACGCCCTCGAGCTGCAGGGCCATCTCCCAGATCTCCTGGCCCTCCTCGTCGGATTCGAGGAATTCCCGCAGTACCTCTTCCTGCTCGAACGCCTTCTGCAGGGTCATGCCGACGTCCGGCGGGATCATTTTCGACAGTTTGTCGGCGAGGCCGTAGGACTTGCCCTGCACCCGCGCCACGTCGCGCACCACCGCCTTCGCCGCCATGGTGCCGAAGGTGATGATCTGGCTCACCGCCTGGCGGCCGTAGTTGTCGGCCACATAGCCGATTACCCGGTCGCGCTTCTCCATACAGAAGTCGACGTCGAAGTCGGGCATGGACACCCGCTCCGGGTTCAGGAAGCGTTCGAACAGCAGATCGTATTGCAGCGGGTCCAGGTCGGTGATGTCCAGCGAGTAGGCCACCAGCGAGCCGGCACCGGAACCCCGCCCCGGCCCCACCGGGATGTCGTGGTCCTTGGCCCACTGGATAAAGTCCATCACGATCAGGAAGTAGCCGGGGAAGCCCATCTGGATGATGATGTCCAGTTCGAAGCGCAGTCGCTTCTCGTAGACGGCGCGGCGCTCGGCGTAGTCCGGGGCAGACCTGTCGAGGATTTTTTCCAGGCGCCGCTCCAGTCCGTCGAAGGAAACCTTCTCGAAGAACTGGTTCTCGGTCATGCCCTCGGGGATCGGGTACTCCGGCAGGAAGTATTTGCCCAGCTGGATCGGCGCGGAACAGCGTCTGGCGATCTCCACGGTGTTGTGCAGCGCTTCGGGAATATCCGCAAACAGCTCCCACATCTCTTCCGGCGTGCGGAAATACTGCTCCGGCGAGTAACGGCGCTCGCGGCGCGGGTCGTCCAGCGCGCGGCCCTCGTGAATGCAGACGCGCACTTCATGGGCCTCGAACTCGCTCTCCTCGAGGAAGCGCACATCGTTGGTGGCGACCACTGGCAGACCCAACTCCTGGGCAAGCGCGATCGCGGCGTGCAGATATTCCTCGTCGCCGGGGCGGCCGGTGCGCTGCAGCTCCAGGTAGTAGCGGCCGGGGAAAATCTGGGCCCACTCGCGCGCCAGCTCTTCGGCCTGGGCGCGGCGCCCGGCGATCAGCGCGCGGCCGACATCGCCGTATTTGGCCCCGGACAGCATCAGCACGCCCGCACTGTAATCCTGCAACCACTCGCGTTTTACATAGGCGTTGCCGTGGTACTGGCCCTCCATCCAGGCACGGGAAATCAGCTCGGTGATATTGCGGTAGCCGTCGCCGTTCATCGCATAGAGGGTGATCAGCGTGGGCTTGTCCTCACCGCCTTCGCTGAGCCAGAAGTCCGCGCCGGTGACCGGCTTGATGCCGGCGCCGAGACAGGCGCGGTAGAACTTGATCTGGCCGTAAAAGTTGGTCTGATCGGTGAGCGCCAGCGCCGGCATCTGCAACTCCTGTGCACGCGCCGCCAGCGGCTTGATCCGCACCAGGCCGTCGATCAGGGAGAATTCGGAGTGGACTCTTAAGTGGACAAAGGGTTGGGTCATGTTATTTCGTATTCTGTTGGAGGCCTCGCCCCGGGAGCCCTATTGCGGGCTTCCGGGCGCCCCTGCTGCCGGTGGCCTTTCGCCAGACACGCTGTAAATACGTCCCTGTACGCTCTCCACGGCCATCCATGGCCGTGAAAGGTCTGGCGAAAGGCCCCCGGCATCAGAGGCTTCGCATCGACCCTAGTGGCTCACCGAACGATGCGGCTTCAAATTTTTACGTTTTACCAGATGCGGCCCATCTGCCGCGCGCGCTCGGTGCAGCTTTTCAGTACCGCACGGCGCTCCTCATTGCTCATTGTGCCCCAGCGGCTGATCTCCATACCGCTGCGGAAACAGCCCTCGCAGAGATCCTGCGCATTCAGCGCACAGACGGAAACACAGGGGGATTTTACGGGCTTTTCGACCGCCACTGCTTTTTCTGACATCACGATTCTGAAACCGGTGCCAGTTCTTCGGCAAAGCGCTTGCCGTTGGCCGCGTAATGGTCGCTGCTGGCCTTGAGCAGCTCGAAAGTGGATTCGTCCAGGGTTCTGACTATCTTGCCGGGGCTGCCCAGCACCATGGAGTAGTCGGGGATCTCGGTATTTTCGGTGACCAGGGCATTGGCGCCGATGATGCAGCACTTGCCGATCTTCGCGCCGTTCAGCACCACGGCATTGATGCCGATCAGGCTGTAATCGCCGACGGTGCAGCCGTGCAGCATCACCTTGTGGCCGATGGTCACGCCGGTGCCGATGGTCAGCGGGACGCCCGGGTCGGTGTGCAGCACCGAGCCGTCCTGCACGTTGCTGTACTCGCCGATGGTGATCAGATCGCAATCGCCGCGCACCACCGCATTGAACCATATGGAACTGTGACTGAGCATTCTGACATTGCCGATCACCTGGGCACCGGGCGCAATATAGTGGCCCTCGCCCTCCAGTCGTGGCTGCTGGTCTCCCAGTCTGTACAGCATTTGGCCTCCGGCTCTGAGTTGGTGCGAGCCGGCTATTATCCCGGTCGGAGGGGGCTGTGGCTAGCGGATGGTTCTTGCGTTCTGGCCGGCTGATCTGCGGCCCGCTTGCCGAGCTGGAGCCTTCAGCGCTTCGAGCTTACGGCTCGGTTGACCCGCGCCATCCCAGGCGCTCGCCCTTCGGGCGCCTTCGGCGTCCAAATCGGCTGTTCCGGCCGCTCCAGGTGTTCGCGGCGCCTTCGGCCCTGCCCATTTGTCCCGGCTACAGCAGTTCCGCCTGTTGTACGAAGCGGGCGCCCTCCAGGGTCAGCAGGCGGGCCTTCATGTCCAAGCCGCCGGCATAGCCGGTCAGGGTGCCGTCGGCGCCGATCACCCGGTGGCAGGGGATCACTACCGCGATACGGTTGGCGCCGTTGGCCCGCGCCACCGCGCGAATCGCCTTCAGGTTGCCGAGCGACCCGGCCTGCTGGCGGTAGCTGCGGGTCTCTCCGTAGGGGATGCGCAGCAGTGCATCCCAGACCCGGCGCTGGAACTCGGTGCCACGCGGGTTCAGCGGCAGGTCGAAGTCCCGGCGCGCGCCGGCGAAATACTCCTCCAGCTGCCGGGCGGCCGCATCGGTCAGCGCCGTGGAACCGCGCTGCCAGTCCGGTTCCAGGCGCAGCGGGCGATCACCACTGTGAAATTCCAGCGCAACCAGCCCCCGCTCGTCGGCCGCGATACCGACATCGCCAAAGCCGGTGGGATAGATCTCGTAATTGGTCATTGTGCTTCTCCCGTATTCCTGGTGGCAGCCAGCGACTGCCACAACAGCAGTGCGCCGTAGGCCCGCCAGGGGCGCCAGTTTTCGGCCCTCGCCAGGGCCTGTTTCGGTTTTGCCTTTTCGCCGTCGCCACCTTTCTCCGCCTCGCTTCCCAGGGCCTGCAATATGCCCAGGTCCGAGGCCGGAAAGGCGTCGGGCATGGACAGACCGCGCATGGCGATGTAATGCGCGGTCCAGTCGCCGATGCCCGGCAGCGCGGTCACCTGCTTACACCACTCGCCCAGTTCCGGTTCGGCGAAGTTCACCCGCCCATCGAGCGTCGCGGCGACGAACGCCCGCAGTGTCTGCGCCCGCGCCCGGGTCAGGCCCAGACCGTCAAACTGCGCATCTGCCAGCTGCGGCGCGGTCGGGAACAACCACTGCTCGCAGCCGTCGTTGTCGATAAACGAATCGCCGTAGCGGGCCACCAGACGCCCGGCAATGGTGGTGGCAGCCGCGACAGAGATTTGCTGGCCGAGAATCGCGCGCAGCGCGTACTCGAACGGATCCCAGGCGCCCGGCAGGCGCAGGCCCGGCGAGCGCGCGAGCTGTGCCGCCAACAGCGGGTCCCGGGACAGTACTGCGGCAATTTCGTCCGTGTCCGCATCCAGATCGAACAGGCGTCGCAACCGCTGGTTGACCAGGTACAGCACTGCACCACTGCCCTCACCGCTGACTTTCACTTCCAGGCGGTGTCTGTCCGGCTGATGGCGCACCTCGAGCACGCCGCGAAACTGCTCCAGGGCGATGCTGCGCCGATAGACCTCGCCGTCCACCTGCTCCACTCCCGCGAGCGCGCGGGCACTGAAGAATGCCAGCAGCTGCGGCCAGTCCAGCGGCGGCCGGTAATCGAGATACAGGCGGACCGTCGCGCCCTTCGCGCCCGGGGCCTCGCCGGCCACCCGCTCGCGGCGCACTTCCGACGGCGTGCGCCGGTAGATCTGTTTGAACACGCTGTTAAAGCGGCGCAGGCTGTTGAAGCCCGCCTCGAACGCGATATCGCCGATCGGCAACGCGGTGTCGCGCAACAGCCGGAACGCAAACAGCGCGCGCTCCGCCTGCCACACCGCCAGCGGGCTGACACCCAGGTATTCCGCGAACAGACGCCGCAAGTAGCGGCTGCTGACGCCGAGGCGCTCCGCCAGCACCTCCACGGACTGCACCTCGCGCTCGCTGCGCATCAGCTTCAGCGCGCGCTGTACCGTGGTGGACACCAGCCCCCAGGCCGGGCTGCCCGGCGCCGAATCCGGCCGGCAGCGCAGGCAGGGGCGGAAACCGGCATTCGCCGCTTCCGCCGCGGTGGCAAAGTAAGTGACGTTGCGCTCGAGCGGCGGTCGCGCGGGGCAGATGGGGCGGCAGAAAATGCCGGTGGTCTTCACCGCGGTAAAGAAACGGCCGTCGAAGCGCCGGTCGCGCGCCAGGCGCGCGCTGGAACAGATTGCCGGGTCGAGCTGCACGTGATCCTCCTCTCTCTGGCGGCCAGTTTAGGCGCAGGCGCCGCTCCATACTAGTCATATTCGGAACTGACAAGTTTCCTCTCCGCACCGATCGCCCCACCCCCTCCAGGGCCTGCGCACGCCGACTTAGGGGGCAGCACCGCGGTGCGCAATAAAGTCAGAAGTTCCGGCGCCAGTTGGTTAGACGCGGGCCCGGGAGTCGCCTACACCTTAATAGCGAACCTCAGCATTCGTACCGAGATGGACCTCGGTTTCCACTTGCGGAGTCGGAGATCTGACATGGCGAGACAGGGACGTCTAGCCACGCCGGATTCGATCGGATTCGCCGCCGGCATCTTCGGGGAAAGTGTTCGCCGGAACAGCCCCCCTTCCATCTGGATCGGTCAGTGTCGATCCGGTGTTTGCCTGACTGGATATTTCCAACTGCGCAACGCCCTGGCTAAAAGGTCGCGCTCCCCGCTGAAAATTCCTCCACAAAGCGCAAACTTTTCCGTCTAGTTTTTCGACAACGCGGACAGTCACTACTAAAAGATTTCTTATCCAGAACTAATTTCAAGAATTAAACGTTCTGGACAGCGGCCATTAGCGGAAAACTACTCATCGCAGTGCGCTGGAAAATACCGGCATCACTGATTTCCGCCTCAGCTCCCGAAGTGTTACGCAATAAAAATTTTGATGGCGCGATGCCTCCAACTAGCGTTGCACCATCTGGATATAAAGTATGAATCGTCTCTTTATCGTGCTCCTGGTTGCGCTACTGGCGCTTAATGTCGGCTGCGGCTCGGATAACAATCGGAACAGCCGCAACATCGACGAAGACCCGACCAACAATTCGAACACTTCCGATGACGATCCCGCTGGTGATGAAGACAGCGACGGTGTCGTCAATGGCGAAGACAATTGCCCAAGCGACGCCAATGCAGAACAGGCCGACCAGGACAACGATGGCTCCGGGGACAGCTGCGACGAAGACGTGGACGGTGACGATATTGCCAACAGTCAGGACAACGCGCCGCTGGCGGCCAACCACGAGCAAACTGACAGCGATGGCGACGGCGAAGGCGATGTCAGCGACAACGACATCGACGGCGACGAAGTGACCGATTCCCTGGACAACTGCCCGAGGGTTGCGAACCCTGATCAGGCGGATTCCGACAACAGCGGTGCCGGAGATGCCTGCGAGCCGAGCGACGATGCAGACGCAGACGGCGTGGACGAGCACTTGGACAATTGCCCCGACCAGCCGAATCCGGAACAGCTCGACCTGGACTCAGACCATATCGGCGATGTCTGCGACAGCGACGACGACGGCGACGGCATCGAGGATGCACAGGACAACTGCCCACTCCAGCCAAACAGCGAGCAGGCCGACAGCAATGGCGACGGACTCGGCGATGCCTGCGGTAACGACGCCGATAAAGACGGTATCGAAGACGAGAGGGATAACTGCCCGGAAATTCCCAATCCCCTGCAGGACGATACGGACAGCGACGGTGCCGGCAACTTTTGTGATAATGACGACGATGGCGACGGTGTCGAGGACGGGTTCGACAACTGTCAATTCGCACGCAATCCGGATCAGTCCGATTGGGACAACAACGGTGTCGGCGACGTCTGTGACGGCGACCTGGATGGAGACGGCATCGTCAATGAGATGGACAACTGCCCGCTGAAGCCCAATCCGGACCAGCGCGATACCGACGGTAACGGCATCGGCGACGTCTGTCACGGCGACATCGATAGCGACGGCGTCGCCGACGTCGGTGACAACTGCCCCTCCACGCATAACCCTGAACAGGGAGATGAGGATGGTGACGGTTTCGGGGATGCCTGCGACAGAAACATTGTGACGTGCGAACCCGGCGGCCTGTTTGTGCCGATTGTTCAGCCGCAGGCCATCGTCAGCAGCAATAACAACAGCACAGATTGCCCGCTTTGCACGGTCACCGACGAAGACAAGGTGGTCGATAATATCCCGACCAATGCCGCGCAGATGTCAACACCTCTCGGCAACGGGAACAGCACTTATGTCCGTGTCACCGATACCGACACAATCTACAGTGGCACCCTCAGAGCCGGGTTCATCGTAGAGAACCCACAATCACCGCTGGGCCAGCTGTCACTGCAGAGTATTACGATTTCCACGCTGCTGAATGGCCAGCTGGCGGAGAGTGCAGGTGGCGCGAATCTGCTGCAATTCGGACTGCAGGACGGTGGACAGCGCAGACTGCTGGCCATCGCCACCGAGCTGGAATTCAACGAAGTCCAGATTGGCCTCGGTGCCCTGGATACCCTGGTAAATCAGCTGGATGTCTACCAGGCCTGTATCGCACCACATTAGAAAAGCCCGGTGGCTTCCGTGCAGTCAAGGCCGCTCTGCGCGGCGCCATCTGAGACCTATAACAGTCGGCATTCTCTCGGCAATCGGCCTTCGGCGCCCAGGTCCTCTCGGGAACAGCGCCCCGTCCGACAACGAACTCCACCCGCAATATATCTGTGCAACAGAACTGACTCTGCGCCACGGCGCTGTTCCTCGTGGATATTGTGTGGAAATGCCGGCGCAATTGGCCGTCCAGATTTTCGGTTCACCCGCGCCCTGATCCGTTGAACCGCATGCCATTGCGTGTTGTCCAGTACGCCTGCCAATCTATTACTTGACCAATCCCACGCCAATATTTAGCCACAAGTCACATTTTGCATTAGAACTCAGTCTGTAAAGAAGTATAAAAGCGTCCGGCACCCTGGGCCGCAACTAACGGGCGTTCAATAAAACCCGATAGCGGCAACCGGGCCGGTCCTACAGGGAAGTAGGTGGTGGAAGTACAGCGCATAAAAAAAACCGCTGCACTTCCGTCTGCTTGATATGCACAAGCACACCTCGCTGCTCTGGCAGATAACAAAAAGGAAATTTGTTCCGGAGAGTCCATTCATGCGTCGTTTACTCCTCGTATTGTTCAGCGCCATGGTCCTTACCTTGACCGCCTGCAGCGCGGATACCAAGAAGGGCAGAAAATTCAGCACAGCAACAGCACAAGCGACCACCGCTACCGTTGTCGATACCGATAGCGATGGCGTCACCGACAGCGGTGACAACTGTCCAGAGGCCGCCAACGCCGACCAGGCCGACACGGACAGCGACACCGTCGGTGACGCCTGCGATGCCGACATGGACGGCGATGATGTCGGCAATGACCAGGATAATTGCCAGTTGATTGCCAACCATGAGCAATCGGATATTGACGGCGATGGTATCGGCGATGCCTGCGATAACGACCGCGACGGCGACGGCATCACTGACAGTCTCGATAATTGCCCGGATATCGCCAACCCGGATCAGGCCGATCAGGACAAAGATGGTATCGGCGACGCCTGCGACACGGACAGTGACACCGATGAAGACGGTGTCGACGATGGCGACGACAACTGCCCCACTGACGCCAATTCCGACCAGACGGATACCGACACCGATGGACAGGGTGACGCCTGTGACAGCGATGACGATGGGGACGGTACTGGCGACGGCAGCGACAACTGCCCACAGACAGCCAATAGCGACCAGGCGGACCAAGACGACGACGGTATCGGCGACGCCTGCGATGGCGACCGCGACGGCGATGGCGTCGACAACGACGGCGACAACTGTAAACTGATCAATAACCCCGACCAGAAGGACGTCGACGGCGACGGTATCGGCGATGCCTGCGACGACCTGATCGACAGTGACGATGACGGTGTTGGCAATGACGAAGACAACTGCCCGTCCCATCCCAATTCCTCGCAACAGGACACGGACGGCGACGGCATCGGCGATGCCTGCGACGATCTGACCGACAGCGACGACGACGGCGTCGAGGACGACACCGACAACTGCCCACTGGTGACCAACCGCGATCAGCAGGATAGCGACGGCGACGGCACCGGCGACGCCTGTGACGATGATGACGACAATGACGGTATCGGCGACGGTGACGACAACTGCCCTCTCGACCCAAATGCGGGTCAGGAAAATACGGACCAGGATGAACTGGGCGATGCCTGCGACGACGACCGCGACGGCGACGAAATTCCCGACGAGGGTGATGACTGCCCGCTGGATCCCACCAACGCGTGCGATCAAGGAGACAGCGACGGGGACGGCATCGACAACGGCGAAGACAACTGCCAAAACGTTGAAAATCCGGACCAGGCAGATCTGGACAGAGATGGCCTTGGCGACCGCTGTGATGATGACGCGGATGGCGACGGCGATTTCAACGACGACGACAACTGCCCGATGACCGCCAATGCCGATCAGCTCGACACGGACGAGGATGGCATCGGCGATGCCTGTGACGAAAACCTGGATGGCGACGGAGTCAACGACGACGTCGACAACTGCCCGCTGACACCGAACAGCGGCCAGGAGGACAGCGACGGCGACGGTATCGGCGATGCCTGTGACCCGGATCAGGATGGCGACGGCTATGCCAAAAACGACAACTGCCCGACCATCCCTAACCCGGATCAGGCGGATTCGGACCTCGACGGCATAGGCGATGCCTGCGATCCGGACCTGGACAATGACGGAGTAGCCAACGAAACCGACAATTGCCCGCAGACAGGGAACCCGGATCAGGAGGACAGCGACGGCGACGGCATCGGCGATGCCTGCGACTACGGTAACGGTTTCAGTTGCTTACTGTCCCCTGACATCCAGGTGGATGACGGGATCGTTGAACCCTGCACCGGCTGCGACGTCATAGGCGTTGAACGGCTGATCGACGGCAAGTTCGGCAACGCCGCGCGCATCCAGGTGGCAATGGACGCAGGCGGCAACGCCTACATCGACGTCAACAGGAACTCGATCGCAAACGGCAGTTACTGGATCGCATTCCTGGTGGGGTCGGCTTCATCTTCATCGCCGCTCGATGAGGAAATGCTGGACACCATCACTGTCAGTACCCTCCTGAACGGCAGTCCCACCGGCGACAGCGCGACAGGAAAATCACTAGCACTCTTCAACCCTGACGGCGCACCGAGACTCCGGCTGCTGCAACTTAACTCGACGCAGGAATTCAACAGCGTCCGTCTGAGTCTGGGCAGTCTGCCGACGGAAGTAAACCAGCTGGATGTGTATATGCCCTGTCTGATACCGCGTTAACATTGGGAAGTGACGCGATAAGCCAGCCCCGGCCAAAAGCCGGGGCTTTCTTTTGGCGGTCACTCTGGCCGCGGGAAAATATCCTGTCCCAGTCCGGCCCTCGGTGGATGAGCACATTGCGATCTAACGCAATTTATAAATCACTTACCCCACGGCAAACACTTGAGTCAAAAGTGCAAGCACCGGATAAAAAAACCCGGCCTGGGCCGGGTTCTTTAGGGTTTGAAAGGTATTCGCCGGACTATTTCAATCCCAGCACTTCCTTGCCCTGAATAAAGGTCACATCCACCGGAATATCCGCTTCCGCCAGGCGATCCAGGTCGGCCTGCAGTTCGGCACCGATCACGCCCTTGCCTTCCAGCAGTTCCTTCGCCCTGGCGTAGTCGCCGTCGCCCTGGATAGTCAGGATCAGCTTCGACAGCTCAGCCATGGCTTTTTGCATCTTCTCGAAGTTCACGCGGTACTGGCCGCTTGCCGGATCGCGGGTGAAGGCACCCTGCTCCTTGAAGAAGTTGAAGCGCATCATGTTCGCCTTGCCGTGGGCGCTGGCGGCGCCGAAGCGCACGCTGCGGAAGATGCTGGCGAGGAAGGTGACGTAGTTGTCCATCAGCTCGCCCTCTTCGATCTCGCCCTTCTCATGCAGACGGGTGACCATGTACAGGCCGAGGATGTCCGCCTTGCCCTCTTCCAGTGCGGAGGAGGTTTCCTTCAGTGCCTGGCGGACGTTGCTGCCATCGGTCACGGTCTTCTTGATGCCCAGGCCGTGCGCCACTTCGTGGAACATGGTGTTGGCGAAGAAGGCCGGGAAGGTGATGTGCTTGCGCTGGTCCTCGGCGATCAGCACTTCGCTGATCGGCACCAGGATCTTGTCGAACTTCGCGCGCATCGCATTCTTCAGCTGCAGGCGGCGGGTGCCCTTGGCCAGCTGCACTTCCTCGTCGTTCGGCAGGTTGATGGCGATGGTCTTGGAGCCGGCGTTGCTGTGGCCCGCGTAGTAGAGCACATCGTAGGCGTTCAGATCCGAGTCGGTGCCCGGCGTCTCCGCCTTGTATTTTTCGTCGACCGGCAGGCCCTTCTGCAGCTCCGGCAGGAAGGCGGCGAACTTGGCCAGTTTTTCGCTCCACTCCTTGTCCTTCAGCAGCACATAGGCCTCGTAGGCGGTGCGGTAGGCAAACAGCTGGTCTTCGTAGTTTTCGATCGGGCCGATAACCACGTCGATTTCGTTGTTCTTCATGTCCATCCAGGCCATGTCGCTCGGACGGAAATCATCGCTGACCAGGGCGTCCGCGCGCATGCGCAGGTAGCCGCCAAACTCCTCGTCCTCGGCCAGCGCTGCGGCCTCGCGCAGGATCTCGGCAGCGCGGGTCAGGTCGGTCTTGTAGGCCTCGCTGTATCGGATCAGCTCCAGCTCGCCTTTGTCGTTGCGGCGCACCAGCGAATAGAGACCGTCCTTACCCGGCTGGTTCCATGCTTCGAACTCGGCCTTGGTCATATCCGCCGGATAGAAGTTCGCGCCGAGCGGCTTGGGGCCGTAGCCTTCGACAAACGGCTTGTTGTCGTTCAGGCGATCCCAGGGGCCGTAGTTGATCTTGGCGAATTCGCGCTTGCGGTTGTCATCGATACTCCCCAGCAGCTCTTCCGCGGGGCCGTAGGACTGCAGCCAGAACAGGCGATCCATGATCTGGCTGGCATCGATCAGCAGGCCGATCATCTGGCGTTGGTCATCGGAGAGATCGCTCAGGTCCGCATTCAGCTCTACCGGCACGTAGATATCGAAGCGCGTGTCGGCGTCTTCCACCGGCTGATCCGCCGGCGCAGGGACGGTTTCCGACTCCACGATCTGCGCCTCGGCCTCGGCCTGTGCGGTTTTTTCTTCCTGCTTGTCGCGGGGAGCGCAGGCGCTCACCAGGGCCAGCGCCAGCAGCGCGGCGATGATCTTTGCCGATTTCAACGGCGATAGCATAGGGATCGTCATAGGAGGTTCTGCCTATCGTTATCTTTTGTCCGGCGCCACATTAGTCTGGCTGCGCGCAATTATCAAGGCGCTGGGAGCGCCGAGCCGTCTACCCTGGCTTAAGGCTCCGGCTCGGCTTGCGAAGCGCACGCCCGCGCGGGCGAACACAAGTTCCATCCCTACACGGTCGTTTCCGGGCGGCGCTCCTGCTGCTGCAGGCGCCAGAGCGTCGCGTAATGACCATTCTCCGCCAGCAGCTCAGTGTGGGCGCCCTGTTCCACGATACGCCCCTGCTCCATTACCAGGATCACATCGGCGTCCACTACTGTCGACAGGCGGTGCGCGATCACCAGCGTGGTTTGCTCGCGGGCGATTTCCCGCAGGGATGCCAGGATCCCCTGTTCGGATTTGCTGTCGAGAGACGAGGTGGCCTCGTCGAACACCATGATCGGCGGCCGCTTGAGCAGGGCGCGGGCAATGGCAACCCGCTGCTTTTCACCGCCGGACAGCTTTAGGCCGCGCTCACCGACCAGGGTTTGCACACCCTCCGGCAGCTGCTGCACGAACTCGTGTAACTGCGCGTGGCGAATCGCCTCCATGACGGCTTCGTCGCTGGCGTCCACGCGGCCGTAGCGGACATTTTCCAGAATCGACTGATTGAACAGCACCGCATCCTGGGGCACCACGCCGATGGCGCCGCGCAGGGATTCCTGGCTGACGGAACGGATGTCCTGGCCGTCGATCAGAATGCGGCCGGCGGTGACGTCGTAGAAGCGGAACAGCAGCTTGAACAGCGTGGACTTGCCCGCGCCACTGGCGCCGACAATGGCGACCTTCTGTCGCGGTTCTACCGCGAAGCTGATACCCCGGAGAATTTCCCGGTTCTGGCGGTAGGCGAAGTGCACATCGTCAAACTCGATGCGCCCTTCTCTGATATCCAGCGCCGCGGCGTCGTCCGCATCCTGCACCGCCGGCTGCACCGTCAGCAGCGAAAACATCTTCTCGATATTCGCCAGCGCGCCCTTCATTTCCCGGTAGACGAAGCCGAGGAAATTCAGCGGGATAAAGATCTGCATCATAAAGGCGTTGATCAGCACAAAGTCGCCGATCGTCATCTGCCCCCTGGTGACATTGAACGCTGCCAGAATCATGGCACCGCACATGGCAATGGCGATGATCAGTGCCTGCCCGGCGTTGAGCCCGAACAGCGACAGCCGGTTCTTGCGCCGCGCCTGCTCCCACACCGCCAGTTCGCGATCGTAATGGCCGGCCTCGTGCTGCTCGTTGCCGAAATACTTCACGGTCTCGTAGTTCAGCAAGCTGTCCACCGCACGGCTGCTGCTCTCCGATTCCGCCTGGTTCAGCTCGCGCACAAAGCGCGTGCGCCACTCGGTGGCGACGACGGAAAAGCCGATGTAGACGACCACTGCACCGAGCACCAGCGCGGCAAATGCCGCACTGTAATTCCACCACAGTAGTCCGGCGACCATCGCGATTTCCACCAGCGTCGGCACTATGTTGAACACCATAAAGCGCATCAGGAAGCCGATGCCGGCATTGCCGCGCTCGATATCCCGCGACAGGCCGCCGGTGCGGCGGTTCAGGTGGAAGTCCATATCCAGCTTGTGCAGGTGTTGGAACACCTCCAGGCCCACACGGCGCTGGGCGCGCTCGGTCACCCGGCCGAATATCGTGTCGCGCAACTCGCCGAACAGTGTGCTGGCGAAACGCACCGCGCCGTAGGCGAGCAGCAGGCCCAGCGGCAGCGCCATGGCCTGGGCCGCGCCGCCCGCGGCGTCCAGATCGTCGACGATATGCTTGAGGATAAACGGCAAGCCCACGCCGGCGACCTTGGCGCCGACCAGGCACAACAGCGCGAGTGCGACGGCGCGCCGGAATTCGAGCAAGTAGGGGAACAGCGTTTTCAGTGCGCCCCAGTGCACTTCGTCCAGGGCAACGGCGGATTTGGGTCTGGGCATGGTAAATCTCGGAGGTCTCCGGCGGGAATTATACATGCCGGGACTCGGGGTTCAGCGCTATGCGGGGTGCGCCCTGCGCACCGGCGGGGTCGATGGGCGCGCAGCGAGGTCGAAGATGCGCGCGGCGCACCCTGCGGGCACTGGCGGAAATTATAGCGCGGCCTGGTGGGAGCCTGACCTGCCGATTAGCTCAGCGCCCGCAGCGGCACATCGTCGCGGTGACCGATCGAGGCACCGAGTATCTTGACCAGGAACTCGGTCAGCACACCGGCGGTAAAGCCCCAGATCTCGTAATCGCGGAACTGGTAGGCGGGCAGGTAGACGGGGCGCTTGTCGATGGTCACGCGATCGGTGCGGATGCGCGGGTCGGCGAGAAAGAAAGACAGGGGCACACGGAACACCGCGTCCAGTTCGCCCGGGTTCGGCGTCACGGCCACATCCGCCGCCACGACACCGAGCCAGGGCGTCACCTGCACCTGCCAGCGGGTGGTGCGCCGCCACAGCGGCCCCAGTAAGCGGACCTGATCTGCGGGCACCCCGATCTCCTCTTCGGTTTCCCGCAGTGCGGTGAACTCCAGCGATGGATCAGTAGCGTCCCAGCGGCCGCCGGGCAGCGAGACCTCGCCGGAATGGGTGGACAGGTTGGCGGATCGCTTGGTGAGGATGACTTTCGGGTCTGGCTCATCGGTCAGCGCGAGCAGCACCGCGGCGTGACCGTGCAGATCCGGCCCGGTGGGCACCTGCGCCTGTAACTGGTCCCGCAGACGGGAAATTTTTTCCTCAATTTGCGCCAACATATAACCCGATTTACACCTCTGCACCCGACTTCCTCATATTTTACTCAAACTACTATCAAGTCCCCTGAGGCGCCAGTCCTAATTCGGACTGGGGACAGCCTCGCCGGTTTATCCGCCTTCCCGCTCGCTGCCCGGCTGCGCCCCTTCCGCACGAAAAGTCGGCGTGTGGCCGCCCTTCACTTTCTCACGCAAGGACTGTACCAGCGCGTAATAGACCGGCACCAACAAGGTGGCAAACACGGCCGCGGCGGTCATGCCGCCGAATACCGCCAGGCCCAGGGAGATACGACTGGCGGCGCCGGCGCCGGTGGCCAGCAGCAGTGGAATCACGCCCAGCACGAACGACAGGGCCGTCATCAGCACCGCGCGAAAGCGCAGCTGCGTTGCACTGATCGCCGCCTCGGCGACCGGCTTGCCTGCGTCGCGCTCGAGGCAGGCGAACTCGACGATCAGGATGGCGCTCTTGGCCGCCATGCCGATCAGCAATACCAGCCCGATCTGGGTGTAGAGATTGTTGACCGCGCCCATCAGCCAGTTCACCAAAAGCGCACCGGCAATCGCAATCGGCACGCACAGCATGACCGCGATCGGAATGACCCAGCTCTCGTATTGCGCGACCAGGAACAGGTACACGAACACGATGGCGAGCGAAAACAGGATCGGCGCCACATTGCCGGACGTGATTTCCTGCAGACTGGCGCCGGTCCATTCATAGCTGTAACCGGCGGGCAGGCGCGCGGCGATTTCCTCCATGGCTTGCATGGCCTCGCCACTGGAATAGCCCGGCGCCGGCGCGCCGTTGATGGTGACGCTGTTGTACAGGTTGTAGCGATCGATGGTCTGCGGCGCCACGGTGGGTGAGATTGCGGTGACCGAGGTCACCGGCACCAGTTCACCGCTGTTGGCGCGCACGAAAAAGCCGGCCAGGTCCTGTTCCTCGCGACGAAACTGCTGGTCCCCCTGCACCATGACCCGGAAGACCTTGCCGAACAGGTTGAAGTCGTTGACGTAAAAGCCGCCGAGCTGCGTCTGCAGCGTGGCGTAGACATCGGTCAGTGGTACGCCGAGGGTGTGCGCCTTGTCCCGGTCGACGTCGAGTTCCAGCTGGGGCGTGCTGGCCTGGAAACTGGTAAACGCCTGGGCGATTTCCGGCCGCTGGTTCGCCTCGCCCAGCACGTCGTACATGACACCCGCCAGCTCCGCGGCATCGCGCCCCATCAGATCGGTGAGGATAAATTCGAAGCCGCCGATGGTACCCACACCCGGCAGCGGCGGCGTGGGAAACACCATGACGCGGGCTTCCGGTATGCCCGCCACCTTCTGCTGCACGCGCCGCATCACCGCCATCTGGTGCTGCGACCGTTCCGGCCGGTCTTTCCACGGATGCAGGATGCCGATCATAAAGGCCGCGTTGGAGCTGACATTGCGCGCCAGCACGTTGAAGCCCGGCACCGCCATCACGTGCGCGATTTCCGCCTCCTCTTGCATCATGCCCGCGATCTGCTCCACCACCGGGCCGGTGCGCGTCAGCGAAGCGCCCTCGGCCAGCTGCACATGTACCAGGAAGAAGCCCTGGTCTTCGTCGGGAATAAACCCAGTGGGCACGCTGGTAAACAGCCAGTAACACAGCGCCACCAGGCCGGCGATCGACAGCAGGCCCATCCAGGGGCGGGCCACCCAGAATCGCACCATGCCCATATAGGAATGGGTGAGTTTGTGCAGCGTCTTGTTAAACCAGCCGAAGGGTCCGCTCTCCTTGATGCCGGCGACGTCCCCGCCTTCGCTCTTTTTCAGCAGGGTGGCACAGAGCGCCGGGCTCAGCGTCAGGGCGTTGATGGAAGAAATGACCACCGCCATGCTGATGGTGATCGCGAACTGCTGGTACATGCGCCCGGTCAACCCGGGCATCAGCATCACCGGCACGAACACCGCCAACAGTACCAACGTCGTGGCGATGACCGGGCCGGTGACCTCCTCCATCGACTTCAGTGCCGCATCCCGCGGCGACAGGCCCTCCGCCATCAGTCGCTGGGTGTTCTCCACCACGATGATGGCGTCGTCAACGACGATGCCGATGGCGAGGATCAGCGCAAACAGCGTGACGGTATTGATGGTCATGCCGAATGCCAGCATCAGCGCAAAGGTGCCGATCAGCGACACGGGTATGGCGATGGCGGGAATCAGGGTGGAGCGCACGTCCTGCAGAAACACAAAGACCACCAGTATCACCAGCACCAGGGCGATCAGCAGTGTCTCCACCACCTCCCGGATCGAGGCGCTGACGAAATCGGTGGTGTCGTACAGAATGTCCGCTTCCAATCCCTGCGGGAAACGCTCCGCCAGCACGGCGACGCGGTCCCGTATGCCCTCGGCGACGCTGAGTGCGTTCGCATCCGGCAGCTGGTAGACCGCAATCACCGCCGCAGGCTTGCCATCGAGCCGCCCGTAGGCGCTGTAAAACTCGCTGCCCAGCTCCACACGGGCGATATCTCTCATTCGCACCATGCCGCCGGCGGGATTGGAGCGAATGCTGATGTCCTCGAATTCCGTCGCGTCGACCAGGCGGCCCTGCGCGAGAATGTTGTACTGGAACTGCTGACTCTTCGCGATCGGCGGCGAGCCAATCTGCCCGGCGGCCACCTGCATGTTCTGTGCGCGGATAGCGGCGATGACATCCTGCACCGTGACGTTCAGTGACGCCATTCGGTCCGGATTCAGCCAGATACGCATGGCGTAATTCAGCGAACCGAGGATTTCCACGTCGCTGACCCCGGGCACCCGGGCCAGCTCGTCGCGGATAAAAATTTCCGCGTAGTTGGCCAGGAACAACTCGTCAAACTTTTCGTCCGGGGAAACGAGGTTGACCACCAGCAGCATGGTATTGGATTGTTGGCGGACAATAACGCCATTGCGGCGCACCTCTTCCGGCAGGCCAGGGGTCGCCTGTTGCACGCGGTTTTGCACATTGACCTGGGCAATGTCGTCGTCGGTGCCGGTCTCGAAGGTCACCGTGAGACGGTAACTGCCGTCGTTGCCACTGGAGGAAGCCATGTACAGCATGTTCTCCACGCCGTTGACTTCGCCCTCCAAGGGCACTGCCACACTGTCGCGCATGACTTCCGCACTGGCGCCCGCGAAGCGTGCAGTGGCGGTGACCGTGGGCGGCGTGATATCGGGAAACTGGGCGACAGGCAGAAGTGGCAGCGACAGAAGTCCCGCCAGGGTGATCAGTATGGAAATGACGAAAGCAAAGCGCGGTCGCCGGATAAAAAATGCACTGATCAAATATTTAAACTCCCTGTGCCCTATTTGCTGCCCGGCGGCATATCCTGCTGGCGACGTTCCTCTTGGCGCTGCCTTTCCCGGCGCTGGTCCGCGGCGCCCCCGGACTCCCGCATCTCGGCTTCCGCGGCCTTTCGCTTAAGCTCTTCTTCGTACGGGTTGCGGGCCGAGCTTTGCGGTGCCACTGGCTGTTCCGCGATCACGCGCTGCAGACCGTTGACGATCACTGGCTCGCCGACTTGCAGTCCCTCCTCCACCGCCCAGAGTTCGCCCTCGCGCTGGCCCAGCTTCAGGTAGCGGCGGTGCGCAATATTGTTTTCATCCACCACAAACACATAGCGCCCCTGCATGTCCTCCAGCACCGCCGACTGGGGCACCAGGGGCCGGAGCTGCTCCGGCCCGCCGTAGACGCGCACCGACACCCGGGCAAACTGGCCCTGGATCAGCAGCTGGTTCGGATTGGGGAATTCCACCCGCACCGCCACGGATCCGGTATTCGGATTAACCTTGTTGTCGACAAAGGCGATGGTACCGGGAAAGGGGTAGAGCGTGCCGTCTGGCAATTCGATGCGGATGTCGCGCCGCCCCGGCGGCAGTCCCTCCAACCGGCGCTGTGCCTCTTCGACCTGGACGGAAAAAATGCGGTCCTCCGGCACCTCAAACAGCAGCCATACCGGATCGGTATTCAGTATCGTGGCCAGCGGCTCCGACTGGGGGCCGACCAGCGCGCCCTCCGTAAACGAGGAGCGGCCGATGCGCCCGGTCAGCGGGGCGTAGATCCTGGTATAGGAGAGATTGAGTTCGGCGCTGTTCACGTCGGCCAAGGCCGCCTGCAGACCGGCCTGCGCCTGCTCGAAATCCCCCTCCAGCTGGTCCATGGTCGACTTGCTGATAAACCCCCGTGGCGCCAGTCCAAGGCCTCGCCGGTAGTTGCGCTCCGCCACGTCCAGTGCCGCCCGCGCGCGGGATTCGGCAGCGCGGCGGTTTTCAAGTGTCGCCACAAATGGCTGAGGATCTATCTCGTAGAGCAGTTCCCCCTGCTTGACCAGACTGCCCTCCTCGAAATAGCGTCCCTGGATATTACCCTCGACCCGCGGCCGCACATTCAATTCGTCAGTCGCCTGCACGCGACCGACATATTCGAAACGGGGAATTACCGGCTGCTCCCGCACGATCAACACCTCAACCGGGGGCGGTGGCGGCTCGTACGCCTCGTCTCCGCGATCACCGCAGGCCGCGAGCACCAGCAGGACTGCCGCGCCAATGGCCGAATTCAGACGGAAGGGTTTCAACATCGTTTACAACATACGGCCAATAAGTCGGAACTCATGTCACAAATATAGATGGTGCGACTGGCGCGAATCAGCGCCAGGAGCAAGCCGACGCCACAATCGACAGCGGTCACCGGTGGAGTTGCGGAAAAAGAAAGGACAAAAAGACAGATAAGGGGACGCGTCTACACTGAACAAAACAGTGTCAAGCAGACGGATCGCGATGACCGCTGAAGCCGAACGCAACCTCACCCGCACCACCATGATGGGCATGGTGGTCGGCTCCATGGTCGGCGCCGGCATATTTTCGCTGCCGGCCACCTTCGGCAATGCCACCGGACCCTTCGGCGCCCTGATCGCCTGGGCCATTGCCGGTACCGGTATGCTGATGCTGGCATTCGTGTTCCAGTTCCTCGCCGTGCGCAAGCCCGACCTCGACGCCGGTATCTTCACCTACGCCAAAGAGGGCTTCGGCAACTACCTCGGCTTTATCGCCGCTTTCGGCTTCTGGGCCGGCAGCTGCCTCGGCAACACCACCTATTTCATCCTGATCAAGTCGACGCTGGGCGCGGCGGTGCCCGCCTTCGGCGAGGGCAACACCATCCCTGCCGTGGCAATCTCGTCTGTCATTCTCTGGTCGATCCACTTTATGATCCTGCGCGGCGTCAAGCAGGCCGCAGCCATCAACAAAGTGGTGACCATCGCCAAGATAGTGCCGATCATCATTTTCATCATCATCCTCGCGTTTGCATTCAAGAAAGACCTGTTCGCCGAGAGTTTCTGGGGCGGGGGCGATTACAACTTCGGCGATGTGATGGGCCAGGTCCGCCGCACCATGCTGGTGACCGTATTTGTGTTTATCGGCGTCGAGGGGGCCAGCGTCTTCTCCCGCTACGCCAAGAACCGCGCGGATGTGGGCTGGGCCACGGTGATGGGCTTTATCGGCGTGCTCTGCCTGATGATTCTGGTGACGCTGCTGCCCTACGGCGTGATGCTGCGCCCGGACATTGCAGATTTGCGCCAGCCGTCGATGGCCGGTGTGCTGCAGGCGGTGGTCGGCACCTGGGGCGCCGTGTTTATCAGTATCGGGCTGATCGTTTCCGTGCTCGGCGCCTATCTTGCCTGGACCCTGCTGTGCGCGGAGGCCCTGTTCACCGCCTCCAAATACGAGCTGGTGCCCAGGGTATTCGGCCGCGAGAACAAAAACGGCGTACCGCATATCGCGCTGTGGCTCACCAATATCCTGGTGCAGATATTCCTGATACTGACGATTTTTGCCCAGTACGCGTTCGACCTGACACTGGAGATGACCAGTGCCATGACGCTGATTCCCTATCTGCTGGTGGCCGCCTACGGCTTCAGGCTGGCCTTCACCCGCGAGACCTATCTCAGCGATCCGGTCAGCCTGCGCAACCGCGAACTCTTCTTCGCTCTGATAGCCTCCCTGTACGCCCTGTTCATGATTTTCGCCGGCGGCCTGGAATATGTGCTGCTCGGCTGCATCCTGTTTGCGCCGGGCACCCTGATGTTTATTTTTGCGCGGCGCGAACGCGGCTTGTCCACTTTCACCAAACCCGAGCTGCTGCTGTTTGCGGCCACGGTGATCGGGGCGATTATCGGCATCTATGCACTGGCCACCGGGGCCATAACGCTGTAACAAGGGCTTGAAACGGAGCAGAAACAGATGGCAAAAGCCAAGTCGAATTCTGGCGCCACGCTGGGCGTGCACTCTGAGGTGGGCGTACTGCGCAAGGTGATGGTCTGCGCTCCGAGCCTGGCGCATGCGCGCCTGACGCCGACCAACTGCGACGACCTGTTATTCGACGACGTGCTCTGGGTGCAGAATGCCAAGCGCGACCACTTCGATTTCATGACGAAGTTGCGCGAGTTCGATATCGAAGTGCTGGAGATGCACAACCTGCTGGCGGAAACCGTGGCCGTCCCGGAAGCAAAAAAATGGCTGCTGGACCGCAAGGTGACGCCGAACAATGTGGGGCCGGGCCTGATGGAGGATACCCGCGCTTACCTGGAGAGCCTGGAACCACGCAAGCTGGCGGAGTTTTTGATCGGCGGTCTGTCGGTACTGGACCTGCCGGACGAATTCTCCAAATCCGAATTCATGGAACTGGCGCGGGAAGCCCACGGCGCGACCGAGTACCTGCTGCCGCCGCTGCCGAACACGCTCTACACGCGCGATACCACCTGCTGGATATATGGCGGCGTGACCCTGAATCCGCTCTACTGGCCGGCGCGCAAAGAGGAGACCTTCCTCACCACCGCCATCTACAAGTTCCACCCGGATTTCACCCGGGAAACCTTCAGCGTCTGGTGGGGCGATCCCGATACCAATTTCGGCCAGGCAACGGTGGAAGGCGGCGATGTGATGCCGGTGGGCAACGGCGTGGTGCTGATCGGCATGAGCGAGCGCACTTCCCGTCAGGGTATCTCGCAGCTGGCGGCGGCGCTGTTCGAGAAAGAGGCCGCGAGCCAGGTCATCGTCGCCGCCATGCCGAAACTGCGCTCGGCCATGCATCTGGACACGGTGTTCACCTTCGCCGATCGCGATGTCGTCACCCTCTACCCGGAGATCATGGACCAGGTGCACCCGGTGGTGATGCGTCCGGGCGAAGGCAAGGCCCCGCTGCATATCACACTCGAGAACAAACCCTTTATTGATGTGGTGGCCAGGGCGCTCAACCTGAAGAAGCTGCGTGTGGTGGAAACCGGTGGCGACGCCTATGCCGCCGAGCGGCAGCAGTGGGACAGCGGCAACAACCTGGTCGCCGCCAAGCCCGGCGTGGTGTTTGCCTACGACCGCAACACCACCACCAACACCCACCTGCGCAAGGAGGGTATTGAAGTGGTGACCATCGTCGGCGCGGAACTGGGGCGCGGCCGCGGCGGCGGCCACTGCATGACCTGCCCGATAACGCGCGATCCGATTGAATTCTGAAGCGCGGCCTCATCGCGACAATTGCTTTGTGCAACTGTCGGGTAGCGCCAAAAATTAACTTCCCGTCACCCCCGCGAAGGCGGGGGTCCAGCAATCATGGAGTTTCTGGATTCCCACCTTCGCGGGAATGACGATTTTTTCATACCGGTAGTCAGCGGTGACCAAGCAAATTACCGAACGCAGGATCCGCGAGCCGTCCCTGGTCGATGCGCTGATTCCCCTGGCCACACTGACGCTGCTGATCGGTGGTGCGCTGGCACTGTTCGGACTGAATGCCCTCGACGGCCCGATTCAGGCGGCCATGGTGATCTGCTGCATGGTCGCGGCGTTGATCGCACTGAAGAATGGCCATACCTGGGAAGCAGTGCAGAAGGCCGGCCAGGGCGCCCTCGCCTCGGTCACCAGCGCTATTTTCATCCTGCTCGCGGTGGGCGCGCTGATCGGTACCTGGAACCTGTCCGGCACCATTCCGACCCTGGTCTACTACGGCATCCAGGCGCTGTCACCGGCCTGGTACTATGTCGCCACGGCGCTGATCTGCGGCGCCATCGCCATGTCGATCGGCAGCTCCTGGACCACCGCCGGCACCATCGGCGTGGGTCTGGTGGGCATCGCCCTGATGATCGGCGTCTCGCCGCAGATCACCGCCGGCGCGGTCATTTCCGGCGCCTATCTCGGCGACAAGCTGTCACCCCTGTCGGAGACCACCATCCTCGCCTCCCAGATGGTGAAGGTCGACGTCTACACCCATATCCGCAACCAGGCCTGGACTTCGGTACCGGCCTTTCTGATTGGCGCGGTGATCTTCACCCTGCTCGGCCTCGGCCGCGTCGACGCGGAGTACCAGACCGAATTACAAGAGGCGGTCGAGCTGGATGCGCTGAACGGCATCTACCACATCGGCCTGCTCAATCTGCTGCCGCTGGCGCTGCTGGTCGCGCTGTCGATCCGCAAGACGCCGGCGTCCCTGGCGCTGCTGATCTCGGCGCTGTTCGCCGGATTGCTGGGGATTTTTCTGCAACCGCAGGTCTACGCCGATTTCGCCGGCACCGAGGGCCTGACGTTATCCGGCGCTGTGGCCGCCATCTGGCAGGCGCTCGCCAACGGTTTCGAGATGAATTCCGGCATCGCCGACGTCGACCGGCTGCTGTCCCGCGGCGGCATGTCGAGCATGCTGCACACTTTATGGCTGATCATGGGCGCCGTGACCTTCGGCGCGCTGCTGGATGAATTCGGCCTGATCAAGCGGCTGATTGATCCGCTGATCTACCGCGCCAAGTCCATCGGTGGACTCTTTTTCGCGGTATTCGCCAGCGCCTTCGGCCTCAATGTGGTGGCCGGCGACCAGTACATAGCACTGGTACTGCCCACGCGCATCTATCGTGCAGAATTTGCCAAGCGCGGGCTGGCCCCGCAGAACCTGTCGCGGCTCGCCGCCGACTGCGGCACCGTCACCTCGCCGCTGGTGCCCTGGAATTCCTGCGGTGCCTTTATGGGCGCGGTGCTCGGTGTGCCCACCCTGCTCTATCTGCCCTTCTGCTTCTTCAATATCGCCAGCCCGCTGCTGAGCGTGCTCTACGGCTTTACCGGCTTCAAGATCGTCAGGCAGGAAGATACCGACTAATCCGCGACTGACGGTCGGCGCCGCCGCGAGTATACTGGCGCCATGAAATTCTGCAGTCACTGTGGCAGCGATGCCGTTACATTCGCCATTCCCGAAGGCGACGACCGCCCGCGCCACCTGTGTGGCGGTTGCGGCGCTATCCACTACATCAATCCACGCGTGATCGTCGGCTCACTACCCTATCTCGGCGACAAGGTGCTGCTGTGCAAGCGCGCCATAGAACCGCGTCTCGGGCTCTGGACCCTGCCGGCGGGTTTTATGGAGAACGGCGAGACCAGCGAAGAGGGCGCGCTGCGGGAATCCTGGGAGGAGGCGCGGGCCAATATCCGCGTCGACGATCTCTACACCATCTACGACATACCGCATATCAACCAGGTCTACCTGATGTATCGCGGCGAGCTGACTGACACCAATTTCGGCCCCGGACCGGAATCCTTAGAGGTGGCGCTGTTTCGCGAGGACGATATCCCCTGGGACGAGATCGCCTTCCCGATCATGCGGGAAACGCTGGAGCACTATTTCACGGACTGTAAGGCGGGGCGCTTTCCGCTGCACCGCGGCGTGATTCATCGCAAGCTGTAGTTTCGGGGCTCGGGACTCCGGATTCCAGTAGGGTGCGCCGCGCGCACCGCGCTACCTGAGGTGCGCATGGCGCACCCTACGGGCAGATGGAGGGGATTCAACCGCAGCGCCCGTCCAGTTTCCACAGATCGAAAGCCGGCTCCTCGTAAGGGTGCGCGCCGCGCAGCGCCGCCAGCGCCGCGTCGACAAGCTCGTCGGCACACACCATCTCCACCCGGTACTCCGCCACCCGCTCCACCGCGCCGGTCTGGCCGATAAACGGCTGGCTGCCCTCGAGCGGGCGGAACTGACCGGCACCCAGGACCTGCCAGCAGCAGGAGTCGTAATCACCGATGCGCCCGGCGCCGGCGGCGAACAGGGCGCCCTTGACGGTTTCGAGGTGGGATTCGGGGATATAGACGCAGAGTTTGTACACGGTTTCTCCATGTCCCTTTTAGGAGCGGCGGGGCGGCCGTCCGCCGGTGGCCGCGATCGGGTGCGGGGAGGTTCGCCAAATCAATCGGCTAACGCAATGCAAGGCCCTGCTGCCGGTGGCCGCCCGGGAAATATTTACCGATCAGGTTTTTTCTCGGGCGGCCACCGGCAGCGGGGCCGACTGGAGCCCGCGTCTTTCCGGGCATCGATCGCGGCCATGGGCGGATGGCCGCCCCGTCGCTCCTACAAAAATGAATTCGGTTAAAACAGCAGCGTCATCAGCTTGCGCTGGTACTGGGCCGCCAGCGGGTCGCCCGCACCGAGGCTCTTGACGATGTCCAGGAAGGCCTGCTTCGCCGCGCCGTCGGCGAAGCCCATATCCTTGCGCAATATGTCCAGCAGCAGTTCCAGCGCGTCCTGGTGGCGGCTGTTCTGGCTGTACTGCACCGCCAGCTTGTAGGCGGCATCGTAATCCTGCGGATTCTGCTCCAGTGCCTGCTGCAGCGCCTTGATCTCCGGCGACTCCGCCGCCTGCAACTTGAGTTCCAGCTGCGACATCAACTGCTTATAGTCGCTGTCCTGATCCGCCAGCATAATCTTGCCGAGCACCGCTTCCGCCTCGGGGGTGCGGTTCTGCTCCAGCAGTACCGCCGCCAGCTGCTTGGCAATATCGGCGCGCTCGGAGGACTCGCTGTAGGCCTGGCGCAGCAGCGGCAGCGCCTCATCCAGCTTGTTTTCCGCCACCAGCGCCTGGGCCCGCTGCAGCTTGATATCCCAGGGTTTCGGCAGGTATTTGTCCAGCATCTCGCGGATCTGCTTCTCCGGCTGCGCGCCGGCAAAGCCGTCCACCGGCTGGCCGTCCTTCAGCACCATCACCGTCGGCAGGCTGCGCACACCCAGCTGGGCCGCCAGCATCTGCTCGCTGTCCGCGTTCACCTTGGCCAGCAGGAACTGGCCGGCGTATTCATTGGCCAGCTTCTCCAGCACCGGCATCAGCTGCTTGCACGGCTCGCACCAGTCGGCCCAGAAATCCACCAGCACCGGGCGCTTCATGGATTCATCGATCAGTATCTGCTGGGCGTTCTGCGCCGTTACCTCGACAATAAATTCGTTCACAACCACTCCCAAAATAATCTCATCAAATCGTGTGTTCGCAGGATGGCCGAAGGAGCGAAGCCACGCGCCCGCCAGCCGGGTTGATGGGCATACCAGGCTCTGTCCATCCTGCGGAATTTGCTAGCGATATATGGTATCAGCACCATGTGCGAATTCGAGCGCCTCGCGTTCCACTTTGCGCAGGCCCTTGACGATCAACCCGTAGGACCTGTCCATCATCCGCTCGATTTCGTAGTCGGGCACTGTGCCATCCAGCAACACCGTATTCCAGTGTTTCTTATCCATGTGGTAGCCCGGAATGACACCGGGAAAGATATCCCGCAGCGCCTGGGCCTCGTCCGGGTCGCACTTGAGATTGACGCTGTCCACGCCTTCGCGATGGCCGAGCAGAGCGAACATCTTGCCCCTGACCCTGAACACCGCCACTTCGGGGCCGAAAGGGAAGTCCTCAATGGCCTCGGGGCGGGCCAGCAGGTGTTCGCGCACTGTCTTGCGGTCCATGGCCAATACCTACCAGTTTAATGAAGACGGCAACCGCGGCGACGACAGCAGCTTGCCGAAGCGCTGCCAGCGCTCGTCCTGGGAGTCAGCACCCTCTTCCACATACTCCCTGACCAGTTGCTTGCCCCAGTTGTAGTTGATCACATAGGCCCCGTAGGCATCGACGAAGCGCTTGCGCTGTTTGGCCTTCTCCGGGCTCATCAGCGTGTACTGCTGGAACAGTTCCACCGCTTTGTCGCCGTCGATCTCACCGTCGATATACTGGCGGGCCACTTCGTTCTCGGCAAACTTCAGCTCGGCCAGCAGATCCAGCACGCGGTCGTATTTCTCGGCGTCGGCCGGATCCAAGCCGGCCAGCGGATAGAGCACTTCCCTTTCGAACCTGAGTTTTTCCTCGCCGGGGAATGCCAGGTCGATGCCGTAGTTGGCGCTGCCCTCGGCAATCAGGGACTGCGGGCTGAACAGCGGATAGACGCTGTACTCGACCCAGCCGCGCTTGTTCGCCAGCTCGTCTTCCAGCAGCGCATTGTAGGTATGGTGACCCGGATAGCCCTCGTGGCAGCCGAGGTCGATGGCGCGATCGATCATGATCGGCAGCTCGGTGTTGACCTGGATCAGGCTCTGGGCCTTACCCTGGTACCAGTTGTAGCCGCTCCAGGGTTTGTCGGTGACATACTCCAGCACGAAATTTTCGTCGGCCGGCAGCTGGATATGTTTTTTGGTGCGCTCGCGGCAGGCATCGATAGCCGCATCGAACACGGCTGCGAGTTTGTCCGCGGGTATTTCAAACTTTTGTTGGAATTCCTGTACGCGCAGGTGCAGCGGTTTTTCGCCGGGCAGCAGTGTATCCAGTTCGGCCAATACCGATTCGAACTCGGCAAATGAATGCCTTGGCGGCCGAGTGTCATAGAGCAACTGCGCCTCGCGTTCGAAACTGCGCTCGCCGCCGTTGGCCAGTGCCTCCGCGTGCGCCTGTACCGCGCGCAGCTGTGTTTTCAGGTAGTGGGCGCGCAGGTTTTCGATGGCGCCGTCCGCGGGAATATCCGCCGGCAGCTGTTCCTGTAGCTGTTTGGCGCGCCGGGCGATGTCCGCCGGTGTCGCATCGCTGCCGGCCGCAGCGTGTTTCCATTCCGCGGGGCCATAATAGGCGTCGACATAACTCTGGTCGTGATTACCCAATTGCAGTACCAGCTGCACATATGCCTTTGCCACGGCATCCATATCCGCCGCTCCATCCACGTCTTCAGCCGCCTCGCCGGCATCGGTGCCCTGCGAGCTTTCTACCACCGCGGATTCCACCGCGGCGGTTTCCCCGCCTGCTTCCTCCTTTTTGCCGCCGCAGGCCGCCAATAGCAGCAGCACCGCCAGTGGCAGCATTCTCGAAAATGTGTACGTTAGGTCCATTGCGATTCCCTTACTTGCAAATAGTGATGTTCTGCTTGTCGCTCCAGCTTTCACACCGGTGCTAATAGATGGAGACGCCGCTCGATCTCGCCCAGCGCGTGTTCGACTTCCGCCGCGGCGCGCTCGGCGGACTCCAGTGCGCCCTCCATATAGCCGAACCACTCGACCGCGAACTCGGTGCCGGCCCAGTGGATGCTGCCATTCTGCTCGCGCAGCCGCGCGCCATAACCAGTCCAGGTGCCCGGCGCCATCAGGGCCGCGTAACAGCCGCGGGTCCAGGCTTCGCTGCTCCAGTCCTTGTCGACGTATTCCAGCGGCTGCCGGGCGCGCTCGCCGAAAAGCTGCGCAAAACAGTCCAGCACCGCCCCGCGCCGTTCGTCGGCGCTGACGTTGCTGTAGTGCCGCGCCACATCGCCCTCGAGGAATCCCATCAGCAGACCGGACTCCCGCCCCGCTTCCGAATTGTCGAAAGTCACCCGCACAGGGCCGGCCGGGCTCGCCGCCTGGCCGGACAGCTTATCCTCGCGCCAGAAGGGTTTTTCGTAGCGGGCGACACACTTGATACAGGCGCCCGCCGGCATGCGCTGCAGCAGCTGGTCGCGCCAGGCCGGCAGCTGCGGCTCGAAGCGGATGCGCAGTGCCTGGTTCGGCGGCAGCGCGACGATGACCCGCTCGCAGACGAGAGAACCGGCCAGGTGGCGCAGCCGCAGGCGGCCGTCGGGCAGCTGCTCTATTGCCTCCACCGGCGCATTCAACTGCACGCGCGCCCCCAGCTCCCGCGCCATCTTTTCGCACAGGCCGGCCGTGCCGCCGTGCACCCGGTCCTGCTGGGCACCGCCGGTCACCGCCAGCAGGGTTTCCAGGGAATCGCCGGAGCGCGCGTAAAAGAGCGCGTGCAGCAGCGACAGCTCCCGCGGTTCGGCGGCGAATACCGCACCGATAGCCACCGCAAACAGTTGCCGCGCCAGTTTCGTACGGCAGTTTTTCTGCAGCCAGGAGTCGAGTGTCATCGAATCCCAGTGTTCCGCCTTGGCGTGTGACCAGGGTGCCGCCGGATCGATGCTGCGCGCCATGGATTCGAAGCGCGCCATGGCAATGCCCAGATCCGCCAGCGCCAGCGGATTGATCCTGGGAATGGTGCCGCGGTAGCGCCGCAGGCGGCCGTTCAGCTGCAACAGGTTGTCACCGCTGTCGTACAGCGGCCAGGTGCGCGCGCCAAGCTCCTCGATCAGCCGGTACATGCGGTGCTGCCCGGGCCCCACCCACTGGCCGCCGATATCGACGGTATCGCCACTGGCAAAGCGGTGGTTCTGCAGGCGACCGCCGACCCGGTCACGCGCCTCGAGGACTTTCACCGAGTATTTTGCCTGCAGCAGGCGGGCCGCCTGCAGGCCGGACATACCGGCGCCGATAATCGCTACCTGTACCTGATCCACCAACATGTCGCTCTCACTCAATGCGCTTTATTTTTTTCTGATAACCACAGGCTGGAAATCACCGCGCCGTCGCGGCGCTGCCCCTGAACGACGTCGCCATTCAGGATCGCGGTGGTCTGGCCGTCGTCGCCCAGATCCCACAGCTCGCCGCGGAAAAAAGTATTGATCCCCGCGCGCAGATGCCCGCCCCGCCCGCCCAGGGCATATTTGCGCCAGGCCTCGCCCTCGCTGAGCGCGCCTATGTCTTTGTTATCGACATCCGCCGGGGCCGGGGCGCCGTTGTAGCCGCCCCAGGGTCTGGCCCAGATACCGTTGGGGGAGGAGAAGGACGGCACCGCGACCAGATCCGCGGCCGCTATCTGCCGCCAGTTGTCCGGGTACCAGCTGTCCGCGCAGATCAGCACGGCCAGGCGGCCGAGCGGCGTATCGAAAACCGGCAGTGGCTGCGAAGCCGGCTGGGTAAACGGCAGTTCGCTGTCGATCGGATAGCGCTTGCGCACCGGGCCCGCCACCGCGCCGTCGGCGAAGAACACAAAGCTGCTGTTGTAGATGGGACCGGTGCCAGTGCGGATGTGGTTGTCCTCGACCGCGGGATCCGGCATCGCGATGGAGCCGGCCACCAGCGTCACCCGAAACTCCCGCGCAAGCCCGGCGAACAGCTGCTGGTACTGCGCGGCCATACGCGCGGCCTTGCTTTTGAACAGCGCGGCGGCAAAGGGATCGGCGGCGGACTCGCCGCTCAGGTGGCGGGCAAAGGCGGGCAGGTTGCCGAGGGCCGCCCACAGCATGGCAGTGCCGGTGCTGTCGGCGCGGATAGACAGGAAGCTCTCCCCTTCCGCCACCAGCCAGGTGCCGATATGTTCCGGAAACACCACCAGGCTCCTCTCGCCCAACCAGCCGGCCTGCCGCGCCTTGTGCAGATAGCCGCGCAGCTTGCGCTGCAACCGCTCGGCGCTGGCGTAGTCGGCGCTCGTCAGGTAGGGCTGGATGGACACCAGGTTGGCCGCACCGGGCCGGACCCGGTTGAGCGGCTCGAGCAGTAGCGGCGGATCTGCCTCTATGCCGGCGTCCCGCGACGGCGGAATCTGCAGCAGTATCGCGAGCGTCACCACACCCAGCATCAGACCCAGCAACAGGCCGGAAAACAGCTTTTTTATCATTATTCTGCACTGTGAAATTTCACCAGTGGCTACTATAGCGGCTAAGGGAATCTCTAAGTAAGTCCATTTGCAACCAACCTGCCCGCCCGGGGACCCGTATGCGCCGCGTCACCTTCCGCTTTTACCGGGAGCTGAACGATTTCCTGCCGCGACACCGGCGACAGCGGGATTTCGAGCAGGATTTCCTGCTGGCCGGCTCGATCAAGGACGCCATCGAAAGTGTCGGCGTGCCGCATACCGAAGTGGACCTGATACTGGTCAATGGGGCATCGGTGGATTTCGGCTACCAGCTGCGCGACGGCGATCGTATCAGTGTCTACCCGGTATTCGAGGCGCTGGACATCGCATCGGTGACCCGCCTGCGCCCCCACCCGCTGCGCGAGCCCCGCTTCGTGCTCGACTGCCACCTGGGGCGTCTTGCCGGTTATTTGCGCATGCTGGGCTTCGACAGCCTGTTTCGCGGCGACTATCACGACGACACCCTGCTGCGCATTTCTGTGGAGCAGCAACGCATACTGCTGACCCGCGATCTGGAATTACTGAAGCGAAAACAGTTGCAGCGCGGTTACTATGTGCGCGCCACCAAGCCGCGCCAGCAGGCGGCCGAGGTAATCCGGCGCCTGCAACTTGCGAGCAGCATCAGGCCCTTTTCCCGCTGCATCGCCTGTAACGGCACGCTGGAGAATGTGCGCAAGGAGGAGATCAGGGCCCTGCTGCCGGAGAATACCGATCGGTATTTCGACGAATTTATCCAGTGCCGCGACTGCCTGCGGGTCTATTGGAAAGGTAGCCACTACGAACGCATGCAGCGGCTGGTGAAGCAGTTCACCGGTGCATAGTGGTCCAAGCGGTAAATTCTGTAACCGATCTCTTCGCCACAGACCCCAGTGCTGCGTTGAAAAAGCTTGAATTAGCCCTGCTAGTCCTGCGCTTTTTCGCCTTGCCCTGGAACCTGTGGCTGTGAGCTTTAGTTACCGAATTTACCGCTTGAACCACTAGCCACCTCCGCCCAGGGGCCCGCCCCGCCGCACCCGCTCGTCCGCAGCCGCCTCCTCGGCGGCTGCCTGGACTTCCCTGGCCTCTGCAATGGGGTGCTGCTCGGCGCCGGCCACATCAAACTCTTCGGACACTGGCGCCCGGCGCAGCACCAGGAAGCCGGCGATACCGGCAATCACCGATGCCAGCAGCACACCCGCCTTGGCCTGGATCAGCAGCTCGTACTGCTCGTAGAAGGCCAGCTCGGCAATAAAGATGGACATGGTAAAGCCGATACCGCCGAGCAGCGCCACGCCGACGATGTGGTGAAAGGTCGCAGCCGTGGGCAATTTGCCGAGCCCGAGCTTCCACCCCAGCCAGGTGGCGCCGACGATACCGACCAGCTTGCCGAACACCAGGCCACAGATCACCCCCAGTGTCACCGGATTGAATACCGCCGTGGAGCTGGTGAAGCTGTCGATCGGAATGCCGGCATTGGCCAGGGCGAAGATCGGAATCACCAGGAAGGCCACGGGCGTGTGCAGGCGGGTTTCCATTCTCTGCAGCGGCGACTGGGCCAGGTTGACGCCGTTGCCCAGTGCCATCACCCGCGCGCGCAGTGCGTCGTTGGCGATGATCTTGTCGCCGGGGCGGAAGCAGCGATCGAAGCTGCGGATAATATCCTTAACGAAAGTACTGAACGCGACGGGATCGTATTTCGGCCGCGCCGGCAGCGCCATGGCGGTAATCACACCGGCGATGGTCGCGTGCACACCGGCCAGGTGGAGTTCGTACCAGAGCAGCAGGCCGACGAATACGTAGGCGGGGGAGCGGCGCACGCCGGCCGCCTTCAACAGCCACATGATCACCACCAGGCAACCCGCGGCAATCAGCGCGGTCATGTTGACCTGCTCGGTGTACCAGATGGCGATCACCAGAATCGCGCCCAGGTCGTCGACGATGGCCAGCGCCACCAGGAAGGTGACCACGGCCCGCGGTACGCGGTTGCCCAGCAGGGCAATGCAGCCGACTGCAAAGGCAATATCGGTCGCCATGGGGATACCCCAGCCGCGCTCGCCCGCGCCGCCGGCATTGAAGGAGGCGTAGATAAGCGCGGGTACCACCATACCGCCGATCGCAGCCATGACCGGCAGCACCGCCTGTTTCAGGTCCGACAGCTCGCCCACCAGAAACTCGCGCTTGAGTTCCAGGCCGACGAGGAAGAAGAAGATGGCCATCAGGCCGTCGTTGATCCAGTGGTGCAGACTGAGAGAAAACTCCCAGTCGCCGGCACTCAGGCTGATGGGAATATGCAGCAGGTGCTTATAGGCCTCCTGCAGCGGGGAGTTGGCGATGATCAGCGCCGCCACGGCGCACAGCATCAGCAGTATGCCACTGCTGCTCTGGCGGTGGATAAACTCTTCGAAGGGGGTGACCAGGCGGCCGAAGGCGCCCTCTAATGGCGCCTCAAACACCGTTCCCTTGCGAACCTTGAACTTGTCCAGAACGCCTTTCGCCATCGACCGCCGACCTCCTTGCTGGGGGAACCCCTAAAAAACGTAACGAGCGGGCGGTTGGTGGTGGCCGCCCGAGCGCAGAAAGCGGAGTGTACATGGCAGTACATGAACATTCGACCGGGCTGGCGCACCAGCACCGCCGGCCGCCGCCAGGCGCACGCGCAGTAGTTTTTCAGGAGTTCCCTAAAGAATAGAGCTTCAACCCAAAGGGGCCAGAGGTTAGCATGGCATCCGCTTCCTCCACCATATTTTTAGAACTATAGTGCCATTCATGACCCGTCTGGACCTTTTGTTAGTAGAGCGTCAGCTGGCCAACTCCCGCACCCACGCCAAGAAGCTGGTGGACGCCGGCAGAGTACTGCTGCGCAGCGGCGGCGAGTGGCAGCCCGCGCTGAAGTCGAGCCAGGCCGTCGGCGAGGAGTGGGAGCTGAAAGTGGCGCCCCTGCCGGAAGATCGCTATGTGTCCCGGGCTGGCCTCAAGCTGGCGGCAATCCTGGATCACACCGGGCTGGACCCACGCGGCTGGCGCGCGCTGGATGTGGGCTGCTCCACCGGCGGTTTCAGCGACTGTCTGCTGCAGCGCGGCGCCGAAATGGTAGTTGGTGTGGATGTGGGCCGCGATCAGCTGGCGCAGAAACTGCGCGACGATCCGCGCATGCATCTGTTCGAGGGCGTCAATGCCCGCAACCTCACCGCATCACAGCTGTCCCCCTACGGCGACGCCGGCTTCGACGCAGTAGTGATGGATGTCTCCTTTATCTCCCAGACATTGATACTGCCGCAGCTGCCGGCACTGCTCCGCCCCCATGGCCAGCTGCTCAGTCTGGTCAAACCCCAGTTTGAAGTGGGCCCCGAGGGTATTGGCAAGGGCGGTCTGGTGCGGGACGCAAAGCTCTACCCGCGGGTGCAGGAGAAGATCACCGCCCTGTGCCGGGAATTGGGGCTGGAAGTCAGGGACTATATCGAGAGCCCGATCAAGGGCGGAGACGGTAACCGGGAATTTCTGCTGTGGGCGGTCCGCGGCCCAGCCGCCTAACTCGAATTTACCCTGTGGGAGTCTGCCGTGCAGAGGATTTTGGTCGAAGCCGATGGCTATCGCCTGCGGGGCAGGCTCACACAGTATGCTGCGCTTCCCCGGCGAACCGTCACAGTAGTTCCGTCACTACCTCGGTCTTGACCGAATTGGCGATAAAGCACTGCTCGTGAGACTGGTGGTGCATCTGCTCCAACTGCTCGCGGCTCGGCTGTTTGTCGCCGGAAAACACCACCTGCGGCCGCAGCGTCACCCGGGTCATGGCCATCTTGCCGCCGTCGGTTTTCTCCAGTATCCCCACCGCCGCGTCGCGGTACTCGTCCACGACGAAACCGCGCTTGGCGGCGTAGGCGAGAAAAAACAACATATGGCAGCTGGAAAGCGAGGCGATAAAGGCCTCTTCCGGGTCGACGTTTTCCGCCACCGAATAGGGCAGCGGCACTATGTGCGGAGAGGCGGACGCCGGCACAGTGAGGCCGCCGTCAAAATGCCAGCTGTGGCCGCGGCTGTACTTGTTGTCGGTGAATTGTTCGCCGTGGCGACGCCAGAGCACTGTGGAAAAATACTCGGACACTATTTATCTCCGCACTATCTCCGCACTATCTCCGCACTATCTCCGCACTATCTCCGCACAGCATTAGCGTTACGTCCGCGCATCGTCAATCTCTGTGCGGCGTCAGCTCGCCACATCGTCAGCGCAGGAGTTTCTCGAGTTTGGCTTTGAAGCGCTGTGGCTGGCCCTCTGTCGGCGAACGCGTGCGGGTCGGTCGCAGCACCAGATGCCCCTGACAGTTCGGACAGCGCTGATGCAGCTGTTCCGCACACTGCGGGCAGTAAGTACATTCAAACGAACAGATGAAAGCCTGATCGGTGAGCCCCAGCGAGGCGCCGCAGCGCTCGCAGCTGGACTTCATTCGTAGCATGGCAGTCCCGTAATATTCCTGTCCCGGCGCCCAGTGCCCTGTAAGGTACTAGATGCGCCCAATTGAGCGGCCACCGACATTTCGTTCGGGGCCGCCAAGCCGGAAAGGCGGGCTGCCAGATGTGAGCAGCTGGTTATTCCGCCTCTAGTTGCTGGTCGGTACGCGCCGCCATGATGAAGTCGTTCTTGTGCAGTCCCTTGGCCTCGTGGCTCCACCAGGTCACGGTGACTTTGCCCCACTCGGTCAAAAGCGCCGGGTGGTGGCCCACTTCTTCTGCGATGGCGCCGACGCGATTGGTGAACGCCAGGGCCTGCTTGAAATTGCGGAACTTGAACACACGCTCAAGTTGCAGGATTCCGTCGCGAGTCACCGGTGTCCAGTCGGGGATTTGCCGCAGCAGCTCCGGGAGTTCTTCATCACTTACCAGCGGTGCATCGGCACGACAGGCTTCACATTGTTGTTGGGCCAGATCTTTCATATCAGCGGTCATGAATCAGTCCTCAAAAATCTTCGTTTATTATGGACTCTTTTGAGTTGGACCTCACTCTAACCGCCGCCCCTCAATGAAACAAGCGCACCGACCAAAAAGCCATTTTATGGCGTTTTCACATCGGTTAATGGGACGGAGTGCTAAAAATTACACATGAACACATAGCGCAAAAAATCGCCACCAGCGGGCGCGACTTTCGCCGTGAACCAATTGTGTGATGCGCTGGAGCGCCAGCGAATATGTTATTTTGCAGCACCCGAAATTCTTCTCAGATCACTACGAGACGTCACCGAGAATCACCATGAGAATGACCATCCCCGTCCTCGCCCTGCTGTTGGGCCTGACCGCCTGCGAGCGACAGACTGCCGACAGTGGCCGCCCAGCACCGGAACAAGCAACCGCCCCCGCGGAGGTCGGTACCGAGACCGCCCAGACTTTTCAGCAACTGAACGAAGAATTCATCCAGGAACTCTGGCAACTGTTTCCGTCCTGGGCAGTTAACGAGGGTTACTACAAGGTGGCCGATCAGCTGCAGATACCCGACGATGCCTATCGCAAGCGCGTCCTCGACTTCGCCAGCACCTACAGCCGCAAGTTCGCCAATATCGACAGCAGCCAGCTGGACGCCAATACCCGCAGTGACCTGGCGCTGATACAGAACTTCCTGGCGCGCACCCAGTGGGAACTCAAAGACTTCAAATCCCACCAGTGGAATCCCGCCGAGTACAACGTCTCCCACGCCTTCGCCCTGATCCTGAATACGGACTACGCGCCGCTGGACGAGCGACTGCGCACCTTCAGCAAGCGAATGGCGCAGGTACCTGCCTATTACCAGGCGGCAAAGGACTCACTGCGCACGCCGGCATCGCCACAGCTAGTGCTGGCCATTCAGCAGAACGAGGGCGCGCTCAGCGTGTTCGGCGAAGAACTGGAAGAGAAACTGGCGGCGAGCGGCCTCAGTGAAGAGGAGAAGGCACAGTTCAACCAGCGCCTGGCAAATGCCCGCGAAGCCATCCAGGACTACGTCACCTTCCTGCAGACCAAACACGCGGATCTGGAAAAGACACAGAAGTACAGGGATTTCCGCATCGGAGAAAAGCTGTACGAAGAGAAGTTCAAATACGACATCCAGATCGGCATGAGCGGGAAAGAACTCTACGAACGCGCGCTGGAGGAAAAAGCCCGACTGCACGAGAAGATGGCCGAACTGGCCGACAAACTGTGGCCAAAATATTTTCCCGACGAACAGCCGCCCGCGGACAAGCTGGACAGGATTTCGAAGGTGCTGGAAAAGCTGTCAGAGCACCACGCCACCAAGGAGACCTTCAAGGCGGAAGTGGAGCAGCAGATACCGGAGCTCGCCGCCTTCGTCACCGAGCACGACCTGCTGACGCTGGACGCGGACAAGCCGCTGGTCGTGCGCACCACCCCGCCCTATATGCGCGGCTTTTCCGTCGCCTCGATCAACGCACCGGGCCCCTATGACAAGGGTGCCGCCACCTATTACAACGTAATGCCGATCGAGGACTTCAGCGACGACCGCGCCGAGAGCTTCCTGCGTGAGTACAACAGCTATCTGATGCAGATCCTGAATATTCACGAAGCCATTCCCGGCCACTACACCCAGCTGATATACGCCAACAAATCACCGAGCCTGATCAAGAGTATTCTCGGCAACGGCGCCATGATCGAGGGCTGGGCGGTCTATACCGAGCGCATGATGCTGGAGGCCGGCTACGGCGACTTCTCGCCCGAGCTGTGGCTGATGTATTACAAATGGAACCTGCGCACCGTCATCAACACCATTCTCGACTACGAGATCCAGGTAAAGGGCATCGACGAGGCGCGGGCCATGGACCTGATGGTGCGCCAGGGCTTCCAGCAGAAAGCGGAGGCCATGGGCAAGTGGCGCCGCGCTACCCTGAGCCAGGTGCAACTGACCAGCTACTTCGCCGGCTACCAGGACATCCTCGCCCTGCGTGAGGAAATGAAGCAGAAACTCGGCGAAGACTTCGACCTGAAGGAATTCCACGAGAAATTCCTCAGCTACGGCAATGCGCCGGTGCCGGTGATTAGGGAGTTGATGCTGGCGGAGTTACCGCAATAAACGTTCCCCGGGGAACCGGGTTCCGCATGAGATTTTGCTTCGTAGTGGATTCCCGGGCGGCCCTGCTATCGGGGAACTGTTTGCCAGACACGCTGTGAATACATCCCTGTACGCTCTACGCGGCCATCCATGGCCGCGTAAGGTCTGGCAAACAGTTCCCCGGTAGCAGGGCCTTCGCGTTGACAACGGTGCTTCGCTCACCAGCGGGAGACGATAAATTCCCCCTGAAGGGCCGATAAAACTACACAATCGATGAGAAGGCCCTGATGCCGGTGACCTTTTGCGGGACTGTCGGCGAGAGGGATCTCGCCGACAAGCCTCCAGGGATGGATCCACGGCGTGTCCCGCAAAAGGTCGCCGGTAGCAGGGGCGCCACCAATATATCTACGAAGTCCCAAACAAAAAAAGCCGGGCTCCTCGCGGGGCCCGGCCTTCTATTTCTTTCGGAAGTGCAGTTAAACCGCACCCTCCTCGATCTTGGCCTTCCAGATCAGCGGTCCGGTGTTGTGCACCGATTCGCCCTGGCTGTCGACGGCCACGGTCACCGGCATGTCCTCCACCTCGAACTCGTAGATGGCCTCCATACCCAGTTCCGGGAATGCGACAACCTCGGCGGCCTTGATCGCCTGGGCCACCAGGTAAGCGGCGCCGCCGACGGCCATCAGGTAGACCGCCTTGTTGTCGCGGATCGCCTCGATCGCCGCCGGGCCGCGCTCGGCCTTGCCGATCATGCCCAGCAGGCCGGTCTCCTCCAGCATGGTGCGGGTGAACTTGTCCATGCGCGTGGCGGTGGTCGGGCCGGCCGGTCCCACCACTTCCTCGCGCACCGGATCCACCGGGCCCACGTAGTAGATAAAGCGGCCGGTCAGATCCACCGGCAGCTTCTCACCCTTGGCGAGGATATCGACCATCTTCTTGTGGGCCGCGTCGCGGCCGGTCAGCATCTTGCCGTTCAGCAACAGGGTCTCGCCCGGCTGCCAGCTCAGCACGTCGGCGCGGGTCACCTCGTCGAGGTTCACGCGGCGGGTATTGCCGCCTGCCTCGCGGGTGATCTCCGGCCAGTCTTCCAGTTTCGGCGGCGTCTGGCGCGCGGGGCCGGAGCCGTCGAGGGTGAAGTGAGTGTGACGGGTGGCGGCACAGTTGGGGATGATCGCCACCGCCTTGTTGGCGGCGTGGGTCGGGTAGTCCTTGACCTTCACGTCCAGCACCGTGGTCAGGCCGCCGAGGCCCTGGGCACCGATGCCCAGTTTGTTGACCTTGTCGTACAGCTCCAGGCGCAGTTCCTCGGCGCGGTTGGAGGCGCCGCGCTCCTGCAGTTCCTGGATGTCGATCGGATCCAGCAGGGACTCCTTCGCCAGCAGCATCGCCTTCTCGGCGGTGCCGCCGACCCCGATCCCCAGCATGCCCGGCGGACACCAGCCGGCACCCATCTGCGGGACCATCTTCAGCACCCAGTCGACTACCGAGTCGGACGGATTCAGCATCGCGAACTTGCTCTTGGCCTCGCTGCCGCCGCCCTTGGCCGCCACATAGACCTCGATGGTGTCGCCGGGCACGATTTCGTAGTGAATCACCGCCGGGGTGTTGTCGCCGGTGTTCTTGCGGGCGCCATCCGGGTCCGCGAGGATGGAGGCGCGCAGCACGTTGTCCGGGTTCATGTAGGCGCGACGCACGCCCTCGTTGACCATGTCGGTCACGCTCATGTCCGCGTCCCACTGTACGTTCATGCCCACTTTCAGCTTCACGGTCACGATGCCGGTGTCCTGACAAATGGGGCGGTGGCCCTGGGCGCACATGCGCGAGTTGATCAGGATCTGGGCCATGGCGTCCTTGGCCGCCGGGTTGGCCTCCTTCTCATAGGCCTTGTTCAGGGCCTGAATGAAGTCCTGCGGATGGTAGTAGGAGATGAATTGCAGCGCATCGGCAACGCTGTCGATCAGGTCATCCTGGCGGATAGTGGTCATTGGCGCTCCAGTAAAAGTCTCTGGCAGTTAACGTCTCGAGGCGGGCGATTTTACACGAAATGCGGGGTTATTGGCGGGCGTGGCGTTCACCCGCGCCGGTGCATGAAAAAGGGCGAACCAACCGGTTCGCCCTATTCAGCTATTGCGCTCAGGCGCTGTTACATGGAGGAAGCGGTGGAGCCGCCGCCCTGCAGCGAGCGGATGGCGTCGCGCAGCTGTACCAGGTCCTTGTTCACGGAGCGGCGGTAGGCGTCGATGGACTGCACCGCCTCCTCATTGGCGCCCACGCGGGCGGTCAGGTCGCTGCGCACGGAGGACAGCTGACGCTCCAGTTTCGCCAGTTTGTCGGCGGTATCGCGCTGGCTGGCGGTGTTGCCATTGCGCAGCTCCGCCAGGGCGGATTCCACCGCGGCGATCTTCTGCACGCTGGCGCTCAGGCCGTTGACCTTGCTGGCCAGGGCCGCGACCTGCTTCTTGTTGGCTTCCGTGGCGTCCTTGTTCGCAGCGATGCCCTTGCGATTGGTGTCGTAGGCCACGCCCCAGAGCTTGCGGATCTCGGCGGCGTTATCCTTGACCTTGGCATTCAGAACTTCAACCGAGGCCGAGGACTCCTCGTCGGACATCTCGAAGCGCTTCTCCAGCTCGGCGATGCGGCTCTCGGCATCGACCAGCTGTACCCGGCTGATCTGCCACTGCTGATACAGGAAGGCCGCCGCCCCCAGCCCCGCCAGCGCCAGGATCAGCGCGAACAGACCCAGCACCGAAAAACCGCCGCGGCGCTCCTCCGCCACCGGTACCGGCGCCGGCTCCGGCGCACGGTTCGGACGGCCGATCGGCCGGTTATCCAGTTGCGGTTCCAGGGCGGCACTGCCGTCCAGTGTGGGCTCTCTGCGTTGCATGTTTCAAAATACCCGATATTTTTAAAGGGCCCGCGCAGGCGAATCGCACGCGCGGAGCCGGTGATTGGTCGAATTCAGCGGCAGTTATACCAAAAACTGACGAAAAAGTAAGCAGTTACGACTTAAGCCTAGCAGCCAGGTGCCCTGAGGCGCCAGTTGGTGAGCCTTTGGCCCAAGTGGACTGTTTTTGCAACAAAAAGGCCGAGAAATCAACAGTATTCCACTGAGAACGCCGAGATTGTGGAAAAACGCCCTATTCAGCACCGTTGCCGGCTTAATTCTGACATGCCGCGCGTGTAGAATGCCCCCATCAATAACCCGAGACAAAAGGAAGGAAGACACCATGGCTTTCGAACTGCCCGAACTCCCCTACGCGAAGAATGCCCTGGAACCGCACATCTCCGAGGAAACCCTGGAGTATCACTACGGCAAACATCACCAGGCCTATGTGACCAATCTGAATAACCTGCTGGAAGGCACCGCCGATGCCGGCAAGTCCCTGGAAGAGGTCATCAAGTCCTCCTCCGGCGGTGTGTTCAACAACGCCGCCCAAGTGTGGAACCACACTTTCTACTGGAACTGCCTGAGCCCGAACGGCGGCGGCGCGCCGACCGGCGCGGTGGCCGAGGCCATCGACAAGTCCTTCGGCTCCTTCGACAAGTTCAAGGAGGAGTTCAGCAAGAGCGCGGTAGGCAATTTCGGCTCCGGCTGGACCTGGCTGGTCAAGAAAGGCGACGGCTCCGTGGCCATCGTCAACACCTCCAACGCCGGCACCCCGCTGACCGAAGCCGACCAGACCCCGCTGCTGACCTGCGACGTCTGGGAACACGCCTACTACATCGACTACCGCAACCTGCGCCCGAAGTATGTGGAAAGTTTCTGGGCCCTGGTGAACTGGGACTTCGTAAACCAGAACTTCGCCTGATAGAAGTCGACAGAAAAGAGCGGGCCCTGTGCCCGCTTTTTCTTTAATAGAAAAACAATTATCCGAACACCTGGAATGCAATCATGAAGTTGAACCAAACCCTGCTCGCCGCCGCCATCAGCGCGCTGGTAATCACAGGCTGCGACCGCGGCCAGGAGAAGGCAGCGGAGCAGAGCGCCGCCGAAGTCACCGTTGAAGCCACAGAGACTGCGACCGAGAGCACTCAGGTCGCCGCGCAGGCGGACGAAGCCGCCATTGCCCAGGCCAACCAGATGTTCGAGGATTTCTTCCAGGAACATCTGGAGCGCAGCCCGGAATTCAAGACCTTCCTCGGCATGAAAGAGGACTATGACAAGTGGAATGACCTGTCGCCGGAATTCGAACAGGAGACCCACGATATCAACCAGCGCCAGCTGGCGGAACTGAACAAGCTGGACCCGAACAAGCTGGACGACGCCACCCGTCTCAGCCTGAAATTGGCCAAACGCAATCTGGAGCAGGATATCGAAGGCTACAAGTGGCGCCTGCACACCTACCCGGTCAACCAGATGTACGCCACCCACACCGGCATCGCCTCGCTGCTGATCAACCAGCACCGCATCGACAACGTCAGTGACGCGGAAGCCTATATCGCCCGCCTGAATGCACTGCCGGAACATTTCGCGCAGCTGGAGAAAAACCTCGAGGAGCGCGCCGAGGTCGGCACCATAGTGCCCAAGTTTGTGTTCCCCTATGTGATCAGCGACGCGCAGAACCTGATCACCGGCGCGCCCTTTGACGACGGCAAAGACAGTACCCTGTTCGCCGACTTCAAAGGCAAGGTCGACAAGCTGGAAATTTCCGATGAGCAAAAGCAGCAGCTGATCGGCAAGGCCAAATCCGCGATGGTCAGCAGTGTCGGACCGGCCTATGAAAGCCTGATCGCCTATCTGCAGAAACTGGAGAAGCGCGCCACCACCGATGACGGCGCCTGGAAACTCGCCGACGGCGACGACTTCTACGACTTCCGCCTCAACGTCTACACCACCACCGATATGACTGCCGACGAGATCCACCAAGTCGGCCTCAAGGAAGTGGCGCGCATTCACGACGAGATGCGCCAGATCATGAAGAAGGTGGGCTTCGAGGGCAGCCTGCAGGAATTCTTTGAATTCATGCGCACCGACGACCAGTTCTACTACCCGAACACCGCGGAGGGCAAACAGCAGTACCTGGAAAAGGCCACCGCCATCATCGACACGATGAAAGGCCGCCTGGACGAGCTGTTTATCACCAAGCCCAAGGCCGACCTGACCGTGAAGGCGGTGGAACCCTTCCGCGAGAAGTCCGCCGGCAAGGCCTTCTACCAGCGCCCGGCCCCGGACGGCTCGCGCCCGGGCATCTACTACGCCAACCTCTACAACATGGCGGACATGCCCACTTACCAGATGGAGGCGCTGGCCTACCACGAGGGAATTCCGGGCCACCATATGCAGCTGTCCATCGCCCAGGAACTGGAGGACATTCCGAAGTTCCGCAAGTTCGGCGGCTACACCGCCTACACCGAGGGCTGGGGGCTCTACTCGGAGCTGGTGCCGAAGGAGATCGGTTTCTACCAGGACCCCTACTCCGACTTCGGCCGCCTGGCGATGGAGCTGTGGCGCGCCGGCCGCCTGGTGGTGGACACCGGCATCCACAGCAAGAAGTGGACCCGCGAGGAGGCGATCGACTACCTGAAGCAGAACACGCCCAACCCCGAGGGCGATGTGACCAAGGCCATCGAGCGCTATATCGTCATGCCGGGCCAGGCCACCGCCTACAAGATCGGCATGCTGAAGATTGTCGAACTGCGCGAGAAAGCCAAGAAAGAACTGGGCGACCAGTTCGACGTGCGCGCCTTCCACGACACCATTCTGGCCAACGGCGCGGTGCCGCTGGATGTGCTGGAGGAACTGGTGGACGAGTGGATCGCCGAGGTGAAGGCCCAGCAGTAATCAATCTCCCCAAAAAAGCGGGCCGCCAATAGGCGGCCCGCTTTTCCTCTATATTTTCTTCCGCCGGAAATAGCAGGCCCGGCGCAATTTCCTCTCGATACACCTCAGGCTTTTACCGGCGAGACAAAATCACTGGGTTTCAGCGCCAGCAGCGAACAGCTGACTTTCTGCAGGATATTTTCCGCGGTGTTGCCCATGATAAAGCCGGGGATACCGGTGCGGCCGACGGTGCCCATCACCAGTATGTCGAACTTCTTCTCGTCGATCAGCAGCGGAATATAGCGGTCCGGCCGGGCGATGGCGTGGTGCACGTCCAGTTTGCCGCCGATGCCCGCAGCCTGGATCAGCACGTCGAGTTTGGAGCGGTGCTTGGAGAGGGCCGCTTCCGCCGCCCTGTCCAGCTCCTCATCGGATGCGCTGAGAGGGAAATTGTGCCGCAGGTACTCGTCCACATCGTAATCCCAGCAGGAAATGATATGCAGCTCGCCGCTGCAGGTATCGGCCAGCGCGCGCGCCCAGCGCAACAGGCGGATGGCCAGGTCGTAGGCACTGGCCTCGTCGCATTCCGGATCCACCGCCACCGCCACGTCGATATCCTTGTGCGAGTTGGAAATCGGCCGGCACAGCCACACCGGGCACGGACACTTGCGCAACAGTTCCATATCCATGGCCTTGAAGCCCTTGCGCTGGGTGCGCCCCTCAACGTTCTTGATCACCAGGTCGTAATCCTCTTCCAGCACACGGCGGATGACCCGCTCGGCAGGTCGGCTGCCGCAATCCGCCTCCACCTCGAGGCTCAGTTGAGCCTCCGCCAGATTCAGCTGCTCCCGCACAGACTCGATACTCTGCCGGACGCGCTCCACCAGCGCATCCATGCACAGCTGGCTGTACTCTTCAAAGTCCTCCGGCACCGCCGGACAGACCACCAGCACCTTGACCGCCGCGCGGTTGTTGCGCGCCACGGCGAGCGCCTGCAGCAAGCCCCCGCTCTCGTCGCCGGTCGCATGACTCACATACAGAATGTTATGAAAATTTTGCATATCGGTTGCCCAAAACTTGCGGATCGCGGAAATAAACACGGCAAATGCCGTCCGCAGCGAGCGCAGCTGCCACAATTTAGTATTGTGGCAGCTGCGCGGATCAAAGAGGAAAACATGCAGGGCAAACCCGGCACTTTCCGGCAACCCTGGTTGGCCACAAGCGGCGAGGAAGATCTGGGTATCGGGCGATGGAGACCACCGGTCAACTGCGCGCTTTTCATATGGGCATAGACACCCACGAAGAGCCGGTTGTGTATATGGGCAGCGAGTGCGACATCTGCCGTGCCGAGGGCTTTACCGCCAATACGCGGCTGCAGATCCACGCCGGCGAAAGGAGTCTGATCGCCACCCTCAATATCGTCAGCCAGACAGTCCTGCCCACCGGCACCATCGGCTTTTCCGACAGCGCCTGGCACTACCTCGACCTGCTGGACGGCCAGCCGGTGCGCGTGCGACACGCGCCGCTGGTGAGCTCGCTGTCCGCCCTACGCAAGAAGATTTACGGCAATGAGCTGAATGCGCTGGAGATCAACGGCATCATTCGCGATATCGGCCACCGGCTGTATGCGGATATCGAGATCGCCAGTTTCCTGACCGCCTGCGCCGGTGGCCGCCTGTCCCTCGCGGAAATCACTGCGCTCACCCGCGCCATGGTCAGCAGCGGCAACCAGCTGCACTGGCCCGGCGACGGAAAGGTCTACGACAAACACTGTGTCGGCGGCCTGCCCGGCAACCGCACCACACCGGTCATCATCGCCATTGTCAGCGCCGCGGGGCTGATGATTCCCAAGACCTCCTCGCGCGCCATCACCTCGCCGGCGGGTACAGCGGACACCATGGAGGTATTGACAGAAGTGGATCTCAGCCTGGCGCAGCTGCAGAAGGTGGTGACGGAAACCGGCGCCTGCATGGCGCACGGCGGCAGGGTCGGCCTCAGCCCCACGGATGACCTGCTGATCCGCATCGAACGCGCGCTGGATCTGGACAGCGAGGGGCAGCTGGTGGCCTCGGTGCTGTCGAAAAAGGTGGCCGCGGGTTCCAACCATATCCTGATCGACATGCCCGTCGGCCCCACGGCCAAGCTGCGCGACCGCACCCAGGCGAAGCGGCTCGCGGATCTGTTCTACGGTGTCGCGCGGGCGCTGCAGCTGAATGTGCGCTGCGTATTAACCGACGGCACCCAGGCGATCGGCAACGGCATAGGCCCCACCGAGGAGGCCCGCGATGTGCTCGCCGTGCTGTGCAACCGCGCCGACGCCCCCGCCGATCTCGCCGAGCGCTCGCTGTTTCTCGCCGGGCAACTGCTGTCGATGCACTCCGGTGCGCCCGATTCCGCCGGACTGGAGCAGGCGCGGGAAATTCTGTACTCGGGCCAGGCGTGGCAGCAGTTCCGGCGCATCTGCGAGGCGCAGGGCGGACTCAAGGAGATTGCCGAGGCACCCCAGCACTCTGAACTGCGTGCCACTCGGGATGGGCGACTGCTGTCGATGGACAATCGCCGCCTGGCGCAGCTGGCCAAACTGGCCGGCGCGCCTTCGTCCCCGGCCGCCGGACTGCGACTGCATGTCAAAGTCGGCGCATCGATTGTCGCCGGCCAGCCACTGGCCACGCTGTACGCCGATAGCGTCGGCGAGCTGGCCTACGCGCGGGATTATTTCCGGCAGAACCGCGATCTCTTTCGGATCGGAGCCGCGCCGTGACACCGCTGCTGTTTGCGCTCGATCCCAGCCTGGCGCTGTTTGAACCGCTGCGCCGCGGACTGCCGGCGGAAGCGGGCGCACTCGAATACCGGCATTTCCCCGACGGCGAAAGCTACCTGCGCATCGATACGCCGGTTGCCGGCCGGCACTGCATCCTGCTCGCCGACCTCAGCGACCCCGACGGCAAGTTTCTGCCGCTGCAGTTTCTCGCCGCGACGCTGCGCGAGCTCGGCGCCGGCAGCGTGGGACTGGTCGCGCCCTATCTCTGCTACATGCGCCAGGACCGCCGCTTCCGCACCGGCGAGGCACTGACCTCGCACCTGTTCGCGCGGTGGATTTCCCGGGAAGTGGACTGGCTGATCACCGTGGATCCGCACCTGCACCGCATCCGCGACCTGGCCGAGATTTACCCCATCCCCGCCATCGCCCTGTCCGGCGCGCCGGCGCTGGCGGACTGGCTCGTCCGCCGCGGTGAGCCCGGCCTGCTGGTGGGACCGGATGCGGAAAGCCGCCAGTGGGCGGAGAAGATCGCACAGCGAAGCGGTTGGCCCTATATCGTCGGGTGCAAGGAGCGCCGCGGCGATCGCGATGTCCACGTTGCCCTGCCGGCACTCGATGCACAACAGGCAGCGAGGCCCTGTGCGGTGATCGTCGACGACGTCATCTCCAGCGGCCACACGGTGCTGCAGGCGGTCGCGCGGTTGCAGGCGGCCGGCTTTGCCGCCATCGACTGTATCGCGGTACACGGGCTTTTTGCCGGCGATGCGCGCGAGCAGCTGCTGGCGAGCGGCGTGCGTGCGCTGATTACCAGCAACAGCGTTCCCGGGCCGGCGCCGGCGATCGATCTGGGCCCGCTGCTGCTCGATCCCATCCGCGCACTGCTAGCCGGCGCAGCGCGGCACTCAAATTCCGGCAACGGAGCCTGAAGGCATGAAAATTATCTTTCTCGGTGCGACGCAGACGGTGACCGGCTCCAAGTTCCTGGTGGAGGAAGGCGGGCACAGCTTTCTCGTCGACTGTGGGCTCTATCAGGGCTACAAATGGCTGCGCGAACGCAACTGGCAGCCGCAGGCATTCGCGATCGACAAGCTCGACGCAGTGGTACTGACCCACGCCCATATCGATCACTCCGGCTATATTCCGCGCCTCTATCAACAGGGCTATCGCGGACCTGTCTACTGCCACCACGCCACCCGCGACCTGTGCGGCATACTGCTGCCGGACAGCGGGCGCATACAGGAGGAGGATGCGCGCTTCTACGCACGCCACAAACTGAGCAAGCACGAGCACCCTGAACCGCTTTACGACGGCGAGACTGCCGAGCGCTGCCTGGAACTGTTCCAGCCGGTGGACTTCGGCCAGGAATTCTTCGTCGGCAACTGTCGCGTCCACCTGCAGCCGGCGGGACATATCCTCGGTGCCGGCTGTGCCATTCTCGACAGCGGCGGCACGCGTGTCGGCTTTTCCGGCGACGTCGGCCGCCCCCACGACCTGATCATGCGACCGCCGCAGCCGCTGCCGGAACTGGACTTGCTGCTGCTGGAATCCACCTACGGCGACCGCTCGCACCCGGAAATCGACGTCTACCAGGAGCTCGCGCGGGTGGTCAACGAGGCCGTGGGCCGCGGCGGTGTGCTGCTGATCCCGAGTTTCGCCGTGGGCCGCGCGCAAGTGCTGCAGTATCTGCTGGTCAATCTGATGGAGCGGGGCGAGATCCCCGAACTGCCGATTTTTCTGGACAGTCCGATGGCCATCGACGTCACCGACATCTACTGCCGCTACGCAGACCAGCACCGCCTGGCCCCGGAGGAATGCCAGCGCATGCACCGCGGTATCACCTATACCCACAGCGTCGACGAGTCCAAGGCCCTGGAGAAGATTCACTACCCGCATATCATCATCGCCGGCAGCGGCATGGCCACCGGCGGGCGGATACTGCACCACATGAAGCGCCTGCTGCCGAACCATCGCACCACCCTGCTGTTCACCGGCTATCAGGCCGGCGGCACCCGCGGTGCGCGCCTGTCGGGCGGCGGGCTGTCGGTGAAGATCCACGGCGAACAGGTACCCTGCAAGGCCCGGATAGAGATGATCGAAGGTCTGTCAGCCCACGCGGATTACCGCGAGCTGTGCGACTGGCTGCTGCAGTCGCAGCTGCGCCCCGGCACCGATATCCAGCTGGTACACGGCGAACCGGACGCCGCCGACGCGCTGCGCTTTTACCTGAAGGAGAATACCCGCTTCCACCCGGTGGTGGCGGAGTACCGGCAGGTACTGCACCTGTGATCGGTCACTGTGCGTCGAGGTCGAGTCTTTTCCAAAAGCGGTCGTAGGCGGAGTACCAGCGGTAGCGCGCTTGCCCTTCCCCGGCGCGGTCGCGCCAGCGCCGGTGCCAGTCCTGCGCCATCTCGCTGGCAGTGCCGATGCCAGCGCCTTCGGCCATCGCGGCGATTATTTGCTGCTCCACCCTGTCGCGATCCTGGCGCAGCCGCGCGCAAAACGCGCGGTCCCGCAGGGCGCGCCGGTGGACTTGTTCGAACCGGAGCCAAGGGCTCTGCCGGGGGTCGCCGTCGAGCAGAAAAATCACCCCGCTATCGGTGGAGAAGTCCACCGGCTGGAACAGGGACAGACAGGGCGCGGAGGTGCCGGTCACCCACACCTGCGGCGCCAATCCGCTTTTGAGCCGGACAATCATCGAGCCGCAGGTCTGGCTCGGCCGGGCAATGCCGCCCGCGTGCATACAGATGTCGCGATTGCTGCAAGCGGCAAAGTGCCCGCCGTCGCGGTGATGCCGGCGCAGACCCGCCGCCATGACTGCCAGAGATGGCCTCTCGATCGCTGCCAGGGATTTCAGGCTCGACAAACGGCGCTCCCGGGCGCGGCCCATATATTTCATGAACCGGGTATCGAAGGCGCGGGCGAAGTGAAAGGATCCGCTGCCGCGGTAATAGCCGGCAACCGTCGCGAAGTCCGTGAGCCCGTCGGAACACAGGTCGAACGACTCGCCGATGGAAAGCGCATTGGAAATGGCCGCGATCCGCTCGACCCGCTTCGCCACCCAGTGACGTCCCGCGGTCTCCAGCACCCAGGCCTCGGCGCTGTCGGCGATGATAAAGCTGTTATCGTAGCGGAAGGATTTATTGCGGTAGCCGGCCGCGCCACCCTGTCCGTGGGCTTGCAGCAGGCCGGTGATCACTTCCAATGCCCGACGCGCACTGGCGCCGCGCTCGAGACCCAGGCGCAGCAAGTCCATACCCAGCAGCGCCTGACCTTCCTTATCCACCAGGCGGCTGAACACCGCCTCGTTGCCGATCACCACGCCGCAGTCGTTCACCCCCATCTCGGCACCCCAGATCCACGCCGGCTTGGACAAGATCATGCCGTGGCGGTCGGGCACCTGGGGAATACGGATATAGGTAGTGGCGACTTCTGCGCTCCGATCTGCGCACACCGGCGGAATGTAGCAGACGACCTGCGCCTCGCCGGGTTCGCGATCGCTGTTTTTGGCAAACCAGGTCTCATCGGACTTTCTTATTATCTGTGTATCGCACATGGTATTTTTCGCTCGGCCATCCCGGGCAGGGAGACGAATTGTCGCGCTGGCCCGGCCTGTTAGCTGCCAATAATACACGCGTATCAACGCGAACATCACCGGCGCGTGAATTTCCAGGTGTGTGCAGGTAAATCCCGCACGGCTTCATTCCGCGCGACTTTATCCGGCGCGACTTTATCCGGCACGATCCGGCACAGCTTTGCCGCATCGCTTCAAGAATCCACAGCGCGTTACCGCCGGATGTCGTAGTACTCGCGCCGCACACTGTTTTTATTGCGCGACTTCACCAGCACGCCGTGATGCTCAGTTACCTGCATATGGTCGCTCGCGGGCTCGCCGCGCAGCGTCACCTTCAGCTCACTGCCCTGCCCGACCACCCGCAACTGATCCCGCAACTCCGCCACCGTTACCCGGCACGGCAGGACAATACACCGCGTGTCGTAGTCTACCGCCAGATGTTCCGAGTACAGCAGACCACCGCTGACCGTAAACTGGGTGGCGCCAAACAGGCGGAAGCTGCCGAGCAGCGGCAGCTCCACTTTGTAGCTGCTGTCGAGGATATTGATGCGCACAAAGCGACCGCATCTGCCGATCGCATCCGCGGTGCGCAATGGCTCGCGGTTGCGGCGCCGATCCACCACCATGTCGTAGTGCTCAACAAATACCGTTGCATCCGGCTCCAGGTCCCGCGCCACTTCTACCGTGTACTGGCAGACACCGTTTTCCGTCAGCAGCGGCGGCAGCCAGGCACTGTCGAGCCTATGAATAAAGTAGTCCGCGCCCAGATCGATGCGGAGATGACCACTGCCCTGGTTGGCATCCCCGGTCAGCCAATAACTCGCCGTGTGCTTCTCCTGCTCGAGCGGGAAACTGTCATTGCCGTCGACAACCTTTACCGCCGGCGCCGCCGGATATCCGAAGATGCCGTGCAGCAATTCCTTATTCACCCTGACCGGCCGCGCCACCGACAGGGCGCCCCTGGCAACGGTGTATTCGCGCCGTCGACCGTTGGCCGCCACTACCGCGAAGCGATCGCCCGGCCGTACGATTCTCCCTGCAGAGCCTATTGCGGAGACATCCAGGACGGCGCCGAAGGGCAGCTTGATGAGCCCCTCCAGCTCGGCCACCGAAGTGCCGTAAGGCAGGTGGTAGATACGGCGGTTGTCGAGGTCCACACCGATGACGCCGTTGCTGGCGGCTATATCGGTATCGTCGTTATCGATGCGCTGCCAGTGCACCTGGTCGCTGTGCCAGTGGCTGTCGCGATCGACCGCCTTCGCTTCGATGCAGTTGTCCCCCATCGCCAGACCTACTGCCGGAAAAATCACGCGGCAGTCCTCGACCTGCCTGACACCGAGTGACCTGCCGTTCACCAGCAGCTCCACTCGCTCCAGATTGGAATAGATTTTTATATCGGCACAGGGGCGCTTGCGCACATTGAAGCGGCGACTGGTGATGTAGAGCACCGGCGCCCGGCTCCAGTTGGCCTTGTACCAGAAGAAGCTGTCCTTGCGGATCTTGCGGTCATAAGTCACCAGCCCCTTGTCGTTGATTCCGGCCCGCTCACCTTCATCGCGGCTGTCCACGGCGAAATCGAACATATTCCAGATGAACTTCGACCAGAGGTACGGGCGCCGGCGCATCTGCAGCCAGCTGATCTCGTGATAGATACTCTGGTACTCCTCCGAGTGGTCCCCGGCGTGCGGCTCATCGCTGTGAATGCCGACACCCGCTCCGGCACCGTACTCGCTCACACCGAAGGCCCGCTGCGGGTACGCCTGGCGCGCGCGGTCGGCCCAGCGCCCCAGATCCTCGGCGGCGTCGTAGTACCAGCCGAAATAAGTGTTCTCCGCGACTATATCGGTGAGGAACCAGATATCTTCGCCGTCGCAACGCCCCAGCACCGCGTTGGTGGTCAGGCGGCCGGGATCCTCCGATTTCGCCAGCGCCTGCAGCCCCTTGAGGATCTCGAAGCTGTCCGCGCCCATGCCGCAGAGGCTGACCTCATTGCAGATGCCCCAGAAGAGTATCGATGGATGGTTGTAGTTCTGGCGCACCAGCTCCAGCAACTGACTGCGCACATTGCGTTCGAAGGCCTCCGTCGCCGGCACTTCGTTGACCAGCGGAATTTCCGCCCAGGTGACCAGACCCTTCTCGTCCATCAGGTCGTAGACACAGGGGGCGTGCTGGTAGTGCGCCAGGCGCACCGCACTGGCGCCCAGCTCCTCGATCATCTCCACATCCCGCCGGTGATCGTCTGCGCTGAGGGCCCACCCCTTGCCCTCAGAATCCTGGTGGCGACTAACGCCGCGGACGTCGTAGTGGCTGCCATTCAGGAAGAGTCCGCTCACCGCATCGACCTTGAACTCCCGCAGCCCGAGCGGCTGGCGCAAGCTGTCGACAAGGGTTTCGCCGTCGAGCAGGCTGACGGTCACCGCGTAGAGATAGGGATCGCGGATACCGTCCCAGCGGCGCGGCTGGTCGATCTCCAGGGTAATGAAGCGGGCGCTCCCGCAGCCCGCCCGAAGCGCTACCGGCTGCTCCCGGCGCGCGACAATAGATCCATCGGCGTCGGCGATCTCGATGCGCAGCAGACGCTTGAGGGAGGCTGTGGCGTGGTTGATCAGGTTGACCTGCACGTCGATCCGGGCCCGCTGGTCGCTCAGGCTTTTCTGGTGCAGGAAAACCCCGGGCGAGGCGTGGTCCATCACATCGATGTGTTCCTGCCGGGTCACCAGCAGTTTCACATCGCGATAGATGCCGCCGAAGAAGGTAAAGTCGGCGCTCAGCGGGGCCACGTCCTCGTGGCGCTCGTTGTTGACCTTCACCGCCAACAGTTGATCTTCACCGGGCCGCAGCAATTCGGTGAGGTCGAAGCGGAAAGCGCTGTAGCCACCGCGGTGCTGCCCCACATGTCGGCCGTCGACATACAGGTCCGCAATCAGGTTGGCGCCGTCGAAATGCAGATAGAAACGCCGACCGGCAAGCGACCCGTCCAGCCTTATTGTCTTGCGGTACCAGCCGTCGCCGCGGAAATAATCGTTGCCGCCACTGTAGCCGTCCAGTGCATTCCAGGTGTGCGGCAGGTCGACCCGCCCCCATTCGTCACACCCGTTTCCGCTCCGATTGACGTCCGCATCCAGCGGGCCCCGGTGAAAATCCCAGTTGCTATTGAGTGAGATTTCAAGGCGCCCGGATCGCGCACTGAGCTTTGTCAGTTGGATTTGTTGGGTTTCCACACCGCTGTCAGAGATTATTGTCACCATGGCTGTTTCGCAGGAATTTAACGACGGATTTGCTCTGGGAATTCCGGGCGCGGGAAATTCGTGCGACCGTTTGACGTGCAACCGATTATTAAAAAGAGGTTACGGCGCTGTTTCGGACCGGCGAGCGGAAAGCCCGCCCGTCACCCTAATCAGAGATAGTCAACGAATGCGCAAAGGTCAAAAACCCCGGGGGACAGGGGAGAGGCGAGAGAGGTGTGGGAAAGGATCAGGTGAAGAAAGGGTCAGGAGAAGAAGGGGTTGCGGTTGAAGCGCTGGCGCCCATGGTAGGAGTGCGCCGCTGCCCACCGGTGCACCGGTCGGAATTCGGGGGCAGGCGCGTCGCTCGGGTGTGCCGGCCGCCAGAGGGACGTCAGATATTCAGCACCTGTTTGACGAACGGAATGGTGATCTTGCGCTTGGCCATCAGCGAGGCCCGGTCCAGCTGTTCCAGGCAGAGAAACAGGGCGCGGGTGTCGCGCGGCGCGCGGTGCAGGATGTACTGCGCCACATCCTCCGGCAGGTCGAAGCCGCGCAGGCGGCTGCGCCGGCGCAGGGCGGCGATCTTGTCGCTGTCGTCGAGGGGTTGCAGCTGGAACACCAGCGCCCACTGCAGGCGCGATTTCAGGTCGGCCAGTGCGATATCGAGGCCGCGGGGAGATTTCCGCGCGCCCAGCAACAGCTGGCCGCCACTGTCCTTGACCCGGTTGTACAGGTGGAACAGCGCCGTCTGCCACTGCGGCTGTCCCTCCAGCAGATGCAGGTCGTCGATGCACACCAGCTCCAGCTGCTCCAGGCCGTCCAGCATCACCGCCGGGCCCATTGCCAGCCCTTTCTCGAGCCCTTTCTCGAGCCCTTTCTCCAACAAATCGGCCAGCGGCAGATACTGGAACGAGCGGCCACAGGATTCAGCGCTCTGGCACACCGACTGCAGCAGATGGCTGACGCCACTGCCCGCCTCGCCCCACAGATAGATCACCGGTTCCGGATTTTCCCCGCGGGCAAAGGCCTGCAACAGGGCCACCACCTGGCGATTGGGATCCGCATCGGACAGGTAGAAGTTGTCAAAGGTGGCGTCGTCCCGCAGGGATATACCCAGCGGCAGCTGTTGCGGCGTGGTCATTTCAGTGCCAGCGATAGCGCAGCGGATTTTCCGCGCTGCCCAGCGGGGCGCGATAGCCGCTCAGGTCGATGGACTCGCTATCGGCCTGGGCCTGCAGTTTGCGGTTCAGGGCCAGAGCATCGCGCAGGTTCTGCATCCGCGCGGAGGTGGTCAGCGCGACGCGCATGCGGTCGCCATCCACCGACAGCAGGTCGGCCCTGCTGACCTGGGCCAGTCCCTGCAGGTAGGCGCCGGCCTCCGTGTAATCGGCAAAGCTGTCGACACCGGACAGCTCGACAATCACCGTACTCTGCTGGCCGCTGCCGCCGTCCGGGCGCACCGCGTAACGCTGCGCCAGCAGATTGGCCGCCTCGTCGATGCCGCGCAGGGCAACCTCCTCCAGGGAGCTGCCGCTGGCGTCGAAGGCATAACTGCGGCCGCCGTGAATCAGCAGCCAGCTCGCCTGCCAGCGCTGGCCGGACGCCTGCAGCAGGCGCCCCATCAGGGTCGCATCCGGGCGGTAGCGCACGCCGGCCTGCTCGGCGGCGCGCTCGTCAAGGGCCCAGAGGTTACCCAGCGGCAGGTTGCGCTGGTCGTTCAGGTCCATGACCGGGAAATCCACCGGCAGGCCGCGCTCGATGGCCATGGCCTCCAGGGCGGCGAAGAGCTCCGGGCTGTCGTCGCCGCGCAGCGCGCTGCGGCCACCCTGCAGCGTGTCCACCGCCATCCACACCAGCGTGCCGGGACGGTTGTTCGGCCACATGGGCAGCCCCAGCTTGTGCACCTGATCGGCCACGGCCTGGGGATCATAGGAGAGGTGCAGGTACAGCTGGTTGTCTTCGCTGGTATAGCGGTAGCCCTGAATATACTGCTGCGCCTCCTGCAGCACCGGCTGCAGCTGGGGATTGCTGCCGATGGCCGCGTCACCGGTCACGCGCACAAACACCCGCTCCAGCCCGCGACTGCCGGCGCTGGCGCGGTCAGTGGCACCGCGGCTCGGCACGGCTTCCACCACCTCGTACAGATCCGGGATCACCCGGGCCTGGGCGGGCAGGACCAGCGCGCAGAGCAACAGCACCAGACCCGCTGGCATCAATCCATGCCGGAGCAGCTTATGCATCGGATATCTCCCCGAAACCTCTTCAACGGTCCGGAAGGCGTGGATACTCACCTTCCGCCCTGATCTGTGAAAGCGGCCGGTTCCGCGGCGCAGGGCGCCAAAATGGGCGGGTCACGGCCAGATTTGGGGCTATTGTATCAGTGTCGGGTATTTCTCCCAGTACCTGGCCCGCATTTCTCGCAATGCCCCTGTGTCGAGCCCCCGCGGCGTCGCCGCGCCCGGGCGTTTGCCAGAATCGCCGACCTATTCGCACAATTGGTTAGTTTCCCATTAGCCCGGACTTGGGCCGGGAGGCGCGATGATCGCGCCGATATCTGTCCAGCCAGTGCGATTTACGCTCGTACGCCCATGCTTCTGCATGGATTAGAGCGGAAATTGCGCTGGATGGGCAGAGATCAAGCGAGGGCGTGGATACCTGCCCAAGACCGGGCTAGAATACGCGCCCTCCGTAGACCCATCGCAGGATGAATCATGAGCGATTCCAAGCCGCAGAATCCACAAAAGCCCCTCTCCTATAAAGACGCCGGTGTCGATATCGACGCGGGCAATGCCCTGGTTGAGCGCATCAAGCACGTCGCCAAGCGCACCGCGCGCCCGGAAGTAATGGGCGGGCTGGGCGGATTCGGCGCCCTGTGCGAACTGCCCAGCGGCTACAGGGAGCCGGTGCTGGTGTCCGGCACCGACGGCGTCGGCACCAAGCTGCGCCTGGCGATGGACCTCGGTATCCACGACACCATCGGCATTGACCTGGTGGCCATGTGCGTCAACGACCTGGTGGTGGCCGGCGCCGAGCCCCTGTTTTTCCTCGACTATTACGCCACCGGCAAACTGAACGTGGATATCGCCACGGAAGTGGTGTCCGGCATCGGCAGGGGCTGTGAACTGGCCGGCTGCGCCCTGGTGGGCGGTGAGACCGCGGAAATGCCCGGCATGTACGAAGGTGACGACTACGATCTGGCCGGCTTCTGTGTCGGCGTGGTGGAGAAGTCCGAAATCATCGACGGCAGCAAGGTCAAGACCGGCGATGTACTGCTCGGCCTCGGCGCCAGCGGCCCCCACTCGAACGGCTATTCGCTGATCCGCAAGGTGCTGGAAATCAGCGGCGCCGACCTCCAAGAAGATATGGGCGGCGTGACCCTGGCCAAGGCGCTGATGGCGCCGACGCGCATTTACGTGAAGAGCCTGCTCGAACTGATGAAGAGCTGCCAGGTCAATGCGCTCAGCCATATCACCGGCGGCGGCCTGCTGGAAAACCTGCCGCGGGTGCTGCCGGAAGGCGCCTGCGCCCGCATCGACGTCAACAGCTGGGAACTGCCGCCGGTATTCCGCTGGCTGCGCGACGCCGGCAATATCGACGGCCGCGAGATGTACCGCACCTTCAACTGCGGCGTGGGCATGGTGATCTGCGTGCCGGCCGACGCGGCCGATGCCGCACTGGCGACCCTGCGCAAGCTGGGCGAAGACGCCTTTGTGATCGGCAGCATCGAAGCCGCCGCGGCGGGCGCCGAAGCGGTGGAGCTGGCAGGTCTTTGATGTCCTCCGATTCCCCATCAAAAAAACAGTGCAGGGTGGCCGTGCTGATATCCGGCAGCGGCACCAATTTACAGGCGCTGATCGATGCAGCCGCGCGGGACGATGCAGATTTCACTCTCAGCGCTGTCATCAGCAACAAGCCGGAGGCCTACGGCCTGACGCGCGCCACCGAGGCGGGCATTCCCGCCGCGGTGGTCGACCACAGGGACTTCCCGAATCGCGACACCTTTGATCGGGCGCTGATCGAGGAGATTGACCGCCACAACCCGGACCTGGTGGTGCTGGCCGGCTTTATGCGCATCCTGACACCGGAGTTCGTGCGCCACTACAGTGGCCGTCTGCTGAATATCCACCCCTCCCTGCTGCCCAAATACCAGGGCCTGCACACCCACCAGCGCGCGCTGGAAGCCGGCGACAGCGAACACGGTGTCACGGTGCACTTCGTCACCGAAGAACTGGACGGCGGCCCCGCCATCGTTCAGGCGGTAGTGCCGATTGAAGCCGGCGACACCGCCGAGCAGCTTGCCAAACGGGTACAGGTGCAGGAGCATGTCATCTACCCGCTCGCGGTGAGCTGGTTTGCCCGCGGCCGCCTGCGCATGGTGGAGGACCGCTCGGAACTGGACGGTGAGCTGCTGCCCCGCTGCGGCAAGCAGCTAGCCGCAGCCGATTAATAGATCCCCGCCAGATCCCAGCGAGGTCATCTGCACTTTTCCCGGCGAGCCGTGTCTCATTGACTGACAACGGATTCAGGTTCGGTATAGATTTCGGATCGTACGATGCGCTGTAGCCTGCTTGCAGGCGAACGGGGGAGCGGACGGCAAATGTAATGCCCGCTTCCCCGGCGCTACAATTCCGTTTTCGATCAACCCAGGGTCCCGCCACCCGTGGCGGGCCGCCGCTCCGCGCACAAAGCTGCGCTTTGTAAACGCGCGACGCGGTCCAGACATCAGGAGGTCGCCGTGCCAGCGCGCTTTATCGCCTTGTTACTCCTTTTCCTTTCCGGTCAGATCCTGGCTGCCGAACTCAAACCTTTTTCCGCCACCTACACCGCCAGCTATAACGGCATCGGTGTCACCGCCACCCGCGAGCTTTCCGGCCGCAACAACAGCTGGCGGCTGGACTTCAACGCCGATTCCCTGTTCGCCGACATACGCGAATACTCACGCTTCGGCATCGAGCAAGGCCGCCTGATCCCACAGCATTACGAGTACCACAGAACCGGACTGGGGCGCGACAAACACACGGTGCTGAACTTTGAACCGAAAGAGGGGGAACCGGCGCAGCGGCGGGTCGTCAATGTTTCCAACGCCAAAAGAACCCTGGAGAACGCCCCGGAAAATGTGCTGGATAAAATCAACTACCCGCTGCAACTGGCCCTCGACGTTGCCAACAAAAAAAAGGATCTCGAATACCAGGTTGCCGACGGCAGAAAAATCCGCGAATACAAGTTCACCGTTGCGGGAACCGAAAAGCTGCAAACACCACTGGGGCTAATTGAAACCATCAAGGTCGAGCGCGTGCGGGACGGAGATTCGGAACGCGAAACAATCATCTGGCTTGCACCAAAATGGAACTACGCCCTGGTGAAACTGATGCAACAGGAAGAAGATGGCGAAACCTACCAAATCGCCTTGACCAAATTATCCATCGACGGAAAAAACATCGCGTCGAGTCAATAAAATTCCTTTCCACTTCTAAAAGTCGAAAAAAAATCGCGACATTCGATAGATTTTTCGGCTTTTTGTCTTTATAAAGTCGCCCGTTTCCACTGTTGGCGGTGTTTGGCGTTGCTAGACTTTTTTGACAGGGAACAAATTACGAAAACGGAAGGCGTCAAAAAACGTCTTCCTGCCATATATCAGTATTTCCCAATTCTGCGTGTGGCTTTCTGTAATCAGCAATAGAGTGGGATCTCATGAACAAGACATTTCTGCGCCGCGCAGTTTTGGCTGCCGCAATCAGCTCCGCGTCCAGCGGCGCCATGGCCGCAGGTTTTTACCTGCAGGAAACCAGCACTTCCGGTCTGGGCCGCGCCTTCGCAGCAGAGAATGCTATCGGTGACAACGCCGCCATCCTCGCGCGCAACCCGGCCGGCTCCGCTCTGTTCAAGGAAATCAGCATTTCCGGCGGCGTGTCCTACATCAATCCGGAAATCGACGCAGCGGGGGACGTCACCTACTTCCTCCCGAATCCCATAACTGGCGGCTTCATTCCGCTGGAACCGATCCCCATCAAAGACGACGATTACTCGCCCAGCGCATTTATACCCAACGCCTACCTGGCATTGCCGATCGACGACTGCTGGTCCTTTGGCCTCTCCATGTACACCACCTATGGATTGGAAACCGATTTTTCCAGCGACTGGCTGGTGACCACCATCGCCGACAAGACAGAACTGCTGACCGTCAATATCGCGCCCTCAGTGGCATACGACTACAACGATCAATTCAGCATCGGTCTGGCAGTCAACTTCCTGTACGCCGATGCGACCCTGAAAACCAAATTCCCGTCCAACTTCCCATTGGATCCATCCGCATCCAACACGTCGATTTTGGATTACGACAATGCGGATGACTGGGATGTGAGCTGGAGCATCGGCGCCCTGTGGAACATTACCGATCGCACCCGCTTCGGTATCTCCTACCACGCGGAGCTCGATCCCGAGCTCGAGGGCGATGTAAATTCTGACATACTGCCCACGGCGCTGATCCCGACCTTGCCGCCTTTCCATAACGCCGATGGCAATGTCACCCTGGATCTGCCGGACACATGGGAGCTGGGCCTGTACCACCGCTTCGACAACTACTGGGGTATTGCCCTCGGCGCCATGTGGACCGACTGGGACGACTTTGAACGCCTCGAGGCCTTTGTCCCGGAAGGCGGTGCACCGTTTGACCCGCTGCTGTTCAAGGAAGAAAACTTCTCGAGCGGTTGGCGCTACAGCATCGCCGGCGAATACTATCCGTGCGAAGAGGTCACCTGGCGCATCGGCTACGCCTACGACGAAGGTGCGGCCCGCGACGGTCTCAATCCGGATGAGCCGACAGCCAATGCGCTCGGACTACCGGTCACCTGGCGCACCCTGTCCATTCCGGACACCGATCGCCAGTGGGTAACCTTCGGCGGCACCTACAAGTTCAACAATCAGCTGAGCATCGACGGTGGCTTTGCCTACCTGTGGGGCGATGACGAAACCATCCAGGAAATCACACCGATTCCAGTTCCCACTTACTTCGACGGCGGCACCACCAACATCGAAGCCTGGCTGGCTGGTGTTTCCCTGAACTACACTTGGTGATTGCGCCCAGTTAACCTGGCGAGCAGGAGGGCCGTACATTCGTGTACGGCCCTTTTTGTTGCGCGCACGTTTTGTTGCCCGCGAATCGCACCAATATGGATCCTCGACTCTGCTGCGGGACGGCCGCTCCGCACTGAAAAGGCGCCGCTGCCATAATCAATACCAATAGGGGCCCCCGCCCTGCTGGCACACTCTGTGCATCGATTCTCTGGCAAGGCGTCGAACTCCAGCCATCCATTTTGCTAACGGACGGCATCTCGCGATTTAACTTTCACCGCGGCTTGCACACCATAACTGTTCCGATCGCGTAGCGCGGCGGGACCTGAGCAGAGGCGCTCACTGACTCACTGTCTTTCGACAGTTGTCTGTGAGCGCCTTTTTTTATGCCGGCGACTTCCTGCCGGCCACCAATCGGGGAGATGCTGAAGATGCTAGGGAAGAAATCGATTTGCTGTGGGCTGCTTTCATTGATCGCAGCAGCCGGAAACACAGCGGCAGCCACGGCCGGCGGCACAGACGAACCCGCCGAAGTTACCGCTGCGACTGTGTCAGAGGCTCTCGCCTTCGGCAAGATTACACTGGGACTGCGCGCACGCAGTGAACTGGTGGATACAGACGGGCTGGAGACAGTGGATCTGACCAGCCTGAAGACCCGCCTGACTTATGAATCGGCACTCTTTCAGGGATTTCGCGCACTGATCGAAATGGACGATGTCACTCACCTGAGCGATTTCGAAGGCGGCGTGGCGGACCCGGCGGGTACGGAAATCAACCAGGCATCCTTGTCCTATACCATCGGCGGCACGACGATCAAGTATGGCCGCCAGCGTATACTGCTGGATAACCAGCGTTTTGTTGGCGGTGTCGGCTTCCGCCAGAACGAGCAGACTTATGACGGCCTCAGCATCAGCGATAGCAGTCTGGCCAATACGACGCTGTTTCTCGCCCATATAGACAATATCAACCGCATCTTTGGCGAGGACAGCCCTGTCGGCGACCACGAGAATGACTCTTACTTGTTGAACGCCAAATACAGCGGTTTGAGTGCCGGGTCTATAACGGCCTATGCCTATCTGCTCGATAACGAGAGCGCCCCCGCTTTTTCCACCGACACCTATGGACTGCGCTTCGCGGGAGCGACCGGCGCCGCGAGCTACGTGCTGGAGTATGCCGCCCAGTCAGCCGCTGCCGACAACCCGTCCAACTTCGATGCAGCCTATTTACTCGCCGAAGCCGGCTATAAACTCGGCCCGGTAACGCTGAAAGGTGGTTATGAGCTGCTGGGTGCCGATGGCGACGAGGGCCAGTTCATCACGCCGCTTGCGACTCTGCACAAGTTCCAGGGTTGGAACGACATGTTTCTCGGTGGCGGTAGCGGCAATATTGTCGGAGGTATCGAAGACGTCTATGCGACACTGGGCACCGCGTTGGCGGGAGTCAAGCTTTCACTCAATTACCACCAGCTCAGCTCTGACGATACGGATGCTTCCGGCATGGACAAGCTTGGCAGCGAATACGGGTTTGAAGTCGGAGGGAAAGTCGGCTTTGCAGAATTGAGCCTTCAGTACAGCAGCTATATTGCCGAAGAATACAGTGTGGACACGGACAAACTGTGGCTGACCGCCCAAGCCCAGTTCTGATCGGAAAATAAATTAACTCGCTGACTGACCAAACCTGTTGGAGTGACCATAATGATGGCCCCTGTTTATTTTTATTATTCTCAGAATAAAAAAGACCCGGCAAGACCGTAATGCTGTTCACTTAAGCGGAAATCGGAATGCGAAGGGCCTGATTCCGGCTAGTAGCTTGCGAGACTGTCGGCCGGAGGGACCCGGCCGACAAGCCTACAGGGATGTATTCACGGCGTGTCTCGCAAGCCACTAGCCGGTAGCTGGGCCGCCTCGGTGCCGGATATGGCTTCGCTTAACTGGACTGCATTTCGATAAAAACCGGGAATTTCAATTTCTGGGCCGGCACTAGGCTTCTAACTCGCCATCCATGGCGCGACAGCAGTGTGTTCGATCCGGCCCCGGCCCGGCCAGTCCGGCCGCTCCACGTATTCGCGGCGCCTTCGGCCCATGGCCGGTCGAGTAACTGCGCAGCGAGCATGCTCGCTCAGCGCGCGCGCCCGAAATCCTGTAGTGGTATTGAACATCGCGTTAGCCATCCATGGCGCGACATATGTGTGTTCGATCCGGCCCCGGCCCGGCCAGTCCGGCCGCTCCATGTATTCGCGGCGCCTTCGGCCCCTGGCCGGTCGAGTAACTGCGCAGCGAGCAGTGCTCGCTGTTCGCGCAGGCCCCAAATCCTTGTCGGTATTGAGCTTCTAACTCGCCATCCATGGCGCGGCAGCAGTGTGTTCGATCCGGCCCCGGCCCGGCCATCCTTGGCCGGTCGAGTAACTGCGCAGCGAGCAGTGCTCGCTGTTCGCGCAGTTACTCCCAGCCGCACTGGCGGTCTTTGTTCTGCTCTTCCAGGTAGGCCATCAGCGGCTGGAAGTAGTCGATGATCGCCGAGGCGTCCAGTTCGCGCTGGCCGGTCAGGGCTTCCATCGCATCCGGCCAGGGCTTGCTCGCGCCCATCGCCAGCATGTTGCGCAGTTTTTCACCGGCCGCGGCATTGTTGTAGATCGAGCAGCGGTGCAGCGGACCTGTCTCACCGGCAGCCTCGCAGAGAGCGCGGTGGAACTGGAACTGCTGGATGCGCGCGAGGAAATAGCGCGCGTAGGGTGTGTTACCCGGAATATGGTATTTCGCACCCGGATCGAAGTTGGCTTCGGTGCGGGCTACCGGCGCCTGGATACCCTGGTAGTCCTCGCGCAGCTGCCACCAGGCCTTGTTGTAATCACCCGGCTGCACTTCGCCGTTGAATACCTGCCAGCGCCACTTGTCGACCAGCAGCCCGAATGGCAGGAAGGCGATCTTGTCCAGCGCCTGCTGCATCAGGAAGCCGATGTCCTTGCTCTCGTCCGGTACCTCATCCATCAGACCGATTTCCTTCAGGTACTTCGGCGTGATGGAGAGCGCAATGGTGTCGCCCACGGCCTCATGGAAACCGTCGTTGGCGCCCTCTTTGTACAGGAACGGCTGCTCCTTGTAGATGCGCTGATAGAAGTTGTGGCCCAGCTCGTGGTGAACGGTCACCAGGTCCTCACCAGTCTTGTTGATGCACATCTTGATGCGGATATCGTCCTGGCCATCCATGTTCCAGGCGCTCGCGTGGCAGACCACGTCGCGGTCGCGCGGCTGGGTGAACTGGGAGCGCTCCCAGAAGGTTTCCGGCAGCGGTTTGAAGCCCAGTGAGGTAAAGAACCGCTCACCGACCTTGACCATTTCCTTTTCATCCATACCTGACTGCTCGATCAGCTCGGTCAGGTCGTAAGGTGCCTCCATGTCATCGTCCTTGACGACGTCATAGATGTTGCCCCACTCCTGCGCCCACATATTGCCGAGCAGGTGCGCCGGGATCTTGCCGTTGGGCGGCACCACATCGTCGCCGTAGCGCTCGTTCAGCTTGGCGCGCACATGGCAGTGCAGCGCTTTATACAGTGGCTTGACCTTGTTCCACTGCGCATCCATATCCGCAGCGAAGGCATCGGGCTCCATGTCGTACTTGGAGCGCCAGAAGGTGCTCAGGTTGTCGTAACCGAGCTCCCGCGCGCCGGCATTGCCGATCTCCACCTGGCGCTCATACAGCGGCTTCATCGGCGGCGCGACCTTGCGCCAGCCGACCCAGACCTCTTCCAGCAACTTCGGATCGCGATTGTTGGCCATGATCTGGCCCATCTCGGTCAGGGTGTAGCACTTCTCCTTACCCTCTTCCTCGCGGCAGTATTTGCCGGCACCGTACATGCCCTGCATCTTGGAGCCGATCTGGGCCAGTTCCGCGGTCAGCGCCGGATCCTTGGGCGCCGGGAACACCAGGCCCTGCTTCAGCATGGTCAGTTGACGGCGGGTGTCCGGATCCAGGTCCAGGTCGTTGAACTTGGCCGCCTCGGAGGCGAGTTCCACCGCCATAGCGGTGTAGCGCTCGGAGGCCAGGGCCTCGACGTACTGGGAGTCGACATTGATATAGGTGGAGGCCAGCCAGCTCGCGTGACTCACCTCTTCCGCCATCTTCTCGAGGCGCTCCTGGGCGCTCTGCAGGAACGCCTTGGCGTCCTCGGCCGTCAGCTGGCCGGTCTCCGCCGGGCTGCTGACTTCGGCTGCAGCGGTCGTCGCCGCCTCCTGAACCGGTTCCTGCTGGGCCTGTTTGTTATCGCATCCCGCGAGCGCTACTGCCGCGGCAATGACAAGAGCTATCTTCTTCATCGGCTCCCTCTAATCGTTATTGGATATGGTTTTGGTTGTCGCCGTTTATAGCATAAGCGCAGCGGAGGCAGGGACGTGAACACCTTTCACCGGGTTATATCGGCATAAAATTCCCCGCGCTGCCAGGATTTCGGGGAAAAATCCCGCATTGTTCGCACAGCTGGCGATTCACGTGGCAAGAGGACAAAAGAGGACAATAGGGAACGGTAACTCGGCCCGGGGCCAGGTCGGCAGGAATGCCAGGGGGAAGAAGGGGAAACTGGAGGCAGCCCAACCAGCAACACCCTCGGCACATGACACCACTGCTACCGTTGCTCCCTTCCGGGCCTGGCGGGGTTCACAGCTGTTCATTGCGAGGGGACCGGAAGGGCCGCCACAAAGATCTCCGGCAAATCCGAAGAGGGCGCGATTATAAGGAAACCCCCGAATAAGTCCATAGCCACCCCGCTGCGCTTTCAGGGACTTCCGGGGGCTCAAAGGCGCGAGTTCTAGCCCCGCTAACAGGTTATACTGTGCGCGATCGGTCTTACTCCGGCTAAAAGTCCCCCTGTTTAAGAGTTATTCATGCACCTGTTCGTCGACAATCTCACCAACGTAGACTTCAGCTACCTGGATCACTGCCGCGGCCTGGTGGGCGAGACCTGGCTGGCGAACGCGGCCCTGGATGGCGCCCTGGACAGCCAGGGTATGGTGTGCGATTTCGGCGTGGTCAAAAAGACACTGCGTCGCTGGCTCGATGACCAGCTGGATCACCGCCTGCTGGTCCCCACCCGCTCGCCCCACCTCACCCTGGCGCTGAATGGCGACCAGGTCGCCCTTCACTGGCAGATGGACAATGGCGAGGCGATCTCGGTATCAGGCCCGGAGCAGGCGTTTGCCCTGGTGGAAGCGGAAACGATCACCCCGGACAGCGTCGCGGCCTGGAGCGTGGATCAACTGGCGCCCGCCTTCCCCACCAGCGTGGAGCGGCTGAGCCTCTCTTTTTCCGCTGAAGAGATTGCCGATCCCTACTACCACTACAGCCACGGCCTGAAAAAGCACGAGGGTAACTGCCAGCGTATCGCCCACGGACATCGCTCGAGAATCCAGATTTTCCTGAACGGCGAGCGCAGCCCCGAGTGGGAAAGCAACTGGGCGGAGCGCTGGCGGGATATCTACCTGGGAACCCGCGAAGACCTGCAGGAACGGAGCAGCGAAAAAACGCTGCGCTTTGCCTACGCGGCGCAGCAGGGTAAATTTTCCCTCGACATTCCCGCACGGCGCTGCGAACTGGTGGACTGCGACACCACCGTGGAGCAATTGGCGCAGTACATCGCCAACAGCATCGCCAAGACCATTGCCGCCGAGCTGCCGGGCGCCGAGGTGCGAGTGCGCGCTTACGAGGGACTGGGCAAGGGCGCCGTGGCTTCCGCCAAGGGGTAAACTGCAGCACGGCGCCGCCAGTATCACCGGCAGCCACACCGACTAGCGCGAGAGTTTCAGCGCGGCGAACTCTTTCTCACTCAACGGAGCGAGCTGCGCGTTCACGCCCAACTCCTTGGCCGCTATCCGGCCAGTTTCACCTGTGCCCCACTGTATAATCTCCGCCGATTAACGATGAGTGCGACAATTTGAATCTGATCATTCTGGAACAGAACGACTTCGTAGATTCCGATCGCGTGCGACTGCACGGGCGCCGGCACCAGCATATCCAGCAGGTACACCGGGCGAATCCCGGCGACCAGCTGCGCGTGGGTCTGCTGAACGGGCGCATTGGTACAGGCGAGATCGTCTCCCTGCAGAGCGATTCGGTAGAGCTGAAGGTAAACCTGCAGGCAGCGCCGCCCGCCGCCCTGCCGCTGACGCTGATACTCGCGCTGCCGCGGCCGAAAATGCTGAAGCGGGTGATCCAGCATGTCACCGCTCTGGGGGTAAAGAAGCTCTATCTGATCAACGCCTATCGGGTCGAGAAATCCTACTGGCAGACGCCCTGGCTGGCGGAGGACAGGTTGCGCGAACAGTGCCTGCTGGGACTGGAGCAGGCAGTCGACACACGGATGCCGCATATTGAGCTGCGCAAGCGTTTCAAGCCATTCGTGGAAGACGAACTGCCAGAGATAGCCGCGGGTACGGAAAAACTGGTGGCACACCCGGTCACGGCACGGCCCTGCCCGGTGGATACGCCATATCCGACCACCCTGGTGGTGGGGCCGGAGGGCGGGCTTATTCCCTACGAGATAGAGAAGTTACAGGCAGCGGGGTTCAGCGCCGTTCACCTGGGGCCGCGCATTCTGCGCGTCGAGACCGTATTGCCGGTCCTGCTGGGCCGCCTTTTCCCGGTACGCTAAGGCATTAATTCCACGCTGGAGGCGACTACTGAGGACCCCCGCATCCAAATGACAGTGACGACGCATCAGATAGATACGGAAAACCTAGACACAAACGCCTATCTGGAGCAAAAAAAATGAATGAAGGCACTCTCGCACTGCTGACCCCGTTCGCGCTATTTCTGTTAGTTGGCTCAGGATTGTGGATGATTCTCCACTTCCGCCATAAATCCAATGCTGAAGCCCAGCAAACCATTCGGCTGGCGGTGGACAAGGGCAATGACCTGACCCCCGAACTCGTCAAACAACTGGTCAATCGCGCACCCCACCCCAAGCGGGATATCCGCTTCGGCACTATGTGGATCGCTGTGGCGATCGGGCTCGCATTAATGGGAGTTTTGGTACCGGACCCGAGCAACCATGCGTTACGGGGTCTGCTCTCTATTGCCGCGATACCGCTGATGATTGGTATTGCGTATCTGGCCATATACCGCTTCACCGGGCGAACGAGAGAGACCCGACAGGCCTGATCGACGGAAGCGCACCGCCAGGCCAACCCGCCCTGTTCCGGCCATTGTTGCCGGCGGACAGCGAGGGAGAGCAGATAACCTTAATCGTCACCCGCCCCGCCATCCGCGTCATCGGAAAAGAAATAAAAAAGCCGCGTAAATACGCGGCCATAAATGGTGGCTACCGCCACCGGGTCTCACAGAGCAGGGCGCGCAGTGCGCCCCTGGGGAGAAAAACTGCTCAAGTAGACAAGCGCTTGACTGAATACTTTCTCAATCCGCGGCCGCACAGCGGCCGCGCTCACGTTCAAACAGCGGCTCAGGCTGCCTGGCCTTCCGCTACCGCGGATTTCTGCAGTGCCAGTTTCGGGTCGACGTATTCGTAACCCAGCACATCGGCAACCGCCTGGTAAGTCACCATACCGGCGTGAACGTTCAGGCCTTCCAGCAGGTTGGCATCGTCCAGCAGCGCCTGCTTGGCACCCTTGTTGGCCAGGGCCACCGCGAACGGCAGGGTCGCGTTGTTCAGGGCCATGGTAGAGGTGCGCGCGACACCGCCGGGCATATTGGCAACACAGTAGTGCACCACACCGTCGACCACGTAGGTCGGCTCTGTGTGGGTGGTCGCCTTTGAGGTCTCGAAACAGCCGCCCTGGTCGATGGCCACATCCACAACCACAGCGCCTTTCTTCATGCGGCTGATCATGTCGCGGGTCAGCAGCTTCGGCGCCGCGGCACCCGGAATCAGGACCGCACCGATCACCAGGTCGGCTTCCAGCGCGTGCTGCTCGATCGCGTCGTTGGTGGAGTACTCGGTGCGCACGGCGCCGCCGAAGATATCGTCCAGCTGGCGCAGGCGCGGCAGGGATCTATCCAGGATGGTCACGTCGGCACCCATACCCAGCGCCATCTTGGCCGCGTTGGTACCCACCACACCGCCGCCGATAATCAGCACCTTGGCCGGGGCCACACCGGGCACGCCGCCCAGCAGTACGCCGAGACCGCCCTGGGCTTTCTCCAGGTGGTGCGCGCCGCACTGTACGGACATACGGCCGGCAACTTCCGACATGGGCGCCAGCAGCGGCAGGCCACCGAAGCGGTCGGTTACGGTTTCATAGGCGATGCAGGTAGCGCCGGATTTCACCAGCAGTTCGGTCTGCTTGGGGTCCGGAGCCAGGTGCAGGTAGGTGTAGAGCAGCTGGCCGGGGCGCAGCATTTCGCACTCGTGCGGCTGCGGCTCTTTCACCTTGACGATCATGTCGGCGGTGGCGAAGATTTCTTCCGGCGAGTCGATGATGCGGGCACCGGCCTGCTCATACATCTCGTCGGTAAAGCCGATGGCAGCACCGCCGTCCTTCTGCACGATCACTTCGTGGCCGTGGCTGATAAGTTCACGAACACTCGCCGGGGTCAGGCCAATGCGGTACTCGTGGTTCTTGATCTCTTTCGGAACGCCAATCAACATTTTTCTGCTCCTCATGTTTTTGGCGAATGCACCGCCTCCAATGTGGCGGCCGCACGCCTTATCTCTGTGATTTGCCTAGTATAGGGCCGCGTCAAAAGTGGATTTATGCTAGATTTTGAACCCAGCCAGTTGAATCCACTGGTTAAGGCGCTGCAACGCCTGTTTTTTAAGCATATCGACCAACCGGGAGAGATAGTCCATGCGCAAACGCGCCAGTGAACTGAGCACCATCGACCGCAATATCCTGCGGGTACTGCAGAAAAACGGCCGCACCAGCTATGCGGAACTGGCGCGTCAGGTCGGCCTGACGGCGACTCCCTGCGTGGAGCGGGTCAAGCGGCTGGAGGGCGACGGGGTCATTCAGGGCTACACGGCGCTGATCAATCCGGAGTTTCTCGACGCGGCCCTGGTGGTCTTCGTCCAGATCCGCCTCAACCGCTCGGCCCAGGATGCCTTCGAGGAATTCCGCAACGCCGTGGCGGCACTGCCGGAGGTGCAGGAGTGCTATCTGGTCTCAGGCAACTTCGACTACCTGATCAAGGCGCGGGTGGCCGATATGAGCGCTTATCGCAGGTTTTACGGCGAGACACTGCTCAGCCTGCCGGAGGTGCTGGAGTGCACCAGCTATGTGGTTATGGAGCAGGTGAAGGAGACATTGGAAGTGCCGGTGCACTACAACCGCTGAGATGAATACTCGATGCAATTTCTATGCTGTAGGGCCGAAGGCGCCGTGAATGCTTGGAGCGGCCGGGGCGGCCCAGGGCCGCGATTGAACTTACATGCAATCCTAACCATCGATCGCGGCCATGGGCGGATGGCCGCCCCGCCGCTTCTACAGCGCGATACCAGGTGGCACCTACAGACTAGTATTTGATGCCCAACTGGCGGTAGATAAACCCGATCACCCAGGCGGGGCCGATCAGCAGGAACTGCAGATCCTTGAAAAACGACGGTTTCCTGCCCTCGATATGGTGGCCGACGAACTGCAGAATCCACATCAGTACAAAAAGCACCAGCGCCGTCTGCCACACGGAGATGCCCAGGCGCTCGACTACCGACCAGCCCCAGAGGCACACCACGCTGATCGCCGCCATACCCAGTGCCAGCGGGAACGACATCACCAGATAGAACAGCAGCGTCGGCACCATAGCCACCACGGCCCAGTTCAGCCAGGGTATCTCGGCCATAAACGCCGGCTGCGGCACGGCCCACAGCAGGCCGACCACAGTCGCATAGATGACCGGCACCGCGATCCAGTGGATGGCTTTGTTGGTCGGGTTCTGGTGGCTCTCGCCGTATTCGGCAAACCACTGCTCGGCGCTGCGCATGGGACTCTCCTCATCTTGTTATTTTCTGCGCTAATCATCATTGACCTGGAAAGTCCGATCAATGACCAAACCGGCCAGATCCAACCGGCGGCAGGTCCATCAATGGCAGGGCCGCCTTAGCGCCGCACGTAGGCCTCCAGCTGCTGCCGGTAGAGTTCCGCCATCGCCTCGTCGAAGCAGCAGAACACGACCCGCTGCGGCTCGCAGTCCCGGTCCAGGTGCTGCTGCACCAGCTCCACCGCTATTTCCACCGCCTGCTCGGGCGGATAGTCGTAGACGCCGCAGCTGATCGCGGGAAAGGCAATGGAGCGCATATGCTCGCGCCGGGCCAGGGTCAGGCACTGGCGGTAACAGCCGGCCAGCAACTCTGGCTCGCCGAGGTTACCGCCCCGCCACACGGGGCCTACGGTGTGATAGATGCGTTTTACCGGGATGGCAAAGGCCGGTGTAGCGCGCACTTCCCCCACCGGACAGCCGCCGATCGCTCGACAGGCTTCCAGCAGGCGGGGCCCCGCCGCACGGTGAATGGCCCCGTCTACACCACCGCCGCCATGCAGGTGCCGATTGGCGGCATTGACGATTACATCGACATGTAATCGAGTGATATCACCCAGATGGACTTCGATCACTCAGTATCTCCAACCGCTATTTGAATAATTGCTGCGGATGGAAATCCTTTTCACTTCACAACAGTCGCGCCCGCTCGGCGGGCGCGGTCCGCGCGCAGCAATCTGCGGTCATTCCCGCACATTCCGTGCCGCAGTCAGTAGTTCGCCGGATTCAATCCAGCAATTCGCGATGGCGCGATGCTACTGCTACGGGACATTTCGTCACTGCGCTAACAATCACGATAGCAGCTGCGGAGAGGATGAAGCCCGGCAGCAGCTCATAAACATCGAATATCCCACCGGAGAGCTGCTTCCAGATCAGCACGGTCAGGCCGCCCACCAGCACGCCGGCGATGGCTCCGGCGCCGGTCATGCGGGACCAGAACAGACTGATCAGAATCGCCGGGCCGAAGGCCGCGCCTAAGCCGGCCCAGGCATAGGCCACCACATCCAGGACCTTGGAGTCCGGATCCATGGCCACCCACACCGCGACCAGTGACAGGGCGATTACCGCCCAGCGGCCCACCTTCACCATCGCCTCCGGGCTGGTCTCGCGGCCGAACCACACATGGTAAATGTCCTCGGCCAGGGCCGCAGAGCTAACCAGTAGCTGGGAATCGGCCGTACTCATGATGGCGGAGAGGATCGCCGCCAGCAGTACACCGGCTACCAGTGGGTGGAACAGTACCTGCACCAGCTCCATAAAGATCCGCTCGCCATCCGGCAGCGTCTGCTGCAGCTCCAGGTGGCCGAACAGCCCCACTGCCATGGCGCCGAGAAATCCACACAGCGACCAGACCGCCGCCACCGTTGCGGCCACCGGCACGTCGTCGGGACTGCGCACGGCCTTGAAGCGAGCGAGGATATGCGGCTGGCCAAAATATCCGAGCCCCCAGGCCAGCGAACTCAGGATGGCCACCAGGCTGAGGGTCTGCCCGGTGCTATCGCTCATCCAGTGGGTCAACTCCGGGGCCTTGGCCTGCAGCTCGGCCCAACTGGCGGCGAGACCACCCTGGTCGGTAATCACCACCAGCGGTACCACCAACAGCGCCAGGCTCATCAGCAGGCCCTGAAACACATCGGTCCAGGATACCGCCAGGAAGCCGCCAAACAGGGTATAGGAGATGACTGCCGCCGCGCCGACGAACACCGCCCAGCGGTAGTCCCAGCCGAACACCGTCTCGAACAGCTTGCCACCGGCAATCAGGCCCGATGCCACATAGAAGAGGAAGAACAGCAGGATGAAGATCGCGCAGATGGTGCGCAGGTAGGGGTGGCCGAGATCGAAGCGGCGGTGCAGATAGGCCGGTACCGTCAGCGCGTCGTCGAGTTCGTAAGAGTAAATGCGCAGCCGCCGCGCCATGATGCTCCAGCTCAGCACTATGCCGGAGAAGAGGCCTATCGCGATCCAGCCGGACGAGAGGCCGGAAACGTAGGCCGCCCCGGGCAGGCCCAGCAGCAGCCAGCCGCTCATATCCGAGGCGCCCGCAGACAGCGCCGCTACCGCCGGAGGCAGTGAGCGGCCGCCGAGAAAATAATCGCTGGCGTCTTTAGTGCGCTGGTAGGCGTAGACACCGATCACCAGAATCAACGCAAGATAGGCGACAAATGTCAGAGCGACGAGCCATTGTGCAGACATAGGAAATCCCTGTTCTCGAGGTGGGGTGACGCCCGTCGATTGAAAATCCGAAATTGCCTGCTTTTAGTGCAACTTCGTCCTTCAAAACAGGCGTCACAACCAATTATTGTGTTTATTGCGCGCAAATCTACTAATTAGGTGGCGCAGACTCAATCCGCAAACTACATATTGGGTGAAACAAACGGAAAAAACCTGACAACACTATGGGTATCTGTCTGGACGAGTTGCGGCTTCTGGTCATTCGTCCGACCCTCAAGCATCTGAGAGCCTGGTCTGCCGGAATGGAAAACCTGCTGCTGGGCACCGCCGCGCAGGAATCGCAGCTAGGCTTTCATCTCAAACAGGGGCGGCGCCACGGACTGGGCATCTATCAGATTCAACCGCACACACATCGTGAGATCTGGGACGAGTACCTGATCGACTTCCCGGCACTCGCCTCCAAGGTGCGCGGCCTGGCGAGTCAGCGGGACTTCCTCGATCACCCCCACAGCGAGCTGACCACCAACCTGCGCTATGCCACAGCGATAGCCTGGCTGATCTACCGATCGGCGAAGATCTACAAGGTGGAAGAAACCGATGTCGGTGGCATGGCACGGCTCTGGCACCAGCACTTTCACCACGGTCCATCGGCCTCCGCGCGAGACTTCGAATGTAGCTACGCGCGACTGGTGAACGGTGCCGACCCTACAGATTCAGCGCCTCGATATACTGCGGCCCTAGATCATCCGCCGCATCATCGGGTACCCAGTCCGCCCCTTCCGGGTTCCAAGACTGCACCTGGCGCTGGATTGAATGGTCATCCCGCGCGGCCTTCGACGGTCTAGAGCGATCGAGTTCCAGGCTCTCGAAGTCGTAGAGGTCGCGATCCGCCAGCTGTGACGGCGAAACCCGGGTCAGCGCGGCAAAGATATTCTCGCTGCGCCCCGGGAACTTCCTGTCCCACTCCCGCAGCATCTGCTTGATCGCCTGCCGCTGCAGGTTCTCCTGGCTGCCGCACAGGTTGCAGGGAATGATCGGGAAAGCCTTGTGTTCAGCGAAGCGCGCGAGGTCTTCCTCGCGGCAGTAGGCCAGCGGGCGTATGACGACATTGCGGCCGTCGTCCGCGCGCAGCTTCGGCGGCATCGCCTTCAGGCGCCCGCCGTAAAACATGTTCAGGAACAGCGTCTCGACGATATCGTCCTTGTGGTGCCCCAACGCTACCTTGGTCGCACCTATCTCCTCGGCAAAGCCGTACAGGGTGCCGCGACGCAACCGCGAACAGAGCCCGCAGGTGGTCTTGCCCTCCGGCACCACTTCCTTGACCACCGAATAGGTGTCCTTCTCGACGATGTGGTAGGGCACGCCCAGGGACTGCAGGTACTCCGGCAGCACATGCTCCGGAAAGCCCGGCTGCTTCTGGTCCATATTCACCGCCACCAGCTCGAAGTGCACCGGCGCCGTCTTTTGTAGATTGAGCAGGATATCCAGCATCGCATAGGAATCCTTGCCGCCGGACAGGCACACCATGATCTTGTCGCCGGCTTCGATCATGTTGAAGTCGGCGATGGCGCGGCCGACATTGCGGCGCAGGCGCTTCTGCAGCTTGTTGAATTCCAGCCGCTCGCGGCGGTTTTCCAGTTCGGACATGGTGCTTCTCTAACTTCGGAAATCGGGACTGGGGGCTTGGCACAATTAGGTTAATGCGAAGGTCCTGATGCCGGTGGCTTTTTGCGGGACCGTCGGAGGCATGGATGCCGACGCCGAGCGTACAGGGATGTATTCACAGCGTGTCCCGCCAAAAGCCACCGGCAGCAGGGCCGCCACGGAGCTCGAACCAAGCGCCCAAAATCAGGCCGCGATTGTACGCATTTCGATCACGGAGTACACGACTGTTCGGCCACGCTCTGCCCCAGCAGAACCTGAACGCAGGGCCAGACGTGGTCGAGTAGCGCCGCCTGGGCCACGGCGGTGGGGTGGATGCCGTCCGTCTGCATGGCCCCGTCCAACAGCGCCACCGGCTCCAGGAAGAACGGCACCAGCGGAACCTGCTCCGCCTCGGCCACCTTCGGGTACACAGCGGCGAAGGCCTCGGTGTAGGCGCGGCCGTAGTTCGGCGGCATGCGCATGCCCAGCAGCAGCACCTCGGCGCCCTCCTTCTCTGCCAACTGCACCATCTGCTGCAGATTGCGCTGCAGCGCCTGGGGCGGGTAGCCGCGCAGCCCGTCGTTGCCCCCCAGCTCCACGATCAGCCAGCGCGGCCGGTGTTCCTGCAGCAGGCGCGGCAAACGCGCCAGGCCCCCGGAAGACGTCTCCCCGCTGATACTCGCGTTGACGACCTTCACCGGCTTGCCGCCGTCCTGCAGGCGATCGCGCAGCAGCTGTACCCAGCCCTGCGCCTCATCGATCCCGTAAGCCGCGCTGATACTGTCCCCCAACACCAGCAGCGTATCCGCGGCGCTCGCCTGCGGTTGTCCCAGCGGGACCAACAGCAGCAGACACAAGCCGAAACGTGCAATCAGCTGCCGGAAAACCATTGTCGTCATGTCATACTCTCCGTTTACCTACTTGTTGAAAAAGGCCATCCTTGGCCTCTTTCAACCCGGGTTTGCGGCGCATGTCCGCAAACCCCCTACGGCAAACCGGGTGCTTGCACACTCGATTTGCGCGCCGAACACCTGTTCGACCAACTCCCAAAAAAAGCAGCGCAGAGGGAATACAAGATGTCCGCCATGCTCAGGGCCGAAAACCTTCACCACCGGGTCTCCACCAGCGAGGGACCGTTGACCCTATTAAATAATATTTCCCTACAGCTGGCTCGCGGCGAAAGCCTGGCCATCACCGGCGCCTCCGGTTCGGGCAAGTCTACCCTGCTCGGCCTGCTCGCCGGTCTCGACAAACCCAGCGACGGCCGCATCTGGCTCGCCGGCGAGGAAATCACCGCGATGGACGAGGAGCAGCGCGCGGCCCTGCGCGCCCGCTGCGTCGGCTTCGTATTCCAGACCTTTCAACTGCTGCCCGGCCTCACCGCGCTGGAAAACGTCATGCTGCCGAGCGAACTGCGCGGCGAGCGCAGCGCCGCCAGTCGCGCCGGGGAGTTCCTCGACCGCGTCGGCCTCGAACACCGGCTGCACCACTACCCGCGGCAGCTGTCCGGCGGCGAGCAGCAGCGCGTCGCCATCGCCCGCGCGTTTGCCAGCTTCAGCGGCAGTGACGGCGTCCTCTTCGCCGATGAACCCACCGGCAGCCTCGACGCTGCCAACGGCGACAAGGTTATCGACCTGCTATTCAAACTCAACGCCGAATCCAACACCACCCTGGTGCTGGTCACCCACGAGCAGCGCCTCGCCGAGCGCTGCGGCGCCCACCTGCGCATGGCGGCGGGCGAGATAGAGGCCGGTGATTCCGACAGTACGCTCGCCGAGGTGTCCGCCTGATGCTGCCGCTCAAGCTGCTCCCTCTCAAACTCCTGCTGCGGGACTGGCGCGGCGGCGAGCTGGCGCTGATCGCCACCGCCCTGGTGCTGGCGGTGACCTGCGTGACCGCCATCGCCCACTTTACCGATCGCCTGGCCCGCGCCATGGAACAGCAGTCGCTGACCTTCCTCGCCGCCGAGCGGGTGCTGCGCAGCAGTCTTCCGGTAGACCCGGCCTGGCTGCAGGAGGCCCGCAGGCGCGGCCTGCAGCAGGCGCAGGCGGTGCAGTTCGCCTCCATGGTCGCCGCCGGCGACCAGTTCCAGTTCGCCGCGGTCAAGGCCGTCGACGACGGCTACCCGCTGGTGGGTCATCTGGAAATGCGCGCCGCGGAAGACGCCGCGAGCCAGATAGTGCGGCGCGGGCCGCCGCCGGGCGAGGCGTGGCTGGAACCGCGCCTGCTGCCGCTGCTGCAATTGCAGATGGGCGATTCGCTGCAGCTGGGAGACACCCGGCTCAGGGTCACCGGCCTGCTGGAGCGCGAGCCGGACCGCAGCACCAGCTTGTTCGATATGGGCGCGCGACTGCTGGTGCACCTGGACGACCTGCCCGCCGCCGGCGTGATCCAGCCCGGCAGCCGGGTGCGCTACCGCTACCTGTTCGCCGGCGATGACACCGCGCTGGAGCAGTACTTCAAGTGGCTGGAACCGCAGCTGACCGAACACCAGCGGGTGATCGACCTGCGCGAGGGCCAGCCGCGGGTGGCCTCGGCCCTGGACCGCGCCGAGCGCTTCCTGTTCCTGGCCGGCAGCCTCGCGGTGCTGCTCGCCAGCGTCGCCGTGGGCCTGGCCGCGCGGCGCTACGGCCTGCGCCACACCGCCTATGTGGCGGTGATGAAAAGTCTCGGCGCCGGGCGCGGCAAGATACTGGCCATCTACCTGGGCCAGCTCACCGCTCTGACACTGATCGCGACCGCCGTCGGTCTGCTGCTCGGCAGCCTGATCCAGGCCCAGGCGGTGGCACTGATGGCGGACTTCTTCCCGGTGGAGCCGCCGCCGAGCCAGTGGCGCCCGCTGCTCGTCGGCCTGGCCACCGGCTTCGCCTGCGCGCTGGGTTTTGCCCTGCCGCCGCTGTTCCGCCTCGCGCGCACGGATCCGATGCAGACGCTGCGCCGCGACTGGAGCAATCCGGACCGGCGCGAGTGGCTGGGGCTGGTGCTGGGCCCGACCAGCATGCTGCTGCTGATCTGGTGGCTGTCCGGCAGCCTCGCCATCACCGCGGCACTGTTTGCCGGCATGGCGCTGCTGGTGGGCGGCAGTGCGCTCGTCAACCAGCTGCTGGTGCGCGGCCGCCTGTCGGCCCTCGGCGGCGCCTGGCGCATCGCCCTCGGCAGCCTGCAGCGCCGCGCCGCGTTCAACACCCTGCTGATCGCCGCCTTCGGCACCGGCCTGCTGGCGATGCTGGCGCTGGTGTTCGCGCGCACCGCGCTGATCGACGAGTGGCGCATGCAGCTGCCGGAAAAGGCGCCCAACCACTTCCTGATGAATATCGCCCCCCACGAGGTGGACGGCCTGCGCCAGATGCTGTCCGACAACGATGTCACCAGCACCGAGATCTACCCGATGGTGCGCGGGCGCCTGGTCGCGATCAACGGCGTCCCGGCCAGCGAATACGAAAAAAATACGAGCCGCGAACGCGTCGGCGCCCTGCACCGGGAGCTCAACCTGAGCTGGACCGAAAACCTGGCGCCGGACAACCGCATTCTCGAGGGTGCCTGGTGGGACAAGGCGGATGAGGGTGTGTCGGTCGAGGTGGAACTGGCCGCGCGCCTGAACCTGTCGCTGGGCGACAGGCTGCGCTTCTCCATCGGCGGCCTGGAAGTCGAGGCGCCGGTGGCCAGCTTCCGCTCGCTGGACTGGAACAGCATGAGGCCCAACTTCTACATGCTGTTCGCGCCCGGCACCCTGCAGGATTTCCCCGCGACCTATATCACCAGCTTCTACCTGCCGCCGCAGCAGAAACTGGTGGTCAACGACCTGGTGCGCAACTTCCCCAGTATCAGCGTGATCGAACTGGACAAGATCATCGAGCGCATCCGCAACACCATCGACCAGGTCTCACTGGCGATCGAGACGGTGATGGCACTGATGCTGGTGGCCGGCGTCCTGGTGCTGATCGCCGGTGTGCGCGCCAGTATCGCCGAGCGTTTGCAGGAGGCGGCGATTATCCGCACACTGGGCGGCCGCCGCCGGCTGCTGCTGCAGAGCCTGGTACTGGAATTCGGCCTGCTCGGCACCGCCGCCGGCCTGCTCGCCGCGATTGGCGCCGAGGCAACGCTGGCGGTGCTGTCGCAGCGGGTGTTCGAGCTGCCGCTCGCGTTTCACCCGACACTGTGGCTATTGGGCCCGCTGGCGGGCGCGCTGCTGGTGGGCATCGCCGGCACCCTGGCCTGTCGCAGCTCGGTCAGCCAGCCGCCATTGAAGGTGCTGCGGGAACTGGCGTAACAAGAGAATTGCACGTTCCCCTGTAAGAGCGGCCGGTGGCCGCGATCGATCCTCCCGAATTTTGCGGAATCCGATCGCGGCCAACGGCCGCTCCTACAGGGCGAAAAATTTACCCGAATCATGTAAAGATTTATGGATCTGGATTTCGACCGCAACCATATCTGGCACCCCTACTCCTCCCTGATCGATCCGCCGCCGGTCTACCCGATCGCGCGCGCGGAGGGGGTGCGCATTTATCTGGAGGACGGCCGCGGCCTGATCGATGGCATGTCCTCCTGGTGGAGCGCGCTGCACGGCTACAAGGTGCCGGAGCTGAACGATGCCATGCGCGCGCAGATAGAGAAGATGTCGCACGTGATGTTCGGCGGCCTCACCCATCAACCCGCCATCGATCTGTGCAAAAAACTGGTGGAAATCACCCCCGCGCCGCTCACGCGGGTATTCCTCGCCGACTCCGGCTCGGTGTCGGTGGAAGTCGCGATCAAGATGGCGCTGCAGTACTGGCACTCGCAGGGTCGCAGCGAAAAGGACAAACTGCTGGCACTGCGCAACGGCTACCACGGCGACACCTTCGGCGCCATGGCCGCCTGCGATCCGGTCACCGGCATGCACCACCTGTTTGCCGGCCACCTGACCCAGCATTTTTTCGCCCCGGCACCGCGGCCAAAGTTCGACCAGCCCTGCGGCGACGCCGATATCGCCGAACTGCGGCAACTGATCGAAGCGCACCAGGCAGAGCTGGCGGCGGTGATCCTCGAGCCGATCGTGCAGGGCGCCGGCGGTATGCGCTTCTATTCGCCGGACTATCTGCGCCGCGTGCGCGCACTGTGCGACGAATATGACCTGCTGCTGATCGCCGACGAAATCGCCACCGGCTTCGGCCGCAGCGGCAGACTGTTCGCCTGCGAGCACGCCGGTATCAGCCCCGACATCCTCACCCTGGGCAAGGCGCTGACCGGTGGCACCATGACCCTCGCCGCGGCGCTCTGCACCGACAGGGTGGCCGAGGGCATCTGCCGCGGCGAGGCCGGCGTTTTCATGCACGGCCCGACCTTTATGGGCAACCCGCTGGCCTGTGCGGTGGCCAGTGCCAGTATCGACCTGCTGCTCGCCGGCCCCTGGCAACAGCGGGTCGCCGCCATTGAAAACCATCTGCACAAGGCACTGGCGCCGCTGCGGGATTCAAATGCCGTCGCCGACGTGCGCGCCCTCGGCGCCATCGGCGTGGTGGAGATGCGCGAGCCGGTCAACATGATGCAGGTGCAGCAGGCGCTGATCGAACGCGGCGTCTGGCTGCGCCCGTTCGGCAAGCTGGTGTACACCATGCCGCCCTATGTGATTGCCGAGCAGGATCTGAGCCAGCTCACCGACGCCATGGTCGAAGTCCTCGGCAATCTCTAGGCGACAAATAATGTAGGAGCGGATGGCCGCCCCGCCGCTCCTACGGCCACAGAAGTTTCAATAAGGTCCAACGTGCAGCCGCTGCTAAAAGTCACCGACCTCGAATGCCGCTACGGCGACAAGGTCATCCTCGAGTCCGTTTCCTTCCAGCTGAGAGAAGGCGAGATCGCCTGCCTGCTCGGCCCCAGCGGTTGCGGCAAGACGACACTGCTGCACGCGATCGCCGGCTTCCAGCCGCCGTCCCGGGGCGACATCGCCCTGGGAGGCGACACCATTTCAACCCCCGCGGCGATAACGCCGCCGGAAAGGCGCCAGATCGGTGTGATCTTCCAGGACTACGCCCTCTTCCCGCACCTGAGCCTGCGGCAGAATATCGCCTTCGGCCTCAAGTCACTGCCGGGTGCGGAGCGGGAGTCCCGGGTGCGGGAATTGCTGCAACTGGTGCATCTGGAGCAACAGGCGCACCAGTATCCGCACCAGCTGTCCGGTGGCCAGCAGCAGCGCGTCGCCCTGGCCCGCGCGCTGGCACCGCGCCCGCGCCTGCTGCTGATGGACGAGCCCTTCTCCAACCTGGACACGGAACTGCGCCGCAGCCTCGCCGCCGAAGTGCGCCACATACTGCGCGAGGAGGGCACCGCCGCGATCATCGTCACCCACGATCGCGGCGAGGCCTTTGTCGCCGGCGACGAGCTGGGCGTGTTGAGTGGCGGCCGGCTGCAGCAGTGGGACACCCCGGAAAACATCTACCGCAAGCCGGCCAACGCCGCGGTGGCCCGCATTGTCGGCGACGGCAATCTGCTGCCGGGCAAACTGCTTGAGCCGGATTTGATCGAAACGGAAATGGGGCGACTGCAACTGTCCAAGGCCGTCGATGCCCGCGGCGATACATTGCAGATCTTTGTGCGCAGCGAAGACCTGGTGCCAGGCGCACATCCGGATGCGGTGCTTGCCCAAGTGGTGGAAAGGAATTTTCTCGGCAGCAGCGTGCTGTACAAATTCCGCCTGCCCGCCGGCCGCTTGATAGTGGCGACGCTGGGTGCGGAATTTCAGTTTGCACCGGGCAGTGAAGTGCCCTTGCGAATGGAATCGCCGATGATCTTTGCAGAAGGAACTGGCGAATAGTCTTCGGCGGACGCCTATCGCGGCCATGGGCCTCGATCAGAGGTCAATTTGATAGATTGGCTGCCTCTATAAAGCCGGCGCCTCGGACTCCATCAATTCAACCGGCTCCTCACCCGCGCGCCGCCCCATGGCGCGGCTCAGCAGAATCACCGGCAGCAATCCCACCAGCACGATCATCAGCGCCCCCAGCGCGGAGCGCTCGAGCATTTCATCGGACGCAAACTGATAGACATAGGTCGCCAGCGTATCGAAACCGAAGGGCCGCAGCAGCAGTGTGGCCGGCAGCTCCTTCATGCAATCGACGAACACCACCAGTGCGCCACCCAGCAGGCCGGCGCGCACCAGGGGAAAATGCACGGCCCAGAGCGTCTGCCAGCTGTTGCGCCCCAGGGAGCGGGCAGCGCGGTCCATCGACGGCGTGATCTTGTCCAGGCTCGACTCTATGGCACCGGCGGAAACGGCGAGGAAACGGGCCGTATAGGCGAATAAGATCGCGAACACGCTGCCGGACAGCAGCAGGCCGATGGAGATATCGAAATGCGCGCGCAGCAAGGCATCCAGCGCATTGTCGAATGCCGCCAGCGGGATCAGCACGCCGATGGCCATCACCGCGCCGGGCATCGCATAGCCCAGCTTGGCAAAACCGACCAGGGATCTGACCGCGCGATGCGGGTACAACCGCTTGCCGTAGGCGAGCAGCAATCCGAGCAGCGCGGTCACCAGCGCCGCGGCGCCGGACAGCAGGAAGCTGTTGCGCGCAATGGCAAAGAAATCGTCGCTCCAGTAGCTGGCAAAGTTGCCCAGCGCATAGCCGCCCAGCACCAGTAGCGGCACGCCGAAGCCGGCGAGCAGCAGCAGCCCGCAGAAGAGGCTCGCCCCGCAGGCGCGCCAGCCGCGCAGCCGGTAACTGTCGCGGCTCTGCGTCGGCGACTGCACGAAGTGCCGCTGGCGCGCGCGCCCCATGCGCTCCAGGGCGATCAGCAGCACGACGAACACCAGCGTGCTGCAGGCAATCTGCGCGGCGCCGCCGAGATTGCCGCGGGAGAGCCAGGTATCGTAAATGCCCACGCTGAGCGTGCGCACCGCAAAGAAATCCACGGTGCCGAAATCGTTCAGCGTCTCCATCAATACCAGCGACAGGCCGACCGCAATCGCCGGCCGCGCCATCGGCAGCGACACGCGCAGGAAACTCTGCCACGGGGTACAACCCAGCGAACGGCTGGCGGCGCGGATACTGCCGCACTGCTCGATAAACGCCGCGCGCGCGAGCATATACACGTAGGGGAAAAGCACCAGCGACAGCATCGCGATGGCGCCGCCCATGCTGCGTATCTCCGGAAACCAGTAGTCCCGCGATGTCTGCCAGCCGAACCAGTCGCGCAGCAGTTTCTGTACCGGCCCGGCGAATTCCAGCAGATCCGTATACACGTAAGCGATCACATAGGCCGGTACCGCGAACGGCAGCAGCAGGGCCCATTCGTAAAAGCGCCGTCCGGGAAAGCGGCACATGGTCACCAGCCAGGCGCTACCGACGCCCGCCACCAGGGTAAAAGCACCGACGCCGAGGGCCAGCACCAGCGTCGCGGCAATATAGTGAAACAGCACCGTGTCCAGCAGGTGCGGCCAGATATTTTCCTCGGGAAAAAACGCCAGCCAGAAAATCGACAGCACCGGCAGCGCCACCAGCAGCGCAATGGCGGCCACCGGCAGCAGCCAGCGCCACCCGGATGCAGTCGTCCCGGAGCGTGAAAATAGAGAAGCCATAAAAAACAACGCGGCCCGCGCTATCCAGCGGGGCCGCGCCACACTAGTCGGTTGTTATTGCAAGGTTCAGAAATCGAAACCCACTTCGTCCACCAGGCGCGAAGCCGCCGGCACATGAGAGCCGATTTCGGTCAGGCTCAGGTCGTCCTCCTTGAACTCGCCCATATACTGACTGATCAGTTCGGAGCGCGGCGTGCCCGGGCGCACCGGGAACTCAAAATTCTTCTCGGCGTAGAGGTACTGGGCCTCGGCGCCGCTCAGGAACTCCAGCAGCTTGATCGCGTTTTCGCGGTTGGGCGCGTGCTTGGTCAGCACTGCGCCGGAGACAAACATATGGGTACCGCGATCCTGCTGGTTGGGGAACACCAGGTTCACCGACTTGGCCCAGTCGACCTGCTCCGGCTCCTCGGTATTGGTGATCATCTTGCCGAAGTAGTAGCTGTTGCCCAGGGACAGGTCACACACGCCCTCGCTGATCGCCTTTACCTGGGCGCGGTCGTTGCCCTGCGGTTTGCGCGCCAGGTTGGCTTTGACGCCCTCGAGCCACTTCTTGGTCTCCGCCTCGCCGTGGTGGGCAATCATGGACGCGAACAGGGACAGGTTGTAGGGGTGCTTGCCGCTGCGCGTGCAGATGCGGCCCTTCCACTTGGGATCCGCCAGTTCCTCGTAGCGGGTGATCTCGCCGGGTTTGACCCGGTCCTTGGACGCATAGATCAGCCGCGCGCGGGTGGTGAGGCCAAACCAGTTGCCCTTCTCGTCGCGAAACTGTGCGGGTATGTTTTTCTCCAGTACCGCGCTCTGCACCGGCTGGGTCAGCCCCTTCGCCAGCAGATCCATCAGGCTGCTGGTATCGGAAGTCAGCACCAGGTCCGCCGGGCTGTTGCGCCCCTCCCGCTGCAAGCGCTCGTTCAGGCCACTGCCGGCGTAGACCACCTCGGTCTCGATACCGGTCGCACCGGTGAACTTGTCGAGCACCGGTTCGATCAGGAATGGCTGGCGATAAGAGTAGATATTGACCTGCTCGGCAGCGACAGCACCCGCCGCCAACAGTCCGGTCACAGCGACAACATTGCGGAAAAGAGTTCGTAGGTTCATCGGCGATCCATGGCTTTCCATTAATTTGAGAAGGATTCTCATTTGACTAACAGACAAAGTCAACCTGGTCGAAGGCATTCCGGCTCCCGGCAGAGTCGCCGAATTCCACCTATGCTTAGGGCACACTGGCAAACTGTGGAGGGTCCATGTACCGCTTCCTGCCCCTGCTCGCACTGCTGCTTGTTCTGAACGGCTGCGGCCGCCAGAGTGATACCCACGATCCCGCCGAAGTGGAGCGCACGCCGCCGGGCGAAATGGCCACCGAGGCCATGGAGGAGCCGGTCACGCCGCCCACCGATGACAACGGTACCGCGGCACCGGAGACGACCGCGCCCCGGCCGCAAACCGACATCAGCGAAGCACCTATCTGCACGCCCGAATGGTTCGCCTGGGTCCACGAACAGGTCACTGCCAGACACGACGGCGACCTGGCCGAGCTCTACCCCGCGGGACTGCCGGAAGTGGGCAGTGTGGAATGGTTCCTCGCCGTGGACAAACTCACCGGCGGCGACGGTGCCCACGGCCCGGACGGCGGCAGCGTCGAGTGGTGCGACATGATTCAGCAGCGCCTCGGCGGCCCTGCCGTCCCAGCGCAGTAATTCCCCATCCCTGGAAGACGCGAGGAGATTTCGATGCGTTCGATCAAAACGATGCGTTCGATCAAAAGCTTGTTGCTGGCAGCCGCCGCCGCCGTCGCCCTGCAGCCGGCCCTGGCAGACGAAAAGCCGCCGCCGGGCGCCATGGCGCTGTCGGCAGTGCTGATCAAGCTCGAGCAACAGGGCTACACACCGATCACCGATGTCTCGCTGGAAAAAGGCCGCTGGGAGGTGGAAGCCTACAAGGGCGGTGAAAAACGCGACCTGCAGGTCGACCCCAACAGCGGCGACGTCCTCTCGGACAAGCCGGACCGCGACTGACAATTTCCGCCCAGATCCGGCCAGCGTCGGCACAAGCCCGCTGGCCGAACCAAAAACCCGCCGCGGGAGGCGCGGGGTTAACCGTTCAAGGACACCGCTGATTGATAGGCGATTCGAATAGCGATTCGATTGTCGCCCCCGGGCGCGGACACTGCCCAAGAGAATTCCGCGCAGTCAGGAGTCCCGCATGAGTTTCTTTGCGACGGTACTGCTCGTCAACGCGCTCACCTTTCCGATACCGCCGGACCTGAACGCCGACACACCGGCACCCATCTACGACAGCCCCGACCTTTACGGCGATGCACCCTCGGAAATTGCCCTGGACCGGTCAACCATCCGCGGCAAGCTGCACGGCCTGGGCTTCCGGCCGATTACCGAAATGAAATTCGTCGGCGGCCGCTGGAAAATCAAGGCCCGCTGGGGCGGCAAAAGGCGCGCGCTGGAGGTGGACCCGGACAGCGGCCTGATTATTTCAGACCGGCCGGACCGGGGCTGACCATCACAGGGCCCCATAGCTTTCCGCGATCAGTGTCAGCAGCTGGCTGAAGGCCTGGTTCGCCACCAGGGTCGAGGACTCCTCCATCGTGTGATAGCCGGTGGTGGGGATCTGCAGCGTCGTGCCCTGCACGAAGCCGTTGGAGGCCGCCACGATACGCCCCATCTCGGTACTGCCGAGCGACTGGGGCTCGATGCCCTGGGCGACGGCCTGGCGGTTCTGCTCCTCGATATAGGCGTCCTTGTAGCCGTAACTGATGCCGTGTGACTTGCACAGATTTTCCAGCATCGCCGTAGTGCCGGGGTGGAATTCGGCATTGACGTCGCGCCGCCGCAAAACGACCTGCTGCCGGTCCGCCGTCTGCCGGTCCGGATAGGGGCTGGTGTCCACCACCACCAATTTGTCGGTACCGCCATTGAAGCGGCGGAACCATTCCAGCAGGAAACGCCAGCTACTACCCGCCTCCTCCTGCGCGGTAAAGAATGCGGTGCCCTTGAAGCCGAGGGCAAACAGGTGCACAAGGTGGGCAGCCGTGAGCACATTGTCCAGCTGCGCACTGAGAATGCCGTCGCTGATACGCAGGTGGTCGCTGAAGGCCACCGGTGTGCCGGCCACCAGGTGCTCGAGCCCGTCCACTTCGAAGATCAGGTTGTTGCGGTACTCGCACACGTAGGTGCGCTTGATCACCCCCGAACCGAAGTAGGTGCCGGACCAGGGTTCATAGGCCATGACCGGCACCGCCTGGAAGCGGTCGACAATCTTCCGCATCAGCTTTTCCGATACCGAGTTGCCGAGCAGGTCCGAGCGGTTGCCGGCCACAAAGGCCGCATACTGGAACTCGTTCGGGCCGGTACAGATCAGGCCGTGGCGGTCGATATGCGCGGAGAACATGGCGGTGCCCGGGCGGGCGCCCTGGGCCACCAGCAAACCCTCGTACCAGGTCACGCGGGCCCCGCGCTCCTCCAACTCCCGCTGCAGCACCCGAAAGAACGAGTGCTCCGCACCCACCACACAGGGGCTGCGTATCAGCACCTTGAGCAGATCGATTAATTCATCCAACTTCTGCATGGACATCAAGTCTCCGAAAACCATTGGATCCGGGCGGCAGCGCCGGCAAGCCGAGCTCCGACACCGCCGCAGTATATCCCCCAACCCGGCGCAGCCGCGATACCGGGCGCGGTGCAACGGCGTCGGCGGGCACCGGGAGGACGGCCAGGCCAGTGCCCGGATCAAAGCGCGGAGAACAGCTCAGAACCCGCCGGCGGCCTTGCGGCCTACGGCGCAGCTATAGCGGTGGGAGGAACAGGCTGTGCGGACGCCTGGCTGCATCGCACAGAGCTGCAGTGACAGGTGCACTCGGGCCGTGCGGCGCTATCCCGGTCGCGATGCAAGGCCCGCCAGAGCCAACAGGCGGAGGGGCAAACTATTCCGACCGCGCGTAGTCGGCCATGCCCTGGAAATCGACCACGACGACGGGCTCATCCCCCACCACCCAGGCATCGTGCCCCGAGGGCAGCAGCGACACGTCACCGGGCTTGCACTCCAGTTCGGTGCCGTCGTCCATCAGGACTTTCAAGACGCCGGAAACATGGTATTGAAAGTGCGGTGCCTCGCAGCTGTCGGTGCCCGCGATGGGCTGCACCGACTCGGACCAGCGCCAACCCGGCTCGAAGGTAGCGCGGCCCACTATCCCGCCCCCGATCTTCACCAACTCCACCCGACCCTTGGGGAATTCGCGGACTTCATCCGCCTCAGCAAAGCTCTTCAGTTCAGCGTTATCCATATTCGCTTCCAGCAACTCAAAGGGAAATTATTGACACGCCGGGCGTGCGTCAGCGGAAGCAATAGCGCCTCGATCCACAGCCACAGACGACCAGTATCTATAGCAGCTGAGCTTAGCAGCAGCCGCCGGAATACCAGTTGGCCGACGTGCAAATCGACCAGTGACCGTCGCCGTCGACTGACTGTGACCGCTACAGGATGTCCGCGCCCCGCTCTGCCAACAACGCGCGCAGCACACTGCGGTGGCAGCGACTCTCGTCCTCGCAATAACAACCCACGGAGAAATTCGTCGTCCTGGATAGCGCGGCCAACACATCCAGCAGGTGACTGTTGTCCGGGCTGGCCATCTCCCGCTTGAACTGGCGCATGAATTTGCCGAATTCGGCCGGTGTACTCGCCTGCCGTGCCATGGGCATCAGTTCCGCGCTCGGCGACAGCTGCGGCAACCAGACATCGTAGAAATTGCGCGCCGCGTACTCGCTTTTCGGTACCCCGCGCGGCGGGTGCCGCACAGTGCCGACACGCAGACCCTCGTCGTCGGACCGCGCAGATCCCAGCTGGACGATACGCACACTCACGATTGGACCACCGCTTTACAATGCCCGGGCAAAGTTTGCGCCCCGCTCCACGCTCGCACCGCCGCCCCGACTAGGGCGCGTATGCATCGCAGCGGCGCCTGAACCACCCAGTGCGCTTCTTGTGGTTCACCGGGCAGCCCTCCTGGCACGCCCGCCCGAGGTCGGCCAGTGTCGTTGCTTCCGGGTAAGTGCCAACCACTTCTCCGGCAATTATATGCCGGTATCCGGGCTCCGTTGCCGAGACAAGGAAGTGATTGTCCTTGCTCCCGATCAGAATCTTGTCGCCGGCGAGCGCATAAACATCGAACTGCCACATACCCCAGCTGGTCCAGTTGTGCATAATCAGGCATGTGGACATTGTGCCGAGCGGCTCTTCTGATTCCCCTGCGAAAGCCGGTGGAAAAGCGAGTATAGAGAGTAATGCTAATGCTGTTTTCCTTACTGTTTTCATGATTCCTGTTCCTAGCTAGCTAATCTTGAAATCGCGCAACGGCGCCGCAGGGGCAAGCTGGAAAGCGGGTTAGGTTCCCAGCAAACTGCCTGGCCTTTTTATAGCGGTCGGACTCGCAGCACCCTCCTCCATGTTTTAGAAACTATCGCAGCAAAGAGTGCAACAATACTAAACTGTCCCACTGAGTGAAGTACAAGCTTTGGCCAGAAATCTATTTCTTCAGTAAACAATGGGTGCCAGACGTACATGAGCGTCAAATTTCCTGGCAATAATAGAACTTTATAGCCGGGCATGCCTCCGCCATATATATTCCAATTTATCGCAAACGCGACTAGACCGATGCATAGCGCAGCCATTCCTGAAACCACTGCGACGGTCATAGTACCGAGCTTGTTCATCTTGCCCCATAGCGTCGCGAGCAGCGGCGGCTTAGATTGGGCGCGCCTCGCCCGAAACTGGGAGCGCAGCGACCGCGCAAAATTTGCATTAAGTAAGAGGTCGCGCGGAGCCCTGGAGCCTTGATGACCGCCTTTGTTACGCATTTCTGCCAAGCCCTGGAACCCTGGCAGCCAATAGGTAAGCAATGGGGTACATGGCCAAAGCAAAGATCATGTATACAAAGGTGCGTGGATTCGATGCGTAATCAATAAATTGATGGCCATCAATGATTGAAGCCCGGTATTCAATAAAAAAGAAGATTAAAACTGCCGGAATAATGAGCTTCCAAGAACTGGCTGGCAGCAGCCAACGAAGTGCAATACCGGCAGGCAAGGCGAAAATGACACTGAGTATGAATATATACGCCAAGTTAATAGCATTGTAAGTAAATGGAGAACTTTCCGGTGGGAACGTTGATTTTACCCACGGCCGGAATACGTCATGTGGGGTTACTAGCTCCCAACCGTAGCTGACAACGAAGTTGTATAGAAAAAATACCGCTGCAATTGCGATTAAGTAAAGGAGATTTTTCTTCATTATTGTTTCCTATATTTAACGTCCGTCCCAGCCCCGCAGCGGCGATTACAGCCGCTTGTATGGCAGTGCCTTTCGAGATTTTTTGCTTCTTGCCGCAGACGCCGCAGCACTCATGAGACGACAGAACTTAGGGCATTCCAAATGATTGGCGGCAGAGCAGGCGGCGGCGTGTCGCAACCCGTCACGCAGGGCACTGAGTTGGCGGATCGTGCGATCCAGTTCATCCGCTTTGCTGGCGAGCCGTTGGCGGTCAATTTGTGGACGGCCGTCAGGTGCAAACATATCTCCGATCTCTTCCAGCGAAAACCCCGCCGCGCGTCCCAATGCGATCAATGCCAGCTGCTGCAATACACGCGGCTCGAAAGTACGGCGCAGACCGCGCCTTCCAACCGATTTAATCAGCCCCTTTTCCTCGTAATAACGCAACGTCGATGCCGGCACGCCTGATGTCCGAGCCACCTCGCTAATATCCACGCTCCAAACCCCTTGACTTCAAGTTGACTTGAAGTGACATGATGAATTTGCTGCTCAGTAAAGGCAAGTAAAAGGAGGTAAGAATGAACTACACACCAAGCGCAGTTTTCATCGGAATCGGTGCGACGCTCGTGATGGACGCCTGGATGCTCGCGCGTCGACAACTGCTCGGAACGCCCCTGGCGGACTATGGCCTAGTGGGTCGCTGGTTCGCGCACATGTCACACGGGCGCTTTCGTCACGAGCGTATCGCAGCCGCACCGCCAGTCCGCGGCGAGCGTATACTCGGTTGGGCCGCCCACTATCTGATCGGCATCGTGTTCGCGATGGTGCTGCTCGCTATCTGCGGAGTCGAGTGGATACATAGTCCGGCGCTCTTCCCCGCGCTAGTGTTCGGTGCCACGACCGTCGCAGCGCCGTTCCTGCTGATGCAGCCAGGGATGGGCGCAGGTATCGCAGCTAGCCGTACGCCTCGACCAAACGCCGCGCGGCTGCAAAGTCTTGTAACGCACACAGTATTCGGCCTCGGCCTCTACGCCGCAGCCCTCGTCTTGAACCTCGTCACAGGAGTATGAAATGCGTATCTCCGCCCGACTGCCTCAATTGTGTTTGGAGCACTACTCCCAGCAACCATGTGTAGGAACCAGACTGTCAGGACAAAGAAAACTCATACGCCTCTTTTATTAATGGCTCAATTTCTCTTAGCTCACCAAGATTTCCAATTTTAGCCACATGGGTAACTTGTTTGCCATCATCAACGACCTTTACAAAAATAGGATTTTTGACTGTTCGCCCAACATGAATTGCAACACGAACTACGTCTTTCATTATTGATAGATCGACAAATATCCGGGAACTTCGAAAAAGAACATATCTATCTCTCGCAAATATTTCGACTTTTCCTAACTTATTGATAAATTCTTCAATCGCGCTATAAACTTCGACGACTGATTGTGGCCTACCTTGTATTACGTCATCTCGATTTCCAGTGCCGCAGACGTGCCCCTGGTTCTTACGCGTAAATTCTCTATCGCATTTTGGGCATAGCCACATTTTTTGAATCCTCTATGGGCTCTTAACGCCCAGCGCAGGCGCAGCCAACGCGGAGCGCCTTTTGTGTTAATGTTTGAGCGACAGCGAGTAACACAAAAGGCGCGTAGTGTTGGCTGTCGCTCTGCCGCTGCTTGTTAGCTGCGTTGTGCATTGGCAATTCCACGCTCCACACGCGAAGGAAGTACGAACAAGAACATCCCTAAAGCCTGAACAAAATCAATAAGTTTTTTTGCTTCTTCAGCTGTTGGTAAAGCAGCACTGTTATCTGAATGACGTTGATCATTTGCTTCCAAGCGGACTTCGTGCGCCCAATGTGACATCTCCTCTGTAATAAGGTGATTTTCCACTGCAAGATTTATCCGAGAATATAAGTTTCCGTCGGTTAAGCCTTTTTCTTTGAGCATGGCATCCACAGAGCTAGCGGCAAGCATAACCGCTCCAGCTGGAGCGCTAATACTACTAATTGCTTGTTCTAGATACGCTTTAGCTCTTTCAGGGATTGATTCCTCGACTTCTAGAGGAGCCGGATACATTTCTTGAATGAAGTTACTGCCTTTATTGGACCAAGCGGTTATGGCTCCGCCGCATCGATTGCAGGTATACATAACCCAAAGCCTATTGAATCCACCGGTGTGATCTGATGTTTCAAATGCTGTTTTGTGCCCAAGGTGAGGCCTATCGACGGCACAGTGGGGGCATCGTTCAAGTTCTAATATTTTTCCATGATTTGGCATACTTTATCCTAGATTTTTAATCTCTAACTGACAGCTAACGCTTCAAGCAGGGGCGCAGCTTTGCTGCGTCCCTTGGCTTGACTTGTTAGATTTTTTTGCGAGAAACTCTATTAGCTCTCGAACTATATCGAAACTTGAAAATACATATTCATTTGAAATTTCGATCTTCGCCCCTTCGTGGATTATATCGTTTCGTAATTTAGCTATTTCAATAAGATTTTCTTTGTTGGGGATTTCAGATTTTATGAGTTTGTTGAGACTTTTAAACAATACGCTCCATTTCTGCGAAATGAACTTTTGAGCTGCTGATTCTGACAAATGCGATACGTACTCGCTTTTGGTTTCATATTTAAGGACATCTTTAAAGCTGACTGATCCAGAGCAATCCCCCACAAATGGATACATAGATTCAGGCTTTTCATAAAAATATGATGACACAAAATTTTTCAGCATTGCTTCTAGTAGAGTAACGGAAATTACGATCATTTGACGCCGATAAGTCATAACACCTACTAACCCCTGACTTACAAACTCTTCAATCCATTCTTGCCGAAATTTACTGACGTCCTCTTCGCTAACACTACGACCTTTCTCTTCTTCTTGTACCCTATATCCAAGACCTGCAATTTCTATAAGCCTGCTATTCTCATAATGGGTTCTAAGCGCATCGCTACAAATTATTGGATCGTGAATAGCGATGTAACCATCGAGAACTTCTTGGAGTTCTTCTGACCATTGTTGGTGCTTAAATTTCATAATAAATCTAACGCCCAGCGCAGGCGCAGCCGGCGCGGAGCACCTTTTGTGTTAATGTTTGAGCGCCAGCGAGTAACGCAAAAGGTGCGTAGCGTTGGCTGTCGCTCTGCCGCTGCTTGTTATGCGCTTACTTGCCAACTTGCGACGAAAGCCAGGTTACGCTTTGCACTACAGTCATGGGTAACGCCGCCTGATGATCCCCCTCAACAACTACGTTTTTTAGTGACAGGCTTTTATCATTTCTACTTTTTAGGATTGTAATAAACTTTTCCGCCTCTTCGCCAAGCTCGCCTTCTAGCGAACCATACGAAATGAAAACATTTGAATTGAAGCTCTCAATTCCAGCTTCCGGATTAGCTTTGAGATCAGAAAGGTAAGGAATATCACCAACAAGTGAAGGGCTACCAAGAATGTAATTCTTAAACGTATCGGGTTTCATGAGCAGTATATATGCACCTAACTCACTACCAAGTGAGTATCCAAAGAAAGTGCGATTATTAGGATCGGCTCGATAGCTGCTCTCTATATACTTAATTATATCATTACGAATAAAATTTAGATGGGTACTTGCCTTGCCAAGTTGGTACTTTTGCTGTACCTCTTTATTACTTGACTCTTGCATTGTGTAATCGCGATATCGACTTACATGAGCTCCAGACTCCTTTAACAAGTCTTCGTCGATATCAGTTTGCCAGGAAATTCCGACCAAAATGGCGTTTTCTAGTAAATATTCGGTTGTAGCAGATAAAATTTCGATATTCCATGCCGCATCAGGAAAATAAATAACTGGAAATTTTTCATCGTTTTTTTCGAAGTGTTTCTCTGGAAGTTTTATATAAAGGTCATACTGCCCACCAGTCATAGAATTTTTAATAGGAACTACGTTAGTTCTAGGCATCTCATATGATCTTCGATCACTTGCCTCAACAGTTCCTAGAGTAAGTGTAAACAAACAAAATATAACAAGGTTTCTTATCATTTTATTTCCTCTTTTCGCATAACGAGGCTGTAGAAAAACTCCGGCCCCTTCCTTCTGATTGTATTTCACCCAGAAAATCGCGTGCCTACGTGAATTCTGGCTCTATTTGGGGTGACGAAAAGCATTTTAGGGCACT
>NZ_JAYEFD010000004.1:0-220380 GCF_035117725.1 Microbulbifer magnicolonia | reverse complement strand
GCACCCGCAAGGGTGCGGCCTTTTTAGTATTTGGTGGAGCTAATTGGAAGCGAGGCAAAGCCCCGGTTCCAAGGCACCGCAAAGCGGTGCCGCAGAGCGCCCGCCCGGCCGGGCTCGCGCGCGAGCGACCCCGAAGGGGTGAGTGGGCAAAGCCCACGAATCATCCCGCGCCCCGGCCTAATCTCCGGCACCGCGCTTCCGAAAGGATGCGGCCTTTTTTCGTATCCGGTATCAGCTGCGAGAGCGAGACAAGGCTCCGGTTCACATCACGGTTTTGCAGGCGGAGCCGTTACCGCGGACAGCCTTGTGAGACACGCCGTGAACCCATCCATGGGGGCTCTGCACCGGCATCCATGCCGGTGCAGGTCTCGCAAGGCTGTCCCCGGTATCGGCACCTTCGCGGAACGTTCAGTTAAATGAACAGTATTACGCAAAGATACGGCCTTACCCGTATTTGACACCGGCACTGCATGCCAAAAAAGGCTTTGCCTGTCTCCGTACTCTGTGAAGTGGAATTCCCCATGGCCCTGGTCTTAAATGAAGTGCGCACCGGGCAGGGTTGGATAGCGCCGGCTGGCGGCAGCGAAAACCAGCACTGCTAGGGAAAGCGGATTTCTCTACCAAGATCCAATGGGCAAGGTCACCGAAAGCGTCAGCAAGGTTGCATAGCTAAAAATTCAGATCGAAAGAATCGCTCAAACAGTCGGGCTTGCTGAGACCAAAACGAAAGCAGGAAGCATGGACGCGACCAACACGGCCCGCAAGGGCATCATCCTCGCCGGTGGCACCGGCACAAGGCTTTTCCCGCTCACCAAAGGCGTCAGCAAGCAGTTGATGCCGGTGTATGACAAGCCGATGATCTATTACCCACTCACCACGCTGATGTTGGCGGGAATTCGCAACATTCTGATTATCACCACGCCGCAGGAGCAGACGCTGTTCCAGAATCTGCTGGGTGACGGCACTCAGTGGGGAATCAACCTGTGCTACGCGGTCCAACCATCTCCGGATGGACTGGCCCAGGCCTTCATTATCGGTCGCGAGCATGTCGGAAATAATCCCTCAGCGCTGGTGCTGGGGGACAACATCTTCTACGCCGAGCATTTCAGTGAAGTACTGCAAAGAGCGGACTCGCGTCAAGAGGGCGCAACCGTTTTCGGCTATCACGTGGCTGACCCCCGCGCCTATGGCGTGGCTGAATTCGATGTCGCCGGTCGGGTTGTCAGTATCGAAGAAAAGCCGGCTCAGCCGAAATCCAACTACGCCGTAACGGGCCTGTATTTTTACGACAACCAGGTCTGTGACCTGGCGGAGGAAATCAAACCCAGCACCCGGGGCGAGCTCGAAATCACCGATCTCAATCGCATTTACCTCGATCAGGGACTCCTCAATGTAGAGTTGATGGGTCGCGGTGCAGCCTGGCTGGATACCGGAACCCACGACAACCTGCTTGAGGCTGCGCAGTATGTCCAGACCATTGAACGCCGGCAGGGACTGAAAATCGCCTGCCCCGAGGAGGTCGCTTTCCGCAAAGGATTTATTTCAGGCGATGAACTGGAGCGGCAGGCGCAGGCTCTGATGAAGAGCGGCTACGGCAGTTACCTGATCCAGCTGTTAGTCGATGCACAGCGCGACCATGTATTCAGGCGCTGACAGGCGTTTCTGGTGGTTGGAAACGCCAGCCCGGCCAGCTGCCTTCTCTAGATCCCCGCTATGAAAGTTATTGCAACAAGCATCCCCGACGTAAAAATTATCGAACCGGAAGTGTTCGGGGATGAGCGGGGATTTTTCTTCGAAAGCTTCCGCCAGGACACATTCAACCGGGAGTGCGCCGAACGCGTATTTGTACAGGACAACCACAGTAAATCCTGCCGCGGGATCCTGCGCGGCCTGCACTACCAGAGCGAGCGCACCCAGGGGAAACTGGTGCGCGTGATATCCGGTGAAGTTTTTGATGTGGCGGTGGACCTGCGCCGCAGCTCACCCACATTCGGCCGGTGGGTGGGCGCTACCCTTTCGCTGGAGAACAGGTGCCAGCTCTGGGTGCCGGAAGGTTTCGCGCACGGTTTCTACGTCACCAGTGAAGCAGCCGAGTTTGTCTACAAGTGCACCGATTATTACGCGCCGGAGCACGAACATTCCCTGCGCTGGGACGACCCGGAAATCAACATAGAATGGCCGCTCTACAATGGAGAGGCGCCAAAGCTTTCGGCGAAAGATCGGCAGGGAAAACTGCTCAAAGATGCGGTGACTTTCTGCTGATGGCGGCGAATGGCGCTTCTCGGTGATGAGGTTACGCAATACGTCCGCACCGGAGTCGGCGCACAGTCAGGCAGGGATGACGCTAATAATTGTCAGAAGCGGGCGAGCGAGGAAGAAGCTTCGATGAAGATCCTGATCACCGGAAAGAACGGCCAGTTGGGTAGGGCGCTGCAGATCTTGGCGCCGCAGGGTGTGAGGCCGGTTTTCCTGGGGCGTGAAGAACTCAATATCAGCAATCCCGCGGCAGTGGCGTCCGTTTTGGATAAAGTGCGGCCCGAAGTATTGCTGAATGCCGCCGGCTATACCGCGGTCGACAAAGCGGAATCCGACGCGACAGAGGCGTTCGCCGTCAACGCCATCGGTGCGGAGAGCCTGGCGCTCGCCTGCAAAGAGTTCGGCGTCCGGCTGCTCCATGTCTCCACCGACTTCGTATTCGATGGCCTGAAATCCAGTCCCTATACCGTGCAGGATCCGGTCCGCCCGCTGGGCGTGTATGGCGAGAGCAAGGTCGCGGGAGAAGAGGCCGTGCGAGCGGCTCTGCCGGATGCCGTCATCGTGCGCACCGCCTGGCTCTACTCGGCGCACGGCAATAACTTCGTCAACACCATGTTGCGCCTGATGGCCGAGCGGGATCAGCTGGGCGTGGTGGTCGATCAGATAGGCACGCCCACCTGGGCGGGCACGCTTGCTCGGGTGCTCTATGCGCTGGCGTATGACGGCAGTGCCCGCGGTGTATATCACTATACGGATGCGGGTGCGGCCAGCTGGTACGACTTCGCCGTTGCCATTTATGAAGAGGCCAAATCGGTGGGGCTGTTACCCGCTGACAGAGAAATACAGATCAAACCCATTGCCACGTCAGAATATCCGACCGCGGCCATTCGTCCCCAATACAGCGTGCTGGATAAAAAGCGGCTGGTAAGCCAACTGGGTCTTGATCTGCCGCACTGGCGCCAAACCCTGAGAAGGGCGCTCGAGGAAATGAAATGCAGTAGCGGCGAGAAATCCGCGCCGAGCACGACCCATCGCCGCACGGCGGGCAGCGAGGTCGCAGAAAGCATGGGAATTCCGGGTAATGAGTAATTTGCTGGTTACCGGCGGGGCCGGTTTTATCGGGGCAAATTTCGTCCACTACTGGATGGCGGAATACCCCGAAGACAAGGTGGTGGTGCTGGACGCGCTGACCTACGCGGGCAACAGGGCCAACATAGCGCAGTTGACGGATCGCCAGAACTTCACCTTCTGTCACGGCAATATCTGCGATACCGGGTTGGTTGAAGTGCTGTTAAAGGAACACCGCATCGACACGCTGGTCAACTTCGCTGCCGAAAGCCATGTGGACCGCTCCATCACCGGGCCCGACGCCTTTATCGAGACCAATATCATCGGCACACACAGCCTGCTCAAGGCGGCCAAGAAGGTCTGGCTGGAAGCGGGCGAACTCAGGGAGGCACACCGCTTCCACCACGTCTCCACCGACGAAGTCTACGGCACCCTGGCGGCGGGCGAGCGGCCGTTCCGCGAGAGCACACCCTACGCACCCAACAGCCCCTATTCGGCGAGCAAGGCGGCTTCCGATCACCTGGTGCGCGCCTACCACCATACTTATGGCCTCAGGGTAACCACGAGCAACTGCTCCAATAACTACGGGCCCTATCATTTCCCGGAAAAGCTGATCCCGCTGGTGATCACCAACATCCTGCAGGACAGGCCTCTGCCAATTTACGGCGACGGCAGACAGATAAGGGACTGGCTCTACGTCGAGGATCATGTGCGGGGCATCGAACTGGTGCTGAAAAAGGGCCGCCACGGCGAGTGCTACAACATCGGCGGTAACAATGAATGGGCGAACGTCGATATTGTCCGGCTGATCTGTGAGCTGATGAATCAATCCTTCGGTTCCAATCCGCAACTGGGTGAGCGCTATCCGAACGCAACAAAGGTCAGGTCGGGCAAGGCAGAGGAGCTGATTTCGTTTGTCACAGACAGGGCGGGGCATGACCGCCGCTATGCGATCGACGCGCGCAAGGCGAGCGCAGAGCTGTCCTATAAACCCCGGCAGAGCCTGGAGACGGGCATCCGAAAGACCATTCAGTGGTATCTGGATAACGACAGTTGGTGGGGTCCGCTCAAATAGCGCCTCCGGCGAAAAATATTCTTTCTGACTACAGTGCCCGACAAAAATAACAGAGCCGGCTGCACAGTTTTGCCGTTTGCAGGGCAAATGCCGCGATCAGTCCCGCCTCAGCGATAACAGCAGCGGAGTACAGGAGCCTTCAGTATCGCGAGTCCCAGCGCTCGTCGGTATGCAGTGACATTGATCGGACGCTACGGTGGCGCAAATACATTGGGTGTCTACGCCAGATTTGGCATAATGGCATTCAACAAGTTGTGTATAAAAAGTGACCACATAAAGGGGCAGCCGATCGGCGCCGTACACCCATGACCCTGAGCCAGTTCGTCGTTGCCGGCATCTTTGTGCTGGTGATTGCTTCCCTGATCTTTACCCGCATTCGCCCCTCCCTGGTGTTCGCCTCGGCAGCGGCGGTCTGCTTTCTGACCGGGCTGGTGCCGGCTGAGTCGGTATTGCAGAAGGCGGTCAACCCGGGTCTGGTGACGCTGGTCGCCCTGTTGCTGGCCTCGATCGGGCTGGAGAAGGCGCGCTGGCTGCGGGCGATTTCCGAGGGGCTGATCGGCGGCTCGCTGCGCGGCAGTCTGCTGCGCCTGACCGGCGCCACCGCGCTGAGCTCGGCCTTCCTGAACAACACCGCGGTGGTGGCCGCATTGGCCTCCAGTGTGAAGGCGCAGCGGCGCTATCCGCCGGCCAAGTTGCTGCTGCCGCTGTCCTATGCGGCGATTCTGGGCGGCACCCTCACCCTGATCGGCACTTCCACCAATCTGATCGTCAACAGCTTTGTGCTGGACCGCGGCGCGCCCGGCCTGGACTTCTTTGCCTTCCTGCCGGTCGGCCTGGGCGTGACCCTGGTCGGGCTGCTGGTGCTGATGGTGTGCAACCACCTGCTGCCGGCGGGGCGGGTTACCGAGGAGAGGGCCGCCGAGTACCTGCTGGAGGCGGAGGTGGTGGCCGACTCGCCGCTGGACGGCAGGACGGTGGAACAGAACAAGCTGCGCCAGCTGGAGACCCTCTACCTGATCGAAATAGTGCGCGGCGCGCGCAGTATCAGCCCGGTGGCGCCAACCGAGATGGTCCGCAGCGGCGACAAGCTGATCTTCAGCGGCGACGTGCGCGATCTGGGGCGCCTGCAGGCGATCGAGGGGCTGCGGCAGTTTGCGCTGGAGGACGACAAGCTGGACCTGGAGTTGACGGAAGTGGTCCTGACCCCCAACTCCAGCATCATCGGCGAGACCCTGAAGAGCTGCCAGTTCCGCACCCGCTTCGACGCCGCCGTGGTGGCGATGCGCCGCGGCGGCGACCGGCTGTCGGGCAAGCTGGGCGAGATCGAGTTGCAGACCGGCGACGCACTGCTGCTCGCGGTGGGGCCGGACTTCAAGCACCACCGCAATATCGACAAGAATTTCTATGTGATCACCGGCAACGACGTGCAGCGCCAGCTCTCCCGACGCGACAGCTGGCTGATGGGGCTCGGCTTCGCCGCGGTGGTGGCGGGTGCCGCGCTGGGATATTTCTCGCTGCTGAAGGGCCTGATCGTACTGCTCGGCGGCATGATCGGCCTGAACATTGTGTCCACCACCGAGCTGCAGCGCCGCTTCCCGTTCCAGATCTGGATGATCATCGCCAGCGCGCTGGTGCTGGCGGAGGCCTTCTCCGGCAGTGGCCTGGCGGATGCGTTGGCCGGCGGCATGCGCAGTGCGCTACAGGATGCCGGGCCCTTCGTCGGCCTGGTGGGGATTTTCCTGCTGACGCTGGCACTGACCGAACTGATGACCAACAACGCCGCCGCCGCGCTGGCGTTCCCGCTGGCCTGGAGCCTGGCGGAGAGCTTCGGCGTGAGCTGGATGCCGTTCGTGATGGCCGTGGCCTACGGAGCCAGCGCCAGCTTCCTGACGCCCTTCGGTTACCAGACCAACCTGATGGTGCAGAACCTGGGTGGTTACCATTTGCGGGACTTCCTGCGCGCGGGGCTGCCATTGACGATTGCTTATTCGGTCACGGTGCTGACGCTGTTGCCGTTGGTGTTTCCGTTCAACACCTGAGGTTTAGGCTAGCCGGTACCAACGGGCTGGGTGGATTTGCCTCACTGATCCGGTCGAGGAATTGCTGGAGAGCGGCGACCCGTTCAAAGAGGGCGTGGCGTCGCCCCGCGCAAGCTTGCCCGAAGTTGTCGGGAGCGATGGCAATGCCATCACCCGGAGCTACTGCGCCCGTGAGGCGCCTAATAAACATACTGCTAGCTGCGCCCGAACCTGATAGACTGCGCGGCCTTTTGTCCCCCGCCCCTATGGCGCCTGAGTGGGACATCAGCCTAACTGGGTTACAGACCTCCTCGCCACAGGCCCCTGTACTGCGTTGAATGAGCTTGAAGATAGCGGGTGCTATTGCTGGGCTTTTTCTCCACGCCCATCAATCTTTGGCTGTGAGCTATGGTTATCCCGTTGGGACCATGGCCTCCGCCCGGCCCCTTTGTAGAATCAAGTGAATCCCCAAATGACCGATACCCCGAATCTGGTTGGTTTTGACCAACTGGGCCTGCCGACTGACATCCTTAACGCCATCGAGAAGCTGGGCTACGAGACGCCCTCGCCGATCCAGGCGCAGACCATTCCCTCTTTATTGGAAGGCCGCGACGTACTGGGCCAGGCCCAGACCGGCACCGGCAAGACGGCGGCCTTCGCGCTGCCGATGCTGGCGCAGCTGGACCTGAAAGACAAGCGCCCGCAGGCGCTGGTACTGGCGCCGACCCGCGAGCTGGCGATCCAGGTCGCCGAGGCCTGCCAGTCCTACGCCGCCAACCTGAAGGGCTTCCACGTGGCGCCGATCTACGGCGGCGCCGATTACCGCGGCCAGATTCAGCAGCTGAAACGCGGCGTGCAGCTGGTAGTGGGCACCCCGGGCCGGGTGATGGACCATATGCGCCGCGGCTCGCTGGACCTGTCCAACCTGAAGATCCTGGTGCTGGACGAAGCCGACGAAATGCTGCGCATGGGCTTTATCGACGATGTGCAGTGGGTACTGGAGCAGATTCCGGAGGAGCGCCAGATTGCGCTCTTCTCCGCCACCATGCCAAAGGAAATCGCGCGCATCGCCCGCGAGCACCTGCGCGAGCCGGTGGAAGTGAAGATCCGCGTCAAGACCGAGACCGCCGAGACCATCCGCCAGCGCTACTGGCCGGTGGGCGGCCTGCACAAGCTGGATGCGCTGACCCGCATACTCGAAGCGGAGCCGGTGGACGCGACCATCATCTTCGTGCGCACCAAGAACACCACCGTGGAGCTGGCGGACAAGCTCGCCGCGCGCGGCTTTGCCAGCTCGGCGCTGAACGGCGATATGGCGCAGAACCTGCGCGAGCAGGTGATCGACAAGCTGAAGAAGGGCGCGCTGGATATTGTCGTCGCCACCGACGTGGCCGCCCGCGGCCTGGACGTGGCGCGTATCAGTCACGTGATCAACTACGACATTCCCTACGACACCGAGGCCTATATCCACCGCATCGGCCGCACCGGCCGCGCCGGCCGCGAGGGCGATGCGATCCTGTTCGTCGCTCCGCGCGAACAGCGCATGCTGCGCATCATCGAGAAGGCGACCAAGAAGCCGATCGAAAAGCTGCAGCTGCCGAGCGCCGCGCAGGTGAACGACGCGCGCATGCAGCGCTTCCGCGAACGCATCACCGGCACCTTGGACGGCGCCACCGACCTGGCGCCCTACCGCCAGCTGGTGGAGGAATACCTGGCGCAGAACGAAGCCGATCCGCTCGACGTGGCCGCGGCCCTGGCCGCCATGGCCCAGGGCGACCAGCCGCTGCTGATCAAGGAGCAAGAGCGCCCGCAGAGAGAAAGGAAAGAGCGCTGGGATCGCGATGAGGAGTTCGAGGGCCGCGGCCGCAAGAAGGGCGGTTACGAGAAGGACAAGAAGATGTCGCCGCCGGACGAAGGCATGGAGCGCTTCCGCATCGAAGTCGGCCGCGAGCACGGCGTCAAGCCGGGCAATATCGTCGGCGCCATCGCCAACGAGGTGGATCTGGAGAGTTCCTATATCGGCCGCATCGAGATCTACCCGGAGTACACCACGGTGGATCTGCCGGAGGGTATGCCGAAGGAAGTGTTCCAGCACCTGAAGCAGGTACGCGTGGCCGGCCGGCCGATGAAAATTGCCAAGCTGGGTGAGCAGGTCGGCGGCGGCAAGCCGCGCGCTGGTAAACCGGGCGGGGCCAAGCCGAGAAAACGCAAGCCGCAGCAATAACCAATTTCAGCGCGTCATCCCGGCGCAGGCCGGTATGGCGAAGTTGCGAAAGAGGATTGGTTGCGACGAGGGCGAACCCAGTGGTTCGCCCTTTTTTATTATCCGTCGTCATCCCGGCGTATGCCGGACTGCGGAGGCATGGATGCCGAAGCGGGCACGCGCAAAGCGCGTGGCCCGCAGGGCGTGGTGCAGGAGCACCACCTAATCGAGCGCGGTCAGATAGATCGATCGCGGCCACGGGCGGCCATCCGCCCCGCCGCTCCTACAAGTTTCTTTATAACCTCCAGTAGGAGCGGCCGGTGGCCGCGATCGGTGTCCAATAGGGCGCCGACCTGCGCCGGTATGACAAATTGTTCATTGTTTGCGAAAAGGGTGAATCGAAAGGTTCGCCCTTTTTTATTATCCGTCGTCATCCCGGCGCAGGCCGGGATCCAGTGTGGCCAGGTAGATCGATCGCGGCCAACGGCCGCTCCTACAAGTTCCTTGTTACCTCCTGTAGGAGCGGCCCATGGCCGCGATCGATGCCCGAACAGAACTACCTCTGCGGCAGCATCCTGGTGAGCGTTTTGTCCTTCTGCACAAAGTGATGCCAGAGCGCCGCCGCTATATGCAGGCCCACCAGCACCAGCAGCGCCGGCCACAGAACCTCCTTGTGTAGGAAGGCAACCTGTTTGCCCAGATCCGGGTTCTCCGTCAGCAGCCGGGGCAGGGCGAAGAGACCGAAAAATTCCGTATCCCGCCCGAACAGCTGCCGCATCGTAATGCCGGAGGCGGGCATTGCCAGCAGAATCAGGTACAGGGCGCCGTGGGTCAGCTTCGACAGCGCCTGCTGCCAGCGCGATCCCTCAGGCTGTGGCCGCTTGTGGCGGGCCCGCCAGTAGAGGCGTACGGCCAGCAACAGCAATACGGTAATGCCGAGAGAGAAGTGCAGCCGCACCAGCCAGCCGCGCATCGGATCTTCCCGGTCGTAGAACTCGTGCAGTTCCACCGCGCCCCAGACACTCAGCAGCAGGATAACGAACAGCCAGTGCAGGCCCTTGCTTACCGGGTTCCAGCGCTCGATTGGGTTCGCCATGCAAAATCTCCCCTTTTTGAATCTGCGCCCTATCTTACCCGCATTGTGCCCCTGAGGGAGCCGGGCCATGGCAGGCTTAGGAATTCTTTACTGTTTTCCGCTGCCGAGCGCGCGGATCTGCATTGCCCGTCTTATAGATAACAATTATCATTTGCGCCTGATAACAGCTGCTGTTGGGGGCCTGGCATGTTGCGCAAAGGGATTTTCTGGATTCACCTGATCTGCGGTGTGATCGCGGGGCTGGTGATTCTGATGATGTCGGTGACTGGCGTTCTGCTCACCTATGAACGGCAGATACTCGCCTGGAGCGACGGCAGCAGCTACAACTGGCAGCCGGCGGACGGGCAGCAGCGGCTGCCGCTGGACGAGCTGATCACTGCCGCCTCCGGCGGCGGGGATTTCCGCCCGGACAGCGCCACCATGTTTGCCGATACGGACGCGCCAGTATTGCTGCGCGAGGGCCGCGCGCAGAGCCGTTACATCAATCCCTACACCGCAGAAGTCTATGAGCCCGGCGGCGAGCAACTGCACGACTTCTTCGACGCGGTGGTGCACTGGCACCGCTGGTTCAACGCCGGCGACGAAAACCGCGGCATCGCCCGCGCGATCACCGGCGCCTGCAACTTGGCGTTCCTGTTCCTGATCCTGAGCGGCCTCTACCTGTGGCTGCCGGCGATCTATCGCTGGAGCACCTTCCGCATCCGCCTCTGGTTCCACCCGAATGCGAAGTCCGGCAAGGCGCGGGATTTCAACTGGCACCATGTGTTCGGTTTCTGGGCGGCGCTGCCCTTGGTGGTAATTGTCGCCAGCGCCACCGTGTTCAATTATTCCTGGGCCAACGGCCTGGTCTACAAACTCGCCGGCGAGGAACCGCCACAGCGCCGCGGCGGCCGGCCGCCCGAGCGACATGAGTCCAATCCGGTAGCCTACAGCGGCCTGCCGCTGGAGCAGCTGCTGCGCAACGCGGCTGCAGAGAGTGACGGCTGGCAGTCGCTCACTGTCCGTCTGCCGCAGGGCGATGCGAAAGCGATAGAGATCAGCGTCGACCGGGGCAACGGCGGCCAGCCGCAGAAGCGCGGCAGCCTGACCCTGGACGCAAGCAGCGGCGAGATCATCCAGCGCAAGACATTCGCCGACGAATCCACCGGCCGCCAGTGGCGCTCCTGGATCCGCTTCCTGCACACCGGCGAGGCGCTGGGCATCCTGGGGCAGACGATCGCGGGCCTCGCGTCACTGGCGGGCGTATTGATGGTGTGGACCGGGCTGGCGCTGTCGCTGCGCCGCTTCCGCAATTTCCTCGCCAGAAGCCGGAAGGCCCGCGCCCAGCGGCAAGCCGCCGCCGATCCCGCCTGACGGGCCGTAGGAGAACGTCACAGCGTATTTCCTATCAGCAATTACTCCTGCCGGCCCAGGTCGCTGACAGAGTCCGGCAGTCTGAACTGAAGGCAAAGTGCTGGGGCGAGTATTTCGAAACCGTCGGCGCCATGGATGGCGCCGACGGAGCTTACAGGGATGTATTCACAGCGTTTTCGAAATACTCGCCCCAGTGCTTTGCCGCTACCGCACCTGCTGAGAAATAAGGAAAGGTGGGGTGGCAACAGCCTGCAGTCGGCGCCTCACCAGTTTTCTGTTTGATTTGTGAGCGGTATCCCCTCCGCGAAAAAAATAATCCCTTTTCTTTTCACGACCATCTTGCCCACTTTACATATTTAAATGATAATCAGTCGCATTAGCGTTGCTAATTAAACAGGCAACTTATAAATCTCTCGTTGGGGCTAATCACCATGACCAAACTGCCGAGTACAACGGACCAACTCGCACTGCTCGAATCCACGGACTCTTTCAAGATCAAACCGCTGGCAAAAAAAATTGCCCGCATTCCGCTGGCCGCCGCCATGGCCAGCAGTCTTGTTGCGGCTGCCCAGGCGCAGGAAGCGGCAACCGCGCCTAAGAGCGACCGCGCACCGGAACTGGTGGAAGTGGTCGACAGGCAGGAAGAGACGAGCACCAGTTCGGTCAAATTCCCGCGCCCGCTGCTGGACACCGCGCAGACCGTCAACGTGATCTCCGAAGAGGTGATCCAACAGCGCGCCGCCACCACCCTGCGCGACGTGCTGCGCAACGTCTCCGGCATCAGCATGCAGGCCGGTGAGGGCGGCGCGCCGGCCGGCGACCAGTTCGCGATCCGCGGCTACAGCGCGCGCACCGACATCTTCGTCGACAACGTGCGCGACTTCGGCGGCTACACCCGCGACCCGTTCAACCTGGAACAGGTGGAAGTGGTCAAGGGGCCGTCTTCCGATTACTCGGGCCGCGGTTCCACCGGCGGTTCCGTGAACCTGGTGAGCAAGGCGCCGAGCCTCACCGACAGCACCCGCTCCAATATCATCGCCGGCAGCGACAGCTACAGCCGCGCGACCCTGGACGTGAACCAGACCCTGGACGGCATCGACAACGCCGCCGCGCGCGTCAACCTGATGGTGCACGACCAGGACGTCGCCGGCCGCAACGAGGTGAACAATTCCCGCTGGGGCGTGGCGCCGTCCATCGCCTTCGGCCTGGAGACGGACACCGAAGTGACTCTGAGCCTGTTCCATCTGGCGCAGGACAATGTGCCCGACTACGGTATCCCCTGGGTGCCGGAGGGCAATGCGCCGCTGGCGGACCTGGCCAACGAGCCGGCGCCGGTGGATTTCGAGAACTGGTACGGTCTCAAGTCCCGCGATTTCGAGGAGACGGAGACGACCCTCGCCACCGTGCAGCTGGAGCAGCGGCTGACCGACAGCACCAGCCTGCGCAACGTGACCCGTTGGGGCCGCACCTACCGCGATTCCATGATCACCGCGCCGCGCTTTGCCAGCAGCGACAGCACCGATATTCGCCGCAGCGACGAAAAATACCGCGACGATGAAGACACCATCATCAGCAACATGACCGACCTGATGGTGACGGTGAACGCCGGTGCGGTGGAGCACAAGATATTGCTGGGCGCGGAACTGAGCCTCGAGGGCGAGAAGCGCTATACGCAGGAACTGACCGGCGAGGACTCCCCGGCGACGGACCTGTACAACCCGAACCCGAACGATCCCTACCTGGAAAGCTACCGCCGCACCGGCACTGCCAGCACCGCCGATTCCACCACGGTGGCGGCCTACCTGTCCGACTCGGTGCAGTTGAACGAGCAGTGGCAGCTGAACGGCGGCCTGCGCTACGATCGCTTCGAACTGGAGTACACCCCGGACGGCAGCCCGCTGATGGAGCGCACCGATTCCATGCTGAGCTACCGCGCGGGCCTGGTGTTCAAGCCGGTCGATGCGGGTACCTTCTACCTGGGTTACGGCACCTCGTTCAATCCGACCGCGGAGGCGCTGTCCATTTCCACCAGCAGCCGCCAGCCGGGCATTGCCGACCTGGACCCGGAGGAAAACCGCAGCCTGGAGCTGGGCACCAAGTGGCAGATCGCGGACGGCAACCTGCTGCTGACCGCGGCGCTGTTCCGCACCGACAAGGTCAACGCGCGCACCCAGGATCCGGACGACCCCAACGATCTGCTGGTGCTGGAGGGCGAGCAGCGCGTGCAGGGGCTGGAGCTGGGTGTGGCCGGAGCCGTCACCGAGCGCCTGAGCCTGAACGCCGGTTACGTGTACCTGGATACCGAGGTGCTGGAGAGCAAGGATGTGGCAGAGGTCGGCAAGGAGCTGGCGAACTCCCCCGAGCACTCGTTCAACCTGTGGGGTAATTACGCGGTGAGTGAAAAGCTGCAGGTCGGTGTGGGCGCCCAGTATGTCGGCGACCGCTACAACAACACCGCCAACCTGCGCCAGGCGCCGGACTACTGGGTTTACGAGGCGTCCGGCGTTTACGCTTTCAGCAGCAACATCAGTGCGCAGTTGAATATCCAGAACCTGACCGGTGAGGAATATATCGACTACGTCGGCGGCGGCCACTTTATTCCGGGGCTCGGCCGCACCGCGCTGTTGAGCGTCAACTTCAGCTATTAAGAGGCAGTAAAGGTGCTGTTGGAAATCCCCGAAGTTCTCAGCAAGCAGCAGGTCGCCGACATGCGCGCGGCCCTGCTGCAGGCGGAGTGGGTGGACGGCAGGGTGACCGCCGGCCACCAGTCGGCGCAGGCGAAAAAAAATCGCCAGCTGCCGGAGGACTCAGAAGTGGCGCGGGAGTGCGGCAATATTATTTTGCAGGCGCTGCCGCGCAGCGGGCTGTTTATGTCCGCGGCGCTGCCGCAGCGGGTGTTCCCGCCGCTGTTCAACCGCTACGAAGGCGGGGAGCATTTCCACAATCACGTGGACAATGCGATCCGCCGCCTGCCGACGGGCGGACAGATCCGCACGGATCTGTCCTGCACCCTGTTCCTGTCGGAACCGGACGAGTACGACGGCGGCGAGCTGCTGATCGACGACACCTACGGCGCGCACAAGGTGAAACTGCCGGCGGGCTCGCTGGTGCTCTATCCGTCCACCAGCCTGCACCGGGTAACGCCGGTCACCCGCGGCAGCCGTATCAGCTCCTTCTTCTGGCTGCAGAGCCTGGTGCGCGACGACGGCCAGCGCACATTACTGTTCGACCTGGATATGTCGATCAACCGGTTACGCCAGGAGTTGGGTGAACACGAGGCGATCGTCGCGCAGACGGGGGTCTACCACAATCTGCTGCGGCGCTGGTCGGAACCCTGATTATTGAGGCAAAACTTGTAGGAGCGGCCCATGGCCGCGATCGATGTTTCCGGTTAACGGATAGTCCGATCGCGGCCATGGGCCGCTCCTACAATTTCTTGTATCCGAGTATTCATCATCTGCGGCGCAGGCCGGCTTTTATTTTCGTCATACCGGCGCAGGCCGGCATCCAGAACGGGTGCCGGAGGTACCTGGATTAGGTGGTGCTCCTGCACCACGCCCTTCGGGCCACGCGCTTTGCGCGTGCTCGCTTCGGCATCCATGCCTCCGCAGTCCGGCCTGCGCCGGAATGACGACTTAATGGATCACACGGCGCGAATGCCGTTCAAGTTGGCAAAGCAGGTATCCCGCGCCGTCTGCAGAAAATCCTCCACGAACGCCTGCTCCAGCATCTCCTCGCGCACCGCCGCGTAGAGCGTGCTCCACAGGCCTCTCTCGCCGAGCCGCAGCTGCGCGACAAATGCCTTCTGCCCCTTCTGTAGATAGTCGTGCAGGGCCCAGTTCGGCAGTGCGCAGACGCCGCGGCCGCTGGCGGCCAGCTGCACCATCATCACCGTCAGTTCCGCGGTGCGCACATCGGCGGGCTCGACGCCGGCCGGGTCGAGAAAGTGCTGGAAGATATCCAGCCGCTCGCGCTCGACCGGGTAGGTGATCTGCACCTCGCCTTCCAGATCCTCCGGCATCACCCAGCGTTTTTCCGCGAGCGCGTGTTTGCGGCTGATGGCCAGCACCATTTCGAACCCGAACAGCGGCTGGTAGTGGATACCTTTCAGTTCCGGATCCGGATTGGAGGTGACCACCAGATCCAGGTCGCCGCGCACCAGTGCCGGCAGCGGCGCGAAGTGGAAGCCGCTGGACAGGTCCAGCTCCACCTCCGGCCAGTCGTCGCGATACTTGTCCAGCGTCGGCATCAGCCATTGGTAACAACTGTGGCACTCGATGGCGATATTCAGCCGCCCGGCTTGGCCTGACGCCAGCCGCGCCAGGTCTCGTTGCGCCAGCGCCACCCGCGGCAGTACGTCATCCGCCAGCTGCAGCAGCCGCAGGCCGGCACTGGTAAAGCGCAGCGGGCGCGACTTGCGCACGAACAGCGGCTGCGCGTGGCGCTCCTCCATCTCGCGGAACAGGTGCGACAGCGCGGACTGGGTCAGGTGCAGCCGCTCGGCCGCGCGCACCATGCTGCCGGTCTCCCGCAGGATCGTCAGTGCTCTCAAGTGTCGCAGTTCAATCATCTTTAGAAATATTCATGTTTTCGGCAAAAAATATGAAATTGATTGAATAACAGCGTGCCCGCAGAATCAACCCCGAAATTCGCTCCTCTCTCCCGCGTGCGGGAGAGGGGCTCCCCTGTAGGAGCGGCCCTTGGCCGCGATCGGACTTCCAGCCACCACCGCACTTCGATCGCGGCCATGGGCCGCTCCTACAGAAGAGCGAAGTATCGAATCATTTTTGGGGAAATAGAGATGGCACAGACACATATCCTCGGCTACCCGCGCATCGGCGCCGGCCGCGAGCTGAAAAGGGCCCTAGAGGCCTACTGGCGCGGTGACATTTCACAGAGCGAACTAGAGGCGGTAGGAGCGCAGATACGCCGCGACAACTGGCAGGCACAGAAAGACGCCGGCCTGAATCTGGTGACCGTGGGCGACTTCGCCTGGTACGACCAGGTGCTCAACCACACACTGATGTTCGGCGCCGTGCCGGCGCGATTCGAGCAGGGCGCCGCCGACAACAAGCTGGACCAGTACTTCCGCCTCGCCCGCGGGCGCGCGCCGTCCGGCGCGCCGGTGGCCGCCAGCGCGATGACGAAATGGTTCGATACCAACTATCACTACCTGGTGCCGGAATTTTCCGGTGAGCAGCAATTCGAATTGGACACGGAGTGGCTGCTGGCCGAAGTGCATGAGGCGCAAACGCTCGGTCACATCGCCAAACCCGTGATCATAGGCCCGCTCACATTCCTGTGGCTCGGCCGCGCCGAGGGCGAGCGGCTTCCGCTTTTGCCGCGACTGTTGGCCTGCTACGAGCAGCTGCTGCAACAGCTGGCCGCTGCCGGCGTGCAATGGGTACAGATAGACGAGCCCATCCTCGGCCTCGACCTGCCGCAGCCGTGGCGCTCAGCCTTTGCGGATACTTACGAACGCATCAATCGTGTCGCACCGGCACTCAAGCTGCTGCTCGCCACTTATTTCTCGCCGCTGCGGGAAAACCTGTCGCTGGCGTTCGGCCTGCCGGTAACCGGTGTACATATCGACTGCGTGCGCGCACCGCAGGAATTGCCCGCTGCGCTCGATGCGCTGGGCGACCAGCAGGTGCTGTCGGTCGGCGTACTGAACGGCCGCAATGTCTGGCGCGCGGACCTGGCAAAGTGGCAGTGCCAACTGAAACCAGTCGCCGAGCAGCTGGGAGATCGCCTGTGGCTGTCCGCCAGCTGCTCGCTGCTGCACTGCCCGGTGGATCTGGACACCGAAGACAAACTGCCGGCGGAGCAGTTGCAGAAACTCGCCTACAGCCGCCAAAAGCTGGAAGAGCTGCGGCAGTTGCAAACCCGGCTGACATCAACCGCGCCTGGCCCCAACGGCACTGGGTTAAGCGGGGGACACCTTGTGGGAGCCAGCCCTGCTGGCGAATCAGATGCTGCCAATTGCGCCGTCTCAATCGCCTGCGAGGCAGGCTCCCACAGCACAGATGGCTACACGCCGTTCGAGGCTGACTCCAGGGATTCCGTTGCGGCTGCATTGGAAAACAGCTGGCGTCCGCAGTCCTACACCGAGCGCGCGCCGCTGCAGCGAAGCCGCTGGCAGCTGCCGCTGCTGCCTACCACCACCATCGGCTCCTTTCCGCAGACGGACCTGTTGCGCCAGGTGCGCAGACAGTTTCGCAGCGGCGAAATCGGCGAACAGGATTACGTCGACCATCTGCGCGCGGAAATCGCCGAGGCGATCCGCCGCCAGGAAATATTCGGTCTGGACGTGCTGGTGCACGGCGAGGCGGAGCGCAACGACATGGTGGAATACTTCGGCGAACAGCTGGACGGCTTCGTGCATACCGGCAACGGCTGGGTGCAGAGTTACGGTTCCCGCTGCGTGAAGCCGCCGATCATCTTCGGCGATATCTCCCGGCCGCAACCGATGACCGTGGAGTGGAGCAGCTATGCCCAGAGCCTGACGAAGAAACCGGTCAAGGGCATGCTCACCGGCCCTGTGACGATTCTGAACTGGTCCTTCCCGCGCGAGGATATTCCGCGAGCCGAGAGCTGCCTGCAGATCGCCAGGGCGCTGCAGCAGGAAGTGCTGGATCTGGAGGCGGCCGGTATCGGCATTATCCAGATCGACGAGCCGGCCCTGCGCGAGGGCGTGCCGTTGCGGGCCTCGGAACACGAGAATTATTTCGCCTGGGCGGTGGCCTGTTTCCGCTTGACCTGCAGTGAAGTGAGGCCGGAAACCCAGATTCACACCCATATGTGCTACAGCAACTTCAACGCGATCATGGACGCAATAGTGGCGCTGGACGCGGATGTGATCACCATCGAGTCCGCGCGCTCGGACCTGCGGCTGCTGCGCGCGTTTGGCGAAGAGCAGGGTGGTTATCCGAATGAGATAGGCCCGGGCATCTACGACATCCACTCGCCCAATGTGCCGGCGCGGGAAGAGCTGGTGGCGCGGCTCAGGAAAATCGCCGGGGTGATTCCGCTGGAGAAACTCTGGGTCAACCCCGACTGCGGCCTCAAGACGCGCAGCTGGGCGGAGGTGGGCTCGTCGCTGCTGAACATGGTGGAGGCGGCGCGCACCGTGCGCGCGGAGCTGGCCTGATTCGCTACGCTCGTCATCCCGGCGCAGGCCGGGATCCAGCATCGGACGTTGAAACTGGATTCCGGCCTGCACCGGAATGACGAAAGGACAACGTAACAGTGATGCCGGTAATTAATTGGCGGCTACGGTCGCCGAGCCATTCAATTTGAACGGAATCGACTCGTGGAAGGGCTTGATGCCCAGGGCCCGGTACAGCTGGTCCGGCCGGTATAGGTTCTGCCCCTCGATCACCAGCGCGGTGCGCCGCAGTGCGCTGATATCTTCCAGCGGATTGCCGTCCAGCAGCACCAGGTCCGCGTCCTTGCCGACGTCGATGGTGCCGCTGCGGTTCAGGGCGCCGACGATTCTGGCCGGGACCACCGTCGCGGTGCGCAACACATCCGCATTGGGAATGCCGGCCTTGGCGTAGAGTTCCAGTTCGCGCAGCAGGGTAAAGCCGGGCAGGCCATCGGTGCCGGCGACCATCGGTACCTTGTGCTCGTGCAGCTTGCGCACCATGTTCAACAGCGCTTCGGCGGACAGGTCATAGTCGTGCCGGTGCTCCGGCTTTACGTCCAGATCGGCGCCGATAAACTTCCGGCGCACATTGACCGGCAGATGGTCGGCGATGCCGGCATATTCCGGATCGAGTTTGCCCGGCTGGCGCAGCAGCATGGAGCTGAACACGGTGGTGGTGGTATCCACCACGATGCCCTTGCGGGCGAGCTTGTCCAGAAACGCGGCGACTTTCTTGCTGTCCAGGTCCAGTTCGTGGGCGTGCTCGCCGATTTCGGTAAAGCGCAGCTTCTTGCGCGTGTCGAGCGAGCCCATGAAATTCAGGAACAGCATGTTGATATGCTGTATCTCGTCGAAGCCCGCATCCACGGCCTGCTCGGCGGTCATAAAGGCGGGGATATGGCCGGACAGGCGCAGGCCCTTGCTGTGGATGTGCTCGGCCAGCGGCGCTATCCATTCGGGTTCCATGGAGCTGTAGGTCTTGATCTGCTGATAGCCGCGCTCCGCGTACCAGTCGACGATTTCCTTGGCGTGCTCGAGGCTGGTGGCGGTCTTGCCCATGCGCATCGCGTTTTCGCTTTCGCGATCCATAAAGCCCGCGCGGAATACCTCGCCTCCGATCACCTTGTCGGATTCGAACAGCTCGGTCACACGCATGATATTTTCGTGGGCGTTGCCGATATCGCGCACGTTGATCACACCGGCGGCCATATTGAGTGCACCGTCCGACGGTGACAGGTGGCCGTGCATGTCCCAGAGGCCGGGGATCAGGGTCATGCCGCGGCCGTCAATCCGGGTGGCGCCGGCAATACCGATTGGCGCGGTGCTGATGCGCGCAATCTTGCCGCCCTCGATCAGGACATGGCGCTTATCCAGCAAGGCGCCCGCTTCTACGTCGACCAGGTCGACATTGCTGATCAGTATGGGCTTTTCGGACTTGTGGGTGTGATTTGCGGCGAGTTTCTGCAGGTGGTCATCGGCGGCCTTGATCTGCCGCGCTTTCAAGTTTTCCAGATGCGACTTGTCCCAGCCCTTGCGCAGGATCGCCATCCAGCCGCCCTCATCCGATGCAAACAGGTTGCCCTGTTCGTCGAACCAGCCCATCTCGGGCGTTAGCTCGAGCCCGCTGACACCGTACAGATGGATCGTCTGTTGCTGCGCATCCTGGTTCAGTGTGACCGTATCCAGCCGATACAGTTGCGCCTGGCCCTGGGGCAGTAGATTGATGGTGTTATCCGCGTCGGCGAGCAGCGCTTTGACCAGTTGCGCCTTGACCGCCAGCGTACTGTTCTTCGGCAGGTAAAACTGTGGTTCGGACGTCTTTGCATTGCCGTGCTCGTCCGTGCCGCTCCAGCTGGCCACACCGTCCGTCAGGGAAAACGTTTCGTTCACCGGCGCGCCGAACGGGCTGATACCCTCGATATGCAGCTGGCTGGGTATCCCGCCCGCGCCGATGGTAAAGCTTTCCGTCAGTTTGAGGCGGCGGTTGTTCCAGCCTAATGTCAGTTCGCCGGAAACATTGGCGCCGTCAATTTCGATTACCTCTGTACCTGCGACGCCTTCTTTGTCGTACAAGACATATTCGATGGTTTCCGCATGCAAGTGGCTTGCGGCAGTGACAAGTACTGCTGCAAGCACCGCAGGAAAAGTAGAGATTTTCATTTTGGGAGCCTTTTTATTGGATTTGGCTTCCCCAGATTGGCCGTATTTTTTGGGATAGGCAACAGAACACGGTGACGTGGGATTACAAGAAAAAACTGCGCGCCAAAAAACGTGACTAGACTGACAAAGTGTTTGTCATTAGGTGCTGGGTGGCTTTGCGCGCACCGCACTCGATGAGGAAAAAGGCGAACAAGGGGTTTACTTTCTGTCTTCCCGGCGCAGGCCGGCATGACGATATCTGCAAGTGAATGTAGGAGCGGCGGGGCGGCCATCCGCCCATGGCCGCGATCGGGCTGTGGGATTATCCCGACATCGATCGCGGCCACCGGCCGCTCCTACAGACAGTCGGGTTACTTGGCGTAGCAGTCCCGGGTCATATTCTCGACGCGGTCACCGTGCACAATGACATTGTCCTCGACGCGCACACCGCCGAATGGGCGCAGGGCCTCGACCTTGTCCCAGTGCACCTCCTTCGCCAATTCTGAATCCTTCAGCTCCGCCAGCAGGCTGTCGATAAAGTAGAGCCCGGGCTCGATGGTAAACACCTGGTTTTGCTCGATGGTGCGGGTGGTGCGCAGGAAGGGGTACTGCGCCGGCGGCGGCGTGGTGCCGCCCTCGGGCGCGGTCTGGTGGCCGCCGACATCGTGCACCTGCAGGCCTAGGAAGTGACCCAGGCCGTGGGGCATAAAGGTGCCGGTCAGGCCGGATTCCATCGCGCTCTCGGCGGAGGTCTTGATGATGCCGAACTGGTTCAGCAGCTGCCCGACCTTGTGGTGGCACTCGCGGTGCAGGTCGGGGTAGGGCAGGCCCGGCTTGAGACCGGCCACCAGTTCCTGTTCCTTTTCATCCACGGCCGCCACCAGCTCGGCGAACTCGCCGTCGCGGTAGGCCTCGTTGATATGGGTGCGGGTGATGTCGGCGCAGTAGCCGTGGCAGTCGGCGCCGGCATCGATCAGGAAGGTGCGCAGTTGCGCCTCCGGCAGGCGTTGGTCCGACAGGTGGGTGTAGTGCAGTATCGCCGCGTGCTCGTTCAGGGCAATGATATTGCCGTAGGGCATGCGGTTCTCGCCCTGGCCGGCCGCCTGCTGGTAGGCCAGGTTGATCTCGAACTCGCTGGCGCCGCTGCGGAAGGCCGCCTCGGCCGCCTGGTGGGCCTTCACCGCGATGCGGTTGGCCTCGCGCAGGCAGGCGAATTCGTAGGGGGTCTTGTAGGCGCGCGCCCAGTGCAGACGGGCGAGCAGGTCTTCCGGGTTGGGGGTGCCGATGGGCCAGCCGTCCAGGAGGCCGGTGGTCTCGCCGAGGAAGGCCGCCTTTGCAGAGGAAGAGTCGGCGCTGAGGAACTGTTTGGCATCGGCCGGCTTGCTCAGCAGCTCGATATCGTAGTGCTCGCTCCAGAAGGTCTGCGGCGCCGGCGGTACATAGTGCCAGAAATCCACCGGGCGGTAGAACAGCAGCTTCGGCTTCTGCCCGCGGCGATAGATCACCCAGCTGTGCGGATTGTCGGTGACCGGCACCAGGGCCTTGAACTGGGGGTTGGCCTTGAATGGATAGTAGTTGTCGTCCAGGAACTGCACCTTGGGCGCACCGCTGAAGACGTTCAGGGTGTCGTAGCCGCACTGCTCCAGAATGTCGTCGTAGCGGCTGCGCAGCGTTGCGATATGTTCGGCGTAGAGGTTCTTGTCCATGTCTGCCCTAAGAGGATCAATGGGGTGTGATTCGACTATCCGGCATAGTGTATAGTCTGAAGTCTGGTTGTTTGGCCTGAATTTTGACCATGGAAAAGAAGATACTGCTGACGGACTGCCCGGATGCCAAGGGTTTGATCGCCAAGATCACCAACATCTGTTACAAGCATCAGCTCAATATCATCAAGAACGATGAGTTCGTCGACCGCGAGCAGGGGCGCTTCTTTATGCGCACTGCGCTGGAGGGCATCTTCAACGATGCCACGCTGCTCGAGGATCTCGATATGGCCCTGCCGGCGGGCGCCGAGCGCCGCCTGGTGGCCAGCGGGCGCAAGCGCCTGGTGCTGATGGTCACCCGCGAACCCCACTGCCTCGGCGATATCCTGATGAAATGCTATGCCGGCGCGCTGGATGTGGAGATAGCTGCGGTGATCGGCAATCACCCGGAACTCGGCGCATTGGTCGAGAAGTTCGATATCCCCTTCCACTATCTGCCCGCCGAGGGGCTGGCGCGGGCGCAGCACGAAGAACAGGTGATGGCGCTGGTGGACAGCTACGAACCCGATTATCTGGTGCTGGCCAAGTATATGCGCGTACTGACGCCGCAATTTGTGGCCCACTACCGTGGGCGCATCATCAATATTCACCACTCCTTCCTGCCGGCATTTATCGGTGCCAAGCCCTATCAGCAGGCCTATGAGCGCGGAGTGAAAATCATCGGTGCCACAGCGCACTTCGTCACCGATGACCTGGATGAGGGGCCAATTATCGAGCAGGATATTATTCACGTGGACCACGCCTATTCCGCCGAGGCGATGGCTGCGGCGGGGAGGGATGTGGAAAAGTCGGTACTCAGCCGTGCCCTGCAACTGCTATTGCAGGAGCGGGTATTTATCCACGGCAACAAAACGGTCGTATTTAAGTAGAGAGCCGCTGAAGATAATCGCCCTACCCGGGTACCTTGTGGGAGCCTGCCTTGCAGGCGAAACCGGCGCTGCCAATAGCTCCCTGGCAATCGCTTGCAGGGCAAGCTCCCACAGAGGCATATCGCAGGCCCTCTATTCTGGTTGCCTCTTTGTATTTTTCGGGAGACGTTGTAGTGATAACAATAACTCGAGCCGCCACTGTTAACTCGCCGCAATTAAGACTCTGCGCACTTTTTTTAGTCCCGCTGCTCCTGATCGCCTGTAGCAGCGCGCCGCCGGCCCCCAATCCCGGCCTGAAGGAGTCATTCCACACCGAAATTTCTGCCAATGGTTCCAAGCGCTTCACCTACACACTGGAAATGACAACGCCCCTGGTGCGCGGTCCCTATACGCAGAGCCCGGCCTCGCGCGGCGGTATGATGGGCCCCCAGAACATGCCGGCCGGCCAGCCACGTCGCAACCGGGGGCTTGATTTCGATCACGCCCTCAACCTGAAGCTGCAGGAGACCGGCTTCTGTCTGGATGGCTACTTCGTGATTGAGCGCAGCGTGTCGCCGATGGGTGGCGAAGTGCGCGGTGAATGTCGCGAGGGCGCGCAGCGCTGATAGATCTCACATTGAACGGAATTGTGAAGCCGGGGTGCAGCAATGTGCCCCGGCTTTTATATAGGTGAATAGCGAAAGGCCCCGGCGCATACATCCACAGCCGCCTGAGTCCGATCTTGCAATCCATGCTCGAATAGTCTTTGCTTGTCGCTCGTCTCTGATGTAAAGCGGTGCCCCAAACTCCATAAACCGACATTACTACGTAGCCGCCATGCAAAATTCCGCATCAGTTAATCCTTCCATCGAGGCCGTTCAAGATCCCCTTGAAGCCGAGCAGGCGCAGGTCAGGGCCGGTCGTCTGGTCTCGGTCGATTTTGCCCGCGGCCTGGTGATGGTGCTAATGGCCCTTGACCATGTGCGCGACTTTACGTCCTCCGCGAGGTTTGCGCCGGAGGACCTCAACGAGACCAGTCCCGCCTATTTCTTTACCCGCTGGATCACTCATTTCTGCGCGCCGCTGTTTGTGCTGCTGGCGGGCATGGGTGCCGGCTTTATGCGGGCGAGCCGATCACCACGGGAACTGAGTATTTTCCTGTTCACCCGCGGCGTCTGGCTTATTTTTATCGAGCAGACAGTGATGTCGTTTGGCTGGAGCTTTGTGCAGCCACAGGGCTATGCATTCGTGCTGACGACGCTGTCGATGATCGGTTTTTGCATGATCAGCATGGCCGTCTTTATTCACCTGCCACGATTGCCGCTGTTACTGCTTAGCCTGGCACTGATTGCCGGGCACAACCTGCTCGACGGGCGCCTGCCGATGCCCGAGGAGGGCGCGCCACCGTTGTGGTACGGGCTGCATGAGGACATCTTTACCCGTATCGCCGGAATACCGCTGGTAGTCGTGTATCCACTGCTACCGTGGCTGGCGGTGATGCCACTGGGTTACCTGCTGGCGGATCTGTATAAACAGCCGGCCGATAGTCGCAGGCGGGTGCTGACGCTGTTAGGTGGAGGCGCCATCGCCCTGTTTCTGCTATTGCGCGGATTCAATATCTACGGCGACCCGGTACCCTGGGAGGGCCAGGTCAGTTTCGGTATGACATTGGTCTCCTTCTTTAACCTGGAGAAGTACCCGCCCTCACTGCTCTACCTGTTGATGACCCTGGGGCCTGGTCTGTTGCTGCTGGCCTGGTCGGAGCGCCTGCGCGGGCCATTGGTGGATGTGATCAATACGTTCGGCCGGGTGCCCTTTGCCTATTACGTTCTGCATATCTACATTGCGCATCTGCTGGCGCTGGGGTTGGCGCAGTGGCAGGGCTTCGGCTGGTTTGCGGCCGCCGGCGGCTGGTGGACATTGCCCGAGGGTTACGGTCTGCCGCTGCCCGTTGTTTATCTGGTCTGGCTCGCGGTGGTCGCGCTGCTGTATCCGTTCTGTCGCTGGCTGGCAGCGGTCAAGGCGCGGCGCAGAGACTGGTGGTTGAGTTACCTCTGACAAATACAGAAACAAAAAAAATGGCGAGCTCTGGGGCTCGCCATTTTTCGTTTGGTCCGCTTGTATTCGGCCCCAAAAGGAAATTACTCCATGTAACTCTCAACCGGCGGGGAGGCTCAGATCCGGTTGCGGTCGCCCTAGACGTTGTCTGTGCCGTTAGAAGGCGACCCACGTTGTGCATGCTTTGCCACTGCGCCAGGCGCACCACCAGTTCGCGGCCAAAGGGTCGCGGCCATAGGGCAAGGCGGAAACACTCGTGAGGAACTAAGGCAGTGACTGGATTTCTATTTTGCGTCTCGTGCTATGCGCGGAGCGGCGACTATGTCTGACGTCGCAAAAGCTTGATACCTGACCCGTGTCTAGGGGTGATGGCGCATGGGTCCCGCAAGCTCTATGTTCAATTAATGGAAATGACGCAAAAGTTCTCCCGCTTGGCGCATAAATCAGCATTGTGTGTAACAATCAAGAGGCTGACTTTCGAGAATTTTTGTGATTTCCTGCCTGGCAATTGATCGCACTGGTCAAATTCAATACTCTGGCCAGGTGGCCCCAGCCGGTTTGCGTAGCGCTCTTCGCTGTTGTTGCTCAAATAGTAACCGGCATGCGACGCAGGGCATGGCTGGTACCTGACTGTTAGCAAAATAATAAACAAGATGAGAGCCCTTGCAGATGTTATCTCTGAGTCCGTCATTTCTGGCGGTAACCGCGGTGCGGGTCCTGCCTGATTTATTACCTTTTGCGCAAGATTGCAGTGAATCAAAAATTGTCGACTGCTGCCCGAAGGGATGTGTGATGAGCAGTGGTATCCGCGGCGAGGAGGCATCCCCACTGGTGTCCCTGGCAATGGAATATGTTGTAGCTGGTGTGTTTCTCACCAATAAGGGTGACCTCCAGATGACTGAACCCCAGGCCAAGGTCGCGCCCCAGCTCAATATGCAGCCCAACATGCGAGTCTTCCCGAGAGCTGAGAGTGCCGCTTTCGACCTCGTCGTAATCCCGCACTTTCTGTCTCTGGACCAGCTATCTTATTGTCACTAAGACGCTGCTGGATGTTGCTACTGAAGGAGGATGCATGAAATACGAATCTATACTGTCTCAAATTTCGACACAGCAAATAATTTCAATGTTTGATCTTCTCTCAGATGTCATTTTTTGGATAAAAGATGAGGCAGGTCGGGTAATTCACTGCAATCAAGAATTCGTAGAACACGTTGGCCGAAAATCCATAAGTCAGGTTTTAGGTCATTCAGATCTGGACTTTTCACCTTCTTATTTGGCCAAAAATTTCATGCTGGACGATCAGAGGGTAATGGCTGGCGAATTAATTACTGATCGACTGGAACTGAATATAGGCAAATCTGGCGATTTAGCTTGGTTCACAACCTCTAAGCGACCTTTGAAAAATTCCAACGAAGAAATAATTGGAACCTATGGTATCGCTAGGAATCTTAAAGAAACCGTAAAGACGCTGTCAGGCATGGAAAAAATAAGAAGACCAGTGGAATTCATTAAGAATAACTATAGTCAAGCGATCACTATTGAACAGCTGGCAGAAGTGGCAAATTTGTCTGTAAGTGCTCTGGAGCGGCGATTTCAGAAGTACTTAAAAAAAACGCCGATGCAGTTTGTGCGCGAGATCAGGCTTGAAAATTCAAGACGCATGCTAGTTGAAACTCAAATGCCTATTTCTGAGATTGCCTACCAGAGTGGATTCTCCTCGCATAGTTATTTTAGCCGCCACTTTGGAAAAATGTTTGGTCAGCTGCCTGCCAGCTATCGAGAAGAGATTCAGGAAAAGTTGTAATCTCAGAGGGCAAGTCAGTCACTAAGTAGATAAATACCCTGTCAGCACATGATACGGCTAACCATCGCCTTTCAGAGCAGGTTATCTCCCCAGCATCTAGAGCTTACTCAGCTTCTGCCTAAGGATTGGCGGCTACATGGCTGCTCAATCGCATATCAGTTGTGCTTTATCGTAGGTTGTTTTTTATGCGATTTGGCGGCTTACCCAAGCGAAAATCTGGGAATTGTTTCTGTGTCTATAGTTTCCTGAAAATAGCTACGCGCCGATTTTGTTGCATTGACGTCCGAGTTTTAATTACCTTCGTGACGACATTCTTTCCTAGTATCAGGGTGCTCGATAAGTAGACGATGTCTCATGGGAGTAATCGTGCTTTATCGAGACTCAGGTGGACTCCGGCTACTTGAGCATCGAAAAATAGAGTAGTGGTATCTTTCGAATAGCGATAATTAGAAGAGAAAATTGGGAAAGAACATGATGATAAATAAAACTGATTGCCAATATGCAACTGCGACGAGAGGGAAGCTTTTCACGCGCACCGCACTATGCGCCGCAATATCAATTGCAGCTAGTGGGGTGGTAGTTGCGGACGAGGCAAATTCTGGTAGCCCTGCCCTGGAAGTTGTCGAGGTCATTGGTATCTTGGAGAGTAATACCAAAAACCTAGAAATTAAGCGGGATTCAAATTCAATTGTAGATGCGATTACTGCGGAAGATGTCGGCAAGTTCCCCGATAAAAACGTGGCGGATTCGCTTCAGCGCGTCCCAGGTATAACCATCACCCGAGATGGCGGCGAGGGTAGTCGAGTCAGTATTCGGGGAACCAGCTCCGACTGGACGTTTACCCAGTTGAATGGCAACTACATTGCCACTTCCGACAGCGGTCAACCCACTCGCAGTTTCAACTATGCCCTACTGCCATCCAATATGATCAGCAGCGTGGAAGTCTACAAGAGTCCGGAAGCGCGTATCGACGAGGGTGGCATTGGCGGCACCGTAATTCTTCACAGCCGTAAACCTCTGGATCTAGACGCTGGTGAAGGTGTCATCACCGCCGAGTCAACCTATTCGGACACCACGGAGAAATTCGAGCCGAATTTCAGCTCTTTTTATTCGTGGAAAAATGAAGCTGGGAACTTCGGTGTATTGGCCAGTTACACCAAACAGGACCGTACTGTTGGGGCCATAGAAAACAATGCGAGCCACTGGCGCTTCCATTCCGACACGGTAGAGGGCGCCGAAAGGCCGGCCATCGTCGACCAGGCAACAGGCGAGGTCTACAACAATGTGTGGGCCCCCCGAGCTATGGGAATTTCCAATAAGCAGCAGGATCGAACTCGGGATGGATATCAGCTGACGACGCAGTGGCGCCCCACCGAGCAATTGGAGTTTTCCCTCAACTATTTTGGTTCTACGCTGGGCTACAACCGCAGCGAACAGCGCCTCACGCTAGCTGAGTGGAATGACAATCATAATCCTTATTTTGGTATTGAGCTGGAAGGGGATACCGTTGTTGCCTACGGTTTTGGGGATAATGGTCTGCTCAACGATGCCAACTGGGGTGACGCAGATGTGAACGGGGGTGTAGAGGTTCGTCGTGGCCTGTTGTCTCCACAGTTGACTGGCGAGGACATCACCGGAGAATCAGAATCGAACACTTACGATTTCGAAGCTTCGTACGACGGCGGTTTCTATACCGCAGATGTGAACATCGGCAGAACCGAAGCGAAGGGCGGTGTATCCGAGCGCATCATGGCCAACATGGATGCTCGCAATGGGTCGGTCAACAGCTGGTTGTGGTCGATCAAAGGCGGCAAGCCCGATTACGAGATCTCGGAAGACCTCACCTCTGATCGCGACGCCTATCCGTACTACGACTGGTTCAGCTCTGATTCCACCCGGAACAAAGATACGGAAGACTATTACCAGTTAGACCTGACGTTTGACACGAAATGGGATTTGATTACCAAAGTCTATGTCGGCACAAAGTACCGCGACCATGAAATTAAGTCACTGAGAGATACCTTCCGTTGGGACGACGGTATCCCGGATAACGGCGGCTATCGTGGCTGGCTGTCCGGAACCGAATGGTTCCATAACCCTGATTTCCATCCAGATACCTCGACGCTGCTAGGTTATGACGTCGTGGATAATAGTGCTGGTGATACCGGTGCAATCAACTATCTGCCGTTTGATATGGATGCCTTAAAGCAATATGTGAGTGACAACTTCTCTCGCACCGTTGTTCCGGTCCTTTCAGGCACGTACACGATCAACGAGAAGATCTTCTCAACTTACGCCCAGGCAGATTTCCAGTGGCAGGACTTTCGCGGTAACTTCGGCGTTCGTTACGTCAACACAGATCTGACCACTTCTACCTATGACGATATTGTTGGCCAGGAGTCAGATGTGACCGCTGCCAACGACCGCAGCGCCGACAGCGACAATTTTCTGCCGAGCCTGAACGTGGCCTGGGACTTAACCGATGACATCGTACTACGTTTTGCTGCGGCCAAGACGATGACTCGAGTTAGCTACGGGGATCTAGGACAGGCCGAGTCTTATGGTCCTCCGGTAAATATTAATTCGAAAGATTCATGGACCGGCCGAGGTTCGGGTACATCTGCCAATACTGGTCTCGAAGCCATGATGGCAAACCAGTATGACCTGGGTGTTGAGTGGTACTACGCTGACGGTTCGGCGCTTGGCGCAACGCTATTTGACAAGGAAATCAGCAATCTTCCGGTCAGCATCGTCGAGATCGTCGAGCGTGAACATAGCTGTTGTAACGGCCCGATTGAAGTTGAAATGAGCACCAAAATTGGGGGCGGAGAGGCAACCTCAAGAGGCGTTGAGCTCTTTGCCCAGCATGCCTTTGAGAGTGGCTTTGGTGTTATGGCGAACTATACCTACACCGACACTAGCACCTCAGGCGTACTCAATGACGGCGTGTCTACTGAGGCAGAAATCCCGGGTACGGCCAAACACCAGTACAATCTCTCCGGTTATTACGAGAATGATACTTATAGTGTACGAGCCTCTTATAACTGGAAAGATGATCGCGCTAGCTGGATTCATCAGGGTTACAACATGTACGACAAGGCGTACGGCCAGCTTGACGTCAACGCCAGCTATAACTTCAATGGAAGTCTGAGTCTTACGGCATCGATTATTAACCTGACCGAAGAATCACAAGAAGGTTTCTGGAAGCAGGAAAACAGGATGACTTATTATAATTACTACGGGCGGCGTTTCTACCTTGGCGCTAACTACAAATTTTAATGAGTCGTAACTGAAGTGTAGGTAACAGGCATAGGGTGCCCCCTATGCCTGTCTATTTCACTGAATCGATGTGGCAATTTTGTATTTAAGGTCTAGTCAGGAGCACGGAGAGGGCTATCTGACGGCTACGGTTCTCAATCGGTAGATTGTGGAGATTGAGTTCTCAAGTTTTGCAAAAGGATACGGCGAACTTTCGGCAGATATCGGGGAATCTCCATGCTTGAGCGTATAAATTAATCGGTTAAATCGGGTTTCTGCAGTATGAGAAAACTACGAATGGGTATGGTAGGCGGTGGCAACGGCGCCTTTATTGGTGCTGTTCATCGCATCGCCGCGGCGATAAATCAGGATGTAGATCTGGTTTGTGGTGTGTTTTCAGCCGACAAAGGGCGAAGCCTGGAGTCTGGGCGGTCGCTATATCTTGATGAAGATCGCTGTTATGGAAGCTATGAGGAAATGTTCGATTGTGAGGCGCGGCTCCCTGCGGACCAACGCATGGAATTCGTCGCGATCGTCACGCCAAATCATCTCCATTTCCCCGTAGCCATCGCCGCACTGAGACATGGATTTCATGTTATCTCCGACAAGCCCGCAACAATGAATCTGCAGCAGGCAATCGAACTCAAGGGTGCTATCGAGGATAGCGGTTGCCTTTACGCCTTGTCGCATGCTTACACCGGTTATCCACTTATCAAGCAAGCCAGGTACCTGATTGAAAAAGGCGAGCTCGGCAATGTCATCAAAGTGGTCGTGGAATACAGTCAGGGTTGGTTGGCTTCCAAAGAGGACGAGCAGAGTAAGCAGGCCAGCTGGCGCCTGGACCCCGAAATGGCCGGAAGCAGTTGTTGCATCGGGGATATCGGCGTCCATGCCGCCAATCTGGTGGAGTACGTTTCCGGGCTGGAAATTGCCGAATTGTGCGCAGATATTTCCTCCATGGTGGTGGGCCGGAGACTCGATGATGACGGCACTGTCATAGTCCGATTTAACAATGGTGCCAAAGGTGTCTTGATCGTGAGCCAGATCGCAATAGGGGAGGAGAACAATCTCCGGCTGCGCATATATGGCGACAGGAAGAGCATCGAATGGTCGCAACAGGAGCCGAACACCTTGTGGTTGCGTTCAAATACGGAGCCCACCCAGCAGATCAGAACTGGCGTGGGAGAGCTGTGTCTGGCCGCGCAGATGGCTACGCGGACGCCTGCCGGTCATCCGGAAGGTTATTTGGAGGCTTTCGCCAATATCTACAAGAATTTCGTGTTGCAAATACGGGCCTATCAGCGCGGGGAAAAGGCCGATAGTAAGTCATTCGATGTTCCTGGAATTGACGAGGCCATTAGGGGGATGGCATTTATTGAAAATACTGTTGAAGCCAGTCAGTCGAATATGAAATGGAAGACCTTTTCCGTTAATTAATGGTAATTTGGGGACAAAATAGGTGGCTAAAATAAAAGGTCCTGGAATTTTTCTGGCGCAGTTTGTCAATGATGCGGCGCCCTTCAATGATTTACACAGCATTTGCCAATGGGCAGCCAGTCTCGGCTATAAGGCTATTCAGCTGCCTACTACGGATCACCGTCTTTTTGATCTGGATAAGGCCTATCAGAGTTCAACTTACTGCGATGAGATTAAAGGTATTGTCGCCGACGCGGGGCTTTCCATCAGCGAACTTTCCACCCATTTACAGGGGCAGCTGGTCGCGGTTCATCCCGCTTACGACCGGCAGTTTGATGCTTTTGCTCCTGAATGCGTAAGAAATAATCCAAAGGCTCGTGCGGCGTGGGCTTCCGAGCAAGTTACGATGGCGGCAAAAGTAAGTGAGCGCCTGGGCTTGAACGCACATGCAACATTTTCTGGGGCGCTTTTATGGCCTTCATTCTATCCCTGGCCGCAGCGCCCTGCAGGCCTGGTAGATGAAGGTTTCAAGGAATTGGCAGCGCGGTGGTTGCCGATATTAAACAAATTCGAGGATGCCGGCGTCGATCTGTGTTTCGAACTACATCCGGGTGAAGACTTACATGATGGTGTTACTTTTGAGCGGTTCCTCGATGCGACCAATCACCATGTGAGTGCCAATATTCTGTACGACCCGAGTCATTTTGTCTTGCAGCAGCTGGATTACCTGGAGTTTATCGATATTTATCATGATCGAATCAAGGCCTTTCACGTCAAGGATGCCGAATTTCGTCCTAATGGCAGGAGTGGTGTCTATGGTGGCTATCAATCCTGGATCGAGCGTCCCGGTCGTTTCCGTTCTCTGGGTGACGGGCAGGTCGATTTCTTGCAGATCTTCAGCAAGTTGACCCAGTACGGGTTCGGCGGTTGGGCGGTCCTTGAGTGGGAATGTTGTTTGAAACATCCCGAGGATGGTGCCCGGGAAGGTGCAGGCTTCATCTCGAGACACTTGATTAGGACCAGTGATCGCGCCTTCGACGATTTTGCATCAAGTGGAAGTGACCCCGCGTTAAACCGACAAATTCTTGGGCTGGATTCATTGGATAAAGGTGAAACATGTCTGTAAATAATCATAATAAATTATTCGTGGCGAGCTGTCTGGCACTAACAGTAACCGCGATGACATTTGCTATCAGAGCCGGAATACTTGGCCAGCTCAGCCGTGATTTCGGCCTGTCAGATGTTCAACTCGGTTGGATCAACGCGATGGCGTTCCTTGGCTTCCCGATCGCAACCATGGTGGGTGGGCTGATTTACAATCTTATCGGCGCCAAAAAGCTGGTGCTGATTGCGTTCATTGGACACGTCCTGGGGCTGGTGTTGACCATAACGGCAGACGGCTTCTGGGCCCTGCTTATTTCCAGCTTCTGCATTGGTTTCGCGAATGGGTCGGTTGAGGCAGGTTGCAACCCCCTTGTGGCCAGTATTTATAGCAGCAATAAGACTACCATGCTCAATAGGTTCCATGTTTGGTTCCCGGGTGGGATTGTTGTTGGTGCACTGGTTTCGAAATTTATGACGGATCTCGGATTCGGCTGGCAGGCGCAGATTGCGGTAATGCTGTTGCCGACGGCTATTTACGGTTACCTGATCCTGAGCCAGGACTTTCCCCGCAGCCATGCGGTCGACACCTCGACCGCTAACAATATAGCGGCCATGTTTTCGCCGCTGTTTCTGTTCGTCGCCTTCTGTATGACCCTTACTGCTACCAGCGAGCTGGGGACACAGCAGTGGATAGAGCGGATTTTGGGGGCGGCTGGCGCATCGCCAATGCTCATCATGGCGATGATCACCGGTGTTATGGCAATTGGACGCTATTTTGCTGCACCGATCGTCAAGAAACTGAATCCTGAAGGCGTACTGCTTTATTCGGCGATAGTCACCTCTATTGGAATCTATAGCATGAGCGTGTCGACGGGACATATGCTCTATATTTCTGCGCTTATTTTTGCCTTCGGCGTAACTTACTTTTGGCCCACGATGCTCGGTTTTGTGGCTGAAAATATTCCGCAGGCCGGGGCCCTCGGTATGTCGATAATGGGCGGCATTGGGATGTTCGCCGTGAGCATGTGGAATCCCATTATTGGTGGATGGATTGATCAGGCTCGGGAAGAAGCGCTGGCAGCGGGCGGAAGTCCACAGGTGGCGGAGCTGATAGCCGGTCAGGCGACACTGGAGAATCTTAATATATTTCCGCTGGTGTGCATTGTTGCCTTCCTCGGTCTGAATTGGTACATGAGGAAGCGTTACATCAAATCGAGCGTTGAAAGTGCTACTTCATCCCAGGCGGTTGATGTTAATTGATTGGGACTTGTAATCTTTAAAAATAAAGAACGGAAGGTGATATAGCTATGAAAAATATGCTTGGAAACGCGTTGGTGATGATGGCTTTGACGGCTTCTTGTGGTGTGTCGGCGCAGAATAATGTGTTGACGCAAGAGGAGAGGGCGGAGGGGTGGGAGCTGCTTTTTGACGGCCACGATTTGAGCAAGTGGCGAAATTTTAAGAAGGATGGCCTGAGCGAGAAGTGGCAGGCAATAAATGGTGAAATGGTGCTCACTGGTGCTGATGGTGGCGACATCTTAACCAAGAAGAAATATGCAGACTTTGACCTGAAGTTAGAGTGGAAGATTTCCCAGGCGGGCAATAGCGGCATTTTCGTTTTAGCTGATGAGCTTGGTGATAAAATTTATTCCAATGCGATCGAGGTGCAGATTCTCGACAATGAGCGGCATTCGGATAACAAACTTGCTTCGCATCTCTCCGGTTCAATCTACGACATAGTCGCGTCCCCCGCTTCTTCTCATAAACCCGCAGGTGAGTGGAATCACGTACGTATATATCTTAACCAGCGCCATTTGAAGGTCTGGCAGAATGGCGAGAAGACCGCAGAAATTACTGTCGGCAGTGATGAATGGAATGACTTGGTATCTCGCAGCAAATTTAGTACGTGGGAAGGATTTGCAAAGGCCGAAGGCGGTTACATCGGACTGCAGGATCACGGCAATAGAGTCGCGTTCAGAAATATTAAAATAAAAGAAATGTAATACGAGGTGTCCAGGTATGAAAGATTTCGATTACGAAGTTATTGTCGTTGGCTCGGGTGCCGGCGGTGCGATGGCCGCCTATACGCTTACCAAGGAAGGTCATAAGGTATTGATGCTTGAGGCCGGCCGGGATTACGACCCTAAGAAAGAAACACCGATGTTTAAACGCAACGGTGATGCTCCTCTTATGGGAGCTGGTAACGCAGATAAGAACTTTGGATATTACGACGCAACTGTAGACGGCGGCTGGACGGTGCCGAATGAACCGTACACTACCGGCGAAGGTTCTGAGTTTTTATGGTGGCGCGCTCGTATGCTCGGAGGGCGGACCAACCACTGGGGTCGTTACTCGTTGCGTTTCAGCGAACACGACTTTAAGGGGAAATCCCGAGATGGCCTGGGTGCCGACTGGCCAATCGAGTATAAGGATCTAGCCTCGTGGTATGACAAGACGGAAGAGATTGTCGGTATCTGTGGGGTCAACACTGGATTGGATGACATGCCTGACGCATCTGAAGGCATCCTTCAGCCGCCGCCCAAGCCCCGAGTTCCAGAGCTGCTCGTGAAAGCGGCCGCAAATAAACTGGGCATTCCCACGGTACCGATGCGCCGGGCGGTTTTGACTCGCCCGAAAGACAATCGCGCAGCCTGCTTTTATGCCACGCCTTGCGGGCATGGCTGCTCGATCGGTGCGGCATTCCAGACCACCACTTCGTTGATTCCAATGGCGAAAGCCACCGGCCGATTGCAGGTGATCACGGATGCCATGGTGAAAGAGGTGAACGTCGATGATAGCGGCAAAGTTACGGCGATCACTTATATCGATAAAAAGACTGGGTCGCCCCGCAGACTTGAAGCGCGTGTCATTATACTGGCGGCCAGTGCCTGTGAGTCTGCACGTATCTTGCTGAATTCCAAGAATGAGCATCATCCGAGAGGTCTGGCTAACTCCAGTGGGCATGTCGGTCGGAACCTGATGGATTCAACCGGTATGAATCTGGGGGCGATGATTCCCGGCCTTCAGGGACGGCCGATTTACAACGAAGATGGCCATACCGCGAATCATCTGTTCATACCCTGGTGGGGGCACAAAATGCAGGAAAAAGGGGAGCTGGATTTTCCCCGTGGTTACCACTTTGAAATCGGTAGCGGATTCCGCGAGCCCGGTGCCGGTGTGCCCGGCGATCTCGATGGTTACGGTAAACCGATGAAGGATATTGCGAAACGCGCATATGGCTCCTATGTAGGGTTGTCTCTACGTGGTGAAATGCTGCCGAACGAACACAGCTACATGGAAATTGACGAAAATGTCAAAGACGCCTGGGGCATTCCGGTCGCGAAATTCCATTGGAAATGGTCTGAGCATGAGCTCAAGCAGGTTGAGCATGGCTTGAAAACTGCCAAGGCAATTCTCGAAAACATGGGGGCCACGTTCACCAATCCATTACCAAAGGCAGAGGATGCTATTTCGAAGGGGGGCGAAATCATTCATGAGGTTGGCAGCACGCGTATGGGTTCATCCCCTGAGGATTCTGTAACCAATCAGTGGGGACAAACTTGGGACTGCGACAACCTTTTTGTGATGGATGCGGGTGTGTTTGCCTCCAATCCACACAAGAATTGCACCCTGACGATTATGACCCTGGCCATGAGGAATTCCTCCTGGTTGGCTGAGCAGTTGAAGCAAGGAGTTCTTTAAAATGGCTTCTAACAAAGATAAAGCAGTAGATGGGAAATCCTATAAGCCCGGCCTGACTCGCAGGGAATCGTTGAAGTGGTTGGGGCTGCTATCTGCCTCTGTGGCCGTTCCAGCTATCATCACATTGAGCGGCGAAGAAACAGTTGCTGAAACTGGCAAAGGGCACTGGCCGGAGCTATCGCTGAAGCCGGTTTCATCCAAGGGTTACGGTAAGGATCCTAACCTGATCGTGCCCCCGGAATCCCCCTGGCCGTTAACGTTGGAGCAGAGAGAACTTAATACGATAGCGGTGCTGTCTGACATTATTGTGCCGCGAGAGGGAGGCGTTCCCTCCGCAAGCGAAGTCAAGGTGCCTGACGTCGTCAATGAGTGGGTCAGTGCTCCGTACGCAGGACAGCAGAGGGACCGCCTAGAAATCCTGAGTCTGCTTGCCTGGCTGGAAGATGAGTCGACGTTGCGCTACAAGAACGGCTTCCGCGCGATAACGCAGTCTCAAAGGATTGCGATCATAGATGATATTGCCTTCAAGAAGGCATTCCGTTCAGAGGCGTTCGCCCGGCCAGCGAACGCCTTTTCCCGGTTGCGCTCTCTGGTACTCGCTGCTTTCTTTTGCTCGCCTGAAGGTACGAAAGATCTTGGCTATCTGGGTAACGTGCCTATTGCTGGAGATTACCCGGGCCCTACACGCGAAGCAATGCAGCATCTGAACGGCTTATTGGATCATCTTGGGTTGTCACTGGAGATCGCTTAACTCAATAAGAGTGTAAGTTGATCTTGCCCGGTAAACCATTACTGTCAAAGGTAGTTGGTTTGTCGGGCTTTTTTGTTAGGCTCGGCACTCCCTGTATGATCCGACAATAAAAATGGCGAGCTGGTAAGCTCGCCATTTTTGTTTTTCCTGTTGCGTCCAGCGCGGAATAAGAGTTATTCCATGTAACTCTCGACCGGCGGGCAGGAACAGATCAGGTTGCGGTCGCCGTAGACGTTGTCGATACGGTTGGACCCCGGCCACACCTTGTGCTCCTTCAGCCAGGCCGCCGGGCGGCCGGCGACGTCGCGGGAGTAGCTGTGGGACCACTGGTCCGCCATCACGTCTTCCAGGGTGTGCGGCGCATTGTGCAGCGGGTTGTCGTCGGCGCTGTACTTGCCGCTGACCACGTCTGCCACTTCCTGGCGGATGATTGCCATGGCTTCGATAAAGCGGTCCAGCTCTTCCTTGGACTCACTCTCGGTCGGCTCGATCATCAGGGTGCCGGCCACCGGGAAGGACATGGTGGGCGCGTGGAAACCGAAGTCCATCAGGCGCTTGGCGATATCCTCTTCACTGATGCCACTGGCTTCCTTCAGCGGGCGCAGGTCCACCAGGCACTCGTGGGCGACGAAGCCGTTGGTGCCGGTGTACAGCAGCGAGTAGTGCTCGCTCAGTCTGCGGGCCACGTAGTTGGCGTTCAGGATCGCCATTTCGGTGGCGCGCTTCATGCCCTGCTTGCCCATCATGCGGATGTACATCCAGCTGATCGGCAGGATGCTGGCGGAGCCCCAGGGCGCCGCGGAGATGGTGCCGTTGGCGACGTCGGTTTCCGGCACTTCGGTCACCGGGTGGCCGGCCAGGTAGGGCTTCAGGTGCTCGCCGACAGCGATCGGGCCCATGCCCGGGCCGCCGCCGCCGTGCGGGATACAGAAGGTCTTGTGCAGGTTCAGGTGCGACACGTCGCCGCCGAACTGGCCCGGCGCGGCCACGCCGATGAGCGCGTTCATGTTGGCGCCGTCGATGTATACCTGGCCGCCGACCTGATGGATCAGGTCGCAGATCTCGCGGATGCCTTCTTCGAACACGCCATGGGTTGACGGGTAGGTGACCATCAGCGCGGCGATGCGGTCGCCGTGCTCTTCCACCTTCGCCTTCAGGTCGGCGATATCGACGTTGCCTTTATTGTCACAGGCGACCACGACCACCTTCATGCTCACCATCATGGCGGAAGCCGGATTGGTGCCGTGGGCGGAGGCGGGGATCAGGCAGATATCGCGCTGGGTCTCGCCCTTGGCCTCGAAGTATTTCTTGATCGCCACCAGGCCGGCGTACTCGCCCTGGGAACCGGCGTTCGGCTGCAGGCTCACGGCGTCGTAGCCGGTACAGGCCGCCAGCATCTGCTCCAGCTGCTTGAACATCTCGGCGTAGCCCTGGGCCTGGTCGACGGGTGCGAACGGGTGCAGCTTGCCGAACTCCGGCCAGGTCACCGGGATCATTTCCGCGGTGGCGTTGAGCTTCATGGTGCAGGAGCCGAGCGGGATCATGGAATGATTGAGCGCTATGTCCTTGGATTCCAGGGACTTGAGATAGCGCAGCATCTCGGTTTCGGAGTGATAGGTGTTGAAGACCGGATGGGTCAGGAATTCGCTGCCGCGCACCAGGGATGCGGGCACGCCCTGGGGGCCTTTCGCGGCGATTTCGCTGTCCAGCGCACGCAGGTCGAGGCTGTGCGCGGTGCCGGTGAAGGCATTGATGATGTCGGATACGTCCTGCAGCGAGCTGGTCTCGTTCAGGCTGACACCCAGGGCATCGGCGCCGACCTTGCGCAGGTTGATCTCGGCTGCGATGGCGCGCTGGTAGATCTCGTCCTGCACACCGCCGACGGTGACGGTTAGGGTATCGAACCAGCTGTCGTACGCCAGGTCGAAGCCTTCTTTCTTCAGCGCGGCGGCGAGGATGTCGGCCAGGCGCTGGATACGCGCGGCAATGGTCTTCAGGCCCTGCGGACCGTGGTAGATGGCGTAGAACGCGCTCATCACTGCCAAGAGCACCTGGGAGGTACAGATATTGGAGTTGGCTTTCTCGCGACGGATATGCTGCTCGCGGGTCTGCATGGCCATGCGCAGGGCGCGCTTGCCCTTGCTGTCGACGGACACACCGATGATGCGGCCCGGCGCTGAGCGCTTGTAGGCCTCGCGGAAGGCGAAGAAGCCGGCGTGCGGACCGCCGTAGCCCATCGGGATGCCGAAGCGCTGGTTGCAGCCGACCACCACGTCCGCGCCCATCTCGCCCGGCGCCTTCAGCGCGACCAGACTCATCAGGTCGGCGGCGACGGTCACCAGGCCGTTGGCCTCGTGCACCCTGGCGATAATGTCAGTCAGGTCGCGCACGACACCGGTGGAACCCGGGTACTGCAGCAGGGCGCCGAACAGTTCCGTCGGCATGTCTTTGTCCACATCGCCGACGACCACATCGAAGCCGAAGTGCTCGGCGCGGGTCTTGACCACGGCGATGGTCTGCGGGTGGCAGTCCCGGTCTACAAAGAAAGTGTTGGACTTGTTGCGCTTCACCTGGCGCTTGCACATGGCCATGGCTTCGGCGGCAGCGGTGCCCTCGTCCAGCATGGAGGCGTTGGCCAGTTCCATGCCGGTCAGGTCCATGATCATCTGCTGGAAGTTCAGCAGGCCCTCGAGGCGGCCCTGGGCGATTTCCGGCTGGTAGGGCGTGTAGGCGGTGTACCAGCCCGGATTCTCCAGCACGTTGCGCAGGATCACGTTCGGCGTGATGGTGTCGTGGTAACCCATGCCGATAAAGGTGCGGTAGATCTTGTTGCGGCCCGCCAGCTTTTTCAGTTCTGCCAGCGCCTCGACCTCGTTGACCGCGTCGGCGAGATCCAGTTCGTCGGTCTTGCGGATCGATGCGGGTACCGTCTTCTCGATCAGCTCGTCGAGACTGGAGACGCCGAGGGTTTTCAGCATCGCCTTGACCTGTTCGGCGTCGGGGCCGATATGGCGGTGGATAAAGGCGTCGTGTTGTTCCAACTGCTGAAGAGATGGCTGGGTCATAAACTTCGTTCCTGTAATCGCAGGGAGTCGTCGCTGGGCGCTCGCGGTTAAAAATAGCACCTGAAATCTGTCCCGCTTCTCCAAAAAGCCCGCGGCCTCCGCATCGCGGATTCGCGAGAGATACTCGTGAGAAAGGCGGGCTGGCAGCCGCCAGACAGGCGGAAAGTGAGGTCTGTTGGGGGCGCCGGGCGCGCGCATCTTAGCAATCGCGGGCGGTGCCGGCAATCTGCCGGCTTTTAGCGTCAAAACTGCTGCTTTTTGCGGAATATCGGGCGCTAAATCCTGCTATTACGAGTATGGTGCAATTTTATTCTAGCGGGTGCCGGCCGCGGGCCGTGTCACCTCCTTATACAACTGGCAGGTGCTCGATGATCTGGACGCTTACCATGAACCCGGCGCTCGATCTGGCGGTCACTACGCCGCGGCTGGAAATCAAGCGCAAGCTCCGCTGCCGGGAGGCGAGCTTTACCCCCGGTGGCGGGGGGATCAATTGCTCTCGCGCCATCGCCAACCTGGGTGGGGAGTCCCGCGCAATGGTGATCTGCGGTGGCGGCACCGGCGAGATCATCGAGCGGCAACTGCGCGACGCGGGCATCGCCATCGAGCGGGTGGATGTCGAAGGGCACAGCAGGATCAATGTACTCGCCAATCCCGAGGACGAGGAGGGTGCCTATCGGCTGGTGCTGCCCGGGCCGGAATTGCTCGAACACGAGTGGCAATCGGTGCTGCGCCGGCTGGAAGAGGTTCTCGACCATAGCTCCCTGCTGATTGCCAGCGGCAGCCTGCCCCCGGGTGTCCCGGAGGACTTCTATGCCCGCGTGGCCGCAGTTGCCAGGCGCAGCGGAGCGCAGATGTTTCTCGACAGCCCGCCCGCGGCGTTGCGCAGGGCGCTGGCGGACGAATATCTATTCGCGATAAAGCCCAACAGGTCCGAGTGGCAGCAGATCCGCGGCGGCGGAGGCGATCGCCGGGCGCTGATCGAGCGCGCCGAAGCCGTGGTGCGGGTCGAGCGGCGGGTGGGGATTATCCTGATCTCGATGGGGGGCGAGGGCGCCCTGTGCGTGACGCGCGAGCGCAGCGAGTATATCGAGGCGCCCGCGGTGGACGTGGTCGACACTACCGGCGCCGGCGACAGCATGTTCGGCGCTTTTGCCCTGGCCATTGCCGGTGGGCAGTCACCGAGTGCGGCCGCCCGCTATGCGGTGGCCGCCGGCGCCGCAGCCGTGGAAGAGTTTGGCAGCACACTCTGTCGCTCCGACAGGCTGGCCGAAATTCTTGCGAGGATGCGCGATTCGCAACCGGGTTAGTGCTCCATGCGCAATGTTCTGTAACAGTTCGCTGTGCCAAAGCATCCAGCTCTGCGTTGAGAAAGCTTGAAATAGCCCTGCTATTCCAGCCCTTTCTCGCCCTGATCTGAATGCTTTGGCGGCGCTCCTTTGTTACCGAACTTTACGCATGGACCACTAGGCCGGCAGTCGGCTCCCGCCGGTGTCATTGCGCGTCAGTCGCGAATTTTCACTTTTCTGTGCGGTTGAACATCGCGCAATCCCTGTCGCTCGACTACTTTTAAAAGTACCCGAAAGTAAATTTGCTGGTATTCGGGGCTTTGGATTCGATAACGATAAAGATAAAGGAATTGCTGGGGCAGTCAGCCGGCAAGGATTGCGGAAAATTCATTATGGCGCATAGGATCTTCGTCGCCAGCGACCAATTGCTCGTTAGTCACCTGTATACGTTGCTGAAACGGGCTGGTATTTCTGTCCTGACGCAAAAATCTGTGGTCGACGTACCACAGGAGGAAACTGGCCCCCTGGCCTGGTATTCGGAATTGTGGGTTTTGCAGGACCACCAGTTGGAATCCGCGGCGCAGCTGCTTGAACGCGTGCTGACGGCGGAATCTGTACAAGCGCCGATAGGGCTGCTGGAAAAAATGCCCCGGTTGACCCTGGTGGCCAACCGGATCTCCTCCTCTTCATCCCCCCCTGCGGAAATCGCCTGACGGCGGTTTCCGTTTGTTTCCCCTCTCCCTGGTGCGGCCTCGCCCGGCCTACAGGAACGGGCTCAGGCAGCGCGCCAGCTGCTGCGGCAGCGGCTCGCCGGCTTCGATACCCAATTCGGTGAGGCGCGACTTGTCCAGCTGGCAGTTGAACGGTCGGGGCTCGGCGAACTGCGGCGCTGGATCGCCGCTCAGGTGATCCGCCGCCAGGCCGCAGCATTCCGCCACCATTTTAGCCAACTGATAGCGCGTGCAGGCGGTGTCGCCGCTCCACTGGTAGATGCCGGTAAAGCGGGTGCCCGACTTCTTTTTCAGCAGGCACTGTTCCAGCACCCGGGCCACGTCCTCGACACTGGTGGGAAAGCGGATGGCCCAGTCGTCCAGCGCGGCCGGAGCCGGATCGCGCACGGTTTCCAGTAGCGCCGTCACGCCGGATTCGCGCAGGTGGGTTACCGGGCCGAACAGCAGCGGCAGGCGCAGCACCCAGTGGTCGCCATTGGCGAGCACCGCCTGTTCCCCGGCCAGTTTGCTGCGGCCGTAGAAGTTGATCGGGTTGGGGCTGTCGTCGGCGGAGTAGGGCGCGGCACTGCCGTCGAATACATAGTCGGTGGAGATATACACCAGCTGTGCGCCCGCCTCGCGACAGAGCTGGGCGAGCCTCTCAGTGCTCTGCACATTGAGCTGCCAGGCGGCATCGGGATTCTCGGCGCAGCGATCCGGCCAGCGCTCTGCGGCGCAGTGGATCACGACTTGTGGCTGAATTTGTTGCAGGGTTTCCTGCAGCGCACCGGCATCGGTGAGGTCCAGGCGCAGCAGGTTATTGCCGGCGCGGGACCAAGCGGTGCCGGTTACGGTCAGTTCGGGATTGGCGCTCAGCCGTTTGAAAACGCTGCGCCCGAGCAGGCCGGAGGCGCCGGTGATCAGGATGTTCAAGGCGGTTTCCCGTTTCCTACCTTCTTGGGGGATGTCTCTGTAGTTTTGGCTCTCCCTTTGTAGGAGCGGCCCATGGCCGCGATCGGATTTTCCGGGTATCCCCGACATCGATCGCGGCCATGGGCCGCTCCTACAAGGGGGGATTTTGCCTTACATCTGCTCCATCACCTCGATACCGAGCAGGTCCAGCCCGGTGGCGATGGTGCGGGCCACCAGGTCGCACAGCTGCAGGCGGCTCTGTTTCTGCGCCTCGCTGACCCCCTCTTTCAGCACCGGGCAGGCCTCGTAGAAGGCCATGTAGGCGCTGGCCAGGTCGTAGAGGTAGCTGCACAGCATGTGCGGGAAGGTGTCCTTGGCAACCTGGTCGAGTACCTCGCCAAACTGGCACAGCTTGATCGCCAGCGCGCGCTCCTCGGCGGTTTCCAGCAGTATGTCACCCTGCAGTTCACCCGGCGCTATGCCGGCGCGGCGGAAAATGCTGCGCACGCGGGTGTAGGCGTACTGCAGGTAGGGGGCGGTGTTGCCCTCGAAACTGAGCATCGCCTCCCAGCTGAATACATAGTCGTTGGTGCGGGTCTTGCTCAGGTCGGCGTACTTGACCGCGCCTATGCCCACCTTGCGCGCGATCTCCGCGCGGGTTTCCGCGTCCAGGTCCGGGTTCTTCTCCGCCACCAGCTTTTCGGCGCGCTCCACCGCTTCGTCCAGCAGCGCGGCCAGTTTGACGGTACCGCCGGTGCGGGTTTTGAACGGCTTGCCGTCGTCGCCCATCATGGTGCCGAACGCGCAGTGTTCCAGGGACACCGACTCCGGTAGAAAGCCGGCCTTGCGCGATGCGGTGAACGCCTGCTGCAGGTGCAGGGACTGGCGCGCGTCCACCACATAGAGGATGCGGTCGGCGTGCAGCTGGTTGGCGCGGTAGCGGATGGCGGCCAGGTCGGTGGTGGCATAGAGGTAACCGCCGCCCTTCTTCTGGATGATCATCGGGCTGGGATTGCCCTCCTTGTCGGCCATCTCCTCCAGGAACACCACGATGGCCCCCTGGTCCTCGACGGCGATGCCGCGATCCAGCAGCTCTTTCACCAGTACCGGCAGGTCGTCGTTGTACTGGCTCTCGGCGTAGACGTCTTCCCGCTTGAGGGTGACATTCAGCTTGGAGTAGATCTCCTCACAGTGGCTGATGGAGATATCGATAAATTGCTGCCACAGCTTCAGGCACTGCTCGTCACCGCCCTGCAGTTTCACCACGTATTCACGGGCCCGGTCGGCAAAGCCCTCCTCTTCGTCAAAGCGCACCTTGGCTTCGCGGTAGAAGACTTCCAGGTCGGCCAGGGCTACTCTGGCTTCCTGATCGCTGCCGGCGCCGGCGCCGCTGCTCTGCAGTTTGTCGGACAGGTGCGCCAGCAGCATGCCGAACTGGGTGCCCCAGTCACCCATATGGTTCTGGCGCACGACCTTGTGGCCCTGGAATTCCAGCAGGCGCGCCAGGGCGTCGCCGATGATGGTGGTGCGCAGGTGGCCGACGTGCATCTCCTTGGCCAGGTTGGGATGGGAGTAGTCGATGACGACCGTCTGCGGCTGTTCCACCGCGGCGATGTTCAGGCGCTCGTCCTTCCCGGCCGCGGCCAGGCTGTCGGCCAGCCACTGTTCACTCAGGTGGATATTCAGGAAGCCGGGACCGGCGATCTCGACCTTTTCGATCATCTCGCCCTTGTCCAGCTGCTCGAGGATCTTGGCCGCCAGCTCGCGCGGATTGGTGCCCATGCGCTTGGCCGCGGCCATGGCGCCATTGGCCTGGTAGTCGCCGAAACCCGCCTTCTTCGCCGGCGCCACTACCGGGCCGCAGTCTTGGGGGATACCGGCGGCGATCATGGCGGCCTGGAACTTGTCGGAGAGGAGCTGGCGAATATTCATACGGGGAACTGCTGCTGTAATTCGTGGAATCGCGGGATTTTAATGTCCGGGGGCGGCTTTGCAACCGGCCGCCCCCTTGGGATGCGGAATGTCAGATCAGGACAGCTCGGCCGCGCGGCGCTCCAGCTCGTCCATGGGAACGTCTTCTATATGGGTGGCCAGGAACCACACATGGCCGAAGGGGTCCTGCAGCGTGCCGGTGCGGTCGCCGTAGAACTGGTCTTCCAGCGGGCGCTTGACGGAGGCCCCGGCCTCGACGGCGCGGGCGAAGACACTGTCCACGTCGTCCACATACAGCAGCAGGCCCACCGGGGAGCTGCCCTGCGGACTCAGCAGGCCGCCTTCGTCATTATCGTCGGCCAGCGAGATGCGGGTGTCGCCGATCTGGATTTCCGCGTGGGCGATGCTGCCGTCGGGCATCGGAAAGCGAAACAGCTCGCGGGCGCCGAAGGCGCGCTCATAGAACTCGATCGCGTTGGCGGCGCCGTTGACGCTCAGGTAGGGGGTGACGCTGTGGTAGCCGTCGGGCACGGGTTTGACTGTCATATCAACTCTCCTTGTTTCGGTGACCGGCAATGGTGTGCCTCACTTGCGTCTTTGTCCAGCCCTGAAGCCTTAGGGAGGGCCTTCGTGGCGGCCCTGCTGCCAGTGGCTGTTCGCGGGACACGCGGTGAATACATCGCAAGCAGCCATCCCTGGAGCTCCCATCAGCCCGGCCGTCTTTGGCCGGGCGCGATTCCACGCAGCGAGCGGCGCTCGCTCAGCGCGCAGTATCGCCCCGCAAACAGCCACCGTCATCAGGGCCTTAGCATCCTGCTCTAATGCTCTCCCCGGCGTCCTGGGGGAACCTACGGCGCGCAAGCGGAGCAGGAGCCTTCAGCGCTGAAAGCTAAACAGCCCCGCGCACTCGGCGGTGCCGCGGATGTTATGATGCCCGCTAAAAATGGAGGGGCATGGTGAGCAAAAACACACTCTACTGGCACGACTACGAAACCTGGGGCACGGATCCGGGCGCGGATAAACCGTCCCAGTTTGCCGGTATCCGCACCGACGAGGATCTCAATATCGTCGGCGAGCCGCTGATGCTCTACTGCCGCCCGGCGGACGACTGCCTGCCGCAGCCGATGGCGAGCTTGGTCACCGGCATCAGCCCCCAGCGCGCCCTGGCCGAGGGCGTGCCAGAGATAGCCTTTATCCAGCGCATCCTCGCCGAACTGGGCGCGCCGGGTACCTGCGGCGTCGGCTACAACAGCCTGCGCTTCGATGACGAGGTGACCCGCCACACCCTGTACCGCAACCTCTTGGATCCCTACGAGCGCGAGTGGCGCTCCGGCAACAGCCGCTGGGACATCATCGACATGGTGCGCCTTACCTATGCCCTGCGCCCGCAGGGCATCGAGTGGCCCGAGCGCGAGGCCGCAAATGGGCAGACTGTGCCGTCGTTCAGGCTGGAAGAGCTGACCGCCGCCAATGGCATCGCCCACGAGGGCGCCCACGACGCCCTGTCCGACGTGCGCGCCACCATCGACATGGCGCGCCTGGTGCGGAGCAAGCAGCCGAAACTCTACGATTATGTCTACCGGCTGCGGCGCAAGCAGGAGGCGGCGAACCTGATCGACCTGCGCCACCGCAAGCCGCTGCTGCACATATCCGGCAAGGTGCCGGCCACCCAGGGACATCTCACCTATATCGTTCCGCTGGCGGCCCACCCGGTGAACCGCAACGCGATTATCGTTGCCAATCTGGCCATGGATCCGGAGCCGCTGTTCAGCCTGGATGCGGAGCGCCTGCGTGAGCGCCTCTACACGGCCCGCGGCCAGCTGGCCGAAGGGGAACTGCCGGCCGGGCTGAAACTGGTGCACCTGAACAAGTGCCCGGTGCTGGCCCCCGCGAAGATGCTCGACGACAAACGCGCCGCGGAACTGGGCATCGACAAGGCGGCCTGCGAGGCCAACTGGCAGCGGCTGCGCGACGTCGACCTGACGGAAAAGCTGCACCGGGTTTTCCTCGACAGCGACTTCCCCCGGCGGGATGTGGAAGCCAGCCTCTACGACGGCTTCCTCAACGACGCCGACCGCGACCTGTGCCGCCAACTGCACCGGGACCTGGCCGAGCGCGGCCCCGAGGCGCTGGCCGGTGAGGTGCCCTTTGCCGACCAGCGCCTGCCGGAATTGCTGTTCCGCCTGCGGGCGCGCAACTTCCCGCAAACCCTGTCGGCACAGGAACAGCAGCGCTGGCAGGAGTGGCGCTACCGCCGCCTGACGGATCCGAACGCCGGTGCCAGCATCACGCTGGAGGCCTATTTCGAGCAGATCGCCGAACTGCGCGAGCAGTATCCGGATAGGGCGCAGTTGTTGGATCAGCTGGAGAGCTGGGGCGACAGTCTGCTGGCGTAAACTTTCGTAAGCACGAAAAGAACGCTCAAGTTAGAAGCGCAGGCCCTGCTGTCCGGGGCGGCTTGCGGGACTGTCGGCCGGAGGGACCCGGCCGACAAGCCTCCAGGGATGGATTCACGGCGTGTCCCGCGAGTCGCCCCGGATAGCAGGGCCGCCACGGCTCTCTCTAGTGGAAACCAGTGTAGTGCCGACATCGTTCCAGCTAGGCTCTTTGTCGGCGCCCGAGTAGAATGCCCCCGGTTAAGACTCGCGCCCAAAAGGCGCAACCTACGGAGTAGCAATGGACTTTATCGGAGCCAACATCCTTTCCGTCAGCCAGTTTGAGCGCGACGATATCGATCGCGTGTTTGCGGTGGCGGACACCATGGGCCCCTACGCGCGCCGCCAGAAAGTCACCCGCGTGCTGGAGGGCGCCATCCTCGGCAACATGTTCCTTGAGCCGAGTACCCGCACCCGCCTCAGCTTCGGCGCCGCCTTCAATCTGCTCGGCGGCACCGTGCGGGAAACCGTCGGCATCACCGCCAGCGCCATGGCCAAGGGCGAATCCCTGTACGACACCGCGCGGGTCCTGTCCGGCTACAGCGACGTGATCTGCATGCGCCACCCGCAGGAGGGCTCGGTGGCCGAATTCGCCGCCGCGAGCCGCGTGCCGGTGGTCAATGGCGGCGACGGCGCCAACGAGCATCCGACCCAGGCGCTGCTGGACCTGTACACCATCAAAAAGGAGCTGGAGGGCCACGGCCGCTCCCTGGACAAGTTCCGCATCGCCATGATCGGCGACCTCAAGTACGGGCGCACCGTGCACTCCCTGTGCAAACTGCTGTGCCTGTTCAGCAACGTGCAGATCGTGCTGGTGTCGCCGCCGGAGCTGGCCATGCCCGAGGATGTGGTGGAAAAACTGCGCCAGTCCGGCCATCAGGTGACGATATCCGACCAGCTGGAACCGTCCATCTCCCACGTGGACATCGTCTATTCCACCCGCATCCAGGAGGAACGTTTCGCCTCGCAGGAAGAGGCCAATCTCTACCGCGGCCGCTTCCGCCTGAACCGCGAGATCTTCACCCGCTTTGCCGAACCCAACACGGTGATCATGCACCCGCTGCCGCGGGATTCCCGCGCCGAGGCCAACGAGCTGGACACCGATCTCAACGAGCACCCCAGCCTCGCGATCTTCCGCCAGACCGACAACGGCCTGCTGGTGCGCATGGCGCTGTTCGCGCTGTTGCTGGGGGTGGAAGGCAAGGTGGACCAGTACTCCCACGAAGTGCGCTGGCACAGCCGCCGCAATCCGGTTTAATCCCACTTCCCGTATCTATTGAGTTCAGTGGCGGCCAAGCACTAGGCCCGGCATTTCGAAAACGCATAAATACGTCCCTGTAGCTCCGTCGGGTACATCCCTGTACCCGACGGTTTCGAAATGCCGGTCCTAGTGGTCCAAACGGTAAATTCAGTAACCGATCTCTTCGCCACAGGCCCCGGTGCGGCGTTGAAAAAGCTTGAATTAGCCCTGCTAGTTCAGCGCTTTTTCGCCTTGCCCCGGAGCCTGTGGCTGTGAGCTTTAGTTACCGAATTTACCGCTTGAACCACTAGCACTTTGCCTTAAATTCCGACTGCAGGACTTTGTCAGCAGCCTGAGCAGGATATTTCTGATAACCTGCTTTTATTCCTATCGCATCACGGAACGATGCCATGCTGAAGCGGATTTCAGACAGAGTGCAATTGCGCGGCGCTAAAGTAGCCATACTGATGCTGCTGGCGGGCCTGGCAGTGCTCGCCAGCGGTCAGCAGGAAGTCCGCCCCCACGTGGCCGAGCTTTCTATCGAGGGTCCCATAGGCCCAGCGACCACCGACTACCTGGTGCGCACCATGGAGGAAGCCCAGGAGCTGGGCGCACAGCTGGTCGTGATCCAGATGGACACCCCTGGCGGCCTCGATGCGGCCACCCGCGATATCATCAAACACATCCTCGCTTCCCCCATTCCGGTCGCCACCTACGTGCATCCCGCCGGCGCCCGCGCCGCCAGCGCCGGTACCTATATCCTCTACGCCAGCCATATCGCCGCCATGACGCCCGCCACCACCCTGGGCGCGGCCACGCCGGTGCAGATGGGCGGCGTGCCGGGCCAGCCGCCGCCCGGCGAAGCGCCGGAATCCGCTGAAAAAGAAAGCGGCGAGCAGGAAAAAGAAAAGGACGAAAAGCCCGGTGAAAAAAAAGAGGCGCCTACTTCCGGCACGGCGCTGGAACGCAAGATGGTCAACGACTCGGTCGCATTTATTCGCGGCCTGGCCCGGCGGCACGGTCGCAACGCCGACTGGGCGGAGAAGGCTGTGCGCGAGGCGGCCACCCTGACCGCCAGTGAGGCCCTCGAACTGAATGTCATCGACATAGTCGCGAAGGATAACGAGGACCTGCTCAGGCAGGTCGCCGGGCGCAAGGTGGCGCTTGAAACGGGGGAGATCACGCTGTCCGCCGATATCGCAGAGCTGCCGGTAGAGGCCTACGAGCCGGACTGGCGCAACGAGATACTGGCGCTGATCACCAACCCGCAGATCGCCTATATTCTGTTGTTGATCGGTATCTACGGTCTGATTTTTGAAGGCTACAACCCGGGCGCGCTGGTACCGGGTATCGTCGGCATCATCTGCCTCTTGCTGGCCTTTTATGCACTGCAGGTACTGCCGATCAACTACGCCGGGCTGGCACTGATTATTGTCGGCGCGCTGCTGATTGTGGCGGAAGTGTTTATGCCGAGTTTCGGCGCGCTCGGCATCGGCGGTGTGATCGCGCTCGTGATCGGCTCGGTGATGCTGATCGACAGCGATGTGCCGGGCATGCAGGTGTCGCGCGGATTGATCGGCGCCATTGCCGGTGTCAGCGGTCTGGCCCTGCTCGGATTTTTGATGGCGGTGGGCAAGAGCCTGCGCAAGCCGCGCGTCGCCATAGATCAGGCTTTGGTGGGGCGCACGGCCATCGTCAGCAATATTGAGGATGGCGAGGTGCTGGTGCATGTCGACGGCGAAATCTGGAGCGCGCACTGCGACCAGCCACTGCAGCCGGGGCAGCGTGTGAGGATCGTCGGGCAGAAGGGGTTAAAGCTGCAGGTCGAGCCGGGTTGACAGGGACAAGGGAAGAGGAGACTTGGGATGATCAGTTATTTTTTAGGGCTGCTGATCGCGGCGGTGGTTCTGCTGCTGATGTACGCCATTCGCATCCTGCGCGAATACGAGCGGGCGGTGGTTTTTTTTCTCGGTCGCTTTCAGGCCGTCAAGGGCCCTGGCCTGATCATCATCATCCCGGTGATCCAGACCATGGAACGCGTGGACCTGCGGGTGGTGGTGATGGACGTGCCCACGCAGGATGTGATCAGCCGCGACAACGTCTCGGTCAAGGTCAACGCGGTGGTCTACTACCGGGTGGTCGATCCGCAATCCGCGATTATCAACGTCGAGCACTATCACGAGGCGGTCAGCCAGCTATCGCAGACCACCCTGCGCTCGGTACTGGGCAAACATGAACTGGACGAGATGCTGTCGGAGCGCGACAAGCTCAATGTGGATATCCAGAAGATCCTCGACGAGCAGACGGATGCCTGGGGCGTGAAGGTCACCAATGTCGAGATCAAGCATATCGACCTGGACGAGAGCATGATCCGCGCCATCGCCAAACAGGCGGAGGCGGAGCGCTCCCGGCGCGCCAAGGTGATCCACGCCGAGGGTGAGGCGCAGGCTGCGGTAAAACTCACCGAGGCCGCGGACCAGCTGTCGAAAAACCCCAACGCGATTACCCTGCGCTATATGCAGACGCTGATCGATATTGCCGGCGAGAAGAATTCCACCATCGTGTTCCCGCTGCCACTGGACCTGATCCAGCCATTGATGAAACAGATGGGCAGCGGCAATTCCTGAGCGCCTGAGTAGACGACGATGGACCTGGAGCAGTTCAACAAATCCTTCCTGCTGCTCCTGGTCCTGCTGAATCCGTTTATTCTGAGCGTCTACCTGCTCGACCTGATTCGCGGGCTGGAACTGAAAGTATTTTCCGGCCTGCTGTTGCGCGCCTTCCTGATCAGCCTGTCGGTATTTCTGCTGTTCGCCTGGTTCGGCGAGGTGATATTTGACGATGTGCTGCAGGTGCGCTTTCTAGCATTCCTGATTTTCGGCGGCATCACCTTCCTGATTATCGGTATCCGCCTGACGCTCGGGGTCGGCGCGCCGATTCAGAGTATCAATCTGCACTCGCAGGAAGTGGCGGGGGCCATCGCCATGCCGTTTATTGTCGGACCCGGCACCATCAGCGCCAGCGTTTTGGCCGGCAGTCGCCTGGGTGCGGTCGGCGGCTCCGCGGCGATCACACTGGCGATGGCCATGGCCCTGATGTCGCTGATCCTGCTGAAAATGCTCTATGACTGGGTGCAGACGCGCCAGGAGCGCTATGTGCGTAAATATATCGAGGTTGCCGGGCGCATAACCGCGCTGTTTACCGGCTCGTTTGCGATAGACATGATTCTGAAGGGCATCGAGCGGTGGCTGGCGCTAATGGGCGGGCCCTTAGCGCCAGGTGCTGGTTCGCTCTGAAGTTAATGCCCGAGTTTCGGAGCTCGGTGGCAGGCAAAGGCCGGAATTGGGTAATGGGTATTGCCCTGTGGGAGCCAGCCCCGCTGGCGAATGCCGCCGGCGATGAACATTGTGCTTGCCATCCATGGCGCGACACTATCGTGTTCGATCTGACCCCGGCCCCGCCTTCCATGGCGGGTCGCCAAACCGCGCACAAGGCAGTGCTTTGTAGGCGCACGCTTTGGCCCTGCAGGGCAGGCTCCCACAGTGCGCCGGGCACCGATTATCCGCCTCCGAACTTCGAAACTTGAGCTACTCGAGCTAAAAGAGCCGCTCGAGCAGGTTGCGGGTCGAGGCATCCCAGTCCGGCGGCGCTTCACCGCCGATCGCTGCGTGAATCTGCGCGCCGAGCAGTTTGCCCAGCTCCACGCCCCACTGATCGAACGGATTGATGCCCAGCAGGCAGCCGCCGACAAACACCTTGTGCTCGTAGAGGGCCAGCAGCGAACCCAGGCTGTAGGGGTCGAGGCGCTGCAGTACCAGGGTGTTGCTGGGGCGGTTGCCGGGCACCACCTTGTGCGGCGCCAGCGCGTGGGCCTCCCGGTGGGTGTAGCCCTGCTCCTCCAGTTCCTGCCGGGCTTCGTGCAGGCTCTTGCCGCGCAGCAGCGCCTGGCTCTGGCTGATGCAGCAGGCCAGCAGCCACTGGTGCTGCTCGTGCAATTCTGACGTTGGTTCCCTGACCGCGATAAAGTCCGCGGGAATCAGATCTTTGCCCTGGTGCAGCAGCTGGTGAAAGGAGTGCTGGCCGTTGCTGCCCTCGGTGCCCCAGATCACGCTGCCACTGGGATACTGCAGCGCGTGACCTTCGCGATTCACGCTCTTGCCGAGACTCTCCATATCCAGCTGTTGCAGCCAGGCGGGAAACTTGGCCAGCCGCTGGGCATAGGGCAATACCACCTGGCTGCCGACATTCCAGCACTGGCGGTACCAGAAATGAATCAGCGCCATAAGCACTGGCAGGTTATCTTCCAGCGGGGCATTGGCGAAATGCGCGTCCATCGCATGGGCGCCGGACAGCAGCTGCTCATAGGCATCGTAACCGCATGCCAGGACTATCGGCAGGCCGATGGCGGACCAGAGTGAATAACGGCCGCCGACCCAGTTCCACATGGGGAAAATGTTTTCCGCCGCAATACCGAAATCCTGTGCCGCCACGATATTGCTGCTGACGGCGACGAAGTGCTGCGCCAGCTGATCTTCGCGGCAGCCGGCCGCCAGCACCCACTGGCGCGCCGAAAGCGCGTTCTGACGGGTCTCCAGGGTGGAGAAGGATTTGGACGCGACAATAAACAGTGTCTGTTCGGGCGGCAGTCCGAGCAGCGTGTCGCTCAGGTCGGCACCGTCGATATTGGCCACAAAGTGCACCGAAACGTCGTCCCTGTGCCAGGGGCGCAGGCCCTCGACTACCATGCGGGGGCCCAGGTCGGAACCGCCGATACCGATATTGACGATATGGCGGATGGGTTCGCCGCTGAAGCCGCGCCAGCTGCCACTGTGGATCTTCTCGGCGAAGTGCTGCATCTGCTTGCGGCAATCCGCCACTGCCCGTTCGTGTTCGGTCTGCGGCTGTCCCTGAAAACGCAGCGCGCTGTGCAGGGCGGGGCGGTGCTCGGTGTTGTTGATATTGGCTCCGCTCAGCAGAGCGGAGATCTGCTGACTCAGTTCTATCTGCTCGGCGTAGTCCAGCAGCAGCTGCAGCGTTTCGTTGCGCAGGTGGTTCTTGCTGTAATCGAGGTAGATACCGGCAGCTTCGCAGCTCAGGCGCCCGGCGCGCGCAGGGTCGCTGGCAAACAGCTCCCGCAGGGACCACTTGTGCTGCTGTTGATGGGATTTCAGTCGCGCGATTGCGGCGGTGCGGCTGACCGCGAGAGTTTCGCTATTCATGATGTTCGTTGGTTATTGCTCTGTCAGATAGGGGCGACCTGGTGCGATCAGCGCCTGCTAAACCGCAAGCAGGCGCGCTCGTTCGATCGGCATCGATTGTCAATGCTAGCGGTATTCAAGCCAGTCGGCCAGAGGAACAAAGGAGTTGGGCTGGAGCGTCTGGCCGGCTCAGGTAAGCGGGGAGACTATAAATACGAATGCCGCTTTGAAAAGCGGCATTCGGTGTGGTGACTCATACTAAATGATGCTCCCCGCAATCCTCGCCTAGGGCCCGGCAGTGTCTGTTCCGCCGGCGCCGCACACGCTGTAAAACCTCATTTAGTATGAATCACCACACTGGTCCTGCTTGAAAGTAATCTTACTTGACCACTTTCATGCAGCGCACGTCGTCGGAAGCCATCCAACAATCCGCGTCTGCGGGACAGGCCATTGAAAGCGGGATTTGTTCAGAGCCCGGAGGGCAGGAGGCCGGTGGTGCAGGTGCCGCACAGCAGCCCGCCAGAACCAGTGCACTGATAATACCCATTAAGTACTTGGCTGGAGTGAAATTCATCCCCTAACTCCTTTCCGTTGATGTTAGCCATTAGCATAGCCAATAAAACGTCACCTGTTTGGTCAGCTTTGTAAAAATCTTTTCTACAAAGATACCGCCCAATGGAGTGTAATAGGCGCAGGGTTTAAATAGCCGCCAGCGGTTAAGTCTGGAAAAATTTTGTGCCAGTTTGTCGCGTCAAAACACCTAAATTAAAGGGTTTTTCTGCCAAATTGGGTCGTAGACCATTGCGCGGCGGCGAGAAATTTTTTTTGAAAGTTGGCAAAAAATTCTCTTCCGGAATGTTTTCTGGTTTTGATCGTCAGGCCGAGACGGCCTTTTTCGGCGCCGGATTTTTCGTCGCGGCTCGGATTCAGAATTGCCCCAGGGAAAGATAGTCTGAGCCATTGATGCGATGGTGGCTGTCGCGCCTGTTTCAATGGGCAGGCGCGGGGCCGCGCAAAAAGCTGCCGAAGGCGCGGGCGAGGACTTCCGGGCGCATTGGGTCGCGCAAGGCGTCGAGCAGAGAGGGGCGCACCTGGGGCAAAAACATCAGATCGGACAGCAGCAGATTGAAGGCCGGCTGGTTTTCCGTGCGCGCCAGCGCGGCGAGCCACTGCCTCGCCAGCGTTGCGTTCTCCAGGTCGTAGGCGCAGCGGCTGCCGATGGCGGCGAGAACCTCGCCGTCGGTGCCGGCGGCGGAGTCGAGCACTCGCTCCAGAAAGGCCAGGCGCAGGCCGCGCGCCGGAGAGTGGGAGATGCCGCGCACCGCGGCCGCGACGACGGCAAAGTCCGGTGATGCGCTGTGCAGCTCGGCATCGGCGCGCCCGGTAATGGTCTCCGCCAGCTGGTGGTCGATCGCCTCGCTTTCGAGGCACTGGCCGAGGCTGATAAACACAGGCGCCGCCAGGGCGGACATCTGTCGCTGCAGCAGCTTCTTCTCATCTTCCCAGTGTGCCGCCAGATCGGCAATGCCCTGGATGGCCAGTCGATCCCAGCGCTGGGACTGCGGTGCGTGGATGTAGCCGAGCGCCGCGGCAAAGTGGGAACTTGCAGGGCGGTGGAGCAGCAGTGCCGCGCGGGCGTGGAAGCTGGCCTGTCGTTGCGGCGCCGGTGCGAACAGCAGGCCGCTTTCCTCGAGCGCTGCGTGCAACTGGTCACCCGAGTCGGCGGCAGCTCCCCGGCTCAGTTTCTGGGTCAGCAGGCGCAGAAAGGCATCCCGTACCTGCAGCTGCAGTTTGCCCTGCTCGTCCAGCGGCAGGCGCAAGAACCAGACCACCGGTTCGCCGCCCTCGCCCTCTTCGGACCAGAGCAGGAGTCCCGCCCAGGCCTGGCGCAGGTAGGGGTACGGCCAGGGGGCCTGGCCGGCTTCGAAGGCTTCGGCGGTCGAGCGCGGCACCGGCTGCACGCGCCGACCCAGATCGAACCAGCGCAGTTTGAACTGGGCGTCTGCGATCAGGGCGCTGAGGGTTGTACTTTCACTCATAACTCAACTTGGGGTGAATCCGCCTGCCGGCGGTGACCGCCCGGGGGATATTTACCGATGAGGTTTTCCCTCGGGCGGTGACCGCTGGCGGGCCGATTCGGAGCCCTGCGACTGTCAGCGCGCCGAAGCCGCCGCCGACAGCGGCATCTGCTTGAAGTGGAACCAGCCGTAGGCGATGGCCAGCAGCGGGCAGATCAGATTGAACAGCGCGTATGGAGCATAGGTGAAGGTCGCGATACCCAGAGTACCGCTCATAAAGGCCCCACAGGTATTCCAGGGGATCAGCACCGAGGTGATGGTGCCGGAGTCCTCCAGCGTGCGCGACAGGTTAAGGCCGTGCAGGCCCTTGTCGGCAAAGGCTTCCCGGAACATGCGCCCGGGGATGATGATCGCCATGTACTGGTCGCCGGCGGCGGCATTCATGCCGAAGCAGGTCAGCACCGTGGAGGTCACCAGGCCGCCGACAGTCTTCACCCGGGACAGGGTCCAATCGACGATAACCTGCAGGAAGCCGGCGCGCTCCATGGCGCCACCGAAGGCCATGGCCGATATGATCAGCCACACGGTGTTGAGCATGCTGCTCATACCGCCCTTGGACAGCAGTTCGGCCACACTTTCATTGCTGGAGGTGGACTTGTAACCGTCGAACAGGGCGTACCAGGCGCCCTTGAGCCCTGCCATGGCACCCTCGCCGCCGCCCAGGCGGCGCGCGGTCTCCGGTTCGAAAATGAGCGCAATGGCGCAGCCTACCAGGGCGCCGATGATCAAAGTCGGGTATGCGGGCACCTTGCGCCAGGCCATGAACAGCAGCAGTGCCAGCGGCAGCAGGCTGACGATCGAGATATTGAATTCGCCCTTGAGCGCGGTCAGCAGCTGCTCGATATCGGTCGCGGAGGCGGTGCCGGTATCGGCGGTGAGCCCGATGACGGAGAAGATTGCCAGCGCGGCAAAAAACGCCGGCATGGTGGTCCACAGCATATGGCGAATGTGCAGGAACAGGTCGTTGGAGGTCACCGCTGCGGCGACATTGGTGGTATCGGACAGGGGCGACATCTTGTCGCCGAAATAGGCGCCGGAGATGACTGCGCCGGCGGTAATTGCCGGATCCAGCCCCAGGGCGCCGGCGATCCCTATCAGCGCCACGCCGAGGGTGCCGGCGGTGGTCCAGCTGGAGCCGATGCTGAGGCCGACGATCGCACAGATGATGCAGCTGGCGGCGTAGAACCACTGCGGCGATAGTATCTGCACACCGTAATAGATCATCGAGGGCACGGTACCGGCCAGGATCCAGCTGCCGATCAGTGCACCCACTGCCAGCAGGATCAGGATGGCGCCGAATACCAGGCCTATGCCGTGCAGCATGCCGCCTTCCATATCGTTCCAGCTGTGGCCGTTCTTCATGCCCATCAGGGCCACCACGCCGGCGCAGAGCAGCAGCGCGATCTGGTTCGGGCCATAGGAGGAGTCGGCGCCGTAGAAGTACACCGACAGGGAAAGCAGGGCGATCAGTATCGCCAGAGGGATTAGGGCGTCCAGTAGACTGGGGGCGCGGGGCTCGCTTTTTGAGCCGGTGTGAGAGGAACTGGTCTGAGTCAAGGTCAACTCCCGGTTTACTGCGCGGCCCTTCACTGGACCGGAATTCATTATCGTTGTTGTGGCCGTCGGCGACGGAGTCAGGCGGCCTATTCTCCCGACTGTGGGCAGCGAAGTCCACTTTGAACGCAGTCAAAGATTTGTACCCGGCCGCACATTTCAACCGCCCGGTCGGGCGCGGTGCTGGCAGTTCAGCGGATGTTCCGGTATGTTCTGCGCCGGCCCGCGATCCGGGCCGGTTGTCCACAATAAGAATGGGCCGCGACCGCTTTTCGGCGGCATGGCAGGTAGTGAGTGCATGAGAGCAAGTGAGTTGGATCCCGCTCAATTCGAGGAAATTCGCCCGTATCGCGACGACGAGGTGCGTGAAGTACTGGACCGGCTGATCGCCGATCCGGAGATGTCGCACGCGGTCGCGCACTTCCTGGTGCCGAAACTCGCCCGTCTGGAAGGCCCGCTGGCCTGGCTGGTGCGGATGTTCCTGCGCTTCGAATTCCGCAACGCGCGCGATGTGCGCGGCGTACAGGAAGTGGTGGAGAAATACATGGACAAGGTGGTGGCTCGCACTACCACCGAATTTACCATTTCCGGCCTCGACACCCTGCCGCGGGATCGCGCCTGCCTGTTCGTGAGCAATCACCGGGATATCGCCATGGACCCGGCGCTCTCCATCGTCGCCATGTTCAAAGAGGGGCACGAGACGGCGCGCATCGCCATTGGCGACAATCTGCTCACCAAGCAGTTCGCCACCGATATCATGAAGCTGAACAAGTGCTTCACCGTCAAACGCAAGGCCGGCAGCCGCCGCGAGAAGCTGGCATCTGCCATCCAGCTGTCCAATTACATCTATTACTCAATCGTCAACGACAACGAGCATGTGTGGATCGCGCAGCGCTCCGGGCGCGCCAAAGACGGCCTGGACCGCACCAATCCGGCACTGGCGGCCATGTTCGCGATGTCCAAGGACAAGGAAACGCCGTTTGCGGACTTCTGGCGCAAGCTCCACATAGTCCCTCTGTCCATCTCCTACGAGTGGGATCCCTGTGACGAGCAGAAGGCCAGGCAACTGTACTTCACCGAGCATAAGGAAGAGGAGTACCGCAAGGGAGAACACGAGGACCTGGGTTCCATCGCCAAGGGCGTGATCGGCCAGAAGGGTAGTGTGCACGCCGCCTTCGGTACACCTATCGAGGGTGATTTCCACGATGTGGCTTCCCTGGCCGACGAGATAGACCGCCAGATCATCGGCAACTATGTGCTGCATCCGACCAACCTGATTGCCTACGAGATGATCTACGGCGATGTACCGGCACTGCCGGTGAGCTACCCGCCCAAGCGCTGGGATCCGGCTGAATATGCAGCGACGCGGCAGAAGTTCGAGGAGCGCATGGCGCGCATCGACGAGCGCTGGCGCGACAAGGCGATTCAGGGCTATGCCAACCCGGTGGTCTCCCGGCTCGCCTACGAGTAAGTGGTGAGAGGTCGGTGGTTAGTGGATAATGCGCCCTCTGACCACTCACCACCAATCACCGGCCTCTCCGTGCTACAAGACCAACACAAAAAAGCTATCCAGACCGCTTACAGCCAGTTCCTCGCCGGGCGCGGCCTCAGGGCCCGTTACGGGCAGAAGCTGATGGTGGCGGCGATCGCGCGCACACTGGGGGCCATAGTCCAGGATGGCAGTGGCGAGCGCGACAGCGCCAAGTGCAACGGCGAACATATCTGTGTGGTCGAGGCGGGCACCGGTACCGGCAAGACCGTGGCCTATCTGCTCGCCGCCATCCCGCTGGCCCAGGCCCAGGACAAGAAACTGGTGATTTCCACCGCGACGGTGGCGTTGCAGGAGCAGATCATCCACAAGGACCTGCCCGAAGTGGCGCGCCACAGCGGCCTGAAATTTGACTTCAGTCTCGCCAAGGGGCGCGGCCGCTACCTGTGCCTGTCCAAACTCGACCAGTTGTTGTCCAGCTTTTCGACCACGGGTACCGGCATCTCCCTCGGTCTCTACGAGGACGAGCTGCCGCAGGTGGGCGAGGACAGTGTCAATTTGTACCGGGGCATGGCCGACAAGCTCGCCACCGGTAACTGGGATGGCGATCGCGACAACTGGCCGGAGGCTATCGAGGTCGAGGACTGGAGCCGCGTCACCACCGACCACCGCCAGTGCAGCGGTCGCCGCTGCCCCCATGTCTCCGGCTGCAGTTTCTTCCGCGCCCGCGAGAGCCTCGGCAAGACCCAGGTGATTGTCGCCAACCACGACCTGTTGCTCGCCGACCTGGCCCTCGGCGGTGGGGCCATTCTGCCGCCCCCGGAGGAGACCATCTATGTGCTCGACGAGGCGCATCACCTGCCGGACAAGGCCCTGAATCACTTCTCCCACCACAGCCGCGTCGGCGCCTCCACCGGCTGGCTGGACCAGGCCAACAAGAACCTCGGCCAGATGCTGGGCGAGATAGGCGACGGCGGGGAGCTGGACCGCTGCGGCGAGCAGTTGCCCGCGGTGCTGACTGCGGCCAAACAGGGCCTGGAGCAGATGTGGCCGCTGATCGAGGAATATTGCGAGTTCGAGGATGAGCGGGGCTATCAGCAGGCCAGTCGTTCCGGCAGCTCTTCTCCAGGCCGCAGCGCCCGCCACCGCTTCGAGGGCGGTGTGGTGCCGGAGCCCATCATGCAGCTGGCGGACAAGCTGCGCGATGACTTCGACGAGCTGGAAGGCCTGCTGAACAAGATGCTGCAGGCCGCCCAGCGGCTATTGGAAGACCCGCACTCGCCGGTGCCGGCGGTGGATCTGGAACGCTGGTATCCGCAGCTCGGCAGCTGGTACGGCCGCGCCGAGGCCAACCTGCAGTTGTGGGCCAATTATTCAAGAGCGGATGCCGAGGGGGCGCTGCCCCAGGCGCGCTGGGTGACCCTGGTGGACTGGGGCTCTACTCGATCGGGAGCCGCAGGCGCTACGGATTTCGAAGTCTGCAGCTCGCCGATTCTGGCCGGCAAGACCCTGGAGTACAGCCTCTGGCGCCGCTGCTTCGGGGCCGTGCTGACGTCCGCGACCCTGACCGCGCTGGGCAAGTTCGACCGCCTGAAAATGCGCGCCGGCACGCCGGACAATGCCAGCTATCAGGTGGTGCCGAGCCCGTTCGATTTCTCCCGCGCCACGCTGCAGGTGCCCGCCGGCGCGGTGGATGCCGGCAACGCCGACGAACACACCAAGGCGGTCATCGATGCGCTGCCGGAATTGCTCAGGGAAGCCGGGGGATCTCTGGTGCTGTTTTCCTCGCGCCGGCAGATGGAAACCGTGTACGAGGCGCTGCCGGGTACCTGGCGCAACCGCATCCTGATGCAGGGGCAGAAATCCCGCCAGCAGCTGCTGGAGATCCACCGGGAGACCGTCGACGGCGGTGGCAGCAGCGTCCTGTTCGGCCTCGCCAGCTTCGCCGAGGGGCTGGACCTGCCGGGCAGCTACTGCCGCCACGTGGTGATTGCCAAGCTGCCGTTCTCGGTGCCGGACGATCCGATCGAGGCGGCGCTGGCGGAGTGGATCGAGGCCAAGGGCGGCAACCCGTTTATGCAGATCACGGTGCCGGACGCGGCGCTGAAACTGGTGCAGGCCTGCGGCCGCCTGCTGCGCACCGAGGATGACATCGGCACCATCACGCTGCTGGACCGGCGCATTGTCACGCGGCGCTACGGTCGTGCGATTCTCGATTCGCTGCCACCATTTGTCCGTCGAATCGATTAAAGTAAAAGTTATGGATCCGATCTACGACGATGTCGCCACCCTGTTGCTGCAGCTGGAGCTTGAGCTGCGCCGCCTGCGCCTGTGGGAAGACGAGGCGCCGCCGGCGGAGGCGCTGGCGAGCACCGAACCCTTCTGCGTGGATACGCTGAGCCTGCCGCAGTGGCTGCAGTTCGTCTTTCTGCCGCGCATGGCCGAGCTGGTCGAAGGATCGCGTCCGCTGCCGGATAAGTGCGGTATCGCGCCCATCGCCGAAGAGTATTTTCGCGGCGGCGACTATACCGCCGGCGCGCTGATCCATCTGCTGGCCGCCATCGACGAGCGTTTGCAGCGCGGCTAAAAGGGAACTCCTGGAGGGAACTCCTGAATATCGTCATTCCGGCGCAAGCCGGAATTCAGAAGACTGCGAAAACCAGCGGATACCGGCTTGCGCCTGAGTGACGCGCTGGACTTATTCAGAGACCCCCGAGCGCCGAGATCAACTATTGCGGCAGTAGATCATCGACCAGCTGCTGCGCCCTGTCCCAGTCCACCTGCTCCACCGATTCGATACCATCCGCCAGTTCCGAGAGAATCCGGCGGTTGATCTCCCCCTTGCGCTGCGCCTCCGCATAGGGCAGCCGGTGAAACATCACCATGCCGTAGCGCGGCGTGAAACGGCCGGGGAAGCGCGTCTCCAGCTCGAAGCCGATGGCCTTTTTCAGCAGGAACTTGGGATCCCGCACCGAATCGCGCATCTCGACATAGTTTTCCAGCGCCATGTCGGCGATGGCGTTGGCGTTGGGTATGCGCGCGGCGCTGTAGCGCGCAAAGATTTCCCGCCAGTCGCCGGGGCTCTGCCCGATACAGTCGTCCAGCGCGACACAGTCTTCAAAGCCGCAGTTCATGCCCTGGCCGTGGAAGGGCACTATCGCGTGGGCCGCGTCGCCGATCAGCATCGCCATGTCCTGAAAGAACCAGGGGACGCAGCGCACCGTGCCCAGGTGCCCGCAGGGGTTGCGGAAGAAGTCCTGCAGCAATGACGGCATCAGTGCGGCGGCATCGGGGAAATACTGCCGGAAGAAGTCTTCCACCTGGGCATCGCTCTGCAGTGCGTCGAAGCCGGGCTGATTTCCGTTGGATTTCTCCGGCAGGAACAGGGTCACGGTAAAGCTGCCGTCGAGATTGGGCAGGGCAATCAGCATAAAGCCGCCGCGCGGCCAGATATGCAGCGCCTCCTTCTCCAGCTGAAAGCCGCCGTTCGCATCCGCGGGTATCTCCAATTCCTTGTACTGGTGATCCAGCGGCTCAGTCTGCTCGCTACACTGGCTGTCTGGCTCGTGAAGGCGCACCGCCTTCAACAGCAGGCTGCGCGCGCGGGAGCCGGCGCCATCCGCGCCGATCATGCGGTCGAAGGGAATCCATTCCTCCGAGTCCGTCGAGTGGTCGAGAAAGCGCGCACGCCTTTCTTCGAAATCGATGTCCAGCAGCTCCCGCTCGAACAGAATATCGACGTTGCCAGACGCTTCGGCAGCGTCCAGCAGCAGGCTGTTCAGCGCACCGCGGGAAACGGAGTAGATCACTTCCTCCGGCTTCTGTCCGTAGGGCTGTAAACTACAGCTGCCATCGACGTCGTGCACCATGCGCCCGCGCATCGGGATCAGCAGCTGCGATACCCGGTCCATCAGGCCGAGCTTCTCCAGTGCGTAGATGCCGCGATTGGCGAGCGCCAGGTTGATGGAGCGCCCGGCGGAAATATCGTGTTCCCGCAGATCCTGGCGGCGTTCGTAAACCTCCACCCGGCAACCGCGGCGGGCGAGAAAAGCGGCGGCCATGGCGCCAACCAGGCCGCCGCCGGCGATAACGATTTTTTCCTGCATCAGATAAAGCCTTTTCTAGGGCGCCTTCGAAAAGCTCCGAGGCACTCCGCTTACGGGACTGGGGCGCCCAAGCACCGGGATAAACATTTCGGAAACGCATAAATACGTCCCTGTAGCTCCGTCGGCGCCTTCCCTGGCGCCGACGGTTCCGAAATGTTTATCCCGGCACTTGGGCTTCATATCTGGCCAATAAGCGTTGATCACATTTAGTAATGAGCTTTCCAAATGTTGCCAAACTTATAGAGCGGCTACTCGTTGCAGGCCGCTTGTAGAGTTTCCACGAAGCGATACACATCCTCGAAGCGGTTGTACAGCGGCACCGGCGCCACCCGGATCACGTTGGGTTCGCGCCAGTCGCAGGTCACACCGTTTTCCTCCAGTCTCTGAAAAAGCTCGCGACCGGTTAAATGTCTGGCATCACAGCACAGCGATAGCTGGCAGCCGCGCTGCTCCGGATCCTCCGGCGTGATGATGGAAATGAACTGGCCCACTTCGCGCTTCAACAGGAACTGCAGATAGGCCGTGAGCTTTTCCGATTTGCGCCGCAGTGGGCCCATGCCGCCGGCCTCGGTGAAAATATCCAGCGAGGCGCGAATGGCGGCCAGCGACAGTATCGGCGGGTTGGACAGCTGCCAGCCCTCGGCGGTTGGTATGGCCTGGAAGCGGTTCTCCATGCGAAAGCGGGTCTGCTTGTCGTGCCCCCACCAGCCGGCAAAGCGCGGCAGTTGGGTGTTCTGTGCGTGGCGGCGGTGCACGAAGCAGCCGGCCACGGAGCCAGGGCCGGAGTTCAGGTATTTGTAACTGCACCAGCAGGCGAAATCCACGTTCCAGTCGTGCAGTCGCAGCGGCACATTGCCCACTGCGTGGGCCAGATCGAAGCCGATACAGATTCCGTTGCGGTGGGCCAACTCGGTCAGCTTCGCCATCGGCAATACCTGGCCTGTGTAGTACTGCACACCGGGTAACAGCAGCAGCGCGATGGAATCTCCCTGCTCCTCGATTAACGACTCGATATCTTCGATGCGCAACAGGTCTTCGCCCGCGCGGGGCTTTAGCAGCAGCAGGCCGTCTGCGGGATCTATGCCGTGGTGGCGCAGCTGGCTCTCCACTGCATAGTGATCCGACGGGAAGGCGTGGTCCTCGATCACGATCTTGAAGCGCTGTTTGGTCGGGCGGTAGAAGGTCACCATCATCAGGTGCAGATTGACGGTCAGTGAATTCATCACCACAACTTCGTCGGTCCGGGCGCCGACCAGATTCGCCGACGCCTCGGCGAGAAACTCGTGATAGGGCATCCAGGGAAAATCGCAGTCGAAGTGGCCCTTGACCCCGAGTGCCGCCCACTTGTCCAGCTCCTGGTTGACATAGTCGCGTGCGCGCCGGGGCTGCAGACCCAGCGAGTTGCCGCACAGGTAGATTTCCGGGCTGCCGTCGGCGCGCGTGGGAATACTGAACTCGTCGCGAAAGCGCGCCAGCGGGTCTTCACGGTCCATTTTGCGGGCGAACTCCTGGCCTGCTTCGAATTGCATACTGCGGTACCCATTTTGTTGGTTATTCGTTACTACTTGCCCCCGGTTGCCAGTAAGAGGGGGCCGGGCGGCCCTGCTGCCGGTGGCCATTTGCGAAAAAGCCTCATCGGCAATCATTTCTCAAATGGCCACCGGCATCAGGGCCTTCGTATCAAGCGGTATCATTTCTTTCCGAGTCTCGAGTCCGGCTATTACTCGATTTCTTCCAGCGGCATCAGCACCGGGCGGCTGGGCGCGGCGTCGGTGCGGAAGGCTGGAATCTGCAGGTTGAGCAGATAGAGTCCGTCCGCCACGTCGTCTGGGACATAGACCATTTCGGTCACCGTGCAGCGGTTCCTCGTTCCGGCGCCGACACTGTGGCTGCCCGCCGCGATCTGCCAGAAGCGGTGGTGATTATCCAGCGCGCCCTCGTCGTACATCTTGTCGATGCTGGGGAAGTCCACCAGCAGGTGGTCGAAGGTCAGCAGCAGCTGCATCGCCTCGCTGGAGAAAAACACCGGCGGTTGCCCCTCGGCGTAGGCGCGGCGACATTTTTCCTCGTCGTTTGGCAGTGTGCGGATCACTATGGCCGCACAGTGGTTTGCGGCCGGCTGCTGGCTGAGTGCCTCGGCCAGCCTTCTGCCGCTCACCACCAGGTCGCCGGCCTCGGGGTTGGGCGTATAGTTTTCATTGCAGCTGCCGAGGGTTTCCGCGGTGACGCTGACGACGATGCAGGGGAGCAGCAGCGGCGTGAGCAGTTCTCCCACCGGCACCAGTTCGTCGACGATATGGCTGACGGACTCGGTGTGGGTGCCGTTGCAGTGCGGGACCAGAGTCAGCTGGGAGACATTGCAGCTGCCGCCGCGGCGGGTGTCGCCGACGAAACCGTCGGCTTCCAGGGGTTCCGCGCGGGCCACGGGCGCGCCGAAGTGATTGGGTTGCGCGCCGTCGAAATTGAGCGGGATGGCCAGGTTCAGCGCCTTTTCGGTATCTGTTCGATAGGTACAGCCATTCAACGTCAGTGTCAGTTTCATCTGGCGACCTCCAGGGGTCATTGTGTGTGCAGGAATTGGCTCCGCTCCAGCCCCAACCACTCCAGCGCGGTACCGTGCAGCAGGCGGGCCTTGACCTCTTCACCCACCGCCATGGATTTGATCAGCTTGCCCGGTTCCAGCTCGCCGAGCGGGAAAGGGTAGTCGCTGCCCAGGGCGATGCGATTCGCCCCCGAGAGTTCGATCAGGTATTTCAGCATCAGCGGGTCGTGCACCAGTGAGTCGAAATAGATCTTGTCGAGGTAGCTTCTCGGGCTGTGGCCGTTGTCCACCGCGCAGAGATCGGGGCGCACCTCGAAGCCGTGTTCTATACGGCCGATAGTGCCCGGAAAGGAACCGCCGCCGTGGGCGAAGGCGACGCGCAGTTTCGGGAATTTCTGCAGCACACCGCCGAAGATCATCGAGCAGATGGCGCGCGAGGTTTCCGCGGGCATGCCGACAAGCCAGGGCAGCCAGTACTTGGGCATCTGCTCGCTGCCGATCATCCCCCAGGGGTGGACAAAGATGGCCGCGCCGAGGGCCTCCGCCGCGGCCCACACCGGCTGCAGGTTTTCATCGCACAGGTTCCAGCCGTTGACGTGTGAGCCTATCTGCACGCCGGCGAGACCGAGCTCCCTGACACAGCGCTCCAGCTCCCGCACCGCCAGCTCGGGCGCCTGCATGGGCAGTGTGCCGAGGCCGACGAAGCGCCGCGGCTGCTCGGCCACCACGCCGGCGATGTGATCGTTCAGCAGCCGCGACAGATCCAGGGTGTGTTCGGGCTTGGCCCAGTAGCTGAACATGACCGGCACGGTGGACAGTACCTGCACGTGGACGCCGTAGCCGTCGCACTCCTGCAGGCGCACCTGCGGATCCCAGCAGTTGCTCTCTATTTCGCGGAAGAATTTTTCCCCCTGCATCATGCGCGCGCAGCCGCACTTGTGGTGATCCAGGTGAATAAAACCCCCGTAGCCGTAGCGCGCTTTCAGGTCGGGCCAGGTTTCGGGCAGTATGTGTGTGTGGATATCGATGGTCAGCATGTTTCGCTCTTGCTGTGCGATGCGCCCTCCGGCAGGGGCATGACATGGCCGCAGGCGTCACAGCGGCGGTTTTCCTCGGAACCGAAAAAGCGGTCGAATACCGGCGGAAAGTCTTTCTCGATATTGCGCAGCTTGAAGAATTCCTCGTACAGCAGGTGATTGCAGTTGTCGCAGTACCACTGCAGCCCGTCCAGTTCCGCATCGGTGCGGCGGCGCTCCACCACCAGGCCTACTGTATTGGCGAAGCGCTGCGGTGAGTGCGGCACCCGCGGCGGCAGCAGGAACATCTCGCCCTCGCGAATGGGAATGTCCACCACTTTTCCGCCCTGAATGGTCTTCAGCAGCATGTCGCCTTCGATCTGGTAGAAGAGTTCGGGTCCCTCGTCTACATGATAGTCCTTGCGCTTATTGGGTCCGCCCACCACCATGACGAAGAATCCCTGCTCCTCGAACACCAGTTTGTTGCACACCGGCGGTTGCAGAAATTCGCGATGTTCCTCTATCCACTTGTGGAAGTTAATCGGGGGCATGATGTTCGTCATGGGGTGGCCCTCTCAGTCGATGGTGGCTATGCACTTGAGTTCGATGGCGATCGGTGTCGGCAGCGACAGCACCTCGACGGTGGTCCGCGCCGGCTGGTTATCGCGGAAATAGTCGGCATAGATGCTGTTGTAGGTGGCGAAGTCCGCTTTCATATTGGTCAGGAAAACGGTGACGTCTACCAGGTGCTCCCAGCCGGAGCCGCATTCCTCGAGAATATTTCTGACATTGTCGAATACCGAATGGCACTGGGCGGCGATGTCGTAGCCGATGATTTCCCCGTGTGGATCCAGCGTGACGCCGGGAATCTCTTTGCTGCCGCGCACGCGCGGGCCGACACCGGACAGGAACAGCAGATTGCCGACCCGCCGCGCATGCGGGTAGAGGCCTACGGGTTCTGGTGCCTTAGTGGAGTGAATGGCCTTGTTCATTGGTCTTCCTGTTGCTTCAGTGCACGGTCAGATGTGGATCCCAAGTCGGTGACGCCGATCGGCCCTGCTGCCGGTGGCCGCCTGGGAAAAAACCTGATCGGTAAATATTTCCCAAACGGCCACCGGCAGCAGGGCCTCGCATCGTGCCAAGTCAAAATTGGTGCGCGCTTCTCTTCGATTGACTGCGTCAGGCGTAATCGATACAGACATTCTTCGCCTCGGTAAAAAAGCGCAGCGCTTCCCAGCCGCCCTCGCGGCCGACGCCGGAGTTCTTCATGCCGCCGAAGGGGGTGCGCAGATCCCGCTGCATCCAGCAATTGATCCACACGATGCCGAAGTCCAGTTGCCCGGCGAGTCGGTGGCAGCGGCTCAGGTTCTGTGACCAGACCGAGGTGGCCAGGCCGTAACCGGTGCCGTTGGCGAGCTGCAGCGCCTCTTCCTCGTCAGCAAACGGCTGGATGGTGGCAACCGGGCCGAATATTTCCTGCTGGTTGGTACGGCAGTCGATCGGCAGCCCTTCGATCAGCGTCGGTGCGACAAAGTATCCGTTGCGGCAGCGGCCCTCGACCTGCAGACGTTCGCCGCCGCACAGGATCTGCCCGCCTTCCTCTTTGGCCTGTGTGATCGCGTTCAGCACTTTTTCCATATGCGCGGCGGAGATGAGTGCGCCCTGATCGACCTGGGTCAGCGGATCGCCAACCCGTAACTTTGCCACCCGCTGCAGCAGTGCCGCCTTGAAATCCTTGTAGATGGACGATTCGACATAGATGCGCGAGCCGCACAGGCAGATCTGTCCCTGGTTGGCAAAGGCGGCGCGCAGCACGCCGTCGAGGGTCTTTTCCCAGTCGCAGTCGGCGAATACCAGGGTGGGATTCTTGCCGCCCAGTTCCAGTGACAGTTTCTTGAAGCGCGGTGCGGCCTCGGCGGCGATGCGCGCACCGGTCGCGGTGCCGCCGGTAAAGGAGATGGCCGCAATCTTGGGGTGTGCGACCAGGGCGCTGCCGATGCCGCTGCCGCGTCCGTGCAGGATATTGAGCACGCCGGCGGGCAGTCCCGCCTTTTGGCAGATTTCCGCCAACATACTGGCGGTCTTGGGGGTGACTTCCGAGGGTTTGGCAATCACGCAGTTGCCCGCCGCCAGTGCCGGGGCAATCTTCCAGGTGAACAGGTAGAGCGGCAGGTTCCACGGCGAGATACAGCCGACAATGCCGAGCGGCGCGCGCAGGGTGTAGTTGATGGCGCGTTCGCCCATGGCGTGTGATTCAGAGGCGAACTGGGTGATGGCGCGGGCGAAAAAGCGGAAGTTGGCCGCGGCGCGGGGGATGTCGACGCTGCGCGCCAGCGCCAGCGGTTTGCCGTTGTCGCGGGACTCGGCTTCGGCGAGGGCGTCTAGGTTGTCCTCGATCAGGGCGGCGATGCGCTCGAGATAGCGGGCCCGCTCCTCGGGATCGAGGCCGCGCCAGTGGGGCAGGGCGGCCTCGGCGGCGGCGACCGCCGCCTGCAGATCGCCGTCGCTGGAGTCGACCAGCTTGCCGTAGACCTGGCCGGTGGCGGGCTCGATGTTGTCCAGCAGCTGCGCATCCGCCGGCGGTTGTACAATTTCGCCGCCGATAAAGTTGCCGATACAGTGGTCGGAATGGCGATCGGGCGTGGCCATCACAGGCACCCGGTCCGGCCGCCGTCCACCGGCAGGTTGATGCCGCTGATATAGGAGGCGGCCGGCGAGGCGAGGAAGGCCACCGCGTTGGCAATTTCGGCCGCCTCGCCGAAGCGGCCGAGGGGGATGCTGGCCTTTTCCGCCTGTTCCACTTCCTCGCGGGTCTTGCCCAGCTTTTGCATCTTGCCTTCGATGATGGCTTCCAGCCGCACCGTGGCCGTCGCGCCGGGCAGTACATTGTTGACGGTGATATTGAACTGGCCCAGCTCGTTGGCCAGGGTCTTGGCCCAGCTGGCGACGGCGCCGCGCACGGTATTGGACACGCCGAGGCCGTTGAGCGGCTGTTTGACCGAGGTGGAAATAATATTGATGACGCGGCCGTAACCGGCTGCCTTCATGCCCGGCAGCAGGGCCTGTACCAGTGTCTGGTTGGAAATCAGGTGCAGGTTGAAGGCGTCGATAAACTCCTGGGGGGCTGCGCTGTGCGCAGGGCCGGGGGGCGGGCCGCCGGTATTGTTGATCAGGATCTCGAAGGGCCCGCCTTTCGCCAGCTCGTTTTCCACCGCTGCCTTGACCTGCGCCGGGTAGGCGAAATCCGCGACCAGCTCGCCGTGTTTTTGTCCGGCGGACATATCCAGCGATGGTTTAACTGCTTCGAGCTTGTCCCGGTCGCGGGCAAACAGCACCACCGATGCCCCCAGGGCGGCCAGCTGTTCGGCGCAGGCCCTGCCAATACCCTGGCTGGAACCGCACACCAGCGCGCGCTTGCCGTGTAAATTCAAGTCCATCTTCACTTCCTATAGATCTGACAGTTTCAGGTTGGGTGTCAGTGCTTCCAGCGGCAGCCGCAGTTCCAGCAGTGCCGGCTTGCCCGCGTTCACCGCGGCGGCATAGGCCGGGGCGAATTGCTGTGTTTCTGCAACTGCTTCCGCGTGAAAGCCGTAGGCCCGCGCGAGCGCGACAAAATCCGGATTCTGCAGGTCGGTGGCGCTGGTGCGACCCGGATAGTTGCGCTCCTGATGCATGCGGATGGTGCCGAGGCTGCCGTTATTTACCACGATGAGCAGGATATTGGCGCCGTACTGGTACGCCGTGGCCAGCTCCTGCAGTGTCATCTGCAGGCAGCCGTCACCGGCGAAGCACACCACTTGCCGCGCGGGGAAACGCAGTTTGGCCGCAATGGCCGCTGGCAGACCATAGCCCATGGAACCGCTGATCGGCGCCAGTTGGGTGTCGGCGCGGCGGTAGCGGAAAAAACGGTGTACCCAGACGGTATAGTTGCCGGCGCCGTTGCAGATGATGGCATCGTCATCGAGCCGGTCGCGCAGCCAGGTCACTATCTCGCCGTACTGCAGCGGGCCGGGAATCTGATTCGGCCTGCTCCACTGCTCGTAGTCCGCGCGGGCGCCTTGCAGCCATTCGCGTCGCTCGGCGGTCACTGCCGCTGCGCCGTCATCGACCAGTGAACCGAGCAGCTTGTCCACGCTGGCATTGATCGCCAGGGCAACGGTTGGCGCACTGGCCAGCTCGTCCGCGTCGGGGTGTACATAGACGATCCTTTGCCCGCGGCCCGGCTGCAGAATGCTGTAGTTCTGGGTGACGATTTCACTGAAGCGGCCGCCCAAAGAGATCACCAGATCCGCGGATTCGACGCGGCGGCGCAGTGCCGGATTGATGCCCAGGCCGATATCGCCGATGTACAGGGGGCTGTCGTTATCGAAACTGTCCTGGCAGCGGAAGGCGGCCGCGACCGGCAGCTGCCGGCTCTCGCACCAGGCGTGCAGCCGCTTGCGGGCCTCGGACCAGCGCGCCTCGCCGCATATCACCAGGGGCCGGCGGCTTTCCGCCAGCAGGCGAGTTAGCAACTCAATGTCGGTCTTATCGGGTGCCGGGTGGGCGGGGCGGGGGGGCGTGCTGAGTCGGGGCGGGGGCGCGGTTTCGCGCAGCATGTCCTCGGGCAGGGCCAATACCACCGGGCCGGGCCTGCCGGCGCGGGCCACCGCGAAAGCGCGCTGCACATACTCTGCCATGCGCCCGGCGCTGTCGATCTCGGCCACCCATTTGGCGATACCGCCGTACATCTGCCGGTAGTCGATCTCCTGAAATGCCTCCCGGTCGCGGGCATCACGGCCGACCTGGCCGATAAAGAGCACCATCGGTGTCGATGCCTGGCGGGCCAGGTGCACACCGGCGCTGGCATTGGTGGCGCCGGGGCCGCGGGTGACGAAACAGACCCCCGGATTGCCGGTAAGCTTGCCGTCGGCCTCCGCCATCATGGCGGCGCCCCCCTCCTGGCGACAGGTGACGACCTGAATTTCCGGGGTATCCACCAGGGCGTCGAGTACCGCCAGGTAGCTTTCACCGGGTACGCAGAAGACCCGCTCCACACCCTGGAACTGCAGGCACTGTACGAGAATCTGACCACCACTGGCGGCAGCCAGAGTTGCTGTCTCGGTCATTGTCTTATTCTTATATATAGTGGCGACAAAGCAATGTCTCTCGACTATACCCCTCTGCGACCGGGGATACAAAGCGGGAGATGTTCGGCGGTGTTTGCGAGGTGTTTGCGAGGTGGCGGCGAGGCAATTGCACAGCAATTTTCGGCATCCGCCGGGCCGTGTGTGAGTGAGGATTCACTGTTCGTGCCCGCATTGAATTCCAGGCAGTGCGACTATACTTCTGCGCAGTTCGGCGTTGGTGGTGGCCGATGCTGGCGGGTGCCGTTCCGGGGCCATCGCTGTTCAGTGACCGGGAGGATGCGCTAATATCCGCCTTTTGCGCGCATCGGAGACGGGATCCTCCGGCAATAATGCACGGACAGCCAGAAGCGATAAGGGATGGCCGGAAGGCCCTAAGGTAGTAAATATAAATGCGGACTTTTCCCCTTTTATGGTTGTTGCTGGTTGCTCAGTTACTGGCGGGCTGCGAGTCGCTGCATTTCCCCTGGGATAAAACCCCGGCGGCAGCGGTGCCCGCTGCTGACACCGGCGCAGCTCCGGCGACCGCGGCGGCGGGCGAGCAGTGCCCGGCGCCTGTGGAGGTGGTTTGCGCCGAGCCGGAGGTCAAAGTTGTTGAGCGGGTGATCGAACGAAGGTTTGAAAAGGTGGTCGAAGTGCCCGTCGCCAAGGACAAGCTGGTGTTGGGTGCCGTTGAGACGGTATCGATCGAGCCCGGTGGCCTGTTCCTGGAGTCGGTCATCGACACCGGATCGTCCACCTCTTCGCTGAGTGCCCGGGAGCTGACGCCGTTCGAGCGCGACGGCAAGGATTGGGTGAAGTTCAAACTGGTGCCGCCCGGCAGCGCGGAAGATGCAGACCCGATCACCATAGAACTGCCGATCAAGCGCCATATGCGGGTAGCGCGCCCCGGCTTTGAAAGTCAGCGGCGGCCGGTGGTAGAGATGAACCTGACCGTGGGCGATGTCACCCATATGGTTGAGGTCAACCTGACGGACCGCAGCAGCTCCGATTTCCTGATGCTGATCGGGCGCAACTTCCTCAAGGACGCGGCGGTGGTCGATGTGAGCCGGCGCAACGTCCAGGGCGAGCCCAAAGTGGCAGACAGCAAATAAACGTAAAAGATATCTGGTTCCGGTCAGCCCGGCGCCATTAGAACTATAGGGAATGGCGAATGTCGCCGCGCGCACAGGTTTATATTCTCGCTGCGTTGCTCGCACTGATGGGGGCGGGCCTTACGATCTACAAGAATCGCGTACTCGGTTTTCCGCTGTTGCCCGGCGAGTACCGCACTGTCTGGACCATAGAGGCCAAGGTGCGCTTCAATGCCGATGGCGGGCCGGTCAAGGCGGCGCTGACACTGCCGCGCGAACAGCGCAATATGGAGATATTGGGGGAGACCTTCAGTTCTTCAGGCTACGGCTTCAACATCATCCGCGAAAATGACGAGTACCGCGCCGTGTGGTCGCGGCGCGCCGCCAGCGGTGCCCAATCGCTGTTCTACCAGCTGGACGTGCACCAGACGCCGGGCGCGCCGCTGGAACAGCCACTCGATCTCAGCACAGAAGTGCAAAGGCCCCTGCTGGAGGCGCGGGAACAGGAGGCGGTGCGCCTGGCGATCTACTCGCTGGTTGATTACGCCCACCAGCGCTCCTCCGATACCAGGACCTTTACCACGCAGCTGCTCACGGCCCTGGGCGATACCGGCAACCAGGACCGCAACCTGATTTTCGGTTACTACAAGGATCTCACCCTGGTGGATGTGGCGCTGGTGGTGCTGGCGGCGGCGGACATCCCCGCCCACCGCATTCGCGGACTCTACCTGGAAGACGACCGGCGCCGTCTGGATCCCGAAGACCTGCTCGAGGTTTACGACGGCAGGCGCTGGGTCGTCTTTGAGCCTACTACCGGCTCGCCGGGCGTACCGAAGAACTTTTTCATCTGGCAGCGCGGCGGCAAGAGCCTGCTGGATGTCGAGGGCGGGCGCAATTCCCAGGTGACCTTCTCTGTGATCGCCAATGATGTCCCGGCGCGTGATGTGTCGATGCTCAGCACCAGCAAAGAGAAAGAAGCGCTGGTGGACTTCTCTATTTACAGCCTGCCGATCGAGCAGCAGAGTATCTTCAAGCTGATTCTGCTGGTGCCGGTGGGTGCGCTGGTGGTGGTGCTGCTGCGCGTGTTTGTCGGCCTGCGCACGTCCGGCACCTTTATGCCTGTGCTGCTGGCGGTCGCCTTTATCGAAACCCAGCTCTTTACCGGACTGTCGATCTTCACGCTGATCCTGATACTGGGTTTGTGGGTGCGTTTCTATCTCAGTCGCCTCAATTTGTTATTGGTGGCGCGGATCGCCGCGGTGGTGGTCACGGTGGTGATATTGATGGGGGCCATCAGCGTGATCAGCTACAAGCTGGGCATCGAGCAGGCGCTCACGGTGACCTTCTTCCCGATGATCATTCTCGCCTGGACCATCGAGCGTATGTCCATCGTCTGGGAGGAGGATGGCCCCTATGAAGTGGTGGTGCAGGCCGGTGGCAGCCTGCTGGTGGCGGTGCTCGCGTGGTGGGTGATGACCAACCGCTACATCGAACACTGGACTTTCAATTTCCCGGAGCTGCTGCTGGTACTGTTGGCCATTATCCTGGTGATCGGCAACTACACCGGCTACCGCCTCGGTGAATTGATGCGCTTCCGGCAGTTGGTACGATAAATGCTCGGCTTTTCCATGAAGCATGTGATCACCAAGCTGCGCGGCGGCCTGGTGTCGCCGTTGGCGCTGCACCGCATGGGAATCCTGGGCATGAACGCGCGCAATATCAATTACATAGCGCGCTATAACGACCGGGACAAATTCCCGGTCGTCGATGACAAGCTCAATACCAAGCGCGCCGCCAGGCGCTACGGCATACCGACGCCGGAACTGATCGCCGCTTTTGAAACACAGCCGACGCGCTCACGCGTGCTAAAGCTGATCGAGCCGCTGTGGCAGTTCGTGATCAAGCCGGCGCGCGGTTCCGGCGGCAAGGGTATCCTGGTGATCGTCGGCCGCAATGGCGATAAGTACAAGAAGCCCTCCGGTGCCGAGGTGACGGCGGAAGACATACTGCGCCATGTCAGCAACATCACCAGCGGACTCTACAGCCTGGGGGGCAAGCCGGACCGGGTGATGGTAGAGGCCCTGGTGGATTTCGATCCGATCTTCGACAACTACTCTTTCGAGGGCGTGCCGGATATCCGCGTGATCGTGTTTCGCGGTTTTCCGGTGATGGCCATGTTGCGCTGTTCCACGCACGATTCCGACGGCAAGGCCAATCTCCACCAGGGCGCGGTCGGTGTCGGTCTGGATCTGGCTACCGGCAAGAGCTGTCACGCAGTGCAGCGCGGCCTGCGCATCAGCAGGCACCCGGACACAGAAATGCCGTTCGACAAGCTGAAAGTGCCGGGGTGGCGCGATCTCTTGCGGCTGGGGGCCAGTTGCTACGAAATGACGGGGCTGGGTTATCTCGGCTGCGATATCGTACTCGACCGCAAACGCGGCCCGCTGCTGTTGGAGGCCAATGCGCGGCCCGGCCTGGCGATCCAGGTGGCCAATGGCGTGGGCCTGTGCACCCGACTGAAACATATCGAGAAGCTGGATCTGGAACAGCTGGAAAAGAATGTCGACGAGCGGGTGACCTACTCCATGCAGGAGTTTGCCGCCGTGACTCCCAGCTGATCCGTCGCGCGGTCAGTTCCAGCGCCCAAACCCGGCGCGGCCGGAAATAAAAAAAGGCGAACGTAATGTTCGCCTTTTATATTTGCGTCATGGCCCAGATCAGGTGGCAGTCACCGGGCAGAGATGGAACTGCTCCATCATGATCTGCAGGCGCTTGCGCTGCATTTTCAGGCTGTATTCCAGCTCCTTTACCCGCGTGCGAATGGCCGCGGTCTCCCACTTGGCCATCAGGCGTTCACGCGCGTTTTCGTAACGGCGGGACTGCAGTTCTTTCCACTCGTTCAGGGCCGCGGAAAACTCCTGCGCTTCCTTCTCCAGCAGCTGGTGCCAGCGCTCCTTGTGGCTGGACTGCTGCAGCTTCTGCTCCGCCCGCTTGAACTGCATGGTGAGCATGGCCCGCTGGATGCGCATTGCGGGTACCGTCTTCAGGTTGCGCGCGAGGCCGAACCAGCTGGCGGTTCTGATCAACCACTTGGTCGGGTCCCACTGATACCAGCGGATGCCGTTGCGGTAGTCAGTCTGAAAAATGTGATGGTAATTGTGGTAGCCCTCACCGAAAGTGAAAAAGGCGAGCAGATCGTTATCCCGCGCGCTGTTCTCGTCAGTGTAGGGGCGGCGGCCCCAGATGTGGGCCAGCGAATTGATAAAGAAAGTCGTGTGGTGGTTGACCACTATGCGCAGCACGCCGGCGAGCAGCAGCATGCCGATGATGTCCCCGGTGAGCCAGCCGAGCAGCAATGGCAGGCCGAGGTTCATCGCCGCGGTAATGGCGATGTAGTGGTTGTGCTGCCACATCACGATCTTGTCACGCTGCAGGTCCTTGGCGTTGTCGAAGTCGACTTTGCCACTGGGGTAATCCCGCAGCATCCAGCCGATATGTGAGAACCAGAAGCCGCGGTTGGCGGAATAGGGGTCCTGTTCATTGTCGTCGACGTGACGGTGATGGCGGCGGTGGCCGGAGCACCAGACCAGAATGCTGTTCTGCAGCGCTGCGGCGCCGAACAGAGCGAACACCAGTCGCAGGAACCAGTGCGCTTCATAGGTGCGGTGCGACCACAGGCGATGATAGCCGGCGGTAATGGAAAATCCGCACAGCGCACCGTAGACGGCAAAGGCCAGCCACTGGTACCAGTGGTAGCCGTAGAGCACGCCGTAGAGCGGCACCAGGATCAGCGCGGCCAATGCCGTGCTGGTGAAAAGAATCGTGGTCACCCACAGGCGGGGCGGGGTGGCGGGCCCTGAGGCCCCGGGGACTGCGTTCATATTTACAACCTTAAAAATACGCTGTTGCGCTGGTTGGTTCGCGGGACTGTGCATTGTATATAGAGACTGATTAGTCAATATTTTGCCGCCCAACCATTCATCGGGAGATGCTAACCGATCAGACCGCCTAAGACATCCCCGGACGGCCGAACTGAGAACTGTGATCCGATTCTGGTCACATCTGCCTGCTTTTGGTGCGAACCTGCTTTTGCCGGGTCTTTGTTGGTTCACGCGCCCCGTTGGCAGTGGCAAGTGGCGTGGCACAACGCCTTTCAGCGCGGGCGTTTCAAAGTTGGCATGGCGGTTGCATTTACCAGTATGTGGGCCGCAAGGCCCGCGCTCCGGGAATCCATCACGGGTTATGGCAAACAGCCCGGCCAGCGGCCGGACTCGGTGAAATATACTGCGTGACTTCCCGTTTTCTCTCATCATCGCTGATTCAGGCCCCGCTTTGCGGGGCCTTTTTTTGTTCCCAATTTCTTGCTCGATATATAACCACTTGTCCTTGGTCCAACAGAATTTAAGCATTTCGTTACATATAGCGGCGGGCGCTCTTTTCACGACTGCACTTAAATGATTCACTTGGCCGTACGCTTTACCAAGAATAAGAGACCTGTGTGTCTGAGCCATCCCTTACTGAGCATCGCCACTTGCCGCTGCAGCTGATCGCACCTGACGAGCTGGATGGGCTCGGGCCCGAGCAGCTGGCGAGACAGGTGACCTGTCTGCAGAGCCTGCTGCTGGATCTGGACTGTGGCCTCTGGGAATGGCATCCGGGCAGCGGTCGGCAGCGGGCGCAGGGCGCCCTGTGGTCGGCGTTTGCCGAGGACAGCCAGGCCGCCCTGACCGGTCTGTGGACAGGTGACGACCTGTGTTTTGTGCACTCTGATGACCGTGACAAGTTGCTCGCGCTGCGCCACCGCTGCGGCTCTCGGGGCGGCGCCTTCGATACCACTTTCCGCGCCTATGACAGCAACGGCCAGCTCTGCTGGCTGAGGTTGTGGGGCAGATCTGTCGCCGTCGATGGCGGCAGCGGCGGGAATATCGTGATCGGCAGTTGTGCTGATTACACGGATTCGATGTCGGCGCGATACCTGTCCAGCCTTCCCGGCGAGCGCCCACTGCAGACGCTGGCGGGAGTCAGCGACGGTCTCTGGGAGTGGGACCTGCGGGCGGACGAGGTGGTGCTGGACGGGGCCTGCTGGGCCATGCTCGGCTACGAACAGAGTCCGGTAGACACGATCGCGCGCGCTGCACTCGCCCACTGGAAATCGAGAATCCTGCCGGAGGATTTTTCTCGCGCCGAGCAGGCATTCAAGGATCACGTTCGCGAGCAACTGCCTCTCGATGTGGAGTTCCGCCTCTGGCACCGGGACGGCGGTATCGTCTGGGTGCGCTGTCGCGGCCAGGCGCAGAGAAACAGTCGAGGCATACCCGTGCGAGTGCTCGGGCTGCTGCAAGACATCACCGGCAGCCGCGAGGCGCTGTTGCGCGCCGAGCGGGAGCTGAAACAGCAGCGCCAGGAAAATGCCAACCGCGCCGACCTGCTGTTCAGCCTCAGCCATGAACTGCGCACGCCGCTGAATGCGATACTCGGATACAGCCAGATGGTGGAGCTGGACCAGAGCCTTAATCCCGTTCAGCGCCAGCGCCTGGTCGAGATTCGCCGCGCCGGGCAGCACCTGTTGCACCTGGTGGGCGACGTTCTGGAACTGGCCCGCATCGACAGCCACCGTCTGGCTCCCTCCATGGAGCCGATTCAGCCCGCTGCCCTGGTGGCAGACTGCAAGCGCCTGCTGGAGCCGCTGGCGGAAACCCGCCGCGTCAGCCTTATTTTCGAGCCCCTTGGTTGGGAGTCCGCTTATATTTGTGCCGACCCGGTGCGCTTCAAGCAGGTGGTGCTGAACCTGGCCGGTAACGCGGTGAAATACAATCGTGAGAACGGCCGCGTGGTGATCAACTTTGCCCCCCAGGCGGAGGGCTGGTTGCGGCTCAGCATTCTCGACACCGGGCGGGGAATTGCCGAAGAAAAGCGCGCCGAGGTGTTTGAGCCTTTCAATCGCCTGGGCGCGGAGAAGGGGCAGATAGAGGGTACTGGCGTGGGGCTGGCGATCGCCAAGCGGCTGACCGAGGCGATGGGCGGGCGTATCGATTTTGACAGCCACGAAGACCAGGGCTCGATTTTCTGGATTGAGTTCCCACTGATCGATGCTCCGGCGGAATTGATGCAGCTGTCCGCCCAACCGAACACGCCGGTGAGATTGCCCCCGTGCCGCTTGCTGCAGATCGACAATCGCCCCACGGGCATCAACCGCCTGAAATCCATGTTGAATGGTGCCGCTCAGGTCCAACACCTGATCGCCGAGGATGCCGTGGAGGCAATATTCACGGCGCGGACCCTGCGCCCGGATATTGTCCTGTTCGACCCTGCGGCGCCCGGTATGTCGGCCACCGATTTGGCGCGCATCCTGAAAGAGGACCCCCTGACAGCAGAAATTCGCGTGGTGGCGATCGGAGAGTGCAGCGGAGGGGGATTCGATGCCACTCTGCCTGAGGGGTTTGAGTTGGCACAATTGTCCCAGGTGATGGATAGGTTTGCTCCCAGTGTCACACCGGCCGGCGACTAAGAGAGCGTTTCCGAGGTTCCTTAATGACCGCGCGCTCGTCTACACTTGCGGCTTTTGGTGCCGCCGACGGGTTAGCAGGCCGTTGAGACGAAATTTTCAATGGCCTGTTAACCCGAACACGGAGGTTCGGGCCGCAAATCGGGCGCATTAGGGCTCGATTTGTGGTGCAGGTTTGCGGACATGCGCCGTAAACCCGGGTTGAGAAAGGTTTTGGACGGCGTTTTTCAACAGCCTCTAAAAAGTATCAGGCAGATCTCACGGAACGATACCAATAAACCGAGGAAGTGGATGTCTGTAATGCTACCGGATTACCGCTGTGAAGAGCGGGAAACCAGAATGCCCCTGTGGGTCTCTGCGCTGCTGCTGGCAGTGCTCAGCGTCACCTTTGTAGTCATCTGTAAACAGCTGCTCAGTTTTAACAGCGGTAGCGCGGTGATCTGGTTTGCCGATGCGGTCGCCATCGCTTTTCTGTACCGGCACCGTCTGCGGCACTGGCCTGTGCTGGTTGGCACTTTCTTTGGCGTCAACGTACTGGCGGGGCTCGGCATGGGCTTCGAGGGCAGTGTGGCGTCGATTTATACCCTGGCCGGACTGGCTCAGGTGCTGCCAGCGGCCCTGCTGCTAAAACGTTACTTCCCGGGGGGTGGTTATTTCGACAGCCTCGAGCGCTGGGCCAAATTTATCCTGATCACGGCGGTATTACCGCCGCTGGCCAGTGCCGGTATCGGCTCGGCGATCGCCGCTCTGCGCACCGGCATCGAATACTCGGCGATGTTTCCGGCTTGGTACCTGGCGGATGCCGCGGGCATCCTGGTGCTGCTGCCTCTCGCCCTCAATTGCAGCGTGAATTCCCTGCGGGGGCTCCGCGATCGCGCAGTTCTCGGCAGGCTGCTGTTCGCGACTGCCGTCACCGTTGCGGCCATCCTTCTGATCCTCGAAGTGGCACTGCTGCCGTTTGTGTTTGTCGCACTGCCGCTTATATGGGTGGCCACACGACTGCCACTATTCCAGACCCTGGCGGTTATCTTCGGCGTAATTCTGCTAATGGCACTCAGGTATGTCGGTTTAGAGGAGCATGCGAATCCGAGCATTGTGCCGGCCGGCGGTGGTCAGACGGACAGTCTGCTGGTGCTGGTAATTTTTGCCGCGGCGATTCCCGCTTACGTTATGTCGGTCTACACCAATATCGAACGCAATCGCAACGCGCGCATTGTGGAAATGGAGAGCAGTTTTCGCGCTGCGGTGGAGCAGTCGCGTATCGGCATGCTGCTGGTCTCACTGGATGGGATTATCCTGCAGGCCAATCGCAGCTTTTGCGATTTCCTGCAGTATGAGGAGCGCGAGCTGGTCGGACGCAGTGTGTTTGATATTACCTTCCAGGATGATCTCTCGGGAACGCGAGACATTTTTGAGATGCTGTTTCGGGCGGAGCAGGAATCGCCGCATATGGAGAAGCGCTACGTGCGCAGGGACGGCGAGGTGGTGTGGGGATACCTGTCCTGCTGTCTGGCCCGGGGCATCGACGGCGAACCGCTCTATTCGGTGGCGCAGGTAGAGGATATCGATTGGCGTAAACGCAGCGAGAACAGCCTGCGGGAAGCCAAGGAGCGGCTGCAGGTAACTCTGTCTTCGATCGCCGATGCCGTGATCGCCACCGATGTGAAGCAGCGGGTAAATTTCATGAACCCGGTCGCCGAGCAGATGACTGGCATTACCCTGCAGCAGGCGCTGAACGAGTCGATCGATTCGATCTTTCACGTCACCCTCGGGCGCGAAGGGAAGCCGCTGGATAACCCCGTGGCGGAGTGCCTGCAGTTGGGAGAGGCGGTGCGCGGTGTCGAAGGTGCGGTCCTGCACAGTCGGGATGGGCGCACCTACGATATCAAGAATTCCGCATCGCCGCTGAAGACCGAACGCGGCGATCTGCTCGGCGCGGTGATGGTCTTCCAGGACGTGAGCGAGTCGCGGCAATTGATTCGGCAGTTGAGCTACAAGGCCTCCCACGACGACCTGACCGGCCTGCCCAACCGCGATTCCTTCAAGCGCGAACTGTTGGACGCTATCGAGAGTGCACGCGATGGCGACGAGTGTCACGCACTGGCCTATATCGACCTGGACCGATTCAAGGTGATCAACGATAGCGCCGGACACCTGGCGGGCGATGCGCTGCTGAAGAAAATCAGCAAGTACCTGCGCGCGCTGCTGCGCAGTTCCGACAGTGTCGCGCGTCTCGGTGGCGACGAGTTCGGCCTGCTGTTTCGCAACTGCAACAAGGAGCAGGCGAAGCTTCGCTGCGAGCAGCTGATCCGCCAGATAGTGACGTTGCGTTTTCCCTGGAACGAGCGCGTCTACGACATCGGTGCGAGTATCGGTATTACCGAGATAAACCGGCGCAACGACCGCCTCGGCGAACTGCTGAGTCAGGCGGATGTGGCCTGTTATTCGGCCAAGCACGCCAGCCGCGGCACTGTGATGATTTACGAGATGGAGCAGAGTGCGGCGGCCGACCAGCATCGGGAAATCATCATGGCGTCGACAGTCCGCGAAGCGCTCGACGAGGGCCGGCTGACACTCTGCACCCAGCCGATTGCCACGAGTGGCGACACCAGCCAGGTCAGTCACTATGAGATGCTGGTGCGCATGGTCGACGAAAGTGGCAAGCCGCTACTGCCCGCGGCGTTTATTCCCGCTGCCGAGCGCTACGGCCTGATGCTGCAGATAGATCGGTGGGTGGCGGACGAGGTCCTGGTTCGTCGCGGGGCGCAGATCAACGCGGCGCAGTTCAGCTTTTCCCTGAACCTGTCCGCCGATGCATTGGGCGATGCCGAGTACCAGACGCACTTGATCAAGTTGCTGGAACGGACGCCGATTCCGCTGTCGCGTATCAGTTTCGAAATCACCGAGACGGCGATGGTCAACCAGATGGAGAACGCCAGTCATTTCGTCGCGACCCTGCGCCGGATGGGCTGCAAGATTGCACTGGACGATTTCGGCAACGGCCTCAGTTCATTCAGTTACCTGAAGGCTTTCTCCATAGACTTCATCAAGATAGACGGCAGTTTCGTGCGCCAGGTGGAGTCCAACTTCGTCGACCTGATCATTGTCGAGTCGATTCACCAGGTGGCGCACCGACTGGGTGCCAAGACCATCGCCGAATATGTTGAGGATGCATCCACCGCCGCGCGCCTGCGCACCATCGGCGTGGACCTGATCCAGGGTTACCATGTCGGCCAGCCTGTGCCGCTGGGTCAGTTGCTGGCCGGTAAGGTAGAGGTGCGGGAACTGGCGGCGAGCGACGTGTAGGGTGTAGGGGCGAACCCTGTGTTCGCCCACGTGGGCCTGCGGCCCGTCTGCCGGGCTGGGGCTCGGTGCTCCCGGCTAGCGCACGCCGCCCAGGTGCTTGCCGACAATCTGCAGCAGCGGCTTGAATACCTTGGGCGTGGCACACACCAGGTGGCCCGAGTCCAGGTAATCCTCGCCGCCGCGGAAGTCGCTGATCAGGCCGCCGGCCTCTTTCACCAGCAGTGAGCCGGCGGCGATATCCCAGGTGTTCAGGTACATTTCCCAGAAACCGTCAAAACGTCCGGCGGCCACATAGGCCAGGTCCAGCGCCGCCGCACCCGGGCGGCGGATGCCGGCGGTCTGTCCGGCAATCTCTTTCAGTGCCGCCAGGTAGGGATCGATGTTCTCCAGTGCCGGGCCGTTGAATGGCAGGCCGGTGCCGATCAGGGCGCCGCGCATGTTTTGGCGCGGGGACACGCGGATACGTCGACCATTCAGGGCAGCGCCGCGACCACGACTGGCAGTGAATTCTTCGCGTTTGATCGGGTCCAGCACCACCGCGTGCTCGATACGGCCGCGGTAGCGGCAGGCGATGGATACCGCAAACTGGGGGACGCCGTGAATGAAGTTGGTGGTGCCGTCGAGGGGATCGATGATCCACTCGTAATCCGGCTCGGCGCCTTCCTGCAGGCCGCTCTCTTCGCCGAGGATGCTGTGCTTGGGGTAGGCCTTGCGCAGGTGGTAGATGATCTCCTGCTCGCTGGCCTTGTCCACTTCGGTGACGAAATCGTTGCGGGACTTCTCCTCAAACTTCATCAGGTCGCCGCGCTCCCAGGCTCGTTCGATCAGTTCACCGGCCTTGCGCGCCGCGCGCAGGGCAATATTCAGCATGGGTTCCATAACTATTCCGCACTAAGAAGTTGAAGAGATTAAAAAGCGCGCCCGGGCCGGCCGGGCGGGTGCGATTGTAGGGATTCCCGCTCATCTTTGCTACACTCGCGCGCCCGCGCTATCCCGATACCTAGATTCGACACATTCGTACAGTATGGCCAAGTCTCCTCTCGACACCGCTTCCCTTACCGCCCTCGACAATGTGCGCGTGGTGCTGGTGAACACTGCCCACCCCGGCAATATCGGCGGCGCTGCGCGCGCACTGAAGAATATGGGGTTGAGCCAGCTCTATCTGGTGGCGCCGCGGGAGTTTCCCGCCGCCAACGCCGTCTGGCGCGCGGCTGGTGCCGCGGATCTGCTGGATAAGGCGGTCGTAGTGGACACCCTGGAAGAGGCGGTGGCCGACTGTGGTCTGGTGGTGGCCACCAGCGCGCGTGAGCGCCGCATCCCCTGGCCGCTGTTGACGCCGCGCCAGTGCGGCCAGCGTACTGCAGCGGAGGCATCCACCCACCCGGTGGCGCTGGTATTCGGCCGCGAGGACCGGGGCTTGACCAATGAGGAGTTGCAGGCCTGTAATTTCCACGTGCATATTCCCGCCAATCCGGACTACAGCTCCCTGAACCTGGCCACGGCAGTACAGGTGCTGGCCTACGAGGTGCGGGTGGCGGCGCTCGAGGCGGAGAAGGGCGCGGAACTGAGTTACGCCGACTGGGATCGCCCCCCGGCCAAGGCCAGCGATATGGAGCTCTACTTCGAGCACCTGCAACAGGCGCTGGGGCAGATAGGCTTTATCGATCCGGACAACCCGCGCCAGACTATGACCCGTTTGCGGAGACTGTTCAGTCGCGTGCGCCCGGACGATATGGAGCTGGGCATACTGCGCGGCTGGCTGACGGCGATCCAGAACTACATCCACAAGACCGGTGGCAAGGGTCGCCCGGATTAGGGTCAATACCTGAGTGTCGTCAGGGGTTATATACTTGACTGACCTGCTGGGTTATTCCATACTCGCGCCCCGATCGGAAATGGGCTGTAGATCAGTCGGGAGCTGATATGCGTTTGACAACCAAGGGCCGCTATGCGGTCACAGCAATGCTGGATCTGGCGTTACACGCCGATCGCGGTCCGATCAGCCTGGCGGACATCTCCAAGCGCCAGGGCATTTCCCTGTCCTATCTGGAGCAGCTGTTCTCCCGCCTGCGCCAGTCCGGTCTGGTCTCCAGCGTGCGCGGCCCCGGCGGCGGTTACCGCCTGGCGCGGTCCGGCGATCAGATTTTCGTCGCGCAGATAGTCGATGCGGTCAACGAATCGGTGGATGCCACCAGCTGTGGCGGCAACGCGGATTGCGCCGGTGGCGAGCAGTGCCTGACCCACTATCTATGGTCTGACCTGAGCGAACAGATCCACAACTTCCTGAGCGGTATCAGCCTCGCCAATCTGGTGGCGCGGGCGGAAGTGCAGGAAGTGGCGCGCCGCCAGGATATGCGCGAAGCGCCGGAAGAGCGGGTCGCCGTGCTCGGCGGACTGTAATCGCCGGGGCTCGTACAGGCCCGGCAGCGAGATTTAAAGAGTTATTGAGCGGAAACGGTATGACTATGAAGCTTCCCATCTACCTGGATTACTCAGCTACCTGCCCGGTGGACCCGCGCGTCGCCGCCAAGATGGCGGAGCAGCTGACGATGGAGGGCAATTTCGGCAACCCGGCGTCGCGCTCGCACCTGTTCGGCTGGAAGGCCGAAGAGGCGGTTGAGGAAGCGCGTCGCCACGTGGCCGAGCTGGTCAATGCCGACCCGCGCGAAATCGTCTGGACCAGCGGCGCCACCGAGTCCGACAACCTGGCGATCAAGGGTGCAGCCCACTTCTACCAGGGCAGGGGCAAGCACATCATCACCTCCAAGATCGAACACAAGGCGGTGCTGGACACCTGCCGCCAGCTGGAGCGCGAGGGCTTCGAGGTCACCTACCTGAATCCGCGCGCTGACGGCATAGTCCACCCGGAGCAGGTGGAAGAGGCGCTGCGGGACGACACCATTCTGGTCAGCCTGATGCACGTGAACAACGAGATCGGCGTGATCAACGATATCGCCGCCATCGGCGAAATCCTTCGCGCGAAAAAAATAGTCTTCCACGTGGACGCGGCGCAGAGTGCCGGCAAGCTGCCGATCGACCTGGAAACGCTGAAAGTCGACCTGATGTCCTTCTCCGCCCACAAGGTTTACGGCCCCAAGGGTATCGGCGCCCTGTACGTGCGCCGCAAGCCGCGCGTGCGTCTCGAAGCGCAGATGCACGGCGGCGGCCACGAGCGCGGCATGCGCTCCGGCACACTGCCGACCCATCAGGCCGTCGGCATGGGCGAGGCCTTCCGCATCGCCAAAGAGGAGATGGCCGAGGAGTCCAAGCGCCTGCTGAGCCTGCGCAACCGCTTCTGGGACCAGATCAAGGACATGGAAGAGGTACATATCAACGGTTCCGTCGAACAGCGCGTGGCCGGCAACCTGAACGTGAGCTTTGCCTTCGTCGAGGGTGAGAGCCTGATCATGTCGCTGCGCGACCTGGCGATTTCCTCCGGTTCCGCCTGTACTTCGGCCAGCCTGGAGCCCAGCTACGTGCTGCGCGCCCTCGGCGTGAACGACGAGCTGGCCCACAGCTCTCTGCGCTTCAGCTTCGGCCGCTTCACCAGCGAGCAGGACGTGGACACTGCCGCCGCGGAAGTGCGCAAGGCGGTGGAGAAACTGCGCGAGCTGTCGCCGCTCTGGGATATGTACAAAGACGGTATCGATCTCAATACCATTGAGTGGGCGGCCCACTAAAAGTGGCCGCAAAGCTACTGCGCGTGCGCCAGGCGGCGTTCGGCGGTGCTGGTGCGCCAGCCCGGTCGGCACCCTCATGTACTGCCGTGTACACTCCGGTGCCTCCGTTCCGGCGGCCACCGCCTGGCACTCGCTCGCTACGCTTTGAGACCACTTTTAGAAATGATGAGTTAGGAGAATAGACATGGCCTATAGCGATAAAGTTATCGACCACTACGAACACCCCCGCAATGTCGGGCGTCTGGATGACAAGTCGGACAATGTCGGCACCGGCATGGTCGGCGCGCCCGCCTGTGGCGACGTGATGCGCCTGCAGATCCAGGTGAATGAAAACGGTGTGATCGAGGACGCCAAGTTCAAGACCTACGGCTGTGGCTCCGCCATCGCCTCCAGCTCGCTGCTGACGGAGTGGGTGAAAGGCAAGACTCTCGACGAAGCCGAGCAGATCAAGAACACCGCGATCGCCGAAGAGCTGGCGCTGCCGCCGGTGAAGATTCACTGTTCCGTTCTGGCGGAAGATGCCATCAAGGCGGCGGTGCGCAATATCCGCGAAAAGCGCGGCCAGCTGACCGACGCCGGTGGTACCAGGGAAGAAGCGGCCGGTTAAGTCCATTGGGCAGTGAGGCCCGCAAGCAGTAAAGGTATTGTTTTGGCTATTACCATGACAGAGGCGGCGCAGGCGCATATCCAGCGCCAGCTCGCCAAGCGCGGCAAGGGTATCGGCATCCGCGTCGGCGTGAAGACCGCCGGCTGTTCCGGTCTCGCCTATGTGCTTGAGTTTGTCGACGAATCGGAGCCGGATGATGTGGTGTTCGAGCAGAACGGTGTAAAGCTGATCGTGGACCCGAAGAGTCTCGTCTACCTGGACGGCACCGAACTTGATTTCGTCAAGGAAGGGTTGAATGAGGGTTTTGCGTTCTCCAATCCGAATGTGAAGAACGCGTGCGGCTGCGGCGAAAGCTTTCACGTTTGATCAGCCCTCGCCACAGCAAGGCCGGGTGCGTCGCGCACGCCGGCCTTTTTAATATGTTCGGGATCCGGAACCGCCGGGAGCGCCGAGCCCCGGCTCGGCACGCGGGCCGCGGGCCCGCCATGTAGGGGCGAACCCTGTGTTCGCCCGGGTGATTGAATATGTCACTGAAGCAGACTTATTTCGAATTATTCGGCCTCAGGCCCGCGTTTGAGATTGATCGCGCGGCTTTGTCCAAACGCTATCGCGAGCTGCAGCGGGAATTTCACCCGGACAAGTACGCGGCGAAATCCGATCGCGAACAGCTGCTGGCGATGCAGTACGCGGCGCGTATCAATGAAGCGCACACGACTCTGCGCGAGCCCGTGCTGCGCGCCGGCTATCTGCTCAAGCTCGCCGGCGTGGAAGTGAGTCCGGAGCAGACCACCGCCGATGCCGAGTTCCTGATGCAGCAGATGCTGCTGCGCGAGCGCCTCGAAGAAGTGCGCGACGAGACGGACCCCGCCGCGGCACTCGATGCGCTGGCCGGCGAGGTGCGGGACCTCTTTGCCGGCGAGCAGCAACATTTCGCCGCGGTCTTTGCCGCTGGCGATCTCCAGGCCGGCAAGGATTCCCTGCTCAAACTGCAGTTCCTGAGCAAGCTGCAGCGGCAGGTGGAAGAACTGGAAGAAGATTTACTGGATTGATAATGGCATTACTGCAGATTTCCGAACCGGGCCAGACTCCCGAACCCCACCAGCGCAAACGCGCGGTTGGCATAGACCTGGGTACCACCAATTCGCTGGTGGCCACGGTGCGCAGCGGTTCGGCAGAGGCCATAGCCGCGGAAGACGGCAGCGTGATACTGCCCTCGGCAGTGCACTACGGTGAAGACGCGATTACCGTGGGCACCGCGGCGCGCACACGCGCCGGTGCGGATCCCTACAACACCCTGCTGTCGGTGAAGCGCCTGATGGGGCGCGGCATCGCGGATGTGAAGAGCTTCGGTGAGCAGTTGCCGTACAAGTTTGCCGACGGCGATAGCGGCATGCCGGCGATAGAGACCGTTGCCGGCCCGGTGAACCCGGTGCAGGTCTCCGCGGAAATCCTGAAAGAGCTGGCGCGGCGCGGCCGCGCGGCCCTCGGCGGCGAACTGGACGGCGCGGTGATCACCGTGCCGGCCTATTTCGACGATGCGCAGCGCCAGGCCACCAAGGACGCGGCGCAGCTGGCCGGTCTCAAGGTGTTGCGCCTGCTGAACGAGCCGACCGCGGCGGCGGTGGCCTACGGGCTGGATAGAACCGAGGAGGGCGGCGACGGCAGGGACAAAATAGTCGCGGTCTACGACCTCGGCGGCGGTACTTTCGATATCTCTATACTGCGCCTGTCCCGCGGGGTGTTCGAGGTGCTGTCCACCGGCGGCGACACGGCCCTCGGTGGAGATGACTTCGACCGCGAGATCGCCGGCTGGATCGCGCTGCAGGCGGGCCTGGGCACCGACCTGGATGTGGCCACCCAGCGCGCGCTGTTGGATAGCGCCTGCAAGGCCAAGGAGTCCCTGGCACTACAGGAGCGGGTGGAACTCGGATACGGCGACTGGCGCGGCACCCTGGATCGCGCCGCCATGGCGGAACTGCTGGATCCGCTGATCGACAAGACACTGCGCGCCTGCAGGCGCGCCCTGCGCGATGCCGGCCTGGCTGTCGACGATGTCGAGGAAGTCGTGCTGGTCGGCGGCTCCACCCGCACCCTGCGCGTGCGCGAGCGGGTCGAGGACTATTTTGGCCGCGCGCCCCACGCGGATATAGACCCGGATCAGGTGGTGGCCATCGGTGCGGCGCTGCAGGCGGACGTGCTGGTGGGCAACAAGTCGCGGGACGATCTGCTGTTGCTGGACGTGATCCCGCTGTCGCTGGGTATCGAAACCATGGGCGGCCTGACCGAAAAGCTGATAGCGCGCAACACCACCATCCCCGTGTCCAAGGCGCAGGAGTTCACCACTTTCAGGGACGGCCAGACAGCCATGGCCATTCACGTGGTACAGGGCGAACGCGAGCTGGTGAAAGACTGCCGCTCTCTGGCGCGCTTCGAGCTGCGCGGCATTCCGCCGATGGTGGCCGGTGCGGCGCATATCCGCGTGACCTTCCAGGTGGATGCGGACGGCCTGCTGTCGGTGACCGCGATGGAAAAAAGCAGCGGTGTCAGTGCTGATGTGGCGGTGAAGCCGTCCTACGGCCTGGAAGACCGGGAAATTGCGCGGATGTTGCAGGAGTCCTACGCGCACGCGGCGGAGGATATCGCCGCGCGCGCACTGCGCGAGGCGCAGGTGGAAGCGGAGCGGGCCCTGGAGAGCCTGCTGGCGGCGCTGCAGGAGAACGGGGCCGAACTGCTCGACGAACGCGAGCTGAACGCGCTGGAAAGGGCCATGGAGGGGCTGCGACTGGCCCACAACGGCGGCGATGTGGAGGAGATCCGCAGGCGCATAGACGCACTCAATCAGCTGTCGGAGCCCTTCGCCGCGCGGCGCATGGATGCCTCCATCAAGCGCGCCATGCAGGGTCATACGCTGGACGAATTTGATAAATAACCTTTCTGGCCCCTTTCCCCATTTCGGGAGAGGGGCCGGAAGAGAGAGTGCCGAGCTGGAGTTCGGCGTTCCAGACCATTAGAGAGTTGGTAACCCATGCCGAAAATTGTGTTTTTACCCCACGCCGAGATCTGCCCCGAGGGCAAGGTGGTGGAAGTCGAGAGCGGTGTCACCATCTGTGATGCGGCGCTGGAGAACGGCATCGAGATCGAACACGCCTGTGAGAAATCCTGTGCCTGCACTACCTGTCACGTGATAGTGCGCGAGGGTTTCTATTCCCTCGAGGAGCCGGACGAGCTGGAAGAGGACCTGCTGGACAAGGCCTGGGGGCTGGAGCCCGAGTCGCGCCTGTCCTGTCAGGCGATCGTGGACGATGAGGATCTCGTGGTGGAGATTCCCAAGTACACCATCAACCAGGTTTCGGAAAAGCACTGACCGGTCGAAGCTGGAGAGTCACTTTTATGATGTGGACGGATATTCACGATATCGCGCTAGAACTGTCGGAAGCGCACCCGGATGTGGACCCGCTGACGGTCAACTTTGTCGATCTGCGCAACTGGGTCATGGAACTGCCCGATTTCGACGACGATCCCGGCCGCTGTGGCGAGAAGATCCTCGAGGCGATTCAGGCGGCCTGGATCGAGGAGCTGGAGTAGGACAGTGCGAAAGGAGAGCGCTAAAGGGAAGCGCTACGAGGCGGCGCTAGATCGGGGTACTAATTGAGTACAAAACTCGACCAATTACCCGTATAATCCGCCCGCCGCAAACAATGCGGCGATCAAATTTTAAGCATCCTGAAGCAGGGTGCCGATGGAATACCAAGGAAGAGCAACTATTCAGGTTGCTCTTCTTGTATGTATCAACAACTCAAACTGGAGAAAACCATGGCCCTGGAACGCACCCTTTCCATTATCAAGCCGGACGCGGTAGCCAAGAATGTTATCGGCGAAATCGAAAGCCGCTTCGAAAAAGCCGGTCTGCGTATCGTTGCCATGAAAATGCAGCAGCTGTCCCGCGAGAAGGCCGAGGGCTTCTACGCCGAGCACAAAGAGCGTCCCTTCTTCAAAGACCTGGTCGATTTCATGACTTCCGGTCCGGTTGTGGTTCAGGTGCTGGAAGGCGAAAACGCCATCCTGGCCAACCGCGACCTGATGGGTGCCACCAACCCGCAGGAAGCTGCTCCGGGCACCATCCGCGCCGATTTCGCCCAGAGCATCGACGCCAATGCCGTACACGGTTCCGACTCCGCCGAATCCGCCGCGCGTGAAGTAAGCTACTTCTTCGCCGACGACGAGATCTGCCCGCGCGCTTGATCAATTTGGGCTGAAGCCTAGCTCGGCTCATTAAGTAGCAGGGCCGCCCGGGAGTCTCTTAGCGGTACCGGTCCAAAGGCCTGAGGGCCAAGGTAGTGAATCCATGAGCATCACCGAAACGTCCAAAACCAACCTGCTCGGCCTGTCCGTCGACAAGCTGGCTGCGTTTTTTGAATCGCTGGGCGAGAAGCGCTTCCGCGCCATTCAGGTGCTGAAGTGGATTCACCAGAACGGGGCGGACGACTTCGAGCAGATGACCAATGTCAGCAAGGCATTGCGTCAGAAGCTGGCGGAAGTGGCCGAGATCCGCGCGCCGGAAGTGCTGGGCCAGTGGGACTCCGCCGACGGCACGCGCAAGTGGCTGATACAGGTCGAGGGCGGCAATGCCATCGAGACCGTCTATATCCCCGATGGCGATCGCGGCACATTGTGCGTGTCCTCCCAGGTGGGCTGCTCCCTGGACTGCAGCTTCTGCGCCACCGGCAAGCAGGGCTTCAACCGCGACCTGACCGCGGCCGAGATCATCGGCCAGGTGTGGATCGCCTGCAAATCCTTCGGCCAGCTTGCGCCGAAAGGGCCGCGTAAGGTGACCAACGTGGTGATGATGGGCATGGGCGAGCCTCTGCTCAATTTCGACAACGTGGTCGACGCGATGAACCTGATGATGGAGGACAATGCCTACGGCATCTCCAAGCGCCGCGTGACCCTGAGTACCTCCGGCGTGGTGCCGGCACTGGACCGCCTCGCGGACGTGACCGACGTGAGCCTGGCAATCTCCCTGCACGCGCCGAATGACGAGCTGCGCAACGAGCTGGTGCCGATCAACAAGAAGTACCCGATCGCGATGCTGCTCGACAGCGCCAAGCGCTATATCGAGCGTATGCCGGACACCCACCGCAAGATGACCATCGAGTACACCATGATTCGGGAGGTCAACGACCGCCCGGAACACGCCGAGCAGCTGGCCGAGTTGCTGCGCGATGTGCCTGTCAAGATAAATCTGATACCCTTCAACCCGTTCGAGCTGTCCGACTACCAGCGAGTCAGCAACAACGCTTTGCGACGCTTTCAACAGATTTTGTTGGACAAAGGTTATACGGTAACCGTGCGTACGACCCGCGGCGACGATATCGCCGCGGCCTGCGGCCAGCTGGCCGGCAGTGTCAACGACCGCACGCGCCGCTCCGAACGCTATCGCAATGCCGAGCGGCCGGTCCGCATTGTCGGCTGAACAACGCCGCCGTTCCTAAACGCACTATAAAAACACGGGTGATGTTGTGTTCGCGAAATTCTCGACCCTGCTGCTGGGGCTGATTCTCAGTGTCGGCCTGAGTGGCTGTGTGACCACCGGCATTCCGCCGCGCCAGGAAGTCAACCTGGAAAAGGCGCTGGAGACCCACGTGCAGCTGGGCCTGCGCTATCTGCAGAGCGGTGACAACCGCGAAGCGGCACGCCACCACTTCAACAAGGCCCTGGAGCTGGGCAAGAAGAATCCGCTCGCCCACCACGGTCTGGCCCTGCTGTACCAGGCCGATGGCGAGCTGAAGGTGGCGGAATCGCACTTCAAGAGCGCGCTGCGCTACGACGACAAGTTCTCGATGGCGCGCACCAACTACGGTGTCTTCCTCTACCAGCAGGAGCGCTACGAAGACGCGCTGGAGCAGTTCAAGAAGGCCTCGGCAGATCTCACCTACAACCGCCGCTCCTACGCGCTGGCCAACTACGGCCGCACTGCAGCCAGGCTCGGTAAACTGGAAGAGGCGGAAGCTGCGTATACCCGCGCGCTGGCACTAAGCGCCGACTTGCCGCAGGCTCTGCTGGAGTTGGCGGAACTAAAGTTCGATGCCGGTGACTATGTACAGGCAAAGCACTACCTGGACAGATACAGTGCAAATAACCGGCAGATTCCGCAGTCCCTGTGGCTGGGTATCCGCCTCGAGAAAATCTTTGGCAATCGGGACAAGGAACGGAGTTACGCCCTGGCGCTGAAAAACCTCTATCCCTATTCGGCGGAAACGCTGAAGTACCAACAGATGATGGCCAATGACGGATAACATTTCCGAGATCGCCGAAGAGTCCGTGCTGGATAGCGGCGAGCAAGTACTCGACAACTCCCCCGGCAGCCAGCTGCGGCGCGCGCGGGAAATGGCCGGGCTCAGCCGCGAGGAACTGTCCCGCCGCCTGTGCATGACCGGCAACAAGCTGGAACTGCTGGAGCGCGACGATTACCACCGCCTGCCCGGCCCCATCTATGTGCGCGGCTATATCCGCAACATCTGTAAGGCGCTGGGCGCAGATGCGGAACCGGTTTTGCAGGCCTATGCCGGTTACTGCACGGCTGAAGAGGCGAGTAGAGAAATTGTCGCGCACGTCAGTCGCGGAATGGTGATCCGGGAGCGCAAGCGCAGCCTGAGGGGGCTGGCTCTGATACCGCTGATCGTGGGCGGCGCTGTCTTCTGGTGGATGCACGGGAGCGACGTGACGCCGACGGCGATAATCGCGGCAAAGCCCGCTTTCGAGGATATGCAGGTGGCGTCGCTCGCGGATCAAACGTCGAGCCCCGGCGCTGAGGCACTGCAATCGATCCCGGGTGCTCCGACCCCGGAGCATGCCGGAGAAGATGCGTACTTCGGTGATGACGAAGTCCGGGGTGGTTACTCTGTTGCGGACGGCGGGGTTGCAGGCGGCGAGTCTGCGGATGGTCTCGCCGAATCGGCGGTCACGGAAATCGCCGAGAGCGAGCCGCTTGCCGCAGAGCCCGTTGCGGACCAGGTGGCGGCGGCGGAAGCGGAGAGCGTCGCGGTGCCCACTCCGGCTGAGCCGGCGGCGGAGGTAGCCGAAGCGCCCGAACCCGGCGCTGAAGCGGCTGCAGCGGCGAGTTCTGCTGAGTTGCAGCTCAGTTTTGAAGAAGAGGCCTGGGTTGAAGTGAAGGATGCCGCCGGAGCCCTGCTGCTGGCCAATCTGCAGCCCGCCGGGTCGGAGGCTCTGCTGACCGGCCAGCCGCCGTTCCAGCTGATGCTCGGCAATGCCGAGAGCACCCAGGTGCGCTATAGGGGCGAGCTGATCGACAGCGATCCCATCGGCAACCGCCGCACTCGCCGCCTGACGGTTGGGGATTAATGCGGAATGATGAATGCGGAATGGTCGGAAATCCCGCCTCCGCGGACGTATCTAACTATTCCGCATTCATCATTTATGAAGTAGATCCCTGCACTTCATCCCCTTGCGGGGCAGCCTTCGGCTGTTTAAATCGGCTATCCTGCTGATTTGTCCGCATTCCGCATTTATAATCCCCCTCCTATTTTGTCAGTAAAACTGCCAGGTCAGCCCTATGCAATTTGAGTCACCGATCGTCCGCCGCGTGTCGCGCCAGATCATGGTGGGCAATGTGCCCGTCGGCGGCGGTGCACCGATTTCGGTGCAGAGCATGACCAATACCGACACCTGCGATGTGGCCGCGACTGTCGACCAGATACAGCGCCTGCAACAGGCCGGTGCCGACATAGTGCGCGTATCCGTGCCGACCATGGATGCGGCCGAGGCCTTCGGCGAGATCAAAAAGCAGGTGACCGTGCCGCTGGTAGCGGATATCCACTTCGACTACCGGATCGCGCTGCGCGTGGCGGACCTTGGGGTCGACTGCCTGCGCATCAACCCGGGCAATATCGGCCGCGAAAAGCGCATCCGCGCGGTGGTGGACAAGGCCCGCGATCTGAATATCCCGATCCGCATCGGCGTCAACGCGGGCTCGCTGGAAAAGGATCTGCAGAAGAAATACGGCGAGCCGACCCCGGACGCGCTGGTGGAGTCGGCGCTGCGCCACGTGGAAATCCTCGACAGCCTGGATTTCCACAACTTCAAGGTGAGCGTAAAGGCCTCGGATATCTTTATGGCCACCGCCGCCTACCGCAAACTGGCACAGCAGATCGAACAACCGCTGCACCTGGGCATCACCGAGGCTGGCGGCCTGCGCTCGGGCACGGTCAAATCCGCGATCGGACTCGGCGCGCTGCTGCTGGACGGCATCGGCGACACCCTGAGGGTTTCGCTGGCGGCGGACCCGGTGGAAGAGGTGAAGGTGGGCTGGGACCTGCTTAAAAGCCTGCGCCTGCGCTCCAAGGGCATCAACTTTATCGCCTGTCCCAGCTGTTCGCGGCAGAATTTCGACGTGGTGAAAACCATGAACGAGCTGGAGGCGCGCCTGGAAGACATCACCACGCCCTTGGACGTTGCGGTGATCGGCTGCATCGTCAACGGCCCCGGCGAAGCGAAAGAGGCGGATATCGGGCTCGCCGGCGGCACGCCGAGTCACGCCATCTACGTGGACGGCCAGCCGAACCGCAAGTTCACCAATGACAACCTGGTCGACGACCTGGAGCGGCTGATTCGCGAAAAGGCCGCGGCCAAGGCCGAGCGCGAGGCGGACATAATCGCCAAGGCGTGAATCCTGAAACGCGGGATTGGAAAAAAACACAGGATTCAAATGCGAAGGCCCTGCTATCGGGAGTCATTCGGGAAACATTTGCCGATGAGGCTGTTGAGCGAATGACTCCCGGTAGCGGGGCCGCCAAAGGCTCTGCTTACAGAGTTGCCCTGGGCCGGCGGTTCCCGACATTCACGGCGCCATCGGTCCTGCAAAAGCGTTGAATAGATACGAGTTGGAAAGTAAGGAATACCGTTGAAACAGCTTCGCGCAATACGCGGCATGAACGACCTGCTGCCGGAACAGTCCCCGGTCTGGCAGTATGTGGAATCTACCCTGAGCGAACTCTTTGCCCGCTACGGCTACAGCGAGATCCGCACTCCCTATCTGGAAGCGACCCAGCTGTTCAGCCGCGCGGTCGGCGAGGCCACCGATATCGTCGAAAAGGAGATGTACACCTTCGACGACAAGAGCGGTGACAGCGTCACCCTGCGCCCGGAGGGCACCGCGGGCACCGTGCGCGCGGCCATCCAGAACAACCTGCTGAGCCAGCCGCAGCGCCTGTGGTATTTCGGCCCCATGTTCCGCTACGAGCGCCCGCAGAAGGGCCGCCTGCGGCAGTTTCACCAGTTCGGTGTCGAGGTGTTCGGCATCGAGGGGCCGGACATAGACGCGGAAATCCTGATCATGACCGCGCGCCTGTGGCGCCAGCTGGGTATCGGCGAGCACGTGAAGCTGCAGCTGAACTCCCTCGGGGATTCCGCCAGCCGCGCCGCCTACCGCGACGCGCTGGTGGAATACCTGGATGCCCGCCGCGAGCAGCTGGACGAGGACAGCCAGCGCCGCCTGGAGCGCAATCCGTTGCGCATTCTCGACAGCAAAAACGCCCAGACCCAGGAACTGCTGGCGGCGGCGCCCTGTCTACTGGACTTCCTCGACGAAGAATCCGCGGCGCACTTCGATCAGTTGCGCCAGCTGCTGGACGCGGCCGGGGTGACCTACGAGATCAACCCCAAACTGGTGCGCGGCCTCGACTACTACGGCAAGACGGTGTTCGAATGGGTCACCGACAGCCTCGGCGCCCAGGGCACCGTCTGTGCCGGTGGGCGCTACGACGGCCTGGTGGAGCAGATGGGCGGCAAGCCGACCTCCGCAGTGGGTTTCGGCCTCGGCGTCGAGCGACTGGTGCTGATGCTGGAAACCCTCGCGGTATTGCCGGAGACGCTTGGACAGCAGGTGGATGCCTATCTGGTGGCGGTAGGTGATGTACAATCGGCGGCTTTGGCTGCGGCGGAACAGCTGCGCGACGAGCTGCCCTGGCTGCGCCTGCAGACCCACTGCGGCGGCGGCAGCTTCAAGAGCCAGATGAAGAAGGCGGACAAGAGCGGCGCCGATTACGCGCTGATCATCGGCGAGGACGAGGCCGCGGCCGGGCGCGTCACGGTGAAATACCTGCGCGCCGACGAGCCGCAGCAGACAGTCGCGCTGGCCGAACTGGCGGCACTGTTGCAGGGCTGACACGAAACACGTAGGAGCGGCGGGGCGGCCATCCGCCCATGGCCGCGATCGATCTATAGGCTGGCGATAAAGCCCGATCGAGCGATCTTACAGGAAGACTTAAAAAATTTCAGGAAAGGCGAATTACCCAATGGCTGACCACATTACCGAACAAGAACAAATTGAGTCGCTGAAGCGCTGGTGGGCGGAAAACGGCAAGGGGATAGTGACCGGCGTGGTGCTGGCGCTGGCCGGCTATTTCGGTTTCCAGTGGTGGCAGGGCGCCGAGCGCGCCAAGGCGGAAGAGGCTTCCAACCTGTACCAGGAATTTGTCGCGGCGGTCTCCGCCAATGACGGTCAGCCGGACAACAAGCAGCTGACCACCGCCAAGACGATTGGCCAGCAGCTGAAGACCGACTATGCCAAGCGCATCTACGCCAGCCAGGCAGCCCTGCGCCTCGCGGCACTGGCGGCGGAAGCAAACGACCTGGAAGTGGCCGAGAAAGAACTGCAGTGGGCTCTGGACAATACCGGTGAGGCGGCGCTGCAGCTGCTGGCCAAGCGCCGCCTGGCGGCGATTGTGGCCGCGCGCGGCAAGCCCGACGAGGCGCTGAAACTCCTCGAAGGCAATGTGCCGCCGTCTTTCGCGGCCCTCTACGCCGAGACCCGTGGCGATATCCTGCTGCAAAAGGGCGATAAGGCGGGTGCGCGCACCGCGTACCAGCAGGCGCTGGCGCAACTGCTGCCGGAGCAGGCGGGCAGCGCCCAACTGCTGCGCCTCAAGGCCGAGAGCCTGGCCGGCGCCGAAGCGGCTGCCGGAGCCGCCGATACCGAGAGCGAGCAGGCATCTCCGGCACAGGCAGAGGAGGGTGACGAGCAATGAAATGCCTTTCCCGCGCGGCAAACCGCGCCCTAGCCGTCGCGCTGGCTGTGGCACTCGCCGCCTGCGCCTCCAATGACGAGAAGGAAGATACGGATCCGCTAGAGCTGGTGGACATCACTGCCAGTGTCGAACTGAAGGAAGTCTGGTCGACCAATATCGGCGACATCGACGTCAAGCGCTACGCGATGCTGGAGCCGGGCATTGGCGCCGGCAGAATAGTGGCGGCAAACAGCGACGGCGACGTCATCGCATTCGACCGCAGCACTGGCAAGCGCCAGTGGAAGACGGAGCTGGATGTCGAGCTCAGCGGCGGCGTCGGCGTCGGTCTGGGTGTCGCCGTGGTGGCGGATTACCGCGGCCGCGTGGTCGCTCTCGACCTGAACGACGGCAGCGAGCTGTGGAAATACCAGGTGTCCGGCGAAGTGGTCTCCGCGCCCGCAGTCGGCTCCGGCGTAGTGGTGGTGCAAACCGTGGACGGCAAGCTGGTGGGCCTGGATGCCACTTCCGGCGAAGAGCGCTGGAGTCACAGCACGGTACTGCCCGTATTGACACTGCGCGGCACCGCGGCGCCGGTGATCAGCGGCGGCAACGTGATCGCCGGCCTCGACAACGGCAAGCTGATTGCGCTGGACGCGCGGGACGGCGTACCGCGCTGGGAGCAGCGCGTCGCCATTCCGCAGGGCTCCGCCGAGCTGGAGCGGGTGGTGGACATCGACGGCGCGCCGGTTGTGCGCGGCGACCTCGTCTTCGCCGCCAGCTACCAGGGCCGCGTCGTGGCCCTGTCCCGCGATGACGGCCGCGGCCTCTGGGCGCGCGACGCCTCCACCAACCACAGCGTCGCCGTGGGTGCGGGCAATGTATACTTGAGCGATGCCTCCGGCAGTGTCTACGCCTACAATGTGGGCAACGGCCAGATCGTCTGGAGCAACGACGAGCTGCTGCGGCGCGCGTTGAGCGGTCCGGCCTACTTCGGCGATGTCGTCGTGGTGGGCGATCTGGAGGGCTACCTGCACGCGCTGGACCCCGCGACCGGCAACTTCGTCGGCCGCAAGCGCATCGACAGCGACCCGGTGCGTATCCCGCTGCTGGTGGACGGCGACCTGCTGTTCGCGCTGTCTGACGACGGCGAGCTGGTGGCACTACGCCTGGAGCGCCGCCAGTAAACTGGGACCGCGGAGCCATTCAAGGAGCGCTGAAGGCTCTCTACCAAGGGTGCTGAAGGCTCTCTACCAAGGGTGCTGAAGGCTCTCTTAAGAGCGCTGAAGGCTCTTTAGGAGCGCTGAAGGCTCTGGCTCCGCATGCGGGCCGCAGGCCCGCCGATGTAATTACCGCCCGCGCTCCGCGGGCGTTCGCATTTCTGGCAAAAGCAATTTTGCCCCGAGAAAATAGATATATGCTTCCTGTAATCGCCCTGGTCGGGCGCCCCAATGTGGGCAAATCCACACTCTTCAACCGGCTCACCAAGAGTCGCGACGCCCTGGTGGCCAATTACGCCGGCCTGACCCGCGACCGCAAGTACGGCGAGGCGGAGATCGACGGCCGCAAGGTGATCCTGGTGGACACCGGCGGTATCAGCGGTGGCGAGGAGGGCATAGACGCGGCCATGGCCCAGCAGTCGATACAGGCCATCGAGGAGGCGGATATCGTGCTGTTCCTGGTCGACTGCCGCGCCGGCCTGACGCCCGCGGACCAGATGATCGCCGACCAGCTGCGCACCCGCTCCAAACCGACATTCCTAGTGGCCAACAAGGTCGACGGGGTCAACCCGGATATCGCGCTGGCGCCCTTTTACGAGCTGGGTATCGGCGAACTCTTTCCCACCACGGCCACCCACGGCCGCGGCGTGCGCACTCTGATGGAGCGCGTGGTCGCGGACCTGCCGGAGCAGGCCGAAGCGGTGGAAGAGGAGGAGGCGACGGGCATCAAGATCGCCATCGTCGGCCGCCCCAATGTGGGCAAGTCCACCCTGGTCAACCGCCTGCTGGGCGAGGACCGCGTAGTGGTCTACGACCAGCCGGGCACCACCCGCGACAGCGTCTATATCAACTACCAGCGCGACGACAAACCCTATACCCTGATCGACACCGCGGGCATTCGCCGGCGCAAGAACATCAAGGAGTCGGTGGAGAAGTTCTCCATCGTCAAAACCCTGCAGGCGGTGGAAGACGCCAATGTGGTGGTGCTGGTGATCGACGCCCGCGAGGGCCTGGTGGACCAGGACATGCACCTGATGGGCAGCGTTATCCAGGCCGGCCGCGCGCTGGTGGTGGCACTGAACAAGTGGGACGGCCTAGAGGCCGACCACCGCGAATACGTGAAGACGGAACTGGAGCGGCGCCTGCGCTTCGTCGAATTCGCGGATATCCACTTTATTTCCGCGCTGCACGGGACCGGGGTCGGCAACCTGTACCAGTCGATCGAGTCGGCCTACCAGAGCGCCACCGACAAGCTGTCCACCAACCACCTGACGCGCATCCTGCAGTGGGCGGTGACTGAGCACCAGCCGCCGCTGGTGCACGGCAATCGCATCAAGTTGCGCTACGCCCACGCCGGCGGCCAGAACCCCCCGGTAATTGTGATTCACGGCAATCAGACCGAACAGGTGCCGGGGCACTATGTACGCTACCTGGAAAAAACGTTCCGCAAGGCGCTGGACCTGCACGGCACCCCGGTGAAGATCGAATTCCGCACCGGTACCAACCCCTATGCCGGCAAGAAGCAGAAATTGACCGACCGCCAAAAGGCGAAGAAGCGGCGCCTGATGAAGTTTGTGAAAAAGAAAAAATAAATGATGAGGTTTTAGACGAGACTTCCCCGGTGCCAGATTGTGCGCCCCCCTCTCCCGCCTGCGGGAGAGGGGCCGGGGGAGAGGGCAAAGAAAGGAGAACGCCATGCTGGACCTGAAAAACGCTTCACTGCTGCGCAACCAGTCCTACGTGGACGGCAAATGGATAGACGCCGATTCCGGCGAAACCTTCGATGTCACCAACCCGGCGAATGGCGAGATCGTCGCCAGTATCGCCGACCTGGGCGCGGCGGAGACCCGCCGTGCCATAGAGGCGGCGGACAGGGCCTGGCCCGCCTGGCGCGACAGCACCGTCAAGGAGCGCGCCAAGATCCTGCGGCGCTGGTACAACCTGATCATCGACAACGCCGATGACCTGGCGAAAATCCTCACCGCCGAGCAGGGCAAGCCGCTGTCCGAAGCGAAAACCGAAATCGTTTACGGCGCCAACTATCTCGAGTGGTTTTCCGAGGAAGCCAAGCGCGTCTACGGCGATGTGATAGCGCCGCCCTCCAGGGACAAGCGCATCGTCGTGATCAAGCAGGCTGTCGGCGTCACCTGTTCGGTGACCCCGTGGAACTTCCCCAGCGCGATGATCGCGCGCAAGATGGCCCCGGCGCTGGCCGCCGGCTGTCCCTTCGTGGCCAAGCCCGCCTCGGAAACACCACTGTCGGCACTGGCGCTGGCGGTGCTGGCGGAAGAGGCCGGCATTCCGGCCGGTGTCTTCAATGTCGTGGCCGGCAGGAGCGCGCGGGAAATCGGTGCGGAAATGACATCCAACCCGCTGGTGCGCAAGTTCACCTTCACCGGCTCCACCGCCGTCGGCAGGCAACTGCAGGCCCAGTGTGCGGAGACGATCAAGAAGACCTCGATGGAACTGGGCGGCAACGCACCCTTCATCGTCTTCGACGACGCGGATATCGATGCTGCGGTGAAGGGCGCGATCATCTGCAAATACCGCAACGCCGGCCAGACCTGTGTCTGCGCCAACCGCATTTTTGTGCAGGAAGGCGTCTACGACGAGTTCGCGCAGAAATTTACCGCCGCGGTCAATGCGCTGAAGATGGGCAGTGGTTTTGACCAGGACACTGATGTCGGCCCCATGATTACCAGCAAGGCGGTCAAGGGCGTACAGGAGCTGGTGGACGATGCGCTGCAGAAGGGCGCCGTGCCGACGGTCAAGGGCGGACCCAACGCACTCGGCGAATGCTTCTACGCCCCCACGGTCTTGACTGACGTCAACGAGCAGATGCGTCTGTTCAAGGAAGAGATCTTTGGCCCGGTGGCGCCGCTGTTCAAGTTCTCCACCGAGGAAGAAGTGATCCGCATGGCCAACGATACCGAGTTCGGCCTCGCCTCCTATTTCTACTCCCGCGATATCGGCCGTATCTGGCGCGTCGCCGAAGGCCTGGAATACGGCATGGTCGGCATCAACGAGGGTATCGTCTCCAACGAGATGGCGCCTTTCGGCGGCGTCAAGCAGTCCGGCCAGGGGCGGGAGGGCTCCAAGTACGGACTCGATGACTACCTGGAGATCAAATACCTCTGTATGGGGGGGATTTGAGCAATGTGGAATGCGGAATTATGAATGCGGAACTAGAAAGAAACGCTGTAGGAGCGGCCGTTGGCCGCGATCGATTCCGCGGCTTCAGTTGCAGCGCTTTCGCGGCCAAGAGCCCTGCCATTTGGCAATACGTTGGCCCGCGTATTCCGCATTCCGCATTCCGCAATCATCATTCCAAATGACCCCCATCGCGCGCGTGCGCTCCTGCTTTGGCGAGAAGTTCGGCGTTCCCCGCCAGCCGCTGCTGGCGGACGCCAGCCGTGCGGCGATTGAACTGCTGCCGCCGCTGGATACGCCCGACGCGGTGGCCGGCCTGGAGGAAAACACGCATATCTGGGTGATTTTCCAGTTCCACCAGGCTGCCGGCCAGTGGTCCGCCAAGGTGCGCCCGCCGCGTCTCGGCGGCAACAGGAAACTCGGTGTTCTCGCCACCCGTTCGCCATTTCGCCCCAACAATATCGGCCTGTCGGTGGTGCGTCTGCTGGAAGTGCGCACCAAACCGAAGGTCGAGCTGATTGTCGGCGGCGCCGATCTGGTGGACGGCACCCCGGTGCTGGATATCAAACCCTATATTCCCTACGCCGACGCACTCGACGATGCTCAGAGCGCATTTGCCGGCGCGCCGCCGGCGCCGATTAACGTGTTGATTCCCGATCATATTCGCGAGCAGGCTGCCGCCTATCGCGATGACTGGGGCACGGACCTGCCGCTGCTGATTGAACAGGTGCTGGCCCAGGATCCCAAGCCCGCATACCAGCTGCCTGACCCGGATCGCATTTACGGCATGCAGCTGTGCGGATTCAATCTGCGCTGGCGCTACCTTTCCTCGGCCGCGCTCGAGGTTGTGGGGCTGGAGTAACGGCTTCGAACAGGCCCAGCTGGCCATCCACCAGGTTGTCGAAATCCAGCGCTACGAAGGGCAATATGGCCTCGGCCACCGGTTTGAACTGCTTGTCGATGTAGTGCTGGTAGTCGATGGGCGACTGGCGATGCTCCACGGGCTCCGGGCCATTGAGGGTGATCACATAGCGGATCCAGCCCTTGTTCTGGTAGCGGGGCGCCAGGCCCCGCTGGCGGCGGAGTTCATCGGCCTGTCGCGCCGCCCGCACATGGGGCGGCACGTTTTTTACGTATTGCTCCAGCCTGCGCCTGAGCCGCTTGCGGTACACGAGCTGCTCGTCCATATCCCCGGCCCGGGTCTTCGCCACCGTCTCGCGGATATATTCGGACGGATCCTCGCCCCGAAACACCATGGCGTAGAGCCGGGTCTGGAACTGCTTGGCCAGGGCGGTCCAGTCGCTGCGCACCGTTTCCAGACCCTTGAATACCAGCTTTTCCTCTCCCCCTTGCACCACCAGGCCCGCATAGCGCTTCTTGGAGCCCGCCTCCGAGCCGCGAATGGTGGGCATCAAGAAGCGCCGGTAATGGGTTTCGAATTCCAGCTCCAGCAGGCAGTTCAGCGCCAGCTCCTCTCTGAGCTTGTGCCGCCAGCGCGCGTTGATCTCGGCGGCCAGGGCCTTGCCGGTGGCATCCGCCTCGTCGGGGCTGGGGCGGCCGCTCAGCCAGACAAAGGTGGAATCGGTATCGCCGTAGATCACCTGGTGCCCCAGCTCCTCAATCCAGCGGGCGGTCTGCTGCATGATCTCATGGCCGCGCAGGGTGATGGAGCTGGCCAGGCGCGTGTCGTAGAAACGGCAGCCCCCCGAGCCCAGCACCCCGTAGAAGGAGTTCATGATGATCTTGATGGCTTGGGAGCGGGCGGCGTCCTGCTCCCGCTTGGCGATGTCCCGCTGCGCCCAGAGATCGGCAATGATGTCCGGCAGGAAGTGCCTGTCACGGGAAAAGCGCGCGCCGCGAAAACCGGGGATGGCATCGTCGTCCACCAGACCCTCGGACAATCCCTCAACCAAGCCCATTGGATCGATCTTGAAGGTGCGGATAATGCTCGGATACAGGCTCTTGAAATCCAGCACCAGCACGTTGTCGTAGAGGCCCGGTCGGGAGTCCATCACATAGCCGCCGGGGCTGGCCAGGCCGCCGTCGGCGGGCAGGTTGGGGGCCACAAAGCGGCTGCGGTGCAGTTTGGGCAGATAGAGGTTGGTGAAGGCCGCCACAGAGCCGCCGCTGCGATCCAGCTCCAGGCCGGTGAGCTGGGCTCTAAGGCGCAGGTAATCCAGCAGCCGGGCGTGCTGGAAGATGTCCCAGACCAGACGGCAGTCTTCCAGGTTGTAGGCGGCCAGCTTGGGCTTGTTGTGGCGAAAGTCGTGCTCGATCGCCGCAAGGCGGTTGTCCACGTCTTCGGTGTCCTTGCCCCTGCCCAGCAGGTTCTGGGCCACGAACTCCAGGCTGAAACTCTCGAAGTTGTAGGTGGCGCTCTTCAGGCCGTCGATACCGTCCAGTACCACCCGGCCCGGCAGGGTCACAAAGCCCTGGCCGCCTTCCCGGCCATCCCGCCAGCGGGCATCCGCGCCACCGCGGCCAAGCTTCAGGCGCAGGCCGTGGCGCTCGGCCCTTTTCAACAGCAGCCGGAAATCAAAGTCCACCACGGACCAGCCGATGATGATGTCCGGATCCAGGCATTGGATCCTGGCCTCCAGGGCCTCGAGCAGGGCCCGCTCGTCAGCCACCCAGTCAATGGCAGTATCGGCGCTCTGGGGCTGGCCCACCATCAGCACCTCTGCCACGCCGTGGCCATAGAGGCCGATGGAATACAGCTCGCCCTGGCCGGAGCACTCCACATCCAGGGACACCACGTTGAAATCCGGCTGCACCTCCGCGCCCTTGAGGCGCACCTGGCGATACTCCGTATAGCCGTCTTTGGCCTGGGCCCGGCCCTCGAAGTAGAGGCCACCGCGGGCAAAGCGCTCCATCAGATAGCGGTCGTGCAGACGAAAATCCCCTTCGAACACCTGGATACCGCGATTTTGCAGCAGGGTCTGGCCCCGACGGTGGGCATCGATGGTGGGAAAATACAGCACGGCCGCTTCCTCGCGGCCAAAGGTCTGAAAGCCCGGCTGCTGCCAATCGTAGGGCACGCCGGCCAGGGCCTCGGCCACCTGGGCCCGATCTGCCACCCTCACCATAAAGACGGGCTGCTCTCCCTCGATGACCAGCTTGGCGGGGCCCTGGGGCGTGGTCAGCCAGTAGTGGATGCAGGTGCTGTCGCCCTGATCAAAGCTGTGGCGGCTGAGGAGAAATCCTTGTGGCAAGAGGCTGTCTTGGGTGGTGGCTTTGCGTCATTTTACTGGATAAATCTACAGATACCAGCACCACCCAAGTGACGACAAGAATCGCCCCTGGCATCTAACCTCCAGTGAATAATCCACGGAGGTTAATGGTGAGTCATGCCCATTTTCAGTTTCATCCGGCCGCCGGCCAGCGTGCGCCCCCGTACCGCGGTACTCGACATCAAACCCTGTATGCCGTCCGCCGATGCCCTTGCCCAGGCGCGGCGTGCGGCGACATGACTCGGGAGTTGATTCGTGAAAGGTATTATTTTTATCGGATTGCAGGCCAGCGGAAAATCGACCTTCTACCTGGAGCACTTCTACAAGACGCATATCCGGCTCAACCTGGATATGTTGAAGACCAGGCACCGGGAGAAGATCCTGTTTGACGCCTGCCTCGAGTCCAAGCAGCCGGTGGTGATCGATAACACCAACCCCACCAGAAAGGACCGGCAAAAATATGTCGCCGGGTTCAAGAACCACCGCTTCGAGGTGGTGGGCTACTATTTCGCCGCAAGCCTGGAGGACTGCCTGGAAAGCAATTCCCGGCGGCAGGGGAGAGACCGCGTTCCCGAGGCTGGCATCAGAGCAACCTGTCGCAAGCTTGAATTACCGGCGTTGGCGGAAGGGTTTGATCAGCTCTACCGTGTGACCCTGAAAGAGGGGCGGTACCGGGTGGAAGCCTGGCATGAAATTTGATGAGCTCGACAGAAAAATACGCGTGTTTGAAACCGCTGACGATCACTGCGTACTGCCGGATATCTTGATTGTGGCCCGGCTTGCCGGACGCTGCTTCACCAGCTTGACAGGAGACCGGCGTCAGTAGCGATGGATTTGCAGGAACCCCGGGAATCCGATTGAATGGCGTATCCGTAGTAAATAGCAGCCCGGTAGCCAGTGCCCAGCGGAACAGTGGGCGCGGGCATAGGGGGAAATTCCGCAGGGAGAGTGCTGCAGTGTCCTTATTTAAGCGCCTGGTTGCGATCCTGGTGGGCTCGATAATGGCGGCGGTTGCCGGGGTATCTTTCGCCCAGGACAGCGCCAGTGGTGACCATGTGCGCGTGCGCTGGCTGGCGCCGGATTCTTTTGCCCGCGGCGAGGCCGAGACGATCGGTTTCCACTTCGAGGTGGATCCGGGCTGGCATGTGTACTGGCGCAACGCGGGCGATTCGGGCGCGGCGCCGCGGTTCGATATCAGCGCCAGCGGCGCCGGGATCGGCGCGATACAGTGGCCATTTCCGGTGCGCCTGCCGATCGAGCACCTGACCAATCTCGGCTACGAGGGCGATGTCGCCTATCTGTTCGATGTGACGCCCGCCGCCGATGCGGAGCAGGTATCACTCGATGTAAATCTCGAATGGCTGGTGTGCAAGGTCGACTGCATCCCCGGTTTCGGCACCATGAAGTTGGCGCGCCCCGTTGGCGAGGTGGCGAGCTGGCCGCCGTCCGATCGCCAATTGCGGGACCGGTTCCGGGCGCGCGTGCCGCAGCCGCCGGAGCAGAGCCCCTGGCGCACCGTTTCTCTGACGGAATCCGGCGGCGAGCAGTTCCTGCTCGCGCTCGAGCGCCGGGACCAACGCGTTACCGCCCCACCGCAGGTATTTCCTCTGGATGGCGAACTGCTCACCGCGGCCGAACCGCAGCTTGTCAGCGAAGGCAATCGCACTGTCTACACCTTCTCCCGCGTGCCCGGCGCACCTCTCACTGCGGCAACAGATTTCGTTATCAGTGATGGCGCGCGCGCCTGGCAGCTGGATTCAGTTGCGATCGGTGCCGCTCCGCCGGCGCAGCCGGCGCAGGCGCTGTGGCTGCTGGTACTCGCCGCGTTCGCCGGCGGCGTGATCCTGAACCTGATGCCCTGTGTCTTCCCGGTGCTCTCGATCAAGCTGTTCGGACTGGTCGGGTCCGGTGCGGCGGCGTCCAGCCGCCTGCGCGAGGGGCTGGTGTACGGCGCCGGCGTAATCACCACCTTTGCCGCGCTGGGCGCACTGCTGCTGGCGCTGCGCGCCGGGGGTGCGGCGGTGGGCTGGGGCTTCCAGCTGCAGTCGGCACCGGTCGTGCTGGCGCTGATACTGCTGTTCTGGCTGATGGCACTGTCATTCAGCGGCGTCTTCGAATTCGGCCACCGGCTGATGGACATCGCCGGCAGCAGCCGCGGCGGTTCCTTCGCCACCGGCGTGCTGGCGGTGTTTGTCGCCGCCCCCTGCACCGGGCCCTTTATGGGCGCGGCCCTCGGTGCGGCGGCGACACTGCCGGGCGTTCAGGCGATGGCGATATTTCTCGGTCTGGGCCTGGGTCTCGCGGCGCCTTTCCTGTTGCTCTGCGCCAGTCCGGCACTGCTGAGCAAACTGCCGGCACCGGGCCCGTGGATGGAAAAACTGCGCCAGCTGCTGGCGTTCCCGCTGTACGCCACGGTGATCTGGCTGCTGTGGGTGCTGGGGCGCATACTCGGCGAGAGCGGCTGGCTAATCGGCTCGCTGTTGCTGTTGGCGGTTGTATTTGCCCTGTGGCTGGGGCGCAACTACGCCCCCTGGGGCAAGGCGGCGGGCTATGTGCTCGCCGCAGTCGCCATCACAGTCGCGCTCGGTGCCCTGCGCGCGCCGCCGGCCGCACCGGAACTGGCGACCGATGGCTGGCGTGGTTACGACAAGGCGGCCATAGCGCAGGCGCGCGCACAGAAGCGCCCGGTGTTTATCGACTACACTGCCGCTTGGTGTATCACCTGCCAGGTAAACAAGAAACTGGTGCTGGAATCCCCGCCGGTTATGGAGTTGTTCCGCGCCCACGACGTGCTGCTCGTGCGCGCCGACTGGACCCGGCAGGACCCGGAAATTACCGCGGCGCTGGCCGCCCTGGGACGCAACTCGGTACCGGTTTACGCCTGGTATGCGCCGGGTGCGCGCGAGCCGGAGCTATTGCCGCAGATATTGCAGGAACAGATGATCGCGTCACTGTTCGACAGAGCCCCCTTCTCTCAAACCACAGAGGAAAACTCACCATGAACGCAAAGCTTCAAATCCGCAAATTGATGTTGTCCCTGTTTCTGGTCGCACCTGCGCTGGTGCTGGCGGCCGCCACGCCCGGCGAAAAGGCGCCGGATTTCTCCGAAGTGGATGCGCAGGGCAAAACTCATTCCCTGGATGACTATGCCGGCCAGTGGCTGGTGCTCGAGTGGTTCAACAAGGACTGCCCCTATGTGCGCAAGCACTATGGCAGCGGCAACATGCAGGCCCTGCAGAAAAAATACACCGGCCAGGACATCAACTGGCTGACCGTCATTTCCTCCGCCAAGGGCAAGCAGGGCCACCTGGAGCCGGCGCAGGCACTGGCCGTCGCCGAGAGCCATAAGCTGAACGCGAGTGCGTCCTTCCTGCTGGATGCGGACGGCAGCATGGGGCGCGCTTACGGCGCCAAGACCACTCCGCATATGTTCATCATCAACCCGCAGGGCGAGGTGGTTTACGCCGGGGCCATCGATGACAACGACTCTGCCAACCCGGCGGTGATCCCTGAGTCCAACAACTATGTCGCGGCGGCGCTTGACGCCTCCCTGAGCGGCAAAGCCGTCGCGGTTGCCGCATCGCGGGCCTACGGCTGCAGCGTGAAATACTGAGGCCGGCGCAAGACAAGTTGCGGTGCACAAGAAACGGTTTGCAGCCCTGCGCCAGCTGGCCGGGTTCGTCCTGCTTGCGGTGCTGGTGGTCAGCGCGGTCGGCTACTACCAGCAGCGGGATATGCCCAAAGACGAGGCACCGCCGCTCGTCGGCAGGTCGCTCGGCGGCGATCTGCTGGACCTGCAGCAGATGACCCCGCAGGGGCCGGTGTTGATTTATTTCTGGGCGACCTGGTGTGGTTACTGCCGCGTGGTGTCGCCGGCAATCTCCGACCTCGCGCGCGAGCACCAGGTCATCTCGGTCGCCATGCAATCCGGTACTGAGGAGGAGCTGCTCGCCTATCTGGACCGTGAGGGATTGCAGTTTCCGACCATCAATGACCCCGGCGGTGCGCTCGGCGCATCCTGGGGTGTCAGGGTAACACCCACCATCGTCATCGTCGGCAGCGACGGCGAGGTGGCCTGGGTGACTTCCGGCACCACCTCCAAATGGGGGCTGCAGCTCAGGCTGGCGCTGACCGAATAGCCCGGGACCTGTCGGCTGGTGCCAAGAGACGATAGCCGGCCCGATATGTCACGCACATTCGCGCATATTGCAATTTCTTCCGGCCGCGCAATTGCGTACAAATAGCCTTCATCTGCTGTTGAGGGTTGCCCGTGTCCGTTCTCGATTCCTTCCGCTACCATGACCTCGATGCCCTGCGGGTCGGCCGCTTCGATTTCGGCATCAATACCTCGTTCATCGTCTACCGACTGCGGGACACCATTGTCGACACCGGCCCGAGCAACCAGTGGCAATACGTCAAGCCCTTCATCGAGAGCAGGCCTTTCAGCCAGCTGCTGCTGACCCATCACCACGAAGATCACAGCGGCAATGCTGGCGCCATTCACCGGCTCACCGGCGTGCAGCCAATCGCCCCGGCCAAAACGGTCGAGATTCTCGCGCGCGGTTTCCGCATTCCGCCGATGCAGAAAATCATCTGGGGTTCGGCGGGCAAGGCAGACGCGGCGGTGCTGCCGGATAACGTCCGCATCGGCGGCGAAGCTGTCACGCCGATTTTTACCCCGGGTCACGCCAAGGATATGACCTGCTACCTGCTGCCTGAGCGCGGCTGGCTGTTCAGCGCGGACCTCTATATCGCCAACTACCTGAAACTGCTGCGCAGCGACGAGCATATCCCCACGCTGCTAGACAGCATCCGCACCGTGCTCGGCCACGACTTCGACGTAATCCTGTGCCCGCACCGCGGTGTGGTGGAAAACGGCAAACAGCGCTTGCGCGAAAAGTACGACTATCTGTTGAACCTGGCAGCGCAGGCGCAGGAACTGGCGCAGCAGGGGATGGAGCTGGAGGTGATTACGCGGCGACTGCTGGGCAAAGAGAATCTGATGAGCATCGTCAGCCGCTACAATTTCAGCAAGCGGAATCTGATTGTATCCTGTCTGCAGGTCGATTTTTCCCGCTATCCCCTGAGGCAATAGGTGATGACATGGCCGACGCCGCGGCAAATTTCCTCCGGCATTTGCGGGGCGCGGAGCCGCCACTGCCCGACTATTTTTCGGTCGCCTGCGCGCACCAGCGCATCCCCCACACACTGCTCGCCGAAATCGATGACTTCATCGCTCTGTTCGAGCGCGTCACCCGGCGCCAGGCATGGATCGACCGGGTGACGGATCAGGTACCGGCTATCGCCCGATCGGCCCGCCCGGAAGTCTGCTTTTTCAGCGCTTGGGACTTCCATCTGCCACCGGACAAGCCCGGCGACTGGCAGCTGATCGAGTTCAACGACAATGGCTCCGGTCTGCTGTTCGCGGCGCAGGTCAACCGAGTCTATTACCAGCTGTTCCTCGCCGACGATATCGCCATACGGCCGCCCCCGCTCCCTGAGGATCTGGAGCGGCAGGTTCAGGGGATGATAGCGCAGGAAACCCGCAACTGCCTGAACACCGATACTCCCGACGGCGTGCTGATTCTCGACGACCGGGATTCGCTGCAAAAGGGGCGCTTCCGCGAGGAACTCGGGCGACTGGCTGAGCTTTGCCGGGCGCGGGGCTGGCGCGCCCGTGTCGCCGCACCCGAGGACCTGACCTGGAGTGGTGCCAGCCTGCTGGTCGAAAGTGAACCGGTCTCTTTTGTCGTCAACCGCGCGACCGATTTTTTCTGGCAGGGGGACCAGTTCAGTGCGCTCCGGCAAGCCTACGCGAGCGGCCGCGTTTACATTGCCCCGAACCCCTTCAGCTACGCCACCCGCAGCGACAAGCGATTGTTGGACTGGCTGTCGCGCCCCGACCGGGACAGGGAGCTCGGCATCATAGCGGACGAACGGGCGCTGCTTTCACGACATGTGCCGTCTACCTGGCAAGTGTCCGAAGACAATCTCGACGCACTGGCGGCGCGCAAACTGGAGCTGGTATTCAAACCGTCGCAGAGCCACGCCGGGCTCGGTGTGCTGGAGAGCCGCGACGTCGGCCGGCACCGGTTGCACCGGCTGCTGGCGAAAGGAGAGCGCTATGTCGCCCAGCGGCGGGTCGATAAGGGGCAGCTGCAGGACGCCAACGGCGATCCGCTGTGGGCGGACCTCCGGGTCTGGTCCTGGCGCGGCCAGCGCTATCTGATCAGCGGCAGGGCGTCGCGCCGGGAGAGTCGCCTCGACCTGGAGCCACCGGGTGGCTGGCTGCCCACCTTCGAACAGATTCAAGCCGAGGTGGCGTGCGACGCCTAAGGGCTGATAAAAATGCCCCGCCGGTACAGCCAGCGCAACACCAGCCATTGCAGCAGAATCACGCCGCAGGCGATAACAAGGGTTCCGCCCGCCTCGGACAGCGCCGCGGCAATGCCGCCGAACAGGCTCTTGCTGCTGTAGCTCCAGTTGACCAGGCTGGTTCCCAGGTACACGAGGATCGCGTTGCAACCGATCACGGCAAAGAAGGTACTGAACAGCCGCCAGTTCCACATATCCACCAGCAGGTAGAAGAGTGCCAGCAATAGCAGGCTGCAGGCGCTGGTGATCAGCACAAAGGAGCTGGTCCAGAGTTCTTTGTTGACCGGGTAGATCCAGTGCCACAGGAAGCCGCCGAGCAGACAGGCCAGCCCGGCCAGGGTGAGGCCCGACAGGATTCTTTGGTGTTGTCCCCGGCTGTTGCGCAGCCAGCGCCCGGCGAATACGCCGGCGAGGGCATTGACCACTGCGGGGATGGTGGAGAGCAGGCCTTCCGGGTCGTAGGGCCGGTTCTGGTAGGTAATGCCGGGCAGGCAGCACTGATCCACCCAGCTGTTGACGGAGCCGCTCGGGGTCAGGGCGCCGAAGCTGATCTGCAGTATCCAGTAGCCGAGCAGTATGCCGGCGGCGATGAGGTACTGGGCCCTCGGTCCGCAGTGCCAGACAATCATTGCGGCGAAGAACCAGGCAAGGCCGATGCGGGCCAGGACGCTGGCAAAGCGGATTTGGCTCGGGTCGGCGGGGATTCCGGTACCCCAGCCGTGATTGTAGACGATGCCGAGGCCGATCAGTATCAGCAGGCGTTTGACCGCTTTTCCGTATACGGCTCGCCGCTCCGGCAGCGGCAGGCCGCGCAGGGATTTATTGGCGATGCCGAGGGTGACGCCGGACAGGAAAATGAACAGCGGGAAAATCAGGTCGTAGAACCGGAAGCCGTGCCATTCGCTGTGCTGCATCTGCGTGTGGCCGAAGGAAAAGATGGACCAGCCGGTGAGTGTCAGCAGCGGCAGGAACAGCGCCTCGCCGCCGATAATCCAGAACATGTCGAAGCCGCGCAACGCGTCCACTGAGGCCAAGCGCTGTTTTTTATTGGTCATAAGTACTTCTGTTACTGCTGTTTTTCTAGTGCTGTTGTAGGAGCGGCCCATGGCCGCGATCGGTTTATCGGGATAGATTGATCGCGGCCATGGGCGGACGGCCGCCCCACCGCTCCTACAGGGCAATGTTTACAGGCCGCAGGGCGATTCCAGTTTGGGGCTCCAGTCCGGGACCGTGTCCATGAAGGACACCTGTTGCGCACGCAAATCTTCGACCGCCTGCATCACTTCCTCGGTATCGAGTATCTCGCCGGCGCGGTGGAATACCCAGTCCACGTCCTGCTGGTAAATGCGCAGCTCGTCCGAGTCGATCAGCCCCTGCTGGGTAAACCAGAGGTTGAAATTGATGGACATGGGCGCTTCCGGGAATACCTGTTCACTGTGCTGTGCGAATTCCTCGCCGTCAATAAAGTAGCGGATCTCGTTGTTGGCCGCATGCAACACCAGGGCATGCCAGCCGGCAAAACTGCCGGGTTTCACCGAGTATTCATTTTCCTTGACGAATGGATCCAGTTTGAAGGTTTCCCAGCTGGTGGCGAAGAGTGCGTTGCTCTCTTCGCCCCAGCCGCCATTGGCCAGGTATTCGAAATCCATCTCGCTGTAGTCAGGATCCAGAGGCGCCTGCAGTGGGCTGATGGTGTAGAAAGTTTCGATAATCTGGTCGCCGTCCGGCCCCTGCGTCGGCTCGTCGCGGAAGAAGACACGGGCGGCGTAGGTGCCTTCCAGGTATTTGCGCTGGTGGCAGAACTGGGTGTGATTGGTGTTTTCGCCACTGCCATCGGTGGACGAAGTCAGACGCAGCAGCCTGTTGCCTTCCCGTTCGCTGTCCGTCAAGAAGTCGATGCCGTCGGCTGACCAGCGCGCGCCGCTGACGCCCGGGTGGCCGGTTTCCGTGCGCACGCGCCAGTCGTTCGCGAGCATTGCATCCAGGTTCGCGTAGGAGAAATCGTCGAACAGTATCATCGCGCTTTCTTCTGCCGAGGACGCGGTTTCGTTTTTGCTGCCGCAGCCAGCGAGCTGCAGACACAGCAGCGGGGCGGCGGCCAGGGCAATCATTTTTTTCTGCATGGTTAAACTTTCTTTTCCTATAACAACAAAAAAAGCCCCGGTGACCCGGGGCAAATATAGGAGCATTACCTATAGATCAACAACGAGAGAGAACTTCCTGTGAGAACAACTTCTTTAAATCCTGCACGTCGCCTGTAGTTACTCTGTTTCGAGTCAGCTGCAGTTCAGTCTTCAAACCGGCTCAGAGCCTGTGCCGGGAATGATCCGGTACCGGTTTCCAGTTCGGTGGCACCTGGATTCCGGCCTGCGCCGGCATGACGACAGTATTCTGTAGGAGCGGCCCTTGGCGGCAATCGATGCCTGACGGTACGGCGAGATCCATCGCGGCCAGCGGCGGATGGCCGCCCCGCCGCTCCTACAGATTTTTTAAGCCTTATTCCACGCTACAGAGAAAATCCCAGCTGCTGTCGGCGCTACCCGGGACCGAATTGGTCCACCAGTTGGCTTCATAGACATCGCCCTGGTGAATGATCCGGTCGCCGCCGTTGGCGTGGTCGCCGGCGGGCCAGGCCGGATAAGTCATCAGGCCAGACGTGTCGACCCCGGCACTGGAGCAGCTGGTACCGCCGCTGCCACCATCGCAGCCGTCACCACCGCCGGCGAGATCCGCCAGCGGCAGTTCCGGGCGTTCGCAGGCGAGGGCGCTGCTAAAAAAATGACATCGCTGTCAAAATAACAGCAGTCCGGGTGCGCTGACAACGACCAACTGCCATAAATGTGCAACAGGCAGCGATTCCCCCGCCAAGTTGTGCGCGAAAATCAGCAGCTGAGTAGCAGGTACGCACTGTTTTGGTGCCGGTGTTACTGATGGTGACTCAGATTGCAGCCCGGTTCCTTGTATGCGAGGGGAGCGGGTGAAACGCAGAATTGCCATCGCATATTTTGCTGTCGAAGTGAATTGAGTGTACCTGCCGGGCGAACAGGAATTTTGTGACGCGATTAAACTTTGCGTGCTCTTTTGTCAGTCTGTGTGCGAAATGTTGTTAATACCGCAAATACAAAATAGAGCTAAAAAATAGTTAATTTTGCTTTGCTCTGTCGTCAGTTTGCACGCTTCTTGATAAAGAACCATTTTTCATTCGGGCGTGCGCGAATGTGTCACGGTTTTTGCATTTTTGCTGTGGGAACCTTCCAACACGCACGCGCAACACGTGCGCATAAAAACGAAAAATTGCAAGGGTATTTTCAATGAAAAAAACTACACAGTTCGGAGTTTCGTCGGTCTCGTTGATCGCTCTGACCGGCGCCCTGGCCGCGCCGGCTCTGGCGCAGTCCGCTGGTGACAATTTAGTGATTGAAGAGGTGGTGACTGTAGGCTCGAGAACCAAGCCGCGTTCCGTCGGCGAATCTCCGGTTCCCGTGGACGTCATTAGTGCCGAGGAATTGGCGAAATCTGGCAGCAGTGACATGTTGGACATGCTGAAGAGCTCCGTACCTTCCTTTAATGTGCACGACCAACCCATCAGTGACGCTGCATCTATGATTCGCCCCGTTAACATGCGTGGCTTGTCGTCTGATTCAACGCTGATCCTGCTCAACGGCAAGCGCCGTCATCGCGCCTCTGTGATTGCCTTCCAGGGCGGTGGTCTTAACGATGGTGCCCAGGGTCCTGATATTTCCGTTATTCCCAGCATCGCTCTGAAGCAAGTGGAAGTGCTGCGCGATGGCGCGGCGGCGCAGTACGGTTCTGATGCCATTGCCAGCGTGATGAACTTTGTGCTGAAAGACGATGCCGAAGGTGGTTCGCTCGAGCTGAAAACTGGCCAGTATTTCGAAGGTGACGGCCAGACCAGCACTATCGCCGGCAATTACGGCATGGCAATGACAGACTCGGGTTTCCTGAATCTGAGCTTCCAGCTGAAAAATGCCGATGACACCTCTCGTTCAGTGCAGCGTGCCGATGCCCAGGCGCTCATCGACGCCGGTAACACCGCAGTAGCTGACCCGGCACAGATTTGGGGTGCCCCGATCGTTGACGATGACATGACTATGTTTGCCAACTTCGGCATGGACCTGAAGGATGGCACCGAGATCTATGCCTTCGGAAACTACTCCAACCGCAAGGTCGACGGTGGATTCTATTACCGCAGCCCGAACAACCGTTCAGGAGTTTACACCGACGGTGATGGCAACCGCTTAGTTGGTGCACTGGACGGCAATGCCTCCAGCTGTGATGCCTACCGCACCGCACCTTTGGCTGACGGCTCTGACATGGTGGCTTCCGGCCTGATGGCAGACGACAACTGCTTTGCCTTCAACAAGACAATTCCCGGCGGTTATACCCCGCGTTTCGTTGGCGATATTACCGACACCTCCTTGACAGCTGGTCGTCGCGGAGAGTTCTTCGATGGTTTTATGCAGGGCTGGAACTTTGACTTGAGCGCGTCTGTGGGCCGCAACGAGGCAGTGTTTGGTCTGAACAACACCATCAACCCATCCTTCGGACCCGACAGCAAGCGCGATTTCGATACAGGTTCCTACATTCAGCTGGAGAAGACTCTCAACTTCGATTTGCAGAAGCAAATGGATAACCTGAGTGTTGCCATGGGTGCTGAATGGCGTGATGAGTCGTTCCAGATCATCGCCGGCGAGGGAATGTCCTGGCAGGTAGGTCCGCTGGCCGATCAGGGCTTCAACATTGGTTCACATGGTTTTGCCGGTTTCTCTATTGATTCTGCTGGTACCGCTGAGCGCAGCAACTACGCCCTCTATGCGGACCTGGAAAACCAGTTGACGGATGACTTTATGCTAGGCGGCGCCTTGCGCTACGAAAATTTCGATACTTTTGGCGATACCGCTAACTACAAGTTGGTGGCTAACTGGCAGATTACCGACAATCTTGCCTGGCGCGCTTCACACAGCACTGGCTTCCGGGCTCCGACCATGGGCCAGGCGTCCGTTGTGAATACCCAGACCTCGATCGTTGGCGGCCAGCTAACCCAGGCGCAAACACTGCCGGCGCCCAAACTGGGTGAGGCCGAGCTGCAGCCGGAAGAGTCCGTTAACTTTGCCACTGGTCTGGTAATGTCTGTTGGTGATCTGGAAGTGACTGCCGATGCCTATTTCATCGAAGTAACCGACCGAATCGCCCTGACCGATAATGCCACGCCTACCGCAGCCCAGCGCTCTGCCATGGCGGCTGCAGGCGTTCCCAACCCGGAATTGATCGGTCAGGTCAACTACTTTGCCAACGACTTCGATACCGAAACTACCGGACTCGACGTGGTGGCAACCTACGGTACGGAATTGTTCGGTGGCGGTACCGACTTCAGCCTGGCCTATAACTGGACCCAGACCGAAGTTATCGGTGGAGACACCACCTGTGGTGGTAGTTTCGTAAACAACCAGGGTGAGATCTGTAAAGCGGTACGCCTGGAGCGCGGCCTGCCAGAGCATCGGGCCTCCTTCACCGTATTCCAGAACTGGGACAAGTTGAGCGCCTTTGTTCGTACTAACTTCTACGGCGAATATGTGGGCGTACACGCCGACTGGTTCGGTGAGGAGCTAGGTTCTGAGTTCACGGTAGATTTTGAACTTACCTACGCCGCATCAGACAGCATCGTGCTGACTGCCGGCGCCGCTAATCTGTTTGATGAAATGGGTGGCGAGATTGATGGCTCAATCGTAGGAGTCCCTGACAATGATTTGGGCGGGATTTACTATGAGACATCGCCCTATGGCATTGGCGGTGGTTTCTATTATCTGAAAGCCGGCTACGAATTCTAAAACAGCGTCCTGTTTTGGAATTCTGAAAAGGCGCTCTGCGGGGCACTGCTGTCGCGCAGTACAGCAGGCACAAAGCGAGTCTCGATTGAGGCTCGCTTTGTTACGCAGGGTTATAACGTGACATGGCCGGAATCCTCCCTGATTACATTGTCTTTTTGGCGAAAAAGTTGTAACCGGTTTGGTTCGTGCTTTTTTCATTCATCCCAAACTGTGGGGCAGCAGTGGCTCTGAGCGTGTAGTTTTTTACATATCCCAAAGCGAATTGGTCGCCATCGACAGGGTGATGCGCTCTTTGTCCTGGATCTGTTTCAGATCCTCGAACACTTCTTTGACTTCGGCAGATTCGATCGCGCCGTAAACCGCTTCGTACAGCTCGGAAAAGTAGCGGTCCACTTCCCGGCCCATATTGTTGATTTCCTTGATGGTGGGCGGGTCGCTCAACTCCAGTTTCCTGATGAAATCCTTGGCGGATTCCTCTTGGGTGTACTGCAGCCAGGTCTGCATGACCTTGTGCTGTGCCACCTCGCCGTAGTTGGCGAGGTTTCTCGCCATGCGCTGTTCGTGCTCCAGCATATGCTTGAGAAGCAACTGCGTTCGCTTGTCTTCCGAGTTTTCCAGCAATTCTTTATAAAGACTGGCCATCTCTAGGTGAAATTTTTCCGCGTCCTTGAGGACTTCGAATGCTTGCTTGAAGGTTTTCATGGGTTTGCCTTTCAGTATTTTTGTGTCTTTATATGGCGGCGGCAAAACATAATGCGTGTCTCGTCAATCATCGCTCCATAGATATGTTTATAGTGTATTTATCCAATTGATCAAGATCTGCGGAAATACGCCAAACAGCAACAGCGCCGCGGTCAGGGAGAGAAGTAAGATCTGCCCGGAGATGGCGATTTGCACGCTGCCGGCAGTAGCGACGGCCGGTTCCGGGGTGCGCTGCACCATCGTCAACAGCAGGCGCAGGTAATAGAAGAGCCCCAGGGCGCTGCCCACCACCACCGCCGCCAGCAGCAGCCACATCTGCCCCTGCACGCCGGCGGCAAAAATATAGAACTTGCCGATAAAGCCGATCGTCAGTGGAATGCCCGCCAGGGAGAGCAGCATCGCGGCCAGGCAGCAAGCGAGCCACGGCGAGCGCCACAGGAGTCCGCGATAGAAATCGCGCTGAAACGGATCGCTGGCGGCATTGCCAATGGGCGCCGCGCCGCCCGGCGCCTGTGCCAGTGTCGAGTCTGCAATCAGGCCGACCACGGCGAAGGCGCCCAGCGTGGTGATGACATAGGCCACTAGGTAGTAGATCACCGCCTCGCTGCCGAAGGCGCTGTTGCCGATAAGGAAGGCGACAATCAGGTAGCCGATATGAGCGATGGAGGAGTAGGCCAGCAGGCGTTTGATGTTGTCCTGCATCAGGGCCAGCAGGTTGCCGGCCAGCATACTGGCCACGGCGGTGATGGCGAGCAGATTGGTCAGGGTGGGCACCGCGAAAAGATCCGCTTTGGCGAAGAAGCGCAACAGCAGCGCTATTACGGCCCCCTTGCCAACGGTGGCGATCAGCGCCGTTACCGGCGTCGGGGCGCCCTGGTAGACATCGGGTGTCCAGATATGAAAGGGCACCAGGGAGAGCTTGAAGGCCACCGCGATCAACAGCAGGGTCAAGCCGGTCAGCATCAGTGATGGCCCCTGTGGCAGCTGCGCGACCGCAGCCGCGATACCGCCGAAGTCCAGGGCGCCGCCGGCAGCATAGATCAGCGCGATCCCGAACAGACCCAGGGCGGTGGAGAGTGCAGAAAGCAACAGGTATTTAATGCCGGATTCCAGCGAGTGCATCTGGTCCCTTTGCGGCGAGAGGTCGCCGCTCACTGCGAATCCGAGCAGCGGGTAGAGCGCCAGACTCATCAGCTCCAGGGCGAGGAAGAAGCTGGCGAAGTGGTTGGCGCAGACCAGCGCCGTGGCTCCGAGCATGACCAGCAACAGCAGAATATAAAACTCTTCCGGGTAGCTGCCGGTACTGAATTTCTGATTGCAACGCTGCTGCAGGTAGCTGAACCCCAGCACCGCAACGGCGATTGCCGCGAGCAGCAACAGCAGGCAAAAGAACAGGGCGGTGTGATCCACCAGCAGCAGGCCGGTTACCGCCCTGGAACCGACCCCGCCCGACAGTGTCGCGGCGACCAGAAAGCAGGCGTAGATCGCCGCCGCCAGGGTGGTCACGGTGGTAACTGCCGCCGCCAGATGTCCGCGCCAGAATGACACCTGCAGCAGCAATATGACTATGCCGCCACTCAGAACCAGCAGCGGCAGGATGGCGTAAAGTTCCTGTGCGGTCATGGTGTTTCACCTCCTGCGCGGTCCGATTCTGGCCAGCCGGGGTGGGCGGCGGTCTGCAGGCCCTGCTCCAGCGCCTGTGATTTTCCCTCCAGCCCGGCGGCTGTCAGCTTCGCCGTGGCGCCGGCCACGGACGGTTCGGCGATATCGAACACCGGCTGTGGGCGCAGTCCGAGGAAGACCAGGGCTACCGCCAGGGAAAGCAGGGCAGCGGTCTCTCGCGGATGCAGATCCGCCACGCCGGCAATCCTGCCGGTTTTATCGGCGAGTGGGCCGAAGAAAACTCGCTGCATCATCAACAGCGCATAGAGCGCGGCACCGACCAGGCCCGCCGCCGCCAGCGCGGTGAGCCAGGGGTCGCTGCCGAAGCTGCCGAGCAGTACCAGGAACTCGGCGATAAAGTTGCCGAGGCCCGGAAGGCCGAGCGACGCTACGGCGAAAAACAGCGCTATGGCGGACAGCTTGGGCAGGACAGCCCAGAGACCGCCCAGGTGTGCCATATCGCGGGTATGCAGGCGGTGCTGCAGTGCGCCGACGAGCGCGAAGAGCGCCGCGGTACTGAGTCCGTGGGCAATCATCTGCATGACTGCACCCTGAATCGCGATAGTGTTGAGGGCGTAGAGTCCCAGCAGTACAAAACCCATATGGCTGACGCTGGAATAGGCCACCAGGCGTTTCATATCCCGCTGTGCAAAGGCGAGCACCGCGCCGTACACGACACTCACCGCACCGATTGCCATGGCCACCGGCGCAAAGGCGACAGAGGCCTCCGGAAACAGCGGCAGGTTGAAGCGCAGCAGGCCATAGGCGCCGGTTTTCAGCAGAATGGCCGCCAGCAGGATACTGCCCGCGGTCGGGGCCTGAGTGTGCGCATCGGGGAGCCAGGTATGCAGCGGCAGTGCCGGCAATTTCACTGCGAAGGCGACAAAAAAGCCGAGCATCAGCCAGTAGGCGGTATCCGGCGGGAGTTGCGCGGCCAGCAGTGACTGATAGTCGAAGGTCAGCTGGCCGCTGTTGCTGTAATGCAGGTAGACGAGCGCCACTATCGCAATCAGCATCAGCAGGCTGCTGGCCTGGGTAAACAGAAAAAATTTGATGGCGGCGTAGATGCGCTGTTCATAACCCCAGACCGCGATCAGGAACAGCATCGGTATCAGCATCACTTCCCAGAAGAAGAAAAACAGGAAGAGATCCATCGCGGTGAAGACGCCCACTACCCCGGCCAGTGTCCAGAGATAGTTGAAATAGAAGAAGCCGCGGCGAAAACCGATATCCCTCCAGGTCACGACCAGGCCGAACAGCCCCATCAGCAGTGTCAGTGCCAGCATCAGAAATCCGAGTCCATCGACGGCCAGATGGAAGCTGATACCGAATCGCGGAATCCAGGCGAGATTGAGGCTGTCCCACCAGGGCGAGGCGCCGGCGCTGGCGGCATCTCCCGCGAAGTACGCCCAGTAGCGGCCCAGCAGCGCCGTCGCGAGCAGCAGGCTGAACAGGGCAATGCGGCGGCTGCCGCGGTTGAGGAACCGCTCCGACAGCCAGGCCAGAACCCCTCCGGCGAACAGAATCGAGATGATTGCCAGTAGTGTCATAGTGCCACCAGTAGCGCGAGGAAGAGAATGGAGCCGGCCACCAGGGTGGTCATATACCAGCGCACCTGTCCGTTCTGCGAACTGCTGAGCAGCAGACTGAGCAGGCGGCTGAGCGCGGCGGTGCCCTTGTAGAACACATCGACCAGGTCGTTGCGGTTGATCCGTGCGAGCAGCACAAACGGCCTGACCAGCAGGCGGTCGTAGAGCCAGTCGAAGCCCCAGCCGCCGAACAAGAATCTCTGCAGTGCGGAAGCCCGCTCGACCGGGCGTCGACGGCGGAATTGCCACCAGGCGATGGCGAGCCCGGCAATCGGCATGGCAACGGCGATGGCTTCCACCCATGTCGCCGGGTGCGCCGCCTGCTCCGGCCCGAATACCGCCTGCAGTGGCGGAGCCAGCAGGCCGCCAAGCAGCGCCAGCGCCGCAAGTACCGCCAGCGGCACGGTCATCGCGCGGTTGTTGGCGTCCTCGCAGTGCGCCGAGGCGGAGCCCTCGCTGCCGAAGAACACCAGGAACAGCAGGCGGAAGCTGTAAACGCCGGTGATCAGGGCGCCCAGGATGCCGGCGAGCCAGATACCGCTGAAGCCGTGGTAATAGCTCCAGGCGCTGAGCAGTATCTGATCCTTGCTGTAGAAACCGGATGTCAGCGGCAGGGCGGCGAGACAGGCACAGCCGATAGCAAAGCAGATGAAGGTGAAGGGAATCTTCCGGCGCAGGCCGCCCATCGCAAAAATATTCTGCTCGTGATGCAGGCTCAGGATTACCGAGCCGGCGGCAAGGAACAGCAGCGCCTTGAAAAAGGCGTGGGTCATCAGGTGAAAGATGGCCCCGGACCAGGCGCCCACACCCAGCGCCAGAAACATATAGCCGATCTGGCTGATGGTGGAGTAGGCGAGCACCCGTTTGATATCGCTCTGCACCAGGGCGCTGCAGCCCGCCAACAGCAGTGTCAGGGCACCGACGACAGCGACGGCGCTCATCGCCGTCTCCGACAGTGCAAACAGCGGGTGCATGCGCGCAATCAGGTAGACACCCGCGGTCACCATGGTGGCGGCGTGGATCAGCGCGCTGACCGGGGTCGGGCCGGCCATCGCATCCGGCAGCCAGGTCTGCAGCGGCAGCTGCGCGGATTTGCCGACGGCACCGCCGAGCAACAGCAGTGCCGCCAGGGTGATGGTCGGGTCATTCAGTGTGGCGCCGCTGGTGGCGGCGAGCAGTTCGCGAATATTGAGCGTCGCAAATTCGCGGAACAGCAGGAACAGGCCGATGGCCATGGCGGTATCGCCGACGCGGGTGACGATGAATGCCTTGCGCGCGGCGGCGCCGTTGGCCGGATCCCTGTACCAGTAGCCAATCAACAGGTAGCTGCACAGGCCCACGCCCTCCCAGCCCAGGTAGAGCAGCACCAGGTTGTCTGCCAGGACCAGCAGCAGCATGGCGCAGACAAACAGGTTGAGGTAGGCGAAATAGCGCCGGTAGTCCGCTTCGCCGCGCATGTAGCCGGCGGAGTAGAGGTGGATCAAAAAGCCCACACCGGTAATGACGAGCAGCATGACCAGCGTCAGCCAGTCCACGCGGAAATCCATGCCCAGTTGCAGCGTTCCCACGCTGAGCCACTGCCACATTGAAGCCTGCAATACCGCCGACGCATCCGCGCGGAAAACCGAAAACGCCACCACTGCAGTCAGCAGTGCGGCCAGTCCGACGCTGCCGGCGCCGATAGCGGCGATCAGCCGCTCGGGCAATTCCCGCCGGCTGAACAGCGGGGCGGTCACCAGCACCAGAAAGCCGAGTAACGGCAGCAGCGGGATCCAGGCTAAAGCCGAGGTAACAGGTTCCTGCATATCAACCTCTCAGTCCGGTCAGTTGGTCGATATCCACCGTGTGCCGGCGGCGGTAGAACTGCAGTACCAGGGCCAGCGCGATGGCGACCTCGGCCGCCGCCAGGGTGATTACGAACACGAACATCACCTGGCCGTCCGCATTGCCCCAGTGCGAACCGGCGATCACGAAGGCGAGTGCAGCGGCGTTCGTACAGATTTCCACGCACATCAGCATAAAAATGATGTTGCGCCGCACCAACATGCCGGCGAGGCCGAGGCAGAACAGAATCGCCGCCAGTAACAGTCCGGATTCCAGGTTGGGGATCGGCTCAATCGGCATGGCGGACCTCCTTTGCTTCGGCGCTCCTGTGTCGCGCCAGGTGGAAGGCGCCCACCAGGCCCGCCAGCAACAGCATCGATGCCAGCTCCACGGCGATGATATAGCGGCTGAACAGGGCGAGCCCGACTTCCTTGGGACCGACGTAGTGCGCCGCCTGAGTGGTTTCAACTTGCCCCGCGGGCAACAGCAGCATCAGTTGGGCCAGCAATATACCCGAGAGCAGCGCGGGGCCCAGCCAGCCGCGCGGCTGCAGCCACTCCTTCTCTTGATTCACGGCGGCATCGCCCTGATTGAGCATCATGATGACGAATATCATCAGCACCATGATCGCGCCGGCATAGACGATGACCTCCAGCGCTGCGGCGAAGGGGGCGCCGTACTGATAGAAGATCACCGCGACGGCGAGGAGCGAGACGATCAGGTAGAGCAGGGCGTGCACCGCGTTGCGGCTGAAAATGACCAGGGCCGTTGAAACTATCGCGACTGCCGCGGTGAGATAGAAAACCGTTGCGCTCATCAATTTATTCCTCGGCCTGAAAAGAAAGCGCCCCTCTCCCGCTTGCGGGAGAGGGGCTGGGGGAGAGGGCCAATATTTCGTGCCTGATCAAGTCCAATACAGCCTGGGTCTGAGTCAGAACCTGATTGTTCCAGAACCTGAGGATCCTGAAGTCCTGGCTTCGCAGCCATGTATCTCGCTGTTGGTCGTATCGGATCTGATTTGCATGCTGTCCGCCATCCAACTCAATAATTAGCTTTGGCTGAAGGCAAACAAAGTCGACTATATATCTGCCTATGGACTTTTGACGTTTAAACTTGAGGCCCATAAATCTGTGTGCGCGCAGAAAGTACCAGAGGCGTTGCTCGGCCTCGGTAGAATTTGTGCGCAGCTTCCGCGCTCGTGCCAGTTGCAGCTTGCCCTCTCCCGCGGCCCCTCTCCCGCAAGCGGGAGAGGGGAGCTTCCTTTTATGGTTAATCATAAATTCAGGCTCTTAACATTGATCGGTTCGGCCTCGTTCTGCGCCTCACCCTTGTCCTTGCCCGCAATCGCCTTACCGGCCACCCGGTAGAAGCTGTAGTCGTGGTACTTGCCCGGTCCGCTGATCAGCAGATCCTCTTTCTCGTACACCATGTTCTGCCGGTCGTACTCGCACATCTCGAAATCCGGTGTCAGCTGGATCGCATAGGTGGGACAGGCATCCTCGCAGAGTCCGCACATGATGCAGCGGGAGAAATTGATGCGGAAATATTCCGGGCGCCAGCGTCCGTCGGCATCCTCGGTTTTCTGCAGGGAAATACAGTCGGGCGGGCAGGCGACCGCGCACAGGTTGCAGGCCACACAGCGCTCTTCGCCGTCCGGGTCGCGGGTCAGCACTATGCGCCCGCGATAGCGCGGCGCCAAATAGGGCTTTTGCTCCGGGTACTGTACCGTCGCATTGCGATGGAACAGGTGCTTGAACACCAGCCACATACTGCGCAGTTGACTCGCGATCATCTTTCTTCTCCAACTTGCGTCTGCACGCCTTTCATTCCCATCTAGGAACCTCTCAAAAACGTAGCGAGCGGGTGGTTGGTGGTGGCCGCCGGAGCGCAGGAAGCGGAGTGTACTTTAGTACATGGGTATTCCGACCGGGCTGGCGCACCAGCACCGCCGCACATCGCCAGGCGCACGCGCAGTAGTTTTTCAGAGGTTCCTTCTATCCGATCCACAGCAGAACCCCCGCGGTAACCAGCAGGTTGAGCAGCGACAGCGGCAGCATCACCTTCCAGCCAAACTGCATCAGCTGGTCATAGCGCGGGCGCGGCAAGGCTGCGCGCAACAGGATAAACAGCATCACCAAAAAAGCGGTCTTCAGGGAAAACCAGACCAGCGGAGGGAACCAGGGGCCCTGCCAGCCGCCGAGAAAGAGGGTGGTGATCAGCGCGGAAATCAGGATGACGGCCAGGTATTCGCCGACAAAAAACATGCCGAACTTCATGCCCGAATATTCGGTGTGGAAGCCGGCGGTGAGTTCGTGCTCGGCCTCCGGCAGATCGAAGGGCAGGCGGTGGCTCTCGGCGATGCCGGCGATAAGGAACACCAGAAAGCCGACAAATTGCGGCAGGATGAACCAGCCGTTCTGCTGGGCCAGCACTATTTCGCGCAGGTTGAAGCTGCCCGCCAGCATGACGACACCCATCAGGCTGAGTCCCATAAAAACTTCATAGGAGACCGTCTGTGCCGCCGCGCGCAGCCCGCCCAGCAGCGCGTATTTGTTGTTCGAGGCGTAGCCGCCGAGGATCACGCTGTAAACCGCCATGGACGACATGGCGAGGATAAACAGCAGGCCGATATTCAGATCGATAACACCGATGCCCGGCGATACCGGCACTACGGCGAAAGCCAGCAGCATGGTTGCCATGACGACTGTGGGGGCAATGATGAATACCGGAACATCGGCGAAGCGGGGGACAAAATCTTCCTTGAAAAACAACTTGATCATGTCCGCGACCACCTGCAGCAGCCCGAAGGGGCCGACCCGGTTCGGACCGGGCCGGTCCTGCCAGAACCCCAGCAGGCGCCTTTCCCCCCAGGTGAGCAGTGCAGCCAGCAGCACCGCGGCCAGCAGCACCCCGAACACATTCAGTAACGTAATCCAGACAGGCGAGGTCATTGATCGTCTCCGCTTTCCGTGGCGAATTCCGGCTCGGGGCGGCTCAGGGTTGCGACCCCCGGCAGCAGGGGCGACAGGGTTTCCAATTGCGGTATGCCGTAGGGAACGCCGATCGTGCCTGCGGGTTGGGTGGCGGAAAGCCTCGCCTCCATCCGGAACTGGTCGGCATTGATTTCCAGTGCCACGCTGTCTCCTGCGCGAATGGAAAAGGCGGTCGCGTCATGCGCATTGAGGGTGACGAAGGGTTTATCAATCACGCTGGCGATCGCGGCGGCACGGGCACTCAACTCATCCGAGCCAAAAAGCCGATAGAGCGGCAGTGCCTGTAGCTGGCTTTGCGTCGCTGTCCGTTCGGCGCTCGCTAAAGCGGGCATGGCCCAGTCGGGCATGCGCTGCGAATGCCGCCGCAATCTGACCCCGCCGTTTGCGCCCTTGCGGGCGCCGCCGATACCCTCCTGAAACTTGAAAATCGACTGATTGGAGTTCCAGCCGGGTGACCAGATATTGGCCTGCAGGGGCGTCTTGCCGGGGCTCTGAATGCCTTCCATGCTGAAGGCCATGGGTGCATCCGGATCCTGGTGCGGAGCGGACTCGGCTACCCAGGCCTTGGCGCGGACGGCGGTGCGTCCGCTGTAGCGGTGGCTCTGGCGCGCCACCTTGAGACCGTCGATGCGGTAATCCTCGTCGGGGCCGAGTTCTGCCAGATCCCGCAGCTGGGGGAATTCGCGCGATATTGCCTCGGTCAGATCCGTGCTGTGCCGCCATCCGGCGACCATCGATACAGCCGCTGATTTCTGCCGGCAGAAGCCGGCGGCGTCGGCCAGCCAGCGCCAGCTCTCCTGAATAAAGCCCACGCCCTCGTAAACGGCGTAATAGCGCTGCGCCAGGGCATTGCTGTTGACAAAGGTGCCCTGGGACTCCGCCGTGGCCGCCGCCGGAAAAATCAGGTCGGCGCGTCTGGCGGTGTCATTCAGCAGACTGTCCAGAAGAATCACTTCACCGGTGCGGGAAAAAATGGCTTCGAGCGTTTCGCGGTCGGCGCGCCGGTAGAGATCATTTTCCAGTACCAGCAGGGAAACCGGCCTGTCGTCACCGCCGGTGGCCTGCAGTTGCAGCGCCAGCTGCTCCAGGGCGCCCTGTTGCGGGTCGCACAGCTGTGTGATGCCCAGGCTGTTCGCCTCGGGACAAGCCAAATACAGTGCACAGGGCATCGCGGATTTCTCCGCAATTGCTGCGGAGATTCTACCGGCGCCGCGGATGATGTCGCCGTGGCGACTGCCGCAGCCGGAAATGATAAGCGGCTGTGCGGCCGCTGCCAGTAGATCCGCAGCGCGCATCGCCAGCTCCCGCGCTTCACCCTGCAGTGTGATTAGTGCCGGATCCGCGCCCTCGATCAAACGCGCAATCGCATCGGCAAAAAGGGCGACCTGCTCGGGAGATTCGAACAGGGTGGCACTAGCGATATCGCCGAGACCCGACAATTCTGTCCCGGCAAAAATGATCGGGCTGTGATCGCCGCGCAGCTGGCGCACCGAGGCGTCCTGCCACAGCGGTATTTTCAGGTCGGCGGCCTGCTGCTTCTGCCGGTTGCGGGCGGCCTGGCGCACGGCCAGGGCGATGCGCGGCGCCGTGTTGTCTAAATCCTCGCCGAGAATCAGCACCGCATCCGCGCGCTCGATTTCCGGCGTGGTCGGGCTGTGAATGCGGTCGTCGCACTGAATGCGGTCAATCAGGTGTAACAGTTCCAGGTCCCGCTGGTTCAGGCCGGAATAAAAGCTTTCCGCCCCCACCAACTGGCGCAGCGCATAGTTGTTTTCCAGCGAACTGCGCGGTGATCCAATGCCGAGCAGCCGGCGCCGGCCCTTCAGGGCTTCGTCGAGTCGCTGTGCCAGCCGTTGCACCGCCTGTCTTGGCGGGATTTCTTCGTGCACTCTGTCGCCGTCTGCGGCGGTGGAGCTGATAATCCGCTCGCGGCGCTTTGCCAATACTTTCTTGATGCGCGCATCGCAGTTCACATAGTCGTAGCCAAAGCGTCCACGGTCGCAGAGGAAGTAGCCGTTTATATTCCGGTTGTAGAGGTTTACCACCCGGCGCAGTATCGCATCCCGGCCATTGCCCGCCTCTCTCGCACCGGGTGCGGTGTTGCACCCCACGGCGCAGTGCTCGCAGATCGACGGCGCCGTCTGCAGGTCCCACTTGCGTACGAAGTGCTGGCTGAATGTCTTGTCGGTGAATACGCCGGTAGGGCAGACCTCCACCAGATTGCCGCTGAAGCCATTTTCCAGCATTCCGTCTCGCTGCCGCCCGAAATAGACCTGGTTGTTTCTGCCCAGTGGCTGCAGATCGTCGCCGCCGGCGTAGTCGCGATAGAAGCGCGTACAGCGGTAACAGGCGATGCAGCGATTCATTTCGTGATTGATAAACGGGCCCAGGTACTGATTGCGGTGCGTGCGCTTCTTGCCCCGGTAGCGGCGGCTGGTGTGACCGGTCATCTCGGTCATATCCTGCAGGTGGCATTCGCCACCCTCCTCGCAAACCGGACAGTCGTGGGGGTGATTGGTCATCAGGTCTTCTATGATGCCGCCGCGGAACTCACGCGCGCTCTCCGCGGTAACACTGTAGATGCCGCCGTCCTTTACCGGTGTCATGCAGCTCATCACCAGCCGGCCGCGCTGGTCATCGGCGTCCTTGTACTCGATGACCGCGCACTGGCGGCAGGCGCCCACCGAGCCCATGGCGGGATGCCAGCAGAAATAGGGCAGGTTGATGCCCTGGGCCAGACAGGCGCTGAGCAGGTTCTGGTCGCCGTCTACCTCGTAGCGTTCGCCGTCGATGGTGATGGTAGGCATTTTCGGTCCGTTATTTTGGCTCTTTTATTTTTCCTGTAGGGTGCGCTGTGGGCACCACTCGGTTTCTTCGATGCGCAAGGCGCACCCTACAGAAAAGGGCAGCAGCCCTTGGTAATGTGGTCGATAAAATCCTGCTCGAACAATTTCAGCGCGCTCTGGATCGGCTCGGCGGCGCCGGGCGCCAGTGCGCAGAAGGTATTGCCCGGCCCCATGCGCGCGGCCTGTTCACGCAGCAGCTCCAGATCTTCCGGCAGCCCGTGGCCTTTCTCTATGCGCTGCAGAATTTCGACCACCCACGGCAGGCCGTCGCGACAGGGTGTGCACCAGCCGCAGGACTCGCGGGCAAAAAACTGGGATAGATTCAGGACCAGCCCCACCGGGCAGGTGCGGTCGTCGAGCACTATGATGGTGCCGGTACCCATGCGGCTGCCGGCCTTGCCGATAACGTCATAGTCCATCGGCAGGTCCAGGTGCTCCGGGCCGAGGAAATCCGTGGAGCCGCCGCCCGGCAGAAAGCCCTTCAATTTCAGGCCGTCCTGCAGGCCACCGGCGTGCTGCTCGATGATTTCTCGTACCGGAGTACCCATGGGCAGTTCCCAGGTGCCGGGATTTTTTACCCTGCCGCTGACACCGAACAGTTTGCTGCCGGCATCCTCGCCGCGCCCCAGGCCCTTGTACCAGTCGGCACCCATCTCGATCAGGTGCGGGATATTGCAGAAGGTCTCCACGTTATTGACGACTGTGGGCTTTCCCCACAGGCCGCTGACCTGGGGGAAGGGCGGCTTGGCCCGGGGGATGGCGCGCCTGCCCTCGAGGGCATTTAGCAACGCGGTCTCCTCTCCGCAGATATAATTACCGGCACTGCGGTGCAGGTAGATTTCCAGACTGTAGTCACCGCCCTGAATGTTCGCACCCAGCAGGCCCTGGTCTCTCGCCTCGGCAATGGCGCGCTCCAGCCGCTCCGCGGCCAGGTGGTACTCGCCGCGGATAAAGATATAGGCCGTGCGCGCCTCTATCGCGTAGGCGGCGATGGCCATACCCTCGATCAGCAGGTGCGGGTCGCGTTCCATCAGCAGCCGGTCCTTGAAAGTGCCGGGCTCCATTTCGTCCGCATTGCAGACCAGATACTTGACCGCCGGGCTGCCCTCGCCGCGGGGCACGAAACTCCACTTGAGACCGGTATTGAAGCCCGCACCGCCGCGCCCGCGCAGGCCGCTGTCCTGCACCAGTTTTACGATATTGTCCGGCGGCATGCCGAGCGCCTTGCGCCAGCCACGGTAGCCACCGTTGCCCAGATAGCAGTCGATATCCGCGGCGATATTCTGCGGGCCGATATTCTTGGTGAGCGGCTTAGTCAGCTGAAAGGTCGGCATGGTGTTTCTTCTTGTTATCGATTATTTCATCGACGGCAGATTCAGTCAGATTGCGGTGCATCTCCTCGCCGATCATCAGTACCGGTGCCTTGTCGCAATCTCCCAGACAGGGTGTTTCCAGCAGCGTGAAGAGCCCGTCCCCGGTGGTTTCCCCCGGTTTAATCTGCAGTTTATTCTGGATTCTTTCCTGCAGGCGGTCGCAGCCCATGATCCAGCAACTGGCGCTCTTGCACAGAAATATCACCTCCTTGCCGACCGGCTGGCGAAAAATCAGCTGGAAATAGGTGGCGACGCTTTCCAGCTGGGCGCACGGAATATCCAGGTAGGCGGACACCGCGCTGAGGCTCTCGTCGGAGATCCAGCCGCGGTGCTTCTGCACTATGCGCAACGCCTCCAGGCCCACGGAAGCCTTGTCCTCGTAGTGAGAAAACTCGCGATCGATCTCCTCCTTTTCTTCCGCGCTCAAGCTGTTTTCAATAGGGCCCGGGCTCCTGTTGCTGTGCTCCATTACTTCAATTACTTCCGGTTCGAAAATGCTGGACATATGCGCTTCCTCAGGCATTCACTCCGAGACCCTTCATCGGTCCACGTCGGCCATCACAAAATCGATACTGGCGATGATCGCGATCAGGTCCGCCACCAGTAATCCGCGTGACATCAGCGGAATCATCTGCAGGTGCGGGAATGAGGGCGTTCGAATTCGAGTGCGGTAGGCGTTGGTGCCGCCGTCGCTGACGATCTGGTAACTGTTCAGCCCCTTGGTGGCTTCGATCGGGAAGCAGACTTCCCCGGCCGGCATGACCGGGCCCCAACTGTTGTTGACGAAGTGCTGTATCAGCGTCTCGATGTCCTGCATGGTCCGCCCCTTGCGCGGCGGTGTGGTCAGTGGATGGTCCGACTTGTAGGGGCCGTCTGGCATATTGTCCAGACACTGGCGGATGATGCGCAGGCTCTGGTGGATTTCTTCCACGCGTACACGGCAGCGATCGAAGCAGTCGCCGCCGTCAAAAGTGGGGATGTCGAATTCAAACTGGTCGTAGCCGCTGTAAGGCCGCCGTTTGCGCAGGTCCCACTCGAATCCGGTGGCGCGCAGGCCCGGGCCGGAGACGCCCCAGTCGAGCGCCTCGGCGGTATCGTACACGCCGATGCCGCGGGTGCGCTTCTGCAGCAGCTTGTTCTTGATCACCATACCCTCGTACTCGCGCAGCCGCGCCGGCATATAGTCGAGGAATTCGCGCACCATTTTGTCCCAGCCCCGGGGCAGATCCTGGGCCACGCCGCCAATTCGGAACCAGGCCGGATGCATGCGCCCACCGGTGATCGCCTCGACGATGCCAAACAGCTTTTCGCGGTCGACGAACATATAGAAAACCGGCGACATCTGCCCGACGTCCTGGGCAAAGGTGCCATAAAACACCAGGTGGCTGGCGATACGGAACAGCTCGCACAGCATGACGCGAATGACCTGTGCCCGCGGCGGTACCGCAATGCCGGCCAGCTGCTCCAGCGCCAGTACGTAGGGCAGGTTGTTCATGACGCCGCCGAGGTAGTCGATGCGGTCGGTGTAGGGCACATAGGTGTGCCAGGCCTGGCGCTCGGCCATTTTCTCCGCGCCGCGGTGGTGGTAACCGATATCGGGAACCGCGTCGACTATCTGCTCGCCGTCGAGCTGTAGCGCTATGCGGAATACACCGTGCACACTCGGGTGATTCGGCCCCAGGTTCAGGAACATGAACTCGGCGCTGTTGCTGGCCTTGGCCATGCCCCAGTCTTCGGGCCTGAATCGCAGCGCCTCCTGCTCCGCGCGCTGTTTTTCTGGCGTGAGCGTGAAGGGATCCACTTCGGTGGCGCGGGCGTGGTGATCCTTGCGCAGCGGGTGCCCCCGCCAGGTCGTCGGCATCATGATGCGGCGCAGGTGCGGGTGACCGACAAACTCGATACCGAAGAGATCCCATACCTCCCGCTCATACCAGTTGGCGCTGGCCCACACACTGGTAGCCGAGGGGACGGACAGCCGGGACTCGGACAGCGCCACTTTGATACGGATAAACAGGTCGCGCTGCACCGATAACAGCTGATAGACGACCGTGAAATCACTCGCCGGCTGCCGTGCCTCGTCCTTGCCGCGGTTGATGCGCAGCCGCTCGTCGATGGCACTCAGGTCGTAGAGCATGGCAAACGGACGGGAAATACCGGCTTTCAGAAAACGCAGTAGCGGCAACAGTGACTGCGCATCGATCCACAGCGTCGGCATATCGAGGCAGTCCGGCTGCAGCCAGTAGTCTTCCAGCGGGTACTCACCGCGCAGATCACCGATAAAGGCCTCGGCGTCGGCTCGGTAGGGTGTTTCGCGGTAAACGCTCGCTGCGATTACGCCTGTCATAGGGTTTTCCGATTTTATCTTTCTTCTCCCCTCGCTCGCTTGCGGGAGAGGGGCCGGGGGAGAGGGATTCATTCGGAGCCCCCTCTCCCTAACCCTCTCCCCAAGGGGGAGAGGGGACTGTTTAGTGGCTAGACGGTATCCGGTGCGCGCAGCCGGTCCGCGCGCATGCGCGCTTCGCAGTGCAGGTCGCGCTGGCTGGTCTTGGGCACCTGGCGCGGTCCGTGGTCGTCGACGATCCAGCTCAGGCCGCGGCGCTCGGCGGCCACGGATTTCTGCAGTAGGGTCAGGCCCTGCATCAGTGCCTCTGGGCGGGGCGGGCAGCCCGGCACATAGACATCCACCGGCAGGAAGCGGTCTACGCCCTGCACGACGCTGTAGATGTCATACATGCCGCCTGAGTTGGCACAGGACCCCATGGAAATCACCCAGCGGGGCTCCATCATCTGCTCGTAGAGACGCTGCAATACCGGCGCCATTTTTATGAATACAGTGCCGGAGATGACGATCAGGTCCGCCTGCCGCGGTGTCGCGCGGATGACTTCCGCCCCGAAACGGGAGATGTCGTGACGGCTGGTAAATGCGGTGGCCATTTCCACATAGCAGCAGGACAGGCCGAAATTAAATGGCCAGAGGGAATTGGCCCTGCCCCAAGCCACCAGGTCTTCCAGTTTGGTCAGCAGAATGTTTTTTTTGACTTCCTCGGAGAAAATTTCCTCTTCCGTGCGCCCACCGCTCGCCGCAATCAGGTCTTCCGCTTTGGTCAACTGCCAGCGCATAGTGCTTCCTTATTTTTTATCGATGGTCTCCGGCTTCCATCCGGCTCTTTTGCCTGCCGCCCCAGTCCAGTGCGCCCAGGCGCCACAGATAGACCAGGCCGGCCAGCAGTATCACGATGAAAATCGTCGCTTCGACAAAACCCAGCATTCCGGCTTCGCGGAAGGCAATGGCCCAGCTGAACAGATAAATTGCCTCCAGGTCGAAGACGATAAAGAGAATGGCGACGAGATAGTAGGCGACAGAGATGCGCAGGCGGGCGCTTCCCTGGGAGACAATGCCGGACTCGAAGGGTTCGTCAGTGGCCGGGTCCCGGCGGCGCTGACCGAGCACACTCGACAGGCCAAGCATCAGCGCAATTAATGCCAGGACGGCCAGGCAGTAGACAACCAGTGGCCAAATTTGTGCAAAATGCATGGCCGGGTCGAACTGGGCTGGGTATTGCAACTTCTCTCTCCCCGATCTGCTGTTGGGCGCGGGCCCGGGTTCATCACTGATACAACGGCGTAAGAGAAACCTCAGAAATTCTTGCTGGTTACAGAGTTGGCTGCCGTTGCGGACGGGAGCCAATTGACGCAGTAATTCTTGTTGTTGTTGTGCGTATTGGCGCGGATATCAATTGAAGCGCGATTCAAATCGAAACGTTGCCTGATTTATAAATCTTTGACGGGGATAGCGCCAGTTTGGCTAAGGAACGATTGTTTCTTAGCTAAATCGTTTTTATGCGCGTAGCTTCTGTAATATTTAGCGTCAGCGAATTTTTTTCGGCAGATTTTTGCGCGCAAAAAAGGGGCCTGAGGCCCCTTTGTTGCTGTGTTTTCGGTGAATATTCACGTCATCACAGTTTGCTGATTTCCTCCAGCTGCTGCTGCAATCGCGCCTGAGCGCTCTGCATGTCAGTGAGCCTTTCCTTTTCCTTGGCGACCACCTCGGCCGGTGCCTTGTCGACAAACTTGGGGTTCTGCAGCTTGCCCGCCACGCGGCCAAGCTCCTTTTCCAGCCTGTCGATTTCTTTCTGCAGGCGCGCCGTTTCCGCCTGCACATCGATCAGTCCAGCCATGGGTACCAGCAGCTCCATGTCGCCGACCAGGGCCGTGGCGGAGGCGGGCGCGGCTTCGCCGGCAGCCAGCCAGGCGATCGATTCCAGGCTGGCGAGCTTGCTCAGCAGGCTGCGGGCCTGTTCCAGCAATTCCTTGTCCCGGGCCGAGCCGCCGCGCAGGATCAGCGGAATTTTCTTTGCCGGGGAGATGTTCATCTCGCCGCGGATATTGCGCACCCCTTCGATCACCTGTTTCAGCCAGGCGATCGCCGCTTCCGCTTCGGTGTCGATCTTGTGCTTGTTGGCTTCCGGGTAGGGCTGCAGCATGATGGTGTCGCCCTGGCTGCCCGCCAGCGCCTTGACGCGCTGCCAGATCTCCTCGGTGATAAACGGCATCAGCGGGTGCGCCAGGCGCAGCACCGTCTCCAGTACCCGGATCAGTGTGCGGCGTGTGCCCTTCTTGATGGCGTCACTGGCATTTTCGTCCCAGAGCACCGGCTTCGACAGTTCCAGGTACCAGCTGCAGTACTCCGCCCAGATAAAGTCGTACAGCGCCTGGGAAGCCAGGTCGAAGCGATAAGTATCCATCGCCTCGCGAATGGTGATTTCGGTGCGCTGCAATTGGGAAATGATCCAGCGGTCGGCGAGGGTCAGCTCGAAGTCGCCGCTGCCGTCCTGGCCGCAGTCGTGGCCCTCGCAGTTCTGCAGCACATAGCGCGAGGCATTCCAGATCTTGTTGCAGAAGTTGCGGAAGCCCTCGATGCGCCCCACATCGAACTTGATATCGCGGCCGGTGGAGGCCAGCGAGTAGTAGGTGTAGCGCAGCGCGTCTGTGCCGTAGGCGGCGATACCGTCGGGGAATTCCTTGCGGGTCTGCTTCTCGATCTTCTCGCGCAGGTGCGGCAGCATCATGCCGGTGGTGCGTTTCTGCACCAGGCTTTCCAGGTCGATACCGTCGATCAGATCGATCGGGTCCAGCACATTGCCCTTGGACTTGGACATCTTCTGCCCGTGGCTGTCGCGCACCAGGCCGTGGACGTACACGGTGCGGAAGGGCACTTCCTTCTTGAAATGCAGGGTCAGCATCATCATGCGCGCGACCCAGAAGAAGATGATGTCGAAGCCCGTCACCAGCACCGAGGTCGGGTGGAAGGTGTGCAGTTCCGGAGTTTCTTCCGGCCAGCCGAGGGTGCCGAAGGTCCACAGGCCGGAAGAGAACCAGGTATCGAGCACGTCGTCGTCCTGGCGCAGGGCCGTGTCGGCGTCGAGGCCGTGCTTCTCGCGCACCTGTTTCTCGCTGCGGCCGACGTAGACATTGCCCTGGTAGTCATACCAGGCGGGAATGCGGTGGCCCCACCACAGCTGGCGAGAGATACACCAGTCCTGGATATCGCGCATCCAGGAGAAATACATGTTCTCGTAGTTTTTCGGCACGAATTCGACGCGGCCGTCTTCCACCGCCTTGATGGCCTCTTCCGCCAGCGGCTGGGTTTTTACATACCATTGATCGGTGAGCCAGGGTTCGATGACCACGCCGGAGCGATCGCCGCGCGGCACTTTCAAGGTGTGCGGTTCGATTTTCTCCAGCAGGCCCAGGGCATCCAGGTCGTCGACCACCTGCGAGCGGGCGGCGAAGCGCTCCATACCGCGGTATTTCTGCGGCACGTTCTCGTTCAGGTTGGCGTCCGCGTCGAGGATGTTGATGATCTCGAGGTCGTGGCGCTGGCCCATCTCGTAGTCGTTGAAGTCGTGCGCCGGGGTGATCTTGACGCAGCCGGTGCCGAATTCGCGATCGACGTAATCGTCGCCGATAATCGGGATCTCGCGCTCCGCCAGCGGCAGCTTGATGGTCTTGCCGATCAGGTGCCGGTAGCGCTCGTCCTCCGGGTGTACCGCGACCGCGGTGTCGCCGAGCATGGTTTCCGGGCGGGTGGTGGCGACGACGAGATGGCCACTGCCGTCCGCCAGCGGATAGCGGAAGTGCCACAGGTGGCCCTGTTCCTCTTCGTTCAGTACTTCCAGGTCGGAAATCGCCGTGTGCAGTTTCGGGTCCCAGTTCACCAGGCGCTTGCCGCGGTAGATCAGACCGTCTTCGTACAGGCGGATAAAGACTTCCTGCACCGCCTGGTAGAAGCCGTCGTCCATGGTGAAGCGCTCGCGGGACCAGTCGGGGCTGGCGCCCAGGCGGCGCAGCTGGCGGGTGATGGTGCCGCCGGACTCCTCCTTCCACTCCCACACTTTTTCGATGAACTTGTCCCGGCCCAGTTCGTGGCGGCTTTTGCCTTCAGCGCTCAAAAGACGCTCGACCACCATCTGGGTGGCGATACCGGCGTGGTCCGTGCCCACCTGCCACAGGGTGTTGTCGCCCTGCATGCGGTGGTAGCGGATCAGCGCATCCATGATGGACTCCTGGAAGCCGTGGCCCATGTGCAGGCTGCCGGTGACGTTCGGCGGCGGGATCATGATGCAGTAGGGCTTGGCTTCGGTATCGCCATTGGGCTTGAAGTAGCCGCTCTCCTCCCAGGTCTTGTACCACTGCTGTTCTATGGCGTTGGGCTGGTATGTCTTGTCCATGCGGGTGGGAAACCTTGTGTTAACTGACTGCGGGCGCGCCAATCGGGCTCAGGATAGTCCGGCCGCGCCAAAAAGGCGGGAATTATACCGCTGGGCTAGAGGCGGCAAAAGGAGAGGGCGGCAAAAGGAGAGGGTGGCGGCCCCGGGCTCAGCGCCTGGCCTCCAGTTCGTCCAGCATCTGCTCGATACGGGCGCGCAGCTGGCGCTCCAGCTCCGGCAGCTGTTTGGCCACCAGGCGGTCGACCAGCTGCCGGCGCTCGTCTTCGCCCCCCGACATCAGGATCGCGGCCGGGTCTGCGGCTTTCTTCGCGGACGCCTGTCGACAGGCGTCTGTCGGTGCGGGCGCAGCCGCGTTCGGAGGGGCGGGCTCAGGCTCCGGTACCAGGACTTCTTCGGGAATCAGGGATACGTCAACCCGTGCGGGGGCCGCTGCGGGTTCCGGTAGAGGTTCTTCGGCCCTGGGCACCCGTCCGCCGGTGAGGCGCGCGCGGATATGCGCCGGCAGGAACGGGTTCTCCGTGACCGGTGCCGGCTGCTCGAACAGCTCTCGCTGTTGTTCCCGCCGCGGCGCCGGCGCGTGGTCTTTCGCGGCCGCAGGCTTACTGTCCTGCGGGGCCGCGGGCAGATCCTGCAGCGGGCGCAGCAGCTTTAGGTCGGATTCGTTCAGTTCGGCCGTGAAATCCTCAGACAACTCCTCGTCCACCGGCGAGAACAGGATCGGCAGGTCGAGTTCGTCCAGGGGCGCCCGCACCGGCGGACGGGGCGTGATCGGCGGGGCGGCGGGTCGCTGGGGACTGCCGGGCGAGGCAACCTGGTCGAGCAGCGGAATATCGCCGATGTCATCGCTGCCCAGCAGGTCGCGCAGGGAATTCAGCTCGTCGAGCAGGTCGGTGGATTGCCCGCGTTGCTGCCCGCGCTGTTTGTATTTGTTCTTTCGACCGGACATGGTTGTGTGAGCGGCTGCTTACCAGAAGTTATTTGATTTTATGGGATTGTAGCGGATATCCGCGATCGCGAAAGTGGCTGAAGCGCGATCGCGACCGGGCCAGCGACTCCGGCCTCTGCACGACGATTTCCGCCAGTCGCTCGAAGCGGCTGAACCAGCCGGGCACATCGCTGCAGAGGTTGATCAGCAGGCCGTGGTGAGTGCCCGGATCCTCGCCGCAATTGACCTCCACGGCCGCGCTCTGCTCTGCATTCTGCGGTGCGTGGGGCAGGAAGCTGTCCTCGCGGAAGCTCCACAGCAGCTGGTCCAGCTGCTCCTGCCGCGCCTTGTCGTCCACTGCCACAAGCACCCGCAGGCCGCTCCGGTAGGCCTTCTCCGCGAGGCGGCAGGCGAAGAGATCGGCGTCCCGAAGCTGTTCGGAGGCGAGTACGTAGAAATCTATGCGGGTCATTTTTCGTATCAATGTGGTTGGCAATTGGATCCGGGACAGGATTTAGCCTCGATGTTTCTGCTCCGTAGGGTGCGCCGCGACAGAAAATTGCTCCTGCATTTTCTGCACTTGCGCCGTCCATGGCGGTCGCGCACCACTGGACCCGCGGTGCGCGCGGCGCACCCTACGAGAGTGGCCGGGGTAAGGAGCCGGGTTATTTGCCCAGCAGGTATTCCATCAGCAGCGGCACCGGCCGTCCGGTGGCGCCTTTGTTGGCACCGGAATTCCAGGCGCTGCCGGCGATATCCAGGTGCGCCCAGGTGTAATCCTCGGCGAAGCGGGACAAGAAGCAGGCGGCGGTTACGGAACCGGCTTCGCGGCCGCCGATATTCTGGAGGTCGGCGAAGTTGGAGTCCAGCGAGGACTGGTACTCGTCCCACAGCGGCATGTGCCAGGCGCGGTCGCCGGTGCGCTCGCCGGCCGCGAGCAGTTCCTTGGCCAGCTCGTCGTCGTTGGCATAGAGCCCGGTCGCGTGGTTGCCGAGGGCAATGACGCAGGCCCCGGTGAGGGTGGCGACATCGATGACGATACTCGGCTTGAATTTGGCGGCGTATGTGAGCGTATCGCAGAGTACCAGGCGGCCCTCGGCGTCGGTGTTGAGAATCTCGATGGTCTTGCCGGACATGGAGGTGACGATATCGCCGGGCTTGCTGGCGCGGCCGCTCGGCATGTTCTCGGCGGCGGCCACCAGGCCGACCACGTTGATCGCCGGCTGCAGCTCCAGCAGCGCGTGCATAACGCCGAAGACACTGGCGGCGCCGCACATGTCGAATTTCATTTCGTCCATCTGCAGGCCGGGCTTGATGCTGATGCCGCCGCTGTCGAAAGTGATCCCCTTGCCAACCAGGACCACCGGCTTGTCGGTGGCTTTGCCGCCCTTGCTCTTGCCACCTTGATAGTGCATGGCGATCAGGGCCGGCGGTTCGTCGCTGCCCTTGGCCACGCTCAGGAAGGCGCCCATGCCGAGCGACGCCATCTTCTTGTCGTCGAGCACGGTGGTGGTCAGCGTTGCGTGTTTTTTGGCCAGTGTGCGCGCTTCGGCGGCGAGGTAGGTCGGGTTGCAGATATTGCCGGGCAGGTTACCCAGTTCCCGCGCCACGTTGCTGCCAAGTGCCTGGGCCGCACCGATGTCGACGCCGCGCTGCACCGCTTTCAGTTGCTTGCTGTCCGGCGCGTGCACGGTGAATTTGGCCAGTGGATTGCCTTTGGCGTCGCTCAGGCAGCGGGTGAATTTATAGGCGGCCAGTCCGGCGGCGAGTACGAGTTGCTGGGCCTGCCAGGCGCTGTCGGCATCCGCAACTTCCAGTTCGGTCAGGTAGCTGGTGGCATCCTTGAAGCCCTTGGCGACGTTGGCGCTGGCCTTGGCCAGCTTGCGGAAATCCGCCTGGCTCAGGACACCCTCGTCACTGCGGACCAGCAGTACCCGCTCCGCCGGGCCCTCCACCAGATTCAGCGTCAGTGTGCTGCCCAGTTTGCTGCCGAGGTCGCCGCGCTTCAGCACTTTGCCGATAATTTCACCAGTGGCCTTGTCCAGTGCGGCGCCACTGCTGCTGAGGCGGTTTTTCGCATCGGCGGAAATAATGGCGCAGGCGCTGCGCTGTTTGCTGATATCGGAGACCTTGGCAGAGAACTGCATAATTCCTTTTCCTTAATACCTGGTGAAACTGAATCAATGGCCCTGAACCGAGACATTGCAAGTAATATTGGCGATAATGCGCCGCACAAGTTTAACCTGCCAGCTGCGGGATTGCTGTATCCGCCGGGAAACTTGCCCATTTTTTGATCAAGAATTCGCCACACCGCTGTCGCCAAGGAATTCATTCGCCCTGTGATTATTTTCCGCTACCTCTGCCGCGAGCTGCTTTTCGCCACGCTGGCAGTCAGCGCTGTATTGCTGCTGATGGTGATGAGCGGCCGCTTCGTGAAATATCTGGCAGAGGCGGCGGCTGGCGATCTCTCCGCCAATATCCTCTTTTCCCTGATGGGTTACCGACTGCCCGGCTTTCTGGAACTGGTGCTGCCGCTCGGCCTGTTCGTCGGCATTCTGCTCGCCTATGGCAGGTTGTATATCGAAAGCGAGATGACGGTACTGCACGCCTGCGGTTTCAGCGAGCGACGCCTGTTGATGTACACGCTGGCACCGGCTTTCCTGGTGGCGCTGGTGGTGGCTGCCATGAGCCTCTACTTTTCGCCCACTGGCATGGAGCGTTCCTCGGGGCTGCTCACAGCCGACAAGTCGCGCAATGAATTCGATCATCTGGTGCCGAAGAAGTTTGTCGCTACCGAGGGCGACAGGGCGGTCTATTACGCCGACTCGCTCAGCGATGACAAGTCCACCATGTACGATGTATTCCTCGCGGAGCTGGGTTCCTCGGGCGCTGAAACCGAGGCCGATCAGCAGATCGTGATCCTCGCGCGCGAGGGGGTGCAGGAGATAGACCCGGATACCGGCTTGCGCTACCTGGTATTGCGCGACGGCTACCGTTACGAAGGCGTACCCGGGCAGCGGGATTACCGCCTGATGAAATTTGCCAGTTACGAGGTGCAGCTGGAGATTCCGGAGACCCGCAGCCGCTGGCGCGACCGCATCGAATCCGCTTCCACCCTGGACCTGTGGCGCAGCGACGTGCCGCAGGAACGCGCCTTCCTGCACTGGCGCTTCAGCCTGCCGGTGCTGGTGATGGTGGTCGCGGTGCTGGCGGTGCCCCTGTCGCGCACCAACCCGCGCCAGGGACGCTACGCAAAAATGGTTCCGGCGGTGCTCTTGTATATCACTTACCTGGTGATACTGCAGGGCGTGCGCGGCGCCATCGAGGACGGCAAGATCGCCAATCCGGCCGCCATCTGGCTGGTCCATCCACCGTTCCTGGTTCTCGGCCTGCTGCTGCTCGGCGGCGGCAGCTGGCGCCGGCGGCCGAAGCGCCCGGCGGTGCAAAGCGGGGGGGCGGCAGATGCGTAGACTGGATCTTTACATCGCCCGCACCATAGCGCTGGCCGTTGGCGCGGTGCTGCTGGTCATTCTCGGGCTGGATTTGATTTTCGCCATTGTCGACCAGCTGGGCGAGCTCGAGGGCGACTACCAGTTCGCCGATGCCGTGCAGTATGTGGCCTGGACCCTGCCGGACCGCATTTACGAGCAGCTCGGCTTCTCCGCCCTGGTGGGTTGTTTGGTGGGGCTGGGCACGCTCGCCGGCACCAGCGAGCTGACGGTCATGCGCGCCGCCGGCGTCTCGATCGGGCGCATCACCTGGGCGGTGATGAAGCCGGTGCTGCTGCTGATTGTTTTGGGCATGGCGCTGGCGGAATTCGTGATACCCAAGACCAACCAGGTGGCGGAGAGCCGCAAGGCGATGGCGCTTGGCGAACTCGAGGCCAGCGGCCTCGAGCAGGGACTGTGGCTCAGAGACGGCGGGGAGTTTGTGCATTTCAATGCGGCGCTGCCCGATGGCGTACTGTACGGCATTACCCGCTACCGCTTCGGCGAGGACCGCGAACTGCAGCGGGTGGAGTTCTCCGAGCGCGGCCGCTTCGACGGTGAGCAGTGGCTGCTGGAAAACAGCCGGGCCACCACCTTCGGCGCGGACAGATCCATGAGTGAAATAACGCCGCGCAGCGAGTGGCAGACGGATATCCTGCCGGAGCTGTTCGCCCTCGTCGTGCCGCTACCCTCGGATCTTTCGCCGCGCAACCTGTGGTCCTACGGCAAGTTTCTCGATCGCAAAGGCGAGGATTCCAGTCGCTACTGGCTGCAGTTCTGGAAAAAAATGCTGCAGCCGCTGACCATCGCCAGCCTGGTCATGGTGGCGATCTCATTTATTTTCGGTCCGCTGCGGGAAGTGACCACCGGCCTGCGGGTATTTACCGGCGTTATTGTCGGTATCGTGTTTCAAACCCTGCAGGACATGCTGGGCCCCTCCTCACTGGTGTTCGGTTTTCCGCCGTTTATCGCCGTACTGCTGCCGATACTGCTGTGTTTTGCCGTGGGGTGGCTGCTCCTCAAGCGCGCGCGCTGAACCGGTGCGCGGCGGCAGCGCCCCGTGCCGCCTGTCAACCCGGCAAGATTCAATGCCGGGTTGATAACTTCTCACTGCTATTTCTTTTTCTTTTTCGGCAGCAGGCGCACTTCAGAGTCCGACGCGAGATCGTGCCAGCTGGCCCTGTCCGCGCGCGTCCATCCCCAGAAATAGCCCAGGCCGAGGCAGGCGAGGGATAGGGGGGCGGTCAGGGCCCGCACGGCGCACTGTCGCCAGCTCAGCTGCACGCCGTCGGCGTTCGCCAGCAGCAGGCGCCAGGCGCGCATGCCGATCGTCTGCCCGGCGGCGCGCCAGGACCAGACAAAATAGCCGGCGATCACCGCCACGGCACCCAGCTGGAACAGCGGGCCGCCGACGCAGGGGTTGTAGTCGAGTGCCTCCGGCTGGCAGTTCAGCCCCACCACCGTCGATGCCACCAGCATTGCGACAAAGCCGTAAACCATCAGGAGCCCCATAACGATCAGTGCATCGTAGACCAGTGCGGCGAGGCGCCGGCCGACACTCGCGTGGGGCAGTTGGGAAAAAGAAGTGGGGGTGTCTGGGTTGCTCACGGCAATCTCCGCCAGGGAATAACTGGCGGAGATTCTAACAAACCAGGAATTAAGACGGGGATCAGAACTCGTATTCGAACGAGAACTTGAACTTGTCGTCGGACAGGCGCACGTCGTAATCGAGTGCGTTGCCGATCTTGCCGTGGCCGTTGGTATAGCGCAGGAAACCGCTGTTGAGGTTGCGTTTGTTCTGCTCGCGATAGGTCTGCCAGCCCATCTTCAGGATTTCATTGAGCGCCTTGCCGCCGGTTGTGGGCTGGAACTTGTCCGGATTCGTATGCATCTGCAGCCACTGGTAGTTCAGGCGGCGCTGCACGGTGCTCATGGAATTGTTGCGGAGGTTTTCCGCGGCCTCGTAGAGGGCCGCATTGTCCATGCCGAAGGCGCTGTCGATGAAGAAGGCGTTGTCGGCCTCCAGGTTGAGCGCGCTGCTGGAGTCGGGAATAAACAGGTCATCGGCGAGACAGGAACTGGAAGCGGGAAACAAAAGCAGACCCAACACGAATGGCAAGTGTTTATTGGGACGGAATCGAAGACTGCAGAGTTCCATGGTATCTACCCCGGGTGTCTACTTTTTAGCCAAACGACCGCTTAGCAGTCGTCAAAATTATTATGGTTCACCCTTAATACACTGTTGTATCTCATACTCTTGACGCCTAATGCAACCTTAATTTTTGAACTATCCCAGAAAGTCGGTCGTTATGTTGCAGGCCGCATCCGTGCTGGGTTTTCTCATTGTTGTCCATCTGGTCAAGGTGGTGAGAAGGAGAGCGCCAAAGTTTATTATTACTGCATCTACGATACTGATTCTCTCGTAATGAAAACTTGATCTAAGTCGCCTTTTTGATCGACCCTAGGCATCTTGGCACCCACTGGTCATTTTTGTATTGGCGGGCCTTTTTATCCTGTTTTTCCTCCTGGCCTGCCCCCCGCCTTTCCCTCCCTGTTAGTCGCAGCCCTGCAACCGCGCATTGCCCCGGGAAGCATGCCGCGATGAACGCGGTTGACAGCGTTGTCTTTTTCGCTATGGTTGCCTCCTGCCCGTTAAGAATAAGAGAAGAGTCATGATACGCGCCCCGATTTTCCCGACCCTGGCCCTCGGCGCCCTCCTTTCCGCCTGCAGTCCGACCGAGCACAGCAAACTCGACGGCGCGGCGCTGATCGCGCGGAATTTCTCCGTGACCCAGGAGGTGCTGACCAACTTTCAGGGCGTGGATGCGGCGCTGCGCGCAGACTGCAAGCGCGCCGGCGGCAGCGGGGCTATCTGTTCCACCTACCGGATCTCGCTGATCAATGAGGGGCCGGCCATCGGCGCCGAGGAGCGCGACTGGACCCTCTACTTCCACAGCGTGCGCCGCACCCTTCGCCTGCTGAACCGCGATGATTTTGTCCTCGAGCATGTCAAAGGGGATCTGCACCGCCTGGTGCCCAATGACGGTTTCGCCGGTATCGGCGCCGGTGAGACGCTGGAACTGGATTTCCTGGCGGAGAACTGGATGCAGTTCGAGTCGGACTTTATGCCGCGGCTGTTTGTCGTGGACGGCTCCGGCGCCGCACAGGTAATCGAGTCCACCGACAGCGACAGCATCGCGGGGCTGGTCCTGCCGATCAACCACAACAACCCGGATAACTGGAAGCGCACAGCGGCGGACAACAATGTGCTCGCCACTGCCGCCAGCCGCTACGCCGACTTCGGAAGCGAGCCTTTCCCGGCCGATGACCGCTGGCGCGCGCGGATTATTCCGCAGCCGTCCTCGGCGGAAATCACCGGTGCTCCCGTGGCCCTCGGCACCGGCATCGCCGTGGACGCGGGCCCGCTCGACAGCCCCAGCCTGCACGCCTTCCGCCAGCGCCTGGAGCGGCTGCAGTTGGCGCCGACCGGCCCCGGCGCCTACTCGGTGCGGGTGAAAATTGAAGAGGCCGCTTTCGATAGCGAGACCGCCGGTGCCTACAGGATGCAGGTGGGAGAGCGCAGTGCCGAGATCACCGGTTACGACCAGGCCGGCGCCTTCTACGGCCTGCAGTCCCTGCTCGCGCTGGTGGACGCAAAGAGCCGCACCCTGGCACAAGTGACCGTTGAGGATGCGCCGCGCTTCCAGCACCGCGGGCTGTTCCTGGACGTGGGGCGGAATTTTCACAGCAAGCAGCTGGTACTGAAGCTGCTGGACCAGATGGCGGCCTACAAGCTCAACCGCTTTCACTTTCACCTGTCCGACGACGAGGGCTGGCGCCTGGAAATTCCGGGCCTGCCGGAGCTGACCGAGGTGGGTGGCAAGCGCTGCTTCGACCTGAGCGAAACCCGCTGCCTGCTGCCGCAACTGGGCTCGGGGCCCAACAGCGACAACAACGGCAGCGGCTATTTCAGCGTCGATGACTATATCGAGATAGTGCGCTATGCCGCCGCGCGCCATATCGAAGTGATACCCGAGTTCGATATGCCCGCCCATGCCCGCGCGGCGGTAGTGGCCATGGAGGCGCGCTACCGACACTTGAAAGACGCGGCGCCGGAGAGGGCCAGCGAGTACCGCCTGATCGATCCGCAGGACGACACTCGGTTCCTGTCGGTGCAGTTCTACGACGACAGCTATATCAACCCCTGCATCGACTCCACTTATCACTTTGTCGGCAAGCTGATCCGCGAGGTGCAGGCCATGCACGCGGCCGCCGGCGCGCCGCTCACCAGCTGGCATTTCGGCGGCGACGAGGCCGTGAACATTCTCGCCGGCGGCTCCTTTGAAGATGCGCCCGGCACCGACGCCGAGAAAGGCGATGTCGCGGCAGAATCGCGCCGGAAACCCTGGAGCAATTCGCCCCAGTGCCGGCAGCTGGTGGAATCCGGCGCCGTGGCTTCGATCGATGAACTGGGCGAGTTCTACGCGCGGCGGGTGAGCGTGCTGGTCGCCGAGGCGGGCATTCCCACCTTTGCCGCCTGGAACGACGGCGTCAAGCGCATCGCCGATGCGGGCGAGGAACTGGCTACTGAGAAGAACTATGCGAATTCCTGGGCGCCGCTGTTCTGGGGCGGTGGTGACGAGAGCGTGCACCTGGCCCAGTCCGGCCTCGATGTGGTGCAGTCCCACTCCGATTTCCTCTATTTCGACATGCCCTACGAGGTGGATCCCGAGGAGAGCGGTTACTACTGGGCCTCGCGCCACACCGCCACGAAGAAGACCTTCAGCTATGCGCCGCTGAATACCGCGCAACTGGCGGAGGTCTCCACCGACCGCGATGGCAATGCCTGGTCGGCGACCGCGCCGGCGCCGGAGTTCGCCGAGCGGGTGCGCGGTATCCAGGGCCAGCTGTGGAGCGAGGTGGTGCGCACCGATGCCCAGGTGGAGTACATGATCTTCCCGCGCCTGCTGGCGCTAGCGGAGCGCGCCTGGCACCGGGCGGCCTGGGAGCTGCCGCTGGTCGAAGGGCAGACGTTTTCCGCCGAGACCGACGCGGTGGACAAGCGGGCGCTGGAGGACGACTGGCGGGGGTTTGCCGCGGCGCTCGGCAACAAGGAGCTGCTGAAGCTGGATCTCGGTGGCGTGGGCTACCGGGTGCCGGTCCCCGGCGCGCTGGCCGAGAACGGCCAGTTGCTGACGGCGCTGCCTTACCCGGGCCTGGCGCTGGAGTATTTTGACGGCGAACGCTGGCAGTCGCTCACCGATGCGGTGCCGGCCGCGGCGGTCAAGGCCCTGCGCGCCCGCAGCGCCGACGGCCGCCGCGCCGGCCGCGCGGTGGAACTCGTAGCGCCGCAACCGGCAACGACACAGCGCTGATTCCGGCATCGCCAGCTCGCGCCATCCCTGGCGCTCGCCCTGCGGGCGCCTTCGGCGTCCAAATTTGTTTCAGACAAAATTGCATGAGCATGTGACCTTGGCAATCTGAATCCCGCCCGGATTTTCTGTGAGAAGAATTCCGGCTGCTTCCACGCCGCAAACAGGAAAAGATTAAATAATCCATTCCGGGCTGGTGCCGGCAGATGCATTCCGGCGGGACTTTCGGCGAGACTTGCGACGACAAGCCGGCAACGGAGTTGCCGTATTAACTGCGCAGCAGGCGAATCCAAGAAGATACCTTCAAAAGCAATCCCACCACCAGGAATGCGGGGCCACCGGCGGGGACGCCGAGCAGGTAGCTGGCCCCGTCGGCAATCAGGCACGGGGCGGTGACCAGGATGCGCTGGAGTTTTTTCTGTGGCGGTATGGCTTGGATTTCTATTATCGACTCACTTCAGGACTGTAGGTACCGGTCGGGTTTGTGCCGCAGTCCGGCGATTAGCCGATATTCTCCGGTTCACAGGCCCGTTTTTCCCTGAGCACCCAATAAGTAATACCCAGTGCCAGGGTTACCGCGGCCAGACCGAGCAGCTGTCCGGCGCTTGTGCTGCTCAGGTCCAGAATTATGAACTTCCTGGCCAATGCCAGCAGCGCGATCAGGATCACCACCGTCGTCTGGATAATACTCTGCTGGCGCGTCACCACATACTGCAGTGTGTGGTTGAACTCGAGTGCGATCAGCAGCGTCATGATCTCGCCGAAAATCCTCTGGAACACTTCGAATTCCAGCGGGTTTAGTATGCCGAACAGCAATCCGGAGATCACCGAGTAGCCCAGGCGAAAGGTGGCCACCACGATGATCAGGCCGATGATCAGTGTCAGTATCAGCGCGACTATGCTTTCGAACTTCTGGTAATAGGTCAGCAGAGGCCAGTCTTTCTGCAGGCGTTTGAGTCCGGGGATATCCATTCGCTGCTCCTTTCGCCCGTGTTCCGGGTTACTGTTAAAATCGCCTGCCTGAGACTAGCGCATACCAAACCGGATAGCGGCTTCAGTAAAGAGGCTAATAGAGAATCGTGGTGGCGCACACCGGCAATTAATGGCGCCGCCCTGTTCCAGGCCGATTAGGGGGCTTCTTTGAGCTGATCTTTCGGCGTCTTTTGCCGCCAAGCTGCGTTGCGACTCCTCGCCATAGCTCTGCTACGACTCGTCGCCGCGCCTTGCCTGGCAACGAAATCCAGTCGCCAATTCATGAACGAACTTCTAACTCAGGACACTAGAACAGATCTTCCCGCAAAGAATCAGCGAGGCGGGCCTGCCGGTCTCGGGGTGCAGCGGCTCCCGCAGATCCACCACTTCCAGGCCGTTGCGGCGGTAGAGTGCGAACCAGCTGTCCAGGGTGCGGAAATACCAGGGCGCCGGGTCCGTGAAATCCTCACTGAAACCCTGCCAGGAACCGGGGCGCCAGCCGTCCCGGTATGCGGCGTCACCACAGGCGGCCAGTGGGTGCAGCGTCTGCACCAGCAGGTGACCGCCCGGATTCAGCAGTTTCCGGGTCGCGCCAAACAGCCCCTTCACAGATTCCCGGCCCAGCAGTGAGAAGTTGCACACGAGCAGATCGAAGCGCACCTGGAGTGCGCCTGCGGATAGTGCCTCATAGGAGAGTTGCCGGTAGTGTTCCCGCGGCCCGGCGCGCCGCTGCGCCGCCTCGATCAGCGCCGGCACCGCGTCAACTCCCCACACGTCAATGCCATTTGCGGCCAGCGCCCGCGCCAGCCATCCCTCGCCACAGCCCACGTCCAGCGCCGAGAGGGGACGCTGGTCCAGCGCGGCGGCTACAATTGCTCCATCGGTAACCAGTTTGCGACTGGCGATAGTGGCGCCGTCGATGGCGCGAATCCAGGGCGCGGCATTGCTGTGCCAGCTCTGCAGGATTTTTTTATCGCTGAATTCGGAATCGCTCATGGGTTGGCCCCGTGCCGGGCTGTGATTTCGCTGCCGCTGAGTGTACTGTCTCGGCGATTCCCACGACAAAATAACGAGCGGAGAAAATATGCCCCGCCAATTGGTGTTCGACTACGTCATCGTCGGTGGCGGTTCCGCCGGCTGTGTGCTGGCCAATCGGCTGAGTGCCGAGGAGCAGCACCGGGTCTGTCTGCTGGAAGCGGGACCGGTGGACCGCAGTCTGCTGATTTCCATGCCCGCCGGTATCGGCTACCTGGTGCCCGGCAAGCGCTTCAACCTGCATCATTACACCGAGCCGCAGCCGCATCTGAACGGGCGCCGCCTGTTCTGGCCGCGAGGGCGCACCCTCGGGGGCAGCAGCTCGATCAACGCGATGATCTACATGCGCGGCAACAGCGCCGATTACGATGCCTGGGAGGCGGCTGGCAATCCCGGCTGGGGCTGGCAGGGCATGCTGCCGTACTTCCTGCGGGCGGAGGGCAATGAACGGGGCAGCGATGCCTTCCACAGCGGCATCGGCCCGCTGACGGTTGCCGACCTGAAATGGAAGACGGAGGCGGGGCGCGCCTTCGTGCGGGCGGCCCAGTCGGCCGGTCACCGCTTCAACAATGATTTCAACGGCAGCCAGCAAAATGGCGTCGGCTTCTACCAGGTGACACAGAGGCGCGGCCGCCGCTGCTCCTCAGCCACCGCCTATCTGCACCCAGTGAAGAACCGGCCCAACCTGACCGTGTTGACCCGCAGCCAGGCGGCGCGCCTGTTGTTCAGGGGCGACAGGGTCAGCGGAGTGGAACTGCTGAACGGCAAGCGCATTCTGGCCAACAAGGAAGTGCTGTTGTGTGCAGGCGCCATACAGTCGCCCCAGCTGCTGTTGCTTTCCGGCATCGGGCCGCAGCAGCAACTCAGCAAGCTCGGCATTGTGCCCCAGGCGCACCTGCCGGGGGTGGGTAAGAACCTGCAGGACCATCTGGATATCACCCAGGTGGTGCAGGCCTCGGAACCGGTGACTTTTTCCGATTCCCTGCTGCCCAAGCTGCAGACGGCGATGCACCTGCCGGAATTTCTGCTGATCAATCGCGGCCCGCTGACCAATAACGTCGCCGAGGCGGGTGGTTTTGCCTCTTCCAGCCGCTCGGGTGGCAATCCGGATATCCAGTTTCACCTGACCGCCGCACCGCTGTTCGAGCACGGCAGGAAAAAAACCGGCGGCTACGGCTATTCACTGCACGCCTGCGCACTGCGCCCGCGGAGTCGCGGTGAAATCACACTGGCCAGTAATGATCCCCGCGCGCTGCCGCTGATTCAGCCCAATTATCTGAGCGACGGCGAAGACATGGCGGTGATGGAGGAGGGCTTTGCCATGGCGCGCGAAATTCTGCAGAAGGCGGACCTGCAGCGCTATCACAAGCGCTGGTGGTCCCCGCAAAAGCCGCTCGTCAGTAAGATTTCCATCAAGCGTTTCATTCGTCAGAACGCCGAAACCATTTATCACCCGGTCGGCACCTGCAGAATGGGCGGTGACGATCTCGCCGTGGTCGATGCGGAGCTGAAAGTGCGCGGCGTCGATGGACTGCGCGTGGTGGACGCCTCCATAATGCCGACCCTGATCAGCGGCAACACCAATGCGCCGGTGATCGCCATCGCCGAAAAAGCCGCCGATTTAATCTTGCGCAAGCATCCGGCCGCGAAATTGCCGACCACAGAATCCATGGAAGCAGAATGATCTGGCAGTGCCCCGTCTGTAATCTACCGCTCGCGCTGGGCGACGGCGCCTGGCGCTGTGCCAACCAGCACTGTTTTGACTGCGCCCGCGAGGGCTATGTGAATCTGCTGCCGGTGAACAAGAAACGCAGCAGGGAGCCGGGAGATTCCGCAGAAATGCTGCAGGCGCGCCGGCGCTTCCTCGAGTCGGGTCACTACCGGCCGCTAGTGGAAGCGATCGTCGCGCTCATGCCCTATGTACCGGGGCGGCAGCTGCTGGATATCGGCTGCGGCGAGGGCTTCTACAGCCGCGGGCTGCAGGCAGCCGGCTGGCCGGCACAGGCACTGGCGGGCCTCGACATCGCCAAGGCCGGCGTGCGCATGGCGGCGAAAAGCCAGCCCGGTGTGCAGTTCGTGGTGGCGGGCAGCTACGAGCTGCCCCTGGCGACAGACAGCGTCGATCATCTGCTGCGGGTGTTCGCGCCGGCCGCGGATGCGGAGATGCACCGGGTCGTGAATCCCGGCGGTTCGCTGCTGGACGTTTCGCCGGGGCCGGACCACCTGTGGCCGCTGAAGGCGGCGCTCTACGACGAACCGCGCCGGCACCCGCCGCCCAAGCCGGTGGAGGGCTTTGCGCCGGAAGTGGAGATGCGCTGCTGCTTTCCATTCAAGCTGCGCGGCCGCGAGGCGATTGCGGACTTTCTCGCGATGACGCCCTTCGCCTGGAAGGGCAACAGCGACGTGCGCCGCGAGCTGGAGCTGCGCGACAGCCTGAAGCTGGAGGCGGATTTTGTCGTGCGGCGGTTGATCAGCAAAAAATAGTTTGAAAGCTTCCCGGCGCAGGCTGGTTGTGGCCTGTGGGAGCCAGCCTTACTGGCGATACAATGCCGCTGATGGCATCCATGCTGTCGCCTGCAGGGCAGGCTCCCACAGATTTGCGGCGCGGATAAGCGCTAGCGCATCACCAAGCAGAAAAGCGGATGCGTTGGACACTTGTCCGCCCCGCCATTTCGCTCACAGAAGAAATACATCGTTATTTATGGCAACCCCGAGAGATTACACTTTTATGCGGCGCGCGCTGGAGCTGGCGGAAATCGCCGGCGAACGCGGCGAAGTGCCGGTAGGCGCAGTGCTGGTGCACGAGGGGGAAATTATCGGCGAGGGCAGCAACCGGCCGATCGGCAACTGCGACCCCAGTGCCCACGCGGAGATCATCGCCCTGCGCCGCGCGGCGGAACATCTGCAGAATTATCGCCTGCCGCAGACCACCCTGTACGTGACCATCGAACCCTGCACCATGTGTTTCGGTGCCATGGTGCACGCGCGCGTCGGCCGGCTGGTGTACGGCGCCGCCGAGCCCCGCGCCGGTGCCGTGGAGAGCCGGCTGCGCCTCGGCGAGGCGGGCTTCTTCAACCACAGGATTGCGCTGGAAGGTGGTGTGATGGCGGAGGAGGCCGGCGGCCTGGTCAGGGAGTTTTTTCGTGGACGACGCTGACCTGCTGATCGCCTTCCTGCTGAACAGCCTGCTCGTCGCCGCGACAGTGGTGATCCATCACGAGTCCCTGAACGGTCTGTTTCGCCTGGGGCAGAAGCTGTCCCTCAAGCGCAATTTGGCGGTGTTGACCGGCGTTTTCGGCGCACTGCTGGCCCATATTGTGGAGATCTGGCTCTTCGCGCTCGGTTATTTCTTTATGGTGCATTCGGAGCACTTTGAAACGCTGACGGGCAACTTCGACGGCAGCCTGATCGACTGCGCCTACTTCTCCTTTACCACCTATACCTCGCTGGGCTTCGGCGATATCGAACCCATGGGCCACCTGCGTTTTACCGCCGGACTGGAAGCGCTCACCGGGCTGATGATGATCACCTGGACCGCATCTTTCATGTTTCTGAAAATGCAACGCTTCTGGCAATCCTGAGTTCGCCGCGCCGCAACTGCCGGTCAGGGTCTTATGCGGGCGCTGCGCCCCGGGCGCTGTTTCGGCTTGCGCGCCGGGTAGAAATCGCGCGCGTGCCGGCGCAGGTAATAGTGGCGCCCCAGGCTCCGCCAGAGCTTGCCGAGCGGGTGCAGCCAGTAGAGCCAGGGGGCGACCCTGTCCCGGCCCGCATTGGATTTCTCGATGCTCGATGTCTGCTCCATCTCCCACAGCAGGTGCGGCTCGACGCCGTAGAGGTGCAGGTCGAACTGCCAGAAGTGATCGAACATCTTGTCGATGGGTTCGAAGATGCGGCTGCCGTGTGCCAGTACCTTCTTCATGCCGGCGCGGTTGATGATGTAGCCCTGGGTGCCGCACCAGCCGCGCTCCGGCCGCACCAGCTGGTGCGTGCCGTCGGCGAGCGGCTGGATTTCCTTGCGCTTGCGGATTTTCAGGCCCATCAGGCGCACCATCTCGATATCCTCCGGCAGCCGCTCCAGTTCGGCCAGCACGCTGCCGAAGTCGGCTTCCAGGCACACATCGTCCTCGAGGATACAGACCCGCTCCAGGCCGGATTCATAGGCGCGGCGTATTGCGCGCAGGTGGGCCAGATAGCAACCCACTTCGGAACTCTTCAGCTCGCACAGGTGGCGCCAGCGGGTGGTGGCATTCGCCAGTCGCTCGCCGGGCTCTAACTGCGGCATACCGGCGCGGCCGTCGACGCCGGCGATGGTCTGCGCCGGCAGCCCTTGTTCCTGCAGGGAATCCATCAGCGCGCGGGTCCGCTCGCCCTCCGGATTCAGGGTGATCACCCAGCAGGGTGTGGTGGCGATAAAGGGATTCGCATCTGCCGCGGGGCGCAGCAGTGTCGGCCGCTGGCGCCGGCGCGGTGCGGCTGGCTGCGGTCTGTCCTCGGGGCGGGACTGGTGCGCGGGTTCGGGGCCTGCGGCTACCGCGAGCAGCTGGCCGCTTGGCACTCCTCTGACCCAGGTCTTTTGCAGCAGGCTGCGCAGACTCTGATTGTGGGGGAGCACCAGCTCTTTAACGAGTTTCCGGACTTTATCAAAAGTGCGATGCAGCGACCGGCTCATCTGCGCCCCCCGATTTTCGTGCAATGGGCGGCACTGCCGCTGCAGTTGTACAGGGGCGTCGCTGTGGGAATTTGTCCCCTAAGCATGAAGATCACCTTAATCTGCAATTCAGTCACCGCTATCCGCGGTCGACAGATCCAGCGATTGCTACTGAGGTCCGTGATCGAGCAAAACTTATCGGCCGGGCCGAACTTCCCTGTATCTGGATACTAATGATTGACTTATTGGTCTCATGGGCCTCCGCAGGCGGTCGGGAGACCTGCGCTACCGGAAGTGCTGAGTGAGGCACGCGCCGCGAGGAAAGCGACACAGATCCCCTACACCGTCAAATTATGTTTCTGCACTTTACCCAAGTCCCGGAGCTTAACACCAACACGGATGATCTGATTGGTAATGCTTCAATTTTTGCAAAATTGACCCATGAACTGTAGGCACGGCAGAAACGCGACCCAGAAAGCGGCCTTGGTGCCGGCAGCTATCCTGTTAGAATCCCCGGTTCACCCCTGGTAGCTCACCCGTGAGAAGATCAGGCCGCGCGGTAGTTTGGTAGAGGCATTGGAAGGCAGTTATGAAGTCGGACCTGGTCAGGATGGCAATGATTCTCGGGCTCTTGAGCTGCGTGGGCCCGTTTGCGATCGATATGTACCTGCCGGCGCTGCCGGCGATCGCCGCGAGTCTGGACGCGCCGGTGGAGGCGACCCAGTACACACTGATGTCCTTTTTCGTCGCCTTCGGGCTCTGCCAGCTGTTCTACGGCCCGGCCTCGGATATGTTCGGGCGCAAGCCGCCGCTGTATTTCGGCCTGGTACTGTTTGCGCTGGCGTCCGTCGGCTGCGCTCTCGCCCCCAGCATCGAGTGGCTGGTCGCGCTGCGTTTTGTGCAGGGCGTGGGGGCCGCCTCGGTGATGTCCATCCCGCGGGCGGTGATCCGCGATCGCTACACCGGCTCCGAGGCCACCCGCCTGATGACCACGGTGATGCTGGTGATTTCCATTTCGCCGATGCTGGCACCGCTGGCCGGCAGTGCGCTGATCGAACCTTTCGGCTGGCCTTCGGTATTTATTGCCGTGGCACTGGCCACTGTCCTCAGCCTGATACTGGCCGCGACCGGGTTGCCGGAGACACTGCAGCCGGCAGATCGCGTGCCTTTCAAATTCAGCGCCATGACCCGCGCCTTCGCCACCCTGCTGCGCGACCCGGGTTACATGGGGCTCACCGTGATCGGCGGCATGGGCATGTCGAGCTTTTTTGTATTTCTGTCCACGGCGTCCTTTCTCTACACCGGCCACTACGGCCTGACGCCCACCCAGTTCAGCCTCGCCTTTGCGTTGAATGCGCTGGGTTTCTTCACCGCCAGCCAGTTCGCGGCGAACCTCGGCGAGCGCTTCGGCTCGGTAGCGGTGGTCAGATGGGCGGTGAGCGGCTTTGCCGCCAGCTCCGTATTGATGCTGGGCGTGATCGCCGCCGGTTTCGATGATTTTTCCCTGCTGGTGGTCATGCTGCTGACCAGCAACGCCTTCCTCGGACTGGTGATCCCTACCTCCATGGTGCTCTCACTGGAAGAGCACGGCCCCATTGCCGGCACCGCCGCGGCCCTCGGGGGTGCAGTGCAGATGCTGCTGGGCGCAGTGGCGATAGTGATTGTCAGCCTGGTGTTCGACGGCACGCCGCTGCCGCTGGTGGCGGCCATCGCGCTCTGTTCGGTGCTGGCGCTGGCTATTTCAGCCTTGACGCTGCGCGGTGCAGAGCAGGTCGCGGTGACCTGATGTGCAGCGTATTCGATGTAGACGACCACGCGGGCATTGAGCGCTTCCTGGAGATCTACGGCGTGCACCACCCGCAGCGCATGATCTTCGGACGGCGCCGCCGCCCTACCCAGCAGGTCTCCATCGTCACCGCGAGAAGCGGCGAGGCGGAAATCGAAAACGCCATCTGGCATCTGTACCTGGAGCGGGACGGCGATAGCTGGAAGCCGCACCGCAAGTACTGGTCGATCAACAGCAACTGGAAAAAGCTCGGCACGCGGCCCGAATACCGCAAGTCCCGCTGCCTGATTCCGGCGACCGCCTGGGTGGAAAGTCAGGGCGGCAAGAACCCGGTGGAGTTCAGCTACGGCGAGCCGTTTTTCTTCTGTGGCCTGTACAAGACCTGGGGCGACCTGCTCAGCTGCTCCATCATCACTCTGGATGCCCATCCGGCGACAAAAAAATACCACGAGAAATCCCTGCCGATGATCGCGCCGGCGGATGCGGATTTTGTCGAGCGCTGGCTGGCAGGGGGTGAAAGCACCGAAGGATTTGAACCCTATCTGCACCCGGATATCGAGTACGATGGCAAAATGCTGACGGTGCAGCCGGTGGTCAGGGCGACTTCGACGGAATATGCGGGAGTTAAAGTCAGCGTCGAGTGAACGTTGCGGGCGCTGTTGTGCATGAACCCGGTCGGACTGATCGCGTCGGCATTGCCGATGCACTCCAGCGGGCGCCTTCGGCGTCCCAACTGCTGCGCTTGGTCGAACCGAGAGCCGGTCTCGTCGGATAACAGTCTGCCAATTTTCCGCAGTGTGGCACTGGCCAACGCCGGTACCGAGCGCGGCGCGCTGGCATTGCCAGAACCGGGCACGGTGGTTGAATTGCCCTTTGCCTTTGGCCAGTCGGATCAGCCCTTTATCCGCACGGTGTTGAGTCGCGGCCTGGGCGTGCCGGCGCTCGATCGCGAAGAACAGCTGTGGCAGTAGAGTGAAGCGGTGCGGCAAAAGATCGACGCGGCCGGCCACTGGCTGCGCGAAACGCACGGCAATATCACGGAAGATTCCCTGCGCCGCATTCTGTCAGCGGCGCAAAATCTGGAAGACTACGGCACCGAACGCAAACAGGTGCGCGAACACTCCCTGGAAGAAATCGCCGCTGCCAAGATCATCGAAGCCCTGGGCGCGCTGCGGCTGCTTACCGGCGGCAGCCTGAACCTGTCGGCCCTGGATAATCTGAACCTGACCACGGCGGCCGATATCAACAGCACCGCCGGGCGGGATCTAAAAGAGCGCGTGGGCAACGTGCGCGATTCCCTGGCAGCGGTGCAGCAATCGGTGAAGGTGAAAGACGGCGGCACCGTGTGGCTGGGCAGCGAATCGCTGAATGTGCTGCAGGTGCTGGCGGATCTGATCGACATTGTGTCGTCATTGGCCAATATTCTGGCAGGCCACACCCACGCGAGCCATGGGGCGCCGCCGGATCAGCAGGCGGGTATTGGGGAGCATCAGGGCGATGCCAATGCGCTCAGTGCCTCCCTCAGCTCTCTGATTGATTAATTAATCACCAATAATTGGCCTGCTCGTATTCGAAGCTCAGTGGGATGATGCCTAGTATCCCGGTGATTATGTACCTAAGTGGCTGGATTTTTGGGAGGCGTAGATCTGTTCGGCTTGTAGTAACAACTCTGCTATGGGAAAGTGATCGTTATATGTACAGTTTCATGAAATTTGATGTAATTTGAATTCTCTTGATTAATGATAACTTTTCTTGAAAGATTGATTGGTTGTTCCCTCCGTATTAGGCGATACGGATATAAAGAATTTGTAGTTTAAGCAACCTATCATATTTAAGTATATCCAAAGGAATGATCATGAAATATTTAAAGTACCCACTTTTTGCAATGCTCGTTATTTTGTTGGCAAGTTGCGTTGGCAATCAGGTTGGAATACAAAAACATACTGGATTTGTGGAGCTGCCAAATCCCAGCAATATTTATACTTCCGGACAAATTGTGGAGATTTATTCGTCGCCAAGAAAAGTTGAGGTGGCATTTGATCCGCAAATCCCATGGGATTTAGCTAGCACCTCAAAAGGGTGGGATATTAGTGTTGAAGAAACCAGTAATATTAGATCTAAATTTGAATCTGAAATTAGTAAAATCTTATCAGCTGGAGCGTCTTATAATTCGAACCAGAGAATTCAGGTAGAATTTACTGACACCAAAACAAGTTTAATTCCCAAAAATAGAATTTTCCGTGCAATTGATGAGGCTATAAATAATGACTCATCACTGAGGCGGCAATTGCAAGCCTATATGAAAGATGGCACTCATTTTGATGTTATTACCCAGACTTTGAATGCTACAGTTTCCTTTAAGGTGATTGATGAGTCTAATCAAGAGATCACAATTGATTCTGAAGTTATCGAGAAGCTAAATTCAGAATTCAAAGTAGATTTTTCTCGCGAAATTGGGTCAAATCGTGTTGTTTCAGGTAAAAACGTAACTGTTGGGATTCACTACGATCCCAAAATGATCTCCTTATTAACAGAATAAATATAGCAAGCGCAGGCCGTTTTCCCAGCTCCTAGTGGTGGGCAAAATGGTGTGCGCTACGCTTCGGCCGCTCCTACCCCGCTGCAGGTATTATAAGTAAAGGTAAGGGGATTCCATGATTTGGGTTGCGATAATTATAGGAATAATATTGATATTCATTTTTCCCAAGCAGATGGGAGTACTAGGTGCAGTTGTGGTTGGAGGTATGGGAGCAATTTACCTATATCTACAGGTAGATGAAAACTCTAAGAGACGAGATCTTGAAGCAGTATCAATAGTTGTGAAATACGATACATCAATCTGCTCTGAAGAATATCCAATAGCTATAAACTTCAAAAATGGTAGCCGAAAGGTTGTAGAAAACATAAAGTGGAATATTGGTGCATACAGGCCAGGTTATAGCGACAATATCGTAAACTACGGTTCATACGGTGGGGAGTACTCGACGCCATATGAATCGCACAAAATTCTTGCTCCAAATCAGACATTTGGTGTCTGTTATAAAGCGCCATCTTTAAAGCTTGGTGTTTCACCAAATACAGTGAATTGGAGTATTGTGAATAAATACGTAGGCTTTGCACAGTAAGGTTCACAGTAAGGCCAAGCGTCATCGCACATTTTATGCGTTGGGCCTCGCTACGCTCTGCGGGTGTTGCCAACATTAAGTAGTATGAGTCATGAGTAAATACGAAATTCTAAATACGATTCTTTCTGGTTTGGCGATACTGGCGTCAGTAGTTTCTCTCTCTAGAAGCAAAAAAACTTCTGAGAAGCTAATTGAGCTTGAAAATATTCATGCGGAACTAAGTCAAACACAATTGGCAAAAATTGCTGAAGATAAAGCTAATTCAAAGAAAGCGGATTTAAGAATAAGTCTGCAGAAACACGATGGTTCGTATAAATTTTATATAGAAAATCTTGGGCCTGCAAAAGCCGAGAATATTTATTTTAATCTTAGGCAGGGAGATTTTTCAAATCCAATAATCGGAAGCGAGTACAGTGAAAAAATTCCTTATGAAATTTTAAACCCAGGTGATTATTTTACCATGCATGCTGTGATTGCTCTTGGCGGTGGATATCCATCTTTTCCGATTACTCTACGCTGGGACAATGAAGATCAATCACGTTCCACAAAGGATTTTCAGGTGTCTTTGTAAAATGCATCGCAGATAACGGCGACGGGCGTGGTTTTGTAATTGAGGGTTAGGTATTGAAAACGCAATTATATAATGAAGAGTTTTCATCTGTAAAAGACACTCTGCTTCACAGTGCGCTTCTGGCAAGGATGAGATTGCAAGCATCTGTGGTCGGTTTGATGGGGTTTATAGCATTCATCATCTTGATTGGGGAATGGAATAATATTGGGTTGGTAAATTGGCATCTATTAGCGGTAGCTTTCCCTTTGCATATTGTTTACAAGGATAGGTTGTCTGTAATAAGGGCTGAAATGAACTATTTGCGAGAAGCGGGGCAAAGGTCATTCAGTTGATGATTCGATTCTATGGGATAGTCGTGATAGCTCCATGAGGAGAATATGGAAGAACTATTGAATAATGGATGGGTAGTTGGAGTCGGTGGTGGTGTACTAAGTGGCCTTATCGTAGCTTGGCTAACCAGAACCTTATTTTCTAAGAAAGACCAGCGGGAACTGGCCATCAGCATTGGTACGGCCAACAAAGAAATTCTGTATGCTATCCGTCCAGAAATTTCGGAGAATAGCCTTCCTTCCACAGAGGTAATTGAGGCGTTAAGGAACGCGACCGCTAGAAAATATAAGGTTGAAGTAGAGAGGCTGCATGGCACGGCACAAATAGTAGAAGACCTTATTAAGGAAATTATGGACTCTAGTTTTATATCCTCTTCCTCAAAGAAGGGGTATTGCGAAGCACTTAGTACGTTAATTCAAAAAGAAACCAAGGAATTACAGGCAGATATCATAGATAGAGAAGCTTTTGTGGCAAGGGTTGAATACAAAGAGAAAATGACCAGCCTCCTATCAATGACGCTGGGAACCATAGTGGCATTGGGGACAATGCTCTCGTTTATTAAAGGAAGCTTCGAGAGTTCTACTTTATTCGGGAAGGTTGCCGACTCTGTTTTTCCCATGATTCTAGTAATTTTCTCGGTAATGCTGGTAATGACGGCCATGCAAGTAGCCTTGAAGCTGCGTCACAAGCGTATTCGAGCAGAAAATGGAATTCCGATTGATGAAAGTTTTAGCAATCACGTTAATTAGGTCTCCTGTAACTTCGCATCAATGACTCGTGCTCTAAGGCAGTGAAATTAAAAGATCAAAGGAGCCCGACCCCATTGGTCTTCTGAGTTGTAAAATTGGTCGTTCGAAGAAACATCTAGATTCAGTTAAAGGTAGTCGTGCAACAATCTCATAAACACCATTATGTTCCCGAGTGGTATCAAAAGAGGTTTATGCTTAACGGGCAGACGGCTTATTACCGGCTGGATTTGTCCCCGGAGCGCATAATTACACCTGATGGAAGGGAAGTTAAAAAAGGCGAAGTTCTTGTAAAAGGTCCTGGCAAGTTTTTTTTCGAAATAGACCTGTATACAACCAAATACTTCGGTGTTGAGAATGACGATATCGAGAAATATCTGTTCGGAAGAATCGATACCGATGGTTCGGCAGCCGTTGCAGCGTTGTCATCTCAGAACTGGATGCGGGAGATTCACGATCATATCTTAAATTATTATGAATACATGGATGCCCAGCGTTTACGCACACCCAAAGGGCTGTCATGGTTGATAGGGCTTGTTAAGCCAAAAAATTACAACGATCTCCTTATTGGAATGCAAAAAATTCGCCGAATGCACTGCACAATGTGGGTAGAGGCTTCTATGGAAGTTGTAAGTGCTGGTAATTCAGATACAAAGTTCGTAGTTACTGATAATCCCGTGACACTATACAATCCCGCTTTCTATCCTGGAAGTAAGCAATGTAAATTCCCGCATGACCCCGGCATTCATCTTAAAGGCACTAGAACAATTTTCCCGCTAGACTTAAATCACTGCGCCATACTAACTAATATTGAATATGCGAGGAGTCCCGGAAAGTTAAAAGCTGGAAAGCCCAGAACAAATCCGAGGTATTTCGATAATACAATTGCCAATTATGACGATATTATCCGTGAGCGGGATTTAGATGAACAACAAGTTTTGGCGATAAATTATATTCTGAAGTCAAGGGCAAAAAGGTATGTTGCGGCTGCCAGAAGAGATTGGCTATTTCCCGAGAAAGGCCTAAAGAAAAAGGATTGGGCGACTCTGGATAGGGTTTTCATATCAAAAAGTGTGAAGTTACTTGGGCGAGGCAAGGAGATATTCATAGGAGGGGCGGATGGGCGTTTGATCGCTACTCAGGACGAGTTTGGGAGGAAGCCTAAGTCAAGAAAAGAGTGGAATGAAAAGGAAAAACAAGTGCAAGCTATGCATGATCATGTAATGAAACTATTGCGCAGGGAAAAGGAGTCCAAAAAAACCAGCCAGTAGAATGCAGTAAAGACACGCCTCTGCTCTAGCGTTAAAAGCTCGTTAAAGTGTCTGCTGCTGGATTGGCATTCTGCCGTCTTCTTGTCCTGTACTGTATAAATAGACAGTATAGGACAACTCATGAAAGCGAGACAGATCATTGTGGACGGCGAGCCGGTGGAGATCCGGCGCGTGCGCGCTGCCACCGACCGCCAGGCAGCCATGTATGAAATCTTTTTTCCGAACTTTGAGCGCCTCTATGGCGCGCGCTACCAATGGCCCATCGGTCGGGAGTGGCGCAAAGAGCTGATGGACCGACTGGCGATGTTCCGCGCGATCGAAGCGAATATGAATTGGCTGGCAAATCGGCACAATTCACAATAGTGTCATTGGACGCGCGCGGCGGATTTCTCCTAGTATCTGCTGCCATTAATACCGCAGGGAGAAATCCAATGGCCAAGGAATCGAAACACGTTATCCACTTTCGACAAGCGCACGCAAAACCCGGTGAGGGGATCCAGGCGTGGGCGGAAGGCTATATAGGCAAAGTGATGGGGCAGGGCGCCGAATCGCAGAAGAATGGCACGCTGATGGTTTCGCAGCATCGCGTGATATTTTGCCGCAAGGGAATGTTGGGGGAAGTGCTGGAAAGCATCGAGCTGGACAAGATTTCTTCTATCGATCGCAGATCCCGCCTAGGTCATTACACTTTGCGCGTTCATACCAGCAATGATTCCCTGGAATTTAAAAGCCTGGATAAAGAGCGCGACCAGGCACTGGCTGCCGCGATCGATGCGGGCCGCCAGCGATCCCAGTCAAAGCCAGCGGAGCCTGCAGCGGAAGACAGCCTGGCCAAGCTGGAACGCCTGGCAAAATTACGCGATTCGGGCGCAGTAAGTGACGAAGAGTTCCAGGAAGCGAAAAAGCGATTACTGGCCAATATCTGAAACACTGACCACCAATTAAAAAGCCGGGCGCAATCCCGGCTTTTGTGTTTATAAATCCAACACCCGCAGGGGCAAAATTCACTCCTCCCCACGCCTGCCGATTTCCGGCGCCTTTTTGATCAGTGAAACGGCCTATCCGCGACCAGTCCCAGGCCACGCGGCCTTCCACCAGGTGCCCAATTTCATGTGGTGAATAACTTGGAATGGCAGCGATGGATCTGTGCATTGCCCAAAAGCGGGGAGCGTCAGCAGCTGCGCGCATTTCCTGGGGATGCAGTGCAATACAACGTGGAGAAAGCGGCGTTGACACAATGTTGACACTTTGGCGGATCTTGGCAGCACAAATAGCCAGCGCCAAAAAACAAAAAAACCCGCGAAAGCTAGAGCTGGCGCGGGTTTGGATCTGGTACCAGAGGCCGACGCCGCGGCCGTGTCTCATCTTTTCTCGTTTTGTTTCGTAAAAGCCCTTAAAACAAGCCTTTTTTTATTTTTCCGTGTTTTATCTTGTCTTATCCGATTCTATGTAATATCTTGCTTTATGTTGGGTATGTGGTTGGGAAATAGTTCGGGGACGAATTCGGGGACGAATTTTGACAGGAGGCTGAGATGCCAAAGAGGGCTCCCGCGCTCACAGACAGACAGGTCAAGGCGCGATCAAAAAAGGTAGGGTTTCACTCGGTGGGCGGTACCGGCTCGGAAGGCCTGGCGCTTCAGGTTAAAAACGAGCAGTCGGCCTCCTGGGTTCTCCGGGTGGTGATTCACGGCAAGCGCCGGGACATTGGTCTGGGGAGCTATCCGCTGGTGTCCCTGGCAATGGCCCGCTCAGCCGCTATGGACATGAAGCGCAAGATCCTCGAGGGAGCGGACCCGGTAGCCGAGCGAAAGTCGGCGCGCTCACGGCGCCAGGCCGAGCGGGTGGAGTCTGTCACTATCCGCAAGGTTGCCGCGGACTATGTGGACAAGAAGGGCAAGGACTTTAAGGGCAAGGATGTAGCCAAGCGGATTGGCAAACTACAGAACCAACTTGAGGCCTACGTTTTTCCCGTCATTGGCTCCATGCTTCCGGCTGATGTGCAGCTGGCTCACGTCAAAGAGATCCTCAAGCCCATTTGGGAGAAGAAGACCGACACGGCCAACCGGGTGCGGCTCCATGTGGAGGGCATTCTTGACCTGGCCACAGTGGAGGGGCTGCGCAAAGACGCCAACCCGGCGCGCTGGAAAGGCTACCTAGAGAAGGTATTGCCGAAACCCTCTAACGTGCGCAAGGCTCGCAATCGGGCCGCACTCCCTGTTGACGATATGCCCGGCTTCTTCGCCTCTCTGCGAGAGCGTGACGGCGTTTCCGCCCGTGCCCTGGAGTTTACCATTCTGACCGCGGCCCGGCCGGGAGAGGCCCGCGCAGCGCGTTGGGATCAAATCGACCTGGACGCCAAAACCTGGACGATCGACGGCGGCGAGATGAAAGAGGGCAAAACCCACGTTGTCCCGCTCACCGATGCCGCTATCAAGCTCATCAAGTCCATGCCCCAGCTCGGGGAGACGATATTCCACGGCCCTCGCTCCCCGCAGATCAGCGACGTATCCGTTAGCAAGATGGCCAAGAGCATTGGCGGGGATATAACAGTTCACGGCTTCCGCTCGACTTTCAAGGACTGGTGCCGCATTCACACCGCCTATGACGATGAGGTGTCAGAGCTGGCCCTGGCCCACGTTGGCACAGACCGCACCCGGGCCGCATATGCGCGGGATTCGCTGCTCGATAAGCGCCGCCAACTGATGGCGGAATGGGAAAATTACTGCTCCCGCGGTGAAGTGCCGCAGGGTGCCAAGGTGGTCAATATCGGAGGCCGTCGCTGATGGATAAGAGATACAGGTATGAAAGCTGGGAAACGTTCGTTGCTTCGCAGGTTCCGTTAAAGGAGTACACCGCTGAGCAAGTATCTGCGGCAGTTGAACAGATGAACAATCCAGATCTGGATGAGTTTTTGAAGTACCAGCGCGGGCAGCTATGGCTGGCGCAGCTAAACAATCTGTGGGAGGACTCGGAACTGCCCCCTGATTGGAAACAGTTCAAATATGCCGTAGACCGGGCGGCGTCCGCCACGGTTTCTGGCGACACGTCTGAAATAGCCCTAGCGTTCTATCAGCTGGGCCAGGCCGCCGGCCAGCTCGAGAACGAGATGATAAAAGAGGCGATTGTGCCGGCCCTCCTAGTTCAACAGAGAGAAGCAAAAAGAACCAGGAAGCAGGACGAGCGAAATTGGTGGAAATCAGCGGCGTCTAAGACGTTAAAGGAGTGTGCACAGAGAGAGGCTGTCGCCCTTTGGGAGCTGGACACAGAGCAGCTAATCAGAATTGGAGAAATGTGCGAGCTAGTATACAAGAAGCTGTTAACAGCCACACACGGGCATGAACTGTACGGCTATTTGCCCGGCAGCCCCGAGGGCATAAAAGCTTGGTTAAGGCCGGTCGCGCCCGCTTACGCCACAAAAGCGGGTCCGCCTAAGAGGAAATAATCATAATCGGCGTACGCTAATCATAATTGGCGTACGCGCTCCAAATTTAAGGTGTCTGCTATATGTGAATAATGGGTTGTGTCTTAATCAAACATGAATAGGCACAACCCATGCAGATGCAGCCTCAATATTTCTCGGATAGAACGCTCGCAGCTCGCTACGAAGTGTCACGCGCGACAATCTGGCGCTGGACAGCGAACGAGCAGATCCCCAAGCCTGTAAAAATCAACGGATCCACCCGCTGGCGTCTCTCAGATATTCAAGCCTGGGAAGCTAAGCAGGGGGGCGCCGCATGATGCGGCCAAAAGAAAACCCGCGAGCGGTGGCGGCCGCAGGCGGGTTTCCAAGTCACTTTCATCAGCCCAAGCATTATAGCCCGTCCGCAGCGCCCTTTGACAAGGTTGTGGCGACAATTGCCGATGTTCGATTCATTGGCAAGAACAAGGTCCGCGGACGGTGCCCCATCCATGACGGACGCTCGCTAGAGGCAACCGAGTACGATTCCGGCAAGGTCGGGCTGCGCTGCTGGGGTTGCGGGGCTGACTACCGCGACCTCTGCCAGGCGCTCGGGCTGCACGTCCGCGACCTGTTCCCCCATGACCCCACCTGGAAGCCGGAACCCAGCCGCCCGCGCGCCAATCTCGAGCTGCGCGAGCAGTTGAAGCTGGATGAGCACCTGGTATTCGTTTTCCTGGACGATCCCCGACACCCGCTGTCCGCTGATTTGAACATGGTCGAGCAGGCTATAAACCGGCTGCGGAAGTATGACCCTGGATTCTTCGACCGGGCGATGTGGGTTTACCGGCCAGGCGATGAGCAGTTCGGCCGGCTGTACGTGGAGGATCGCGCATGACGGAAGCATATGCACCGCCGTTGATACAGCTGACTCCGGCCGATTCTGTAGTGTGCCGCCCGATCCGGTGGGAGTGGCCTGGATACCTCGCCAGGGGAAAGCTCCACATCCTGGCCGGTTCCCCTGGCACCGGAAAAACCACAATTGCGCTGGCCATTGCTGCCGTTAATACCCGAGGCGGGCAGTGGCCGGACGCCACTATGGCGACTCCGGGCAATGTTCTGATCTGGTCGGGCGAAGATGATCCAGCGGATACCCTGGTGCCGCGTCTGCGAGCAGCTGGAGCAGATTTGAGCCGCGTGTTTATCGTCGGTGATGTGCTCTCTTGTGGCGAGCAGCGAGCCTTTGATCCGGCTGTCGATTTGTTGACGCTGGAGCGGGCCGCGGAAGAGATTGGGGACATTTCCCTGATGATTTGCGATCCGGTCGTGTCTGCGGTTGCCGGCGACAGCCACAAAAATACGGAAGTGCGCCGGGCGCTTCAGCCAATCGTAAACCTCGCCTCTCGCCTTGATTGCGCGGTACTCGGCATTTCTCACTTCAGCAAGGGCACTGCCGGCCGCGATCCTACCGAGCGTGTAACTGGGTCCATAGCGTTCTCAGCGTTGGCGCGCGTTGTGATTGTTACAGCTAAGGGCGAAGACGGCCGGCGCATCATGGCGCGGGCAAAATCGAATATCGGCCCGGATGGTGGCGGCTTCGCGTACAGCCTCGAGCAAGTGGACATTGATGGTCTTAGCGCGAGCCGTGTTACCTGGGGGCAGCCATTAGAGGGAACCGCACGAGAGTTGCTCGGCGATGCGGAGGATGAAAGCTCGCCGCGCGATGAGGCTGCGACATGGCTTGAGGAACTGCTGTGGTCCGGCCCCGTCCCCGTGAACCAGATCAAAGCGGAAGCCAATGGCGCCGGCACCAGCTGGCGAACAGTGGAGCGGGCGAAGGCTGAGCTAGGCGTTATCGCCGAGCGGATCAGCGACGGGAAGGGCGGCCGCGGGTTTTGGCAATGGAGAATTCCCGACAACACCGACAGCAGTAAGGCCGCCAGTCTCACCTCAAAATCTGGCGGTCTTGTTGGAGATGAGGCACCACGCGGGATTCAAGCCGCTGATAGTAACAAGTCCGCCACCGACAACACCGCCACGGCCAAGGCCGCCAATATCTGCAACACCGCCACCAATAATCAGGGTGTGTCGGTCTTGTTGGAAGCTAGTAACACCAAGGGTTGTAGAGAGATTGGTGGTGCAAGGCCGCCAAATTATGAGAGTGGTGATCTTGTGGCGGTCTTGGCAAACCCTGTCTGCCCAAGGTGTGCGGGTGAGGGCTGCCAGCACTGTTTGGGGGGTGCGGCATGAATCGGCCATTGACGCCCACGGAGCATTTCTATCAGTCGGTTTTTACTGGTCCGGTATCCGAGCCCAGCGCGAAAGTCTGGCATGTGGAATTGGATGGCCGGCAGATAACGGTAATTGATCCCGATTGGCTTTCAGTGGAGGAAATGCAGTCTTCGCTTTGGTTGAAATTTGGACGGGAGAGAGTGGGGAAAGTGGAGGAGATGGGATGCGATTAAAAGTGCCTATTTTCGCCCGCTACCCTGCAGATTTTGGCCGGTTTGGGCCCTCACATAGGCTCCAAAGGTTTTCCGGGAGCCGTTTGCTGGTGCGGGCTAGAGCTGATGCGGGTTTCCGGTCGGTCTGATGTTCAAACAACCTACCCAACATAAACAGAGATTTTGCGGAAATTACTAGGGAGATAAACGCCAGATATGAGCAAGAAGCAATGCCCACCAGCCCGCTATCAACCCGATTGGCTGGCCAGCCTGGATAAGCGCACGGCCATAGCGCAGACGCTGGCCAACCGGCACCAACAGCTGTGCGATGACTTGGGCGGTCTGGACCAGCTCAGCTACCAGCAGAAGGCGCTGATTGACCGGGCGCTGTTCCTCGAATTCCACCTGCAGCAGGAGGAGGCAAAGCTGGCCACAGGTGCGGAGTTCGACAGCGGTAAGTGGGTGCAGGCCTGCAACGCGCTCAATGGCCTGTTTAGCAAGCTGGGGCTGCAACGCCAGGCAAAGGTGGTCCCGGCCCTTGAGACCTACATAAGGGGGAGCAAATGAACCTATTAGAAGCTGTGGCAGATCCCAACCTGTTCGCGGATCAATTCGGGGGAGACTCCTGGGCAAACTGGCGGGCGCTCCTGGGCGGCTTCTACGGCCTGCCGCTGGACGAAACCCAAGCCGCTGTATTCCATGAGCTGACCAACCGCACGCCGGTCCTGAGCCCGTTTGGTGAGCTCTGGCTGGCTATCGGCCGGAGGGGTGGCAAGTCCAACGCTGCCGGCCTCCTGGCTGTGTTTGAGGCCTTCTTTAACGACTACCGGAGCAAGCTGGCGCCGGGTGAGGTGGCCACGGTAATTATCGTCGCGGCTGACCGGAAGCAAGCCCGCTCAGTGATGCGCTATATCCGCGGCCTGATTGAATCCTGCCCCATGCTGCAAGCGATGGTTGTCCGCGATGGTCAGGAGTCTATCGAGCTGGTGAACCGCTGCGTTATCGAGGTGATGACGGCCACACACAGAGGCATCCGCGGTTACACGGTGTGCTGCGCGATCCTCGATGAGATAGCGTTCTGGATGGTCGATGGTGCGAGCCCTGACCGGGAGATTATCAACGCCCTGCGGCCCTCTCTGGCCACGCTGAATGGCAAGCTGATTGCACTGTCCAGCCCATACGCGCGCCGTGGTGTGCTGTGGGAGTCCTACCGGCGCCACTTCGGATCCGATAGCGCCCGCGTCCTGGTCGCTCAGGCGCCCACGCTGACGATGAATCCAACCCTGGATGAGTCAGTGGTTGCCGAGGCCTACGAAAACGATCCTACGGCCGCTGCGGCTGAATACGGGGCACAGTTCCGCACCGATGTTGAGGGTTATGTGACCGTGGAAACCCTGGACCGATGCACCCGCCCGAGCCAACTGGAGATCATGCCCGACAGCCGCTCCACCTATACCGCCTTTGTCGATCCTTCCGGGGGCAGTGCCGACGCCTTCACCCTGGCCATTGCCCATCAGGATAAAGACGAGCGGGTAATCATTGATTGCACCCGCGCGGTGAGACCTCCGTTTAGCCCTGAGTCCGTTGTTGATGAGTTCTGCAAGCTGCTCAAGACGTACCGCATCCGCGAGGTGCGCGGGGACGCATACGCGGGTGAGTGGCCGCGGGAGCAATTCAACAAGCGCCGCATTAGTTACATCAGGTCCGACAAGAACAAGTCCGAGCTGTACAAGGATCTGTTGCCATTGCTGAACAGCGGCAATATCGAACTACCACCGGACAACCAGTTACACCGTGAATTGCTGGGGCTGGAGCGCCGTACTACTCGAGGCGGACGCGACAGCATTGACCACGCGCCGGGCGCACACGATGACCTGGCCAACGCAATTGCGGGCGTTGCCAATTTCACCGCAAAACCCAAACCCGCCATGAGCATTAATCTAGGTTGGGCCGCCATTGGGCCATGCACTCCCTACTGAAATGACGAAATGGCTTATTAAACCGAAGGAGAGAACCATGAACGATCCACAGCTCTTGGTGTACGGGCGGTTAATCAGAAAGCCGGAAGAGAGGACCGACGTTAACGGCAAACCATATACCACAGCGCTTATGCTCACTGAGCAGAGTGGGCGAGAACTTAGGCTTTCTGTTATCAGCCGCGTCCCTCGAGTTTGCTTTACGTTGCAGGACATGGAATCCGGGGAGGCTGTTGCATTGAGTGGGCCCCTGGTGATTCACGACGACGAAAACGGATCGCCAAGTGCGCTAGGAATTAACGCGCGTCGCATACTTTCAAATCATCGAACCAAGCGAGAAAAACAGGAGATTGAACTATGAGCGAGAAAACACCAGAACAGCAGGAAATAGAGTCCCTGCGCACCCACAACGCGGAATTGCTGGCGGACCTGAAAAAGGTTCGCAAAAAGGTAACCGAGCTGACAGAGCAGGTGGAGGCTCTCAGCGGTGAACGGGATTCTGCAAGTGCCGAGTTGCAGAAAATACAGCTAGACGGCCCTGTCGCTGCGATGCTTGAGCGCGTGTCGATGCTGCCGGAGTATTTTTTGAATGAATTCAAAGCTCGCGGGTATCAATTCCAGCTGGAAGACGGCGAGGTCGTGATTCGGGACAGTGAGGGGGCGCCGGCAATGGTAGGTGAAACCGCGGGCGGCGATGTCACGATGCGCGAGGCTAAATTTACCGAGGCGGATGTTCGGGACTTGGTGCTTGAGGATTGGCTCCCGAAAGAGAAGAAGTCGCCCCATGTGGCCCGCTTTGAAAGCCTGGTTATTGGCTCCCGGGCGAGTGGCGGCGGCGCTGGCGGGTCAAGCAGTGGCGGCAGTCTCCCAAGAAGCCCGACAAAAACAGCGGAAAGGTTAAACACCGGCCTGCGCTGAGGTATAATGCGGGTGTCGCACAAGGCTCTGTGGGCTGAGTGCGGCACCCCCCCGCCCCGTGGGCACCATAGAACCGAATTCGCCATTGTATGGCACCGCGCTCGGCTAGTGGCCCTGCTCGAATCAAATTTATCTCCTGATTCGAGGAAATTATCATGGCAGTTACTCAGTTGGCGGACGTTATCGTCCCCACAGAATTCACCCCTTACATTGTCCAAAACACCTTTGAAAAAACCGCGCTCGCAATGTCTGGCGTAGCCGCACGCAATTCGGTTATTGACCGCCAATTGCAGGCCGGCGCTGATAGCTTTGGCGTTCCCTTCTGGAATGACCTGGGCAACGATGAGGCCAATTTGGCGAGTGATGATCCCGATACTCACTCCACGCCCAAAAAGATCAACGCGGGCAAGCAGACAGTCCGCAAGAGCTTCCTGCACCAATCCTGGAGCGCGATGAACCTCGCAAGCGAGCTGGCCGGCAGCGATGCCCTTGCCCGCATTCAGAACCGCGTGACGGCCTATTGGGAGCGCCAGTTGCAGCGCCGAATTATCGGCTCTTTGAAAGGCATCCTGGCCGATAACGAGGCCAATTATTCCGGGGATATGGTCCTCGACATTTCAGGCCTAACCGGAGGCGCGGAGCTGTTCAGTGCGGCGGCCGTCATCGACGCGACCGCTTCTCTCGGGGACAACCTGAGCGCTGTGAGTGCAATCGCCATGCACAGCGACGTTTACCGCGCGGCTCTCAAGAACGATCTGATTGCCACCATTACCGACTCTCAAGGTCGCAACTTTCAGACCTTCCGCGGCCTGGCAGTGATCGTAGACGATGGCCTGGCACCGGCCGTGGACGTTTACCTGAGCGTTCTGTTTGGCCCCGGTGCAATCGGTTACGGTATGGCCGGGCCGAATATCGCCGCTGGCACTGAGATTGAAAACATCCCGAGCGCCGGTAGCGGTGGCGGCCAGCAGGTGCTGCACAGCCGCATGAACATGGCTGTGCACCCTGCAGGCTTCGCCTGGAAGGAGGGCTCTGTTGTGGCCGACTCTCCCAGCCTGGCGGAGTTGGAGGTTGCGAGTAATTGGGATCGGGTGGTGGAGCGTAAAGCTGTGCCGCTGGCATTCCTGCGCAGCAAGGTGTGATTGTGGGCGGCGGGGGAGACTTCGCCGCTATTCCTCAAAAACTATCTGAACTACGTCCTCGCCCTCAAACCGGATCCGGCCACTGCTAATAAAGGCGTTGTATACGGCCTGGATATTCTCATCTCTTGCGCTCGGTACGCCGTCGCCTCTCTCCATCCTCTTGATTGTCATAGAGGATACTCCGGATTGCTTCTCCAGATCCGCAATCGACCACTTCAAAATCCCTCTGGCGGCTCGCATCTGGGCGCCACTCACTAAGTCCGTCATGCCTGTATCCCACAAGTTGTGAGTCTTTATTATGCCACAAGTGTTCTAAATTGTTTCACTTTCGGCTAGAAGTGGTCTATATTGGAACACTCTGGCAAGGCCAGGAGCACAACCTACAATCTGGGGATACTTCTATGAGCAAGAACGCGACAATTGCCGCAGTAAATGACTACGTGATAGCTGATACACCGGAGGCGGTACTGGACACGGCCAGCGCCGGGCCCGCGATGTACATGGATGCTATGAGCTGCAACCTGATCCGCATGAGGGCCATTGTGCAGTTGCTGATGAGCGAATTTAACGAGCCAGACGGCGACCGTCTGAATGATGAGCAGATCGCGGCCGCACTGTGGGCGGTTGATGGGCAAATCGAAACCATGGGCAAGCTGCTCGACCTGACGTGTGCCGCGGATAGGTAAATATAGAAGGATGATTTAGCGGGTGCCGGTAGTTGGCATTTATGTTGGGTGCCGCTGGAAATGCCCGCTAAGTTATTGATTTGTAAGGAATCTTGGTACCAGAGGCCGGACTCGAACCGGCACGCTTTTAAGGGCGGGGGATTTTGAATCCCCTGTGTCTACCAATTTCACCACTCTGGCAGCGGCTCGAGGCAATGTTGCTTTGGCGCCTCGGCGAGGTGGTCGATTATAGCGATGGGCGGTGACGGGTCAACCGGATTTGGCGGCGGGGCGGCTTTCCGTTACTCTTCGCGGCCCCACAGACTAGCTGAACGGCTGACCGCCTAAACTGATGCCATGCGCCGCCAGGATTTCCAATTCGACCTGCCCGATGAACTGATTGCCCGCACCCCCGCAAAGGAGCGTCGCGGCAGCCGTCTCCTGTGTCTGGACGGTCCCAGCGGCAGCATCGAGCACCGGCAGTTCGCGGAGCTGGCGGACCTGGTGGAGGCCGGTGACCTGCTGGTGTTCAACGATACCCGCGTGATTCCGGCGCGGCTGTTCGGGCGCAAGGCCAGCGGCGGCAAGCTCGAGATTCTGATCGAGCGGGTGCTGGACGAGCACCGCGCCCTGGCGCACATCCGTTCCAGCAAGTCGCCCAAGCCGGGCAGCGAGATACTGCTGGAAGACAGTACCTCTGTGGAGATGGTGGCGCGCCACGAGGCGCTGTTCGAGCTGCAGTTTCCGCGGGAGGGGGTACTGCCGGTGCTGGAACGCCTCGGCCATATGCCGTTGCCTCCCTATATAGACAGGCCCGACGAGGCGTCGGACCGCGAGCGTTACCAGACCGTCTACAGCCGCGCGGCCGGCGCCGTGGCCGCGCCCACCGCGGGGCTGCACTTCGATGAAGAGATGCTGGATGCGCTGCGCAGCAAGGGCGTGGAGACCGCTTTCGTGACCCTGCATGTGGGCGCCGGCACTTTCCAGCCGGTGCGGGTCGACGACATCTTCGAGCACCAGATGCACAGCGAGGTACTTAACGTACCGGAGTCCGTGTGCCGGGCGGTGGCGGACTGCCGCGCCCGCGGCGGCCGGGTTATCGCCGTCGGCACCACCAGCGTGCGGGCGCTGGAGAGCGCTGCGGCAAGTGGCGAGCTGGCGCCGACGGTGGGGGAGACGGATATCTTTATCTATCCCGGCTACAGCTTCCGCGTGGTGGATCGACTGATCACCAATTTCCACCTGCCGGAGTCGACGCTGCTGATGCTGGTGAGCGCCTTCGCCGGTTACGAGCAGACTATGAACGCCTATCGCGAGGCGGTGCGGGAAAAGTACCGCTTCTTCAGCTACGGCGATGCGATGCTGATCAGCCGCAACCCGGAAGTATTCGGCTGGTGATCGAGCAACCCATCTTCGGAAACCGGACAATTTTCAGGAGCGCCCCTTGAGCCGCCAGTGCTTTATGCAGTTTGAATTGGACAACAGTGACGGCAAGGCCCGCCGCGGGCGTCTGCGCTTTCCGCGCGGCGTGGTCGAGACGCCGGCCTTTATGCCGGTGGGCACCTACGGCACCGTAAAGGGCATGCTGCCGCGGGACGTGGAGGCGATCGGGGCGCAGATCATTCTCGGCAACACCTTCCACCTGATGCTGCGCCCTGGCACTGAGGTGGTGAAGGAGCACGGCGATCTGCACGACTTTATGCAGTGGCACGGCCCTATTCTGACCGACTCCGGCGGCTTCCAGGTATTCAGCCTGGGGGAATTGCGCAAGATCACCGAGGAGGGGGTTTCCTTCCGCTCGCCGATCGACGGCAGCCCGGTGTATCTGGATCCGGAAGAATCCATGCGCGTGCAGCGGGCGCTGGGCGCGGATATCGTGATGATCTTCGACGAGTGCACCCCTTATCCGGCCACCACCGACGAGGCGCGCAAGTCCATGGAGCTGTCCCTGCGCTGGGCGGAGCGGTCGAAGCGGGCCCACGGCGACAGCCCCTCGGCGCTGTTCGGCATTGTGCAGGGGGGCATGTACCCGGAGCTGCGCGACATCTCCCTGCGCGGCCTGACCGAGATCGGTTTTGACGGCTATGCCATCGGCGGCCTGTCGGTCGGCGAGCCGAAGGAAGACATGATCAACGTGCTCGACCACCTGGCCCACAAGATGCCGGCGGACAAGCCGCGCTATTTGATGGGGGTGGGCAAGCCGGAGGATATCGTCGAGGCGGTGCGCCGCGGCGTGGACATGTTCGACTGCGTGATGCCGACCCGCAATGCGCGCAACGGCCACCTGTTCACCGCCGAGGGCGTGGTGAAAATCCGCAACGCCAAGCACCGCCACGACACCGGACCATTGGAGGCGGGGTGTGACTGCTATACCTGCGAGAATTTCTCCCGCGCCTATCTACACCACCTGGACCGCTGCGGCGAAATCCTCGGTTCCCAGCTGAATACCATCCACAACCTGCGCCACTATCAGCGCCTGATGCAGGGGCTGCGCGACGCGATCGCCGCCGGTGAGCTGGACGGCTTCGTCGCCGAGTTCTACCACCGCCTGGGGCGCGAGGTGCCGCCGCTGGCGCGTTGATCCTGTGGGAGCCTGCCCTGCAGGCGATAAGTTCCCGGGCGGCCACCGGCTATCGCCTGCCGGCCAGGCTACCACCCCTTCGATTTGTACCCACCTGCGATCCCCGTATAATCGGCCCCCACTTGGGGGCTGCTGCGCCTTGCAATCCGCCATCGGCGCCCGCATATCCTCCGACATTGCCAAGATTTACCGGCCCACGAGGCCGCACTAGAACAATGAGAGCAGCATGAATCGCTACCCCGTCTGGAAGTACGTCCTGATTCTCGCGGTCGTGGCCCTCGGCCTGATCTACGCCGCGCCCAACCTCTACAAGCCGGATCCCGCCGTGCAGATTTCCGGCCAGTCCAGCGCCATGGAGGTGGGGCAGAGTGTGCTCGACCGCTCGCAGAAGGCCCTGGATGACGCCGGCATCGCCTATATCGGCGGCGAGGTGGGGGAAAAGGCCGTGCTGCTGCGCCTCCAGTCGATGGAGGACCAGCTGCCGGCGAAGCGCGCGATTCAGGAGGCCCTGGGCCACAGCGACTATGTGGTGGCCCTGAACCTGGCCTCGACCACGCCGGAGTGGCTCAGCAATCTGGGGGCCAGCCCGATGAAGCTGGGCCTGGACCTGGCCGGCGGTGTGCACTTCCTGATGGAAGTGGACACCAACACCATCGTCAAGACCAACATGGAAGGCTACGCGCAGGACGTCAAAGCCAAGCTGCGCGCAGCCAAGGCCCGCTACCGCAGCGTGGATCTGGTGGACGATCGCGAGATCGTCGCCCGCTTCCGCGACGAAGCACTGCGCAACCAGGCCGTCTCCACCCTGCGCAAGGAATTCCCGCAGCTGCAGCTGACCGAATCCGGCGGCGGCGACAATCTCGAAGTCCGCGCGACCCTGGCCGAGCAGGAGATCAAGCAGCTCGAGGATTATGCGGTCACCCAGAACCTCACCACCCTGCGCAACCGCGTCAACGAGCTGGGCGTGGCCGAGCCGATCGTGCAGCGCCAGGGGCGCAACCGCATCGTCGTGGAGCTGCCGGGGGTGCAGGATACCGCCGAGGCCAAGCGCATCATCGGCAAGACCGCCAACCTGGAATACCGCATGGAGGCCCGCCCGGACGAGCTGGTCACCAACAAGGAGTATTTCGAGTACCGCAGCGAACAGCAGCGCCAGATGTATGGCGGCGCCTGGCTGGAGCGCAAGGTGATCATCAAGGGCGACCGCGTGACCGACGCCCGCGTCGGCTACGACGAGAGCGGCTTCCCGCAGGTGAACATCACCCTGGATTCCCGCGGCGGTGAACTGATGCACCGCGCCACCTGGAAGAACGTCGGCCGCCGCATGGGCACCCTGTTTATCGAGAGCCGCTTCGTGCCCGAGACCCAGGTGGATGCCGAGGGCAACGAGACGGTGGTGCAGGTGCGCACCGACGACAAGAAGATCATCAGCCTGGCGACGGTGCAGAGTGCACTGGGTCGCCAGTTCCGCATCACCGGCCTCGACAGCCCGGCGGAAGCCCAGGAACTGGCGCTGCTGCTGCGCGCCGGTGCCCTGGCGGCGCCGATGTATTTCGTCGAGGAGCGGGTGATAGGCCCGTCCCTGGGTGCCGACAATATCGAGGTGGGCGTCAAGTCGGTGCAGATCGGCCTGCTGGCGGTGCTTGTCTGCATGCTGCTGTTCTACCGCGTCTTCGGCCTGGCCGCGAATATCGCGCTGGCGGTGAACATGGTGCTGCTGGTAGCGGTGATGTCGATACTGGGCGCCACCCTGACCCTGCCGGGCATTGCAGGTATCGTACTGACCGTGGGTATGGCGGTGGACGCCAACGTGCTGATCTTCTCGCGAATACGGGAGGAACTCAGAAACGGCATGCCGCCGCAGTCGGCAATCACTGCCGGCTTTGACAACGCCTACAGCACCATCGTCGATGCCAACATCACCACGCTGATCGTGGCGGTGATCCTGTACGCGATCGGCTCCGGCCCGGTGCAGGGCTTTGCCGTAACTCTGTCCATCGGCATCCTGACCTCCATGTTCAGCGCCATCATGGGCACCCGGGCGATTATCAACTTGTTCTACGGCGGTCGCCGTGTACAAAAACTCTGGATTTGAGGGAGTTGGCCATGAGCGAGACCAAAGTAGAAAACGAACAGATTACCGAGTACATGGGCAAGCGCGTGTTCGACTTCATGCGCTGGCGCAAACTGGCGGCGGCGGTTTCCATCGCCATGGTGGTCGCATCCATCGTCGCGCTGGCGATGAACGGCCTGAAGTTCGGCCTGGACTTCACCGGCGGCACCCAGATTGAAGTCGGTTACGAGACGGCGCCGCGCATCGAGGATGTGCGCAGCCAGTTGGCTGCCGCCGGCTATGAAGGCGCAACCGTGGTGAATTTCGGCTCGGACCACGAGCTGCTGATCAAGCTGCCGCCGGCGGTTACCGAAGCACAGACCCAGGTCAGTGCGCGTGACGAGCAGGCCACACAGTCAATCGGTGACAAGGTAGTGGCGGTACTGGAGCAGGGCAGCGACGGCGACGTGGAGCTGCGCCGTGTGGAAATGGTCGGTCCGCAGATCGGCGAAGAGCTGCGCGACGACGGCGGTCTCGGCATGCTGTTCGCGCTGGCGGTGGTGATGGCCTATGTGGCGCTGCGTTTCCAGTACAAATTCTCAGTCGGCGCGGTGGTGGCCCTGGCACACGATGTGATCATCGTGCTGGGCTTCTTCGCCCTGCTGCAGCTGGACTTCGACCTGACCGTATTGGCGGCGGTACTGGCGGTGATCGGTTACTCACTGAACGACACCATCGTGGTGGCGGACCGCATCCGCGAGAATTTCCGCAAGGTGCGCAAGGCGACCTCCGAAGAGATCATCAATATCTCCATCAGCCAGACCCTCGGCCGTACCTTCATGACCTCGTTCACGACCCTGCTGGTGCTCTGGGCGCTGCAGTTCTTCGGCGGCGAGCTGATCCACAACTTCTCGCTGGCGCTGATCGTCGGTGTCGTGGTCGGTACCTATTCGTCCGTGTACGTGGCCGCGAATGTACTGATGGCGATGCACATCACCAAGGAAGACCTGATGCCGCCGGTAAAGGAAGGGGCGGAACTGGAAGAGATGCCCTGATCTGCCGGGACTGATTAACTGTGTAGGAGCGGCCGTTGGCCGCGATCGATCTGCGCTACTGGCAGGAATCGATCGCGGCCACCGGCGGATGGCCGCCCCGCCGCTCCTACATTCAGATGCGGGAAGAAATCAAGCGCGCGGCTTCTTGCCCAGGGTAATGTGCTTCGGGCCGGAAGTGTTGGTCTGTCCGCTCACTCCCTTGGGCACCTGCTGGATTTCACCACCGTTGGCGAGAAAGGCCTGCACCTGTTCCTCGATGCTCTGGCGGGTTTCTACGGCGGTGGGCTGCTTCTTTTTCGAAGCAGTGGAAGCTTTCTTGGCCACAATATTTATCCGGTTTTCTGCGTGAACCGGCCATTCTACACGAGTCTGGACAAAAAATCACCATGTGGCCACGGGCCGCTCAGGCGGTCGCAGCGCGGTCGATCAGTACGGACTGCAGTACGGTCTGATAGTCCCGCGCAAAACGTATCGGGGTGCTTTTTCCCAGCAAGCCGTAGCGGCGCATCTTGTTGACCAGTTCCGGGCGGACATGGATGAGGTAGAGCACCGTATGGCGCCGCGCCAGGTGATTGGCGATGTCTTCCAGGTTGCTCATCGCTGTTGCGTCCATCAGGCCCACGTCCTTCAGGTCCAGTACCACCGTATGCACATCCCGGTCCACTGATGTGACTATTTTCAGCGCCTTGTGGGCAGCGCCGAAGAACATCGGGCCGTCCAGGTCGTAGAGCACAACGCCTTTCTGCTGCTGGTATTCCGTTTCTTCCCTGGGCTCAACCGTCTTGATCTGGGTGAGTTCGGTCACCCGGCGGATAAACAGCACCGAGGCCAGCGCCAGGCCCCCGGCCACCGCCACCTGCATATCGATAATCACCGTGAGTGCGAAGCAGGTGAGCAGCACCGCCGCGTCCGCGCGCGGCGCCCTGCGCACTATGTGCAGCGCGTGGCGGGCCTCGCTCATATTCCAGGCCACCATCATCAGCACCGCGGCCATGGCCGCCATGGGCACCAGCGATAGCCAGGGCGCCAACAGCAGCATGGCCAGCAGTACGAACAGACCGTGCACTATCGCGGAGACCGGCGTGGTCGCACCGGATCGCACATTGGTCGCCGTGCGCGCAATCGCCGCGGTGACCGGGATACCGCCGAAAAAGGCCACCGCGATATTGCCCATACCCTGGCCGACCAGCTCGCTGTCCGGATCGTGCTGGTGGCCGCTCATGCTGTCCGCCACCACCGCGCACAGCAGGGATTCCAGGGCACCTAACAAAGCGATGGAAAACGCCGGGCCCAGCAGGGCGCGCAGCAGCTCCCAGCTGAGGCCAATGGGCTGGCCATCCGGTCCCGGCAGCTGCCAGGGCAGCAGGAAGTGCGGGGCAATGGGCGGGATGCCATTGCCTTCAACGCCGTTCAGGTCGAAGTGGAAACGCGCGGCGATGGTGTCCACGCCCGGCAGGGCGCCGCTGTGGTTGAAGATCACCCCGGTGATGGTGCCCACCAGCAGCGCCACCAGATAGGCGGGAATGCGGCCGGGGACCTTCTTCCACAGAATCAGTGTGCCGAGGGTGAGGACACCTATGAACAGCTCCTGCCAGCGCAGCGTCGGCAGCGCCGCCGCCAGCCTGCCCAACTGATCGAGGAAATGGCTGGCGCCGGGCTCGGGTTGCAGGCCGAGGAAGTCCTTCAGCTGCAGGAAGGCGATGACCGTGCCGATGCCGGAGGTGAAGCCGACGATCACCGGGTAGGGCATCACCTGGATCAGGCGACCGAACCGGAGCAGCCCGAAGGCCACCGTAATCAGACCGGCCATCAGCCCCGCCAGCAGCAGGCCGCCGAGGCCGAACTGCTGTACCACCGGCAACAGCACCACCACGAAGGCCGCGGTGGGCCCGGAGATATTCACCCGCGAGCCGCCCAGCAGCGCCACCACGATGCCGCCGACGATGGCGGTATAGAGCCCGTGCTGTGGCGGTACTCCGCTGGCGATGGCGAGCCCCATGGACAGCGGCAGCGCCACTATACCCACGGTGATGCCGGCGATAATGTTGCGCGGCAGGCTGCCGGACAGGCTGCCGTCGGCGCGGGACTGGCGCAGGGCGGACGCGAACAAGGGGGACTCCCGAAAGGCTGTGCTGATAAAAGCAAAGACCCGGCAAAATGTCGGGTCTTTTGCTGAGGCGATTATAGCGCCGCGGTCAGCGTCGGGGGAGGGGGCGGCTCGGCAGCGGGAGGCTGTTTGCGCGCGCCAGGTATCAGCCGACCCGGTTAGACAGGCGCCACAGCCAGATACAGAGTGCCAGCAGCACGATAAAGGCGAGGGCGCTGGGCCAGGTGGGCAGGGGCGCGCCGCCTACCAGTACGTCCGGTTGCGCGACCAGTCGCCACAGCTGCCCCAGGGACATCAGGCCGAAAAGCACGCTGGAGAGGCGCAGACCGCCTTTGGGGGAGTTCATAGTTCATCTCCTCGCGAAAAGAAGTTCTCCAATCCCCGCGAATCATAGTGTCGTGCCGGCGCGATTCCCCATGGGCGCACAATACAATTTCTCAGGCGGGCGCATCGGTATCCCGGCGGCTGCCATCCGAACAGAGCTCTGCTGGACCGGTACGGCTGGCATGGTCGTTGAACCAGCAGTATTGAGGGCCGGCGAGTGCCTGTTCACCGAGGCGGAACCTGCCCCCCTTCAATGGCGTTGTCGACACCGACGCTCCCCGGGGTTGGGCTGCGATCCACGCGCCGGTTGTGGTCGCGGAAAAACTGCCCCAGGTATCGTGCGTAATTGATGCCGGCGCCGCTGATGTAGCTGCCACTCGCGTTTTCTCCGCCCGACCAGGAGTGGTCCACGCCGTTCAGCCGCAGCATCGATACGCGGCCGTCCTCCCATAGGGACTCTTCCGCCGTGTAGCCGCCTTCGGTAAGGGTAGTGGTGCCGGGCTGTAGCTCGACCCTGTAGACCCCGGCCATGCCACTTGCATTCTGCTCGTTGTAACAGCGGTTGACGGTATTGTCGGCGCCGCCGTGGGCGATGGAGGCGATCTGGGTGGCGAAATGGCTGGCGTGGCCGCCGGCGTAGGCGCTGCAGCGACTGGCGACGTCGGCCGTTTCGCAGGGGCCGATCGCGCCGCTGGCGCTGGTGCCGATGCTGGGGCCGGCGCTGATACCCATGCCGGCAAACACATCGGGCGCCAGGCAGGCGGTGGTATTGGCGAAGCTGGCGCCTGAAGAAAGGCCGGCAATATAGACCTGGTCCGGATCTATGCCGCGGGCGCTGTCGCCGGACATGCTGTTGGCCAGGCCGATCAGGTTTTTGTAATCGCCGGCGGAGCGCGATTTGGTCCCCTGCCAGTAGGACCAGCAGCCGTAGCCGGCCTTGTTCATTGCCTCCGGCACGGCCACCACCATGCCGAACTCCTCGGCGGCGTCTTCCAGATTGGCGGTGAGGTAGGTGTCGATCGGCTGGACGCAGCCGTGCAGCACGATCAGCAGTGCCTTGCCGTCCCCGATCGGGGAGTGGCTGTCGGGCGTGTAGATGTGGACCTTGTCAAAGCCGCCGATGGCGAGGTTCTGTTGCCAGCCGCCGGCGTGTGCGGCCGCGGCCGCGCTCAGCGCAGCGGCAACGAGCAGGCGGCACAGGGCGCGGGGGGAGCCGGGGATCATCATCGCATTCACCATTGTTGTTATTCCAGGGGGCGGGGGCCAGCCTAGAAGGGCCGGACAGGGGAGGGAATGCGACTTTGGTTGTAGGTGGGGAAGTTTTGTAGGAGCGGCCGTTGGCCGCGATTGATGTCGGGGGTTTGCCGAAAGTCCGATCGCGGCCAACGGCCGCTCCTTCCCCTGTAGGCCCTGGAGGTTCAGTCTTCCCGCTCGGGTTCCGCGGGTACCGCCAGCGGCCAGCCGCCCATCTCCCTCCACTTGTTCACGATCCCGCAAAACAGTTCCGCGGTTTTCTCGGCGTCGTACTCGGCGGAGTGGGCGCTGCTGTTATCAAACTCGATACCGGCGACCTGGCAGGCCTTGGCCAGCACCGTCTGCCCGTAGGCGAGGCCGGCCAGGCTGGCGGTATCGAAACACGAGAAAGGGTGGAAGGGATTGCGCTTGATGCCGCAGCGGTCGACCGCTGCGTTGATGAAGCCGAGGTCGAAGTGGGCGTTGTGGGCCACGACGATGGCGCGGGTGCAGCTGTGTTTCTTCACCGCGCTGCGGACTTTGCGGAAGAGTTCCGGCAGTGCAATTTCCTCCGGCCAGGCTTCCCGCTCCGGAGATTCCAGATCGATGCCGATAAAGTCCAGCGCCGACTGCTCCACGTTGGCGCCCTCGAAGGGCTCCAGGTGGAAGCTGTGGGTCTCCTGCGCAAACAGGTTGCCGCTCTCATCCATATCGAGGATAACGGCGGAGATTTCCAGCAGGGCATCGGTGCGCGCATTGAAACCGCCGCTCTCCAGATCCACCACCACCGGCAGAAAGCCGCGGAATCGCTGGGCGAGGAGGCTTTTCGGTCCTGTGGGTTCTTCCGCGGGGGTCACTCGATATCCTTCTTCAGTCGTATCGGCAATGCGAAGGTGCCGGTACCGGGGGCACTTTGTGAGACTGTCGGCGAGAGGGACCTCGCCGACAAGCCTCCAGGGATGGATCCACGGGGGGGCGCCTAGCCCGTGTCTCACAAAGTGCCCTCGGTACCGGCGCCGCCACTGTGCGCAGACGCGGAGTCCTGTGGCGGCCCCGATGCCGGTGGCCGCTTGCTCAACAGCCTCATCGGTCGGTTTACCGGCCGCAGGCGCTTTTCACAAACGGCCCCCGGCATCGGGGCCTTCGCATCTCAGATTAAATTGTCTTTCGGAACTGTTCTGTTTTAAGTCAGTTTCCAGTTCAGCGTCTCGCCCGCGGCCAGCGGAATCAGCGGTTCGCCGCCCATGTCCAGGCTCTGGGGCAGGGCCCAGGGCTGCTTCACCAGGGTAATCGTGCCCTCGTTGCGCGGCAGGCCGTAGAAGTCCGGGCCGAATTCGCTGGCGAAGCCCTCGAGTTTGTCCAGCTTGCCGGCGCGGTCGAAGGCTTCGGTATAGAGCTCGATGGCGGCGAAGGCGGTATAGCAGCCGGCGCAGCCGCAGGCGGTTTCCTTCTTGCCCTGGCTGTGGGGCGCGGAATCCGTGCCGAGGAAGAATTTCGGGCTGCCACTGGTGGCCGCCTCGACCAGCGCGCTCTGGTGATAGCCGCGCTTCAGGATCGGCAGGCAGTAGTAGTGCGGGCGGATGCCGCCGACCAGCATGTGATTGCGGTTGTACAGCAGGTGGTGCGCGGTGATGGTGGCGCCGACGCCGTCGCGGGCATTCTGCACGAACTCGGCCGCGTGGGCCGTGGTGATATGCTCCAGCACGATTTTCAGGGTCGGGAAGTCCTCCACCAGACGCGACAGGGTCCGCTCGATAAACACCTGCTCGCGGTCGAAGATATCGATATCCGAGTGAGTGACCTCGCCGTGCAGCAGCAGTTTCATACCGCAGGCCTGCATGGCTTCCAGCGCCGGGTAGATATTGGCGATATCGGTAACGCCGGAGTCGGAGTTGGTGGTGGCGCCGGCGGGGTAGAGCTTGGCGGCGATGACGCCGGCCTTGTGCGCCAGTTGGACCACTTCGGCATCGGTCTTGTCGGTGAGGTAGATCACCATCAGCGGCTCGAAGGGGTTCCCCTCGGGAATCTGTTCGCGGATGCGCAGCTGGTAGAAGAGGGCGTCTTCCGCATCCACCACCGGCGGCACCAGGTTCGGCATGACGATGGCGCGGCGGAACTGGCGCGCCGCGTCGCCGACGGTGCGCTCGAGGGCGGCGCCGTCGCGCAGGTGAATGTGCCAGTCGTCGGGGGCGCGAAGGGTGATTTGCTCCGTCATAGTACTTCTAGCAGTCGCTGGTGAGTGGATGTGCGGCGCGCATGCTAACCGATGCTCGGGCAAATTGCGATGCGGCTACTGTTTATAAAATAGTCATATCTGCGCGCGGATTCGCTGGCGCTAGTCGTTCGCGCCCCGAGGCGCTACAATCGCGCCCCGAAAAAGGCAGCGCCGCTGCCAATCCTGGGCACACTTCCAAGAATAACTCCCCCAGACCGACACTATTTTTGTGCGTTGCAGCGCGTCGCGCTATGGCGTTTTTGGGGCGGCTTTTACTCCCAGCAGAGGACAGCAATGAGCAGCATCAACAAGGTGGTACTGGCATATTCCGGCGGTCTGGATACCTCGGTGATTGTGCGATGGTTGCAGGACACCTACGGCTGTGAGGTGGTCACCTTCACCGCCGATATCGGCCAGGGCGAGGAGGTGGCGCCGGCGCGCGCCAAGGCGGAGGCGCTGGGCGTCAAGGAAATCTATATCGACGATCTGCGCGAAGAGTTCGTGCGCGATTTCGTCTTCCCCATGTTCCGCGCCAACACCATCTATGAGGGCGAGTACCTGCTGGGTACTTCCATCGCCCGCCCGCTGATTGCCAAACGCCTGATCGAGATCGCCAACGAGACCGGCGCCGACGCCATTTCCCACGGCGCCACCGGCAAGGGCAACGACCAGGTGCGGTTCGAGCTGGGTGCCTATGCGCTGAAGCCGGGCATCCAGGTGATCGCCCCCTGGCGCGAGTGGGACCTGACCTCCCGCGAGAAGCTGATGCAGTACTGCGAGCAGCACAAGATCCCGGTGGACTTCTCCTCCGGCAAGAAGAAGTCCCCCTATTCGATGGACGCCAACCTGCTGCATATCTCCTACGAGGGCGGTGTGCTCGAGGAGCCCTGGGCGGAGGCCGAGGAGGATATGTGGCGCTGGAGCGTGAGCCCCGAGGCGGCGCCCGACCAGCCCACCTACATCACCCTGACTTTCGAGAACGGCGACCCGGTGGCGATCGACGGCGATCGTATGAGCCCGGCGACCCTGCTGGAGCAGCTGAACAAGCTCGGCGGCGCCAACGGTATCGGCCGCCTCGACATCGTCGAAAACCGCTACGTGGGTATGAAGTCCCGCGGCTGTTACGAGACGCCCGGCGGCACCATCCTGCTGAAGGCGCACCGCGCCATCGAGTCCATCACCCTGGATCGCGAAGTGGCGCACCTGAAGGACGAGCTGATGCCGCGCTACGCCAAGCTGATCTACAACGGCTACTGGTGGTCGCCGGAGCGCCGCATGCTGCAGGCGGCGATCGACGAGTCCCAGCAGGTGGTGAACGGTGAAGTCCGCCTGAAGCTGTACAAGGGCAGCGTCAGCGCCGTGGGTCGCCGCTCTGCCGACAGCCTGTTCGACGAGCGCATCGCCACCTTCGAGGAGGATGCCGGTGCCTATAACCAGAAAGATGCCGAGGGCTTTATCAAGCTGAACGCCCTGCGCCTGCGCATTGCCGCCGGCAAAGGCAGAAAATTGATATAGATCAGCCGCCGCGGGCGAATGATGCGTTTAAATCGTCGCCCGACAGCTGGCGGCGGCTATCGTGAAGGCATAGAGCCGCAACTTTAATTGCGGTTTCGTGCGTTCACTGGAAATGAATTTTAAAAAGCAACGGAAGTAACACAATGACGACAACGGTGGCAAAGACCGGCCCTGTGCCGGACTATGACTACAACATCGTGCGCCAGTTCACCATTATGTCCGTGGTCTGGGGTATTTTCGGCATGGGCATGGGTGTGCTGATCGCCGCGCAGCTGGCCTGGCCGGAACTGAATAATTTCTGGCAGCCGTTCAGTCACTTCGGCCGCCTGCGCCCGCTGCACACCAACGCGGTGATCTTCGCCTTCGGTGGCAGCGTGCTCTTCGCCACCTCCTACTATGTGGTGCAGCGCACCTGTCAGACTCCGCTGTGGGGCGGCTGGATGGTGCCGTTTACCTTCTGGGGCTGGCAGGTCGTCATTGTCGCCGCCGCGATTACCCTGCCGATGGGATATACCTCCACCAAGGAATATGCGGAGCTGCAGTGGCCGATCGATATCCTGATCGCGCTGATCTGGATCGCCTACGCACTGGTGTTCTTCGGCACCATCGCCAAGCGCAGAACGTCGCACATTTACGTCGCCAACTGGTTCTTCGGCGCCTACATCATCACCATCGCCGCGCTGCATATCGTCAACAACCTGGCGGTGCCCTATGCGCCCTTCATGGCCTATTCGCTGTTCTCCGGCACCACCGACGCGATGATCCAGTGGTGGTACGGCCACAACGCGGTGGGTTTCTTCCTGACGGCGGCCTTCCTCGGCATCATGTACTACTTCGTGCCGAAGCAGGCCGGGCGCCCTGTGTACTCCTACCAGCTGTCCATCGTGCACTTCTGGGCGCTGATCTCCATCTACGTCTGGGCCGGCGGTCACCACCTGCACTATTCCGCGCTGCCGGACTGGACCCAGAGCCTGGCGATGATCATGTCCGTGATCCTGCTGGCACCCTCCTGGGGCGGCATGATCAACGGCATCATGACCCTGTCCGGTGCCTGGCACAAACTGCGCACCGATCCGACCCTGCGCTTCCTGGTGGTTTCCCTGTCCTTCTACGGCATGTCCACCTTCGAAGGCCCGATGATGTCCATCAAGACCGTCAACGCGCTGTCGCACAACACCGACTGGACCGTGGGCCACGTGCACTCCGGTGCCCTGGGCTGGGTGGCGATGATCTCCATCGGTGCCCTGTACCACCTGGTGCCGGTGCTGTGGAAGCGCAAGGAAATGTACAGCGTCAAGCTGGTCAATGCGCACTTCTGGCTGGCGACTGTGGGCACCGTGCTGTACATCGCCGCCATGTGGGTCAACGGCATCACCCAGGGCCTGATGTGGCGCGCTTTCAATGCCGACGGCACCCTGACTTACAGCTTCGTGGAGAGCGTGATCGCCAGCCACCCGGGCTATGTCGTGCGCTGGATCGGCGGCAGCTTCTTCCTGATCGGCATGCTGCTGATGGCGTACAACGTGTTCCGCACGATTACCGAGAAGGAAAATGCCGCGCGCGGGGATAACACTGTGCCGATGGCGCAGACGGCTTAGGAGGTCAAACCGTGAAAAATCATGACATAGTAGAAAAGAACGTCGGCATTTTGATCGTCCTGACCTGTGTGGCCATCAGCTTCGGCGCACTGGTGGAAATTGTTCCGCAGTTTTTCGTCAAGGCCAATATCGAGCCGATCGCCGGACTCAAACCGCTGGATCCGGTCGTGCTGGAAGGGCGCGATATCTACATTCGCGAGGGCTGCCACGTGTGCCACACGCAGATGGTGCGCCCGCTGCGCGCGGAAGTGGAGCGCTACGGCCACTATTCCATGTCCCAGGAATTCGTCTACGAGCATCCCTTCCTGTGGGGCTCTAAGCGCACCGGCCCGGACCTGGCGCGCGTGGGCGGCCGCTACTCGGATGAGTGGCACCGCGCCCACCTGTACAACCCGCGCAACGTGGTGCCGGAATCCAATATGCCGTCTTTCCCCTGGCTTTTCGACAATGTCGTAACCGGTGAGCACACCGCGGCCAAGATGCGTGCCCTGCGCGTGGCGGGCGTGCCCTACACCGATGAGGACATCGCCAAGGCGAGCGAGCCTTTCGTTGGCGGCCGCGTAAAAGAGGTCGATGCGCTGGTTGCTTACCTGCAGCAGCTGGGCGTACTTGTTCAGCAGAAACGCTAACGGAGTAGCGGCACTTGGATATCAACACATTGCGGGAAATTGCCGTTGTCCTCGGGGCGCTGGCTTTCCTCGGAGTCTGCTGGTGGGCCTTTTCGCCCAAGCGCAAGAAGCGCTTTGAAGAGGACGCCATGCTGCCGTTTGCCGACGAGGAGAAATCCGAGCGCGCGGCCCGGCTGGCAGGCAGGAAAAAAGACGAATCATCGACAGAAGATACCGGAGTCGCCGAGCGGACGGACGGGCCTTCGGCGGCTAAAAGAAAGGGGCAGGACGAACAATGAGTACATTCTGGGGTGTGTGGGTTACTGTGCTCACTCTGACCAACCTGGCACTGATCATCTGGGTACTGTTTGCCAATCGCAAGGTGGCGGTGAGTGACCAGGATGAGCCTGCGAACAAGACCACCGGTCACGTCTACGACGGCATCGAGGAGTACGACAACCCGCTGCCCAAGTGGTGGTTCATGCTGTTCGTGGCCACGCTGATATTTTCCGGCGTCTACCTGGCCATCTACCCCGGGCTCGGCAACTTCAAGGGGCTCGGCGGCTGGACTTCGGTGGGCGAACTGGAGAAGGATCAATCCAAGGCCGTGGAAAAGTTTGACGAGACGTTTGGCAAGTTCGTGAACATGCCCATCGAGCAGATCGCGGAAAATCGCGAGGCGCTGAAAATGGGCGCGCGGATTTTTGCCAATAACTGCGCCGTCTGCCACGGCGCCGACGGCGGCGGCAACTACGGTTTCCCCAACCTGACCGACAATGACTGGCTCTACGGCGGTACGCCGGAGAAGATCCTCGAAACGCTGCACAATGGCCGTGGGGGCTTGATGCCACCGCAGGGGCCGATCATCGGCGAGGAGGGGGTCAAGAACGTGACCGAATATGTGCTGGCGCTGAACGGTCTCGAGCACAACGCCGAGATGGCGGCGGCGGGGCAGAAGGTTTTCGGCACCGTGTGTATGGCCTGTCACGGCGCGGACGGCAAGGGCAACCAGGCCCTGGGCGCGCCCAACCTGACCGACAATATCTGGCTCTACGGCAGCAGCCGCGAGCAGATCCAGCACACCGTGCGCGGCGGCCGCCAGAACCAGATGCCGGCGCAGAAGGACAAACTGCGGGAGGACAAGATCCGCCTGGTGGCGGCCTATGTTTACAGCCTGTCCCGTCAGGAAGACGAACAACAGTAAACACCGCATGGCGGGGCCCGGCGCTGCCGGGCCAAACAGGGACAGGGCGCTGCAGGGACGAAGAAGAAAAGCCTCATAGTTTGGCCAAACGAATGTACCCGTGCGCAACCGGCGCCTGTGTATCAGTGAGGTTTTTGTGAGTGATTTGATTCCTACCCGCGAAGAGCAGGACGGCAGTGGCGAAGTGCGCTACCGCATGCTCTATGAGTCCGAAGACAAGGTCTACATCCGCCACATTCGCGGCACCTATACCCGTATCCGCAAATATACCGGCCTGCCGCTGCTGCTGGCCTTCTTCTTTATCCCCTGGCTCAACCTCGAGGGGCGCCAGGCGGTGCACTTCGACCTCCCGGCGCGCCAGTTCCATATCCTGTGGACCACCTTCGGTCCCCAGGACGGCTTCCTGCTCGCCTGGCTGCTGATCATCGCGGCCTTCGCCCTGTTTGCCGTGACCACCTGGCTCGGCCGTGTCTGGTGTGGTTTCACCTGTCCGCAGACCGTGTGGACCATGATGTTTATCTGGGCGGAGCGCATCTGTGAGGGCGACCGCAACAAGCGTATGAAACTGGATGCCGCGCCCTGGAGCGCGGAGAAAATCCTGCGCAAGGGCGGCACCCACGCGATCTGGCTGTTTATTTCCGTCGCCACGGCGCTGGCCTTCGTCGGCTACTTCTACGGCATCCGCGACCTGGTGGTGGACCTGGCCAGCTTCGACGCCCATCCGCAGGGCGTTTTCTGGGTGGCCTTCTTTACCTTCGCGACCTATTTCAACGCGGGTTTCATGCGCGAGCAGGTGTGCAAGTACATGTGCCCCTACGCGCGCTTCCAGTCGGTGATGTACGACCAAGATACCCTGGCGGTCTACTACGATGCGAAGCGCGGTGAAACCCGCGGGCCGCGCAAGAAGGGCATCGACTACCGCGCCGAGGGTATGGGGGACTGCATCGACTGCTACTGGTGCGTGCAGGTTTGTCCGGTGGATATCGATATCCGCGACGGTATGCAGTACGAGTGCATCAACTGCGGCCTCTGCGTCGACGCCTGCAACAGCGTGATGGACAAGATGGAATACCCCCGCGGCCTGATTCGCTTTACCTCCGAGGACGAACTGGAAACCGGCAAGACCAACTATCTGCGTCCGCGCCTGTTCGGTTACGCCTTCGTGCTGCTGGCGATGACGGGGCTGTTTGCGCAGCAGTTGCTGACCCGCAGCCCGATCGAAGCGGAAGTACTGCGCGATCGCGGCGCGCGCATGTACCGGGAGTCCCAGGGACTGATTCAGAACGTGTACACGGTAAAGATCAACAATATGGATCAGGTGCCACACACCTTCGATATCCGCGTGGAGGGCGTGGCCGGCTACGACTACTCGGTGCGCAAACCCCGCGAAATTTATCTGCAGCCGGGTGAGATACTGCCGGTGCCCATTCGCGTCAGCGTGCCAAGAGATCAGTTGAAGGCGACCAAGCACGATATTTATATCGTGGTCCAGGCGGTGGATAAGCCCGAGCTGAGTGACCGGCACCAGACGGTTTTTATCGGGCCGAAACAGTAATTAGGGACTCGGCGCTGGAGGCGAAAGGTCTGTGCAGGGCCGTCACCGAGCATATTTGGCAAGGCGCCCGCAATTTTTGGTAGAGAGATGAACGAACAAACCGCAAAACCCTGGTATCGCGAATTCTGGGCCTGGCTGGTGCTGTCACCGCTGATCCTGACGCTGGTCGCCAGCTTCGTGATGGTATCCATCGCCGTGCGCAACGCCGACGATACCGTCAGCGATACCTATTACAAAGACAGCCGCATGTACCACTTCACCGCCGACCAGGATCAGCGCGCTCTGGTGCTGGGTCTGGCAGGCATGGTGCAGTTTGAGTCCGCGGACAACAGCCCTGAGCGCCAGGACAGCAGCGTGGTCCTGGAACTCAGCGGTCTAAACCGGAACGGCAATGGCGAATACCCGCAACAGTTGTTGTTGACCCTGAGTCACCCGGTAGAGGCGGACCTGGACCGCCACATACTGCTCGAACAGGTATCCGCTGGTCGCTATACGGGCAGGGTCCCGGAAAATCTGCAACACCGCTGGTACCTGCGCCTGATGCCTGAACTGAACCCGCAACAGCATCAGCAGGCCGAGTGGCGTCTCAAGGGCGAAATCAATTTTGATCTGGGCCAAGCCGCTCCCTTGAACCCCGCCAGCCGATGACGCGTCCCTCCTGTTTCCACTGCGGCCTGCCCGTGCCCGCGGGCGGTAATCACTCAGTGCTGATTGACGGCGCCGAGCGGCCCATGTGCTGCCCCGGCTGCGAGGCGGTAGCCGGGGCAATCGTCGCCGGTGGGCTGGACAACTTTTACCGCTACCGCGACAGCAACAGCGAGCGCCCCGAGGAGGTGCTGCCCCAGGCGGATCGCTGGGCCGCCTACGACCTGCCGGAGGTGCAACAACAGTATGTGCGCGACTGGAGCGGGGAACGCAGGGTCGCCAGCCTGCTGATCGGCGGCATCAGCTGCGCCGCCTGTGTCTGGTTGATCGAAAAACAATTGGGGCGGCTGGATGGCGTCGACAAGGTTTCGGTGAACGCCAGCACCCAGCGCGCGCAGATCTGCTTCGATTCCGCGACCGTGCAACCCAGCCAGTTGTTTGCCGCGCTGGCGCGCATCGGCTACCGGCCGGCGCCGGCTACCGCGGCCAACAGTGAGGGCATGATTCAGCGCGAGCACCGCGCCGCATTGCGCCGGCTCGGTGTCGCCGGGCTGGGCACCATGCAGGTGATGATGTTCGCCATCGCCCTCTACTTCGGCGCCAGCAGCGGCATCGAGGCGGAGCTGGAGCGCTATCTGCGCTGGGTGTCACTGCTGGTGGCGACGCCGGTGGTGTTCTACGCCGCGCGCCCGTTCTTTGCCGCGGCCCTGCGCAGCCTGCGCGCCCGCCACCTGAGTATGGATGTGCCTGTATCCCTGGCCATCGGGCTCGCCTATGCCGCCAGTTTTTACGCCACGGTGTTTGACACCGGCGAGGTGTATTTCGAATCCATCTCCATGTTCACCTTCTTCCTGCTGCTCGGCCGCACCGTCGAGATGCGCGCGCGCCACCGGGCCGGGCTCGCCAGCGGCGGCCTGGCGCAATTGCTGCCGCTGACTGCGGCGAAACTCGAGGGCGATGCCATCAGGAATGTGCCGGTGGCGGCGCTGGTGAGCGGGGATGTCATATTGCTGCGCCCCGGCGATACGATTGCCGCCGATGGCGAGGTCATCGACGGCGAGAGCGGCGTGGACGAATCCCTGCTCAGCGGCGAGGCGGCCCTGCAACAGAAATCGGCCGGCAGCCAGGTGTTCGCCGGCAGCGTCAACGGCGACTCTATCCTGCAGGTACGCGTGACCGCCGCCGGCCGGGCTACCCGCCTGTCCGCGATAGAGCGACTGGTGGAGCGGGCGCAGCTGGAAAAGCCGCAGCAGGTGGCGCTGGCCGATCGCATCGCCGGCGTCTTCGTGGGCGTGGTCTTGCTGGCCGCGCTGGCGGCCTTCGTCGCCTGGTGGCAGATTGATTCGGGCCGCGCCTTCTGGGTGGCGCTGTCGGTGCTGGTGGTGACCTGTCCCTGCGCGCTGTCCCTGGCCACACCGGCGGCGCTGGCGTCGGCGACCCTGCGCCTGCAGCAATTGGGATTGCTGGTGGCCGGCGGCAATCTGCTGGAAACCCTGCCGCGTATCAGCCGCGTGATATTCGACAAGACCGGCACCCTGACCCGGGGCGAGCCGCGGATTCTGCAGATAGAGCGGTTGCGCGACGGTTGGGGCGAACAGCGGGTAAAAGACGTGGCCGCGGCGCTGGAATGCCAGACCAACCACCCGCTGGCGCGCGCCTTTCGCGCCTGGCGTGGCAATCTCGAGGCCGGCGAGTTGCGCGTGCACACCGGGCGCGGCCTCGAGGGTGTCATCGACGGGCAGCGCTATCGCCTCGGGCGCGCCGATTTTGCCTGGGGCGCAGCTCCGGCCTCGCCGGCGGGCGAAGGGCAGTGGCTGCTGCTGGCGGACACCGCCGGGCCCATCGCCTGGATTGCGCTCGGCGACCGGTTGCGGCCCTCGGCCAAATCCGCGGTGGCCGAGCTGCACGGCCGCGGGCTCGAGGTCGAGCTGTTGAGCGGTGACCAGTCCGCCGAGGTGGCGCGTCTTGCCGGCGCGGCCGGTATCACGCATTTCCGTGCCGGCAGCTCGCCGGAAGACAAGCTCGTGCACCTGCAGCAGTTGCAGCGGCAAGGCGAGCGGGTGCTGATGGTCGGCGACGGTATCAACGATGTGCCCGTGCTGTCGGGGGCCGATGCCTCGGTGGCGATGATGTCCGCCGCCGACCTGGCCCAGTCCCGCGCCGATGCCATTCTGCTGAACGGCGACCTCGGCGTGCTGCCGAGTGCTATTGCCCTGGCGCGCAAGTGCCGGCGCATAGTGCGCCAGAACCTCGCCTGGGCGCTGGGTTACAATGCGCTGGCACTGCCGCTGGCGATCGGCGGGCTGGTGCCGCCCTGGGCGGCGGCCATCGGCATGTCGGCGAGCTCGCTGATCGTGGTCTTGAACGCGTTGCGCCTTTCCCGAACCGCTGTAATGGTGCGCACGGCGCACCCTACTGCTACATCCCCTGCGTAGGGTGCGCCGTGCACACCGAGAAGCCGGAGTTGACCTTGGACAGCCTGTATTTCCTGATACCCATCGCCATTCTGTTTGTCGGCGCCGCCGTCAAGCTGTTCTTCTGGGCGGTGAACAACGGCCAGTACGACGACCTGGACACCGAGGGGCGGCGCATCCTGTTCGACGATGACGAGCCCCGCGAGGACAGGTGCCGGGCCGACCTCAGTGACAATGCGGATGACGATGGGGAAGGGGAGCGCTAGATGGGCGACTGGGGTTTTGTCGCCGCGGCGCTGGCGATCGGCTTTTTCGGCAGCAGCCACTGTATCGGCATGTGCGGTGGCATCGCCGGCGCGCTGGGTATGGCGGTGCCGGGGCAGAAGACCGCCTGGCTGCAGCTGACTTCCTATTCCGCCGGGCGGCTCGGCAGCTATGCGCTGATGGGGGCGATCGCCGGAGCCCTGGGGGCGGCGGCGCTGCCGGCGCTGACGCCGCTGCGCATCGCGGCCGGCCTGATGCTGATCGCCATGGCGCTCTATATCGGCGGCGTCTGGCGCGGCCTGGTGTGGCTGGAGAAGGGCGGTGCCTACCTATGGCGCTACCTGCAGCCGCTGTCGGCGAAACTCCTGCCGGTGCGCACCGCCGGGCAGGCGCTGGCGCTGGGATCTCTGTGGGGCTGGCTGCCCTGCGGGCTGGTTTACAGCGCGCTGACCTTTGCCCTGGCCCAGGGCAGCAGCGGGCGCGCCGCGCTGGCCATGCTGGCCTTCGGCCTCGGCACTGTGCCGGCGATGTTCGCCACTGGCGCCGCCGCCGCCCGGGTGCGCGGTTTCGTACAGCGGCCGGCGGTGCGGTTGTTGTTTGCCGGGGCGATACTACTGTTCGGTTGCTGGACACTCTGGGGCGCGCTCGGACACGGCGGACACGCCGCCCATGACGCGGTGCCGTCTGCGGAAGCCCCGCACCACCACCATCACTGACTGCCCGCCGGCACATTTTTTATTAAATGAATCAATTCGCCGCCAGCTTTTCTGCCCGTCCTGCATCGGCGCAGTTCTTTCCCTTTTTATGTGCGCCTCTTTGCATTTGCCCGCGGATATCGGCTGGCACCAAAAGATAATCGGGGTTATCTTCGGTTTTGTACAAATGACAGCGTTATCATTTTGAAATGACAGCGTTGTCTGCGCGTGTAAAACGCAGTTCGGTGCCGTGAATTTCCGTCAATGCACGGAGGGAAGTCGCCGCAGCGGTCCCAGGGCCGCCAGCGCAACAATTTGTACTCTCGTATCGACACGGCTCGCTGAAGCGGTATCGGAGAAGTACAGCGGTTGTGAGGTCGCGGCGTCGGGTCTCGCGGGGGGTATTTGCGCAAGGATTCGCCGTTGACCTGTTCGGATTCAAGCGACAAATAACGGTGAAAAAACATGAGAATAATGATGCCAATAAAGCTGGCCGCGTTGCTGCTGGTGGGTTGTTTTACGGGGCAGGTGTCGGCCTATGACTGTGGCGGCGTGCCGGTGTACGTGGACGGCTCCTCCTACAGCGGCGGCGATATCGTCCAGAACAATGCGGTGGCCTACAGTTGTGATGTCGGTGGCTGGTGCACCGTCGGCGGCCCCTACGAGCCGGGTGTGGGATGGGCCTGGAGCGAGGCCTGGAGTGATCTGGGCGCCTGCGACGGCGGCAGTGGGTCGTCCTCCGGCGGTTCCTCTTCGGGCGGCTCTTCGTCCAGCAGTTCCTCTTCCGGGGGCTCTGGCTCCGGCGGCTCCTCTTCCGGTGGCGGCGACTGCGGAGATCTGCCGGTCTGGTCCGCGTCGGACGTCTATGTCGGCGGAGATCGCGTCCAGCATCAGAGCGTCGAGTACTCCGCCAAGTGGTGGACCCAGGGCGAAGATCCCAGCCAGTCCGGCGAGTACGGGGTCTGGAACAACGAAGGCGCCTGTGACGGCGGCTCTTCCGGCGGTTCCTCTTCGGGCGGCTCCTCCGGCGGTTCCTCCGGTACCTCCTCTAGCAGCTCCTCGTCCGGCGGCAGCGGCGGTTCTTCCAGCGGCGGTGAGCGCCTGGGTGGTTATTTTGTCCAGTGGGGCGTCTACCAGCGCAACTACCATGTGAAAAATATCGTCACCAGCGGTTCGGCCGAGAAGCTGACGCATATCTACTACGCGTTCGGCAACGTGCAGAACGGCCAGTGCACCATCGGTGATTCCTACGCGGATTACGATCGCTTTTACAGCGCCGCCGAGAGCGTCGACGGTGTGGCCGATACCTGGGATACCGGCGCTCTGCGCGGTTCCTTCAACCAGCTGCGCAAGCTGAAGCAGATGTACCCGCACATCAAGGTGCTCTGGTCCTTCGGCGGCTGGACCTGGTCCGGCGGCTTTGGCCAGGCGGTGCAGAATCCGCAGGCATTTGCGGAGTCCTGCTACAACCTGGTACACGATCCGCGCTGGGACGGTGTTTTCGACGGCATCGATCTGGACTGGGAGTATCCCAACGCCTGCGGGCTGAGCTGCGATTCCAGCGGCTACTCCGCCCTGGCCGACATGATGGCCGCAATGCGCGCGCGCTTTGGCGGCGAGCTGGTCACCGCGGCGATCACCGCGGACGGCAATGTCGGTGGCAAGATGGACCAGGCTGATTACGCCGGCGCCTCCCAGTATGTCGATTTCTACAACGTCATGACCTATGACTTCTTCGGCGCCTTCGACGCGGATGGGCCCACGGCACCGCACTCGGCACTGCACGAGTATGCGGGCATCCCGCTCGCCGGTTTCTATTCGGACAAGGCCGTCCAGGCACTGAAGAACAAGGGCGTTGCCGCCGACAAGATCAACCTGGGGATCGGTTTCTACGGCCGCGGCTGGACCGGGGTTAGCCAGTCGGCCCCCGGTGGTTCCGCCACCGGCGCTGCGGCGGGTACCTATGAGGCCGGCATCGAGGACTACAAGGTGTTGAAGAGCGCCTGCCCGGCCAGTGGCACCGTGGGCGGCACTGCCTATGCACACTGTGGCAACAACTGGTGGAGCTACGACACCCCGTCCACCATCGCCGGCAAGATGCAGTACATCGCCGACCAGAACCTGGGCGGGTCCTTCTTCTGGGAACTGAGCGGCGATACCGGCAATGGCGAATTGATTGAAGCCATGCACAGTAATCAGTAACTTTGGTCTGGACCCGGGAAAGAAACTGAAAACGGGAAGTGAAGGCCCTGCTGCAGGGGGCCTTTTGCGGAACCTTCTGCGGCCATGGATGGCCGCAGAGAGCGTACAGGGACGTATTTACAGCGTGTCCCGCAAAAGGCCACCGGTAGCAGGGCCGCCCCTGAGGTTTTTCTGGATCGGGTCCCGGAAAACCTACTGATTACCTGGCCGTGAAATGAAAAAGAATAATAAGCGGAAGGCGGCGGAGGTTACCGCCTGCCCCGAAGCCCCCACCAGCGTTGCCATCAATCTCACCGCCCTGGCGATTTCCCTGCTGGCGGTGGTGTGGCTGCGCGAGTACGGGCAGCAGCTGCCGTCCCGCACCCTGGGGTTGGTAGTCGTCTGCGCAGCGCTGGCACTGCCGATTATTCTGCTCGAGTGGCTGTTCCTGAAACCCTACCGCAATGCCTCTGCGGGGCTGGATTTTTCCCGGCCGCGCAAGCGGGGAAGTGCGCGCCGCACGGCGGTCAAGCTGCTGGGCTTTTACGCCTGTATCGGTCTGGTGGCCGGGGTCTACTGGCTGTTTCCCGAGTATCGCGGCTCCTTTTACGACAATTATTTCCGGTTGGTGAAAGCGGCATTGCCCTGGTGGCTGCTGCTGGCAATTCCCTATTTTTACTGGCTCGACGGCTACATGCTGAAGCCGCGCGACGGCTACTGGCAGCTGGGCAGCTGGCTGCTCGGGCGCCGCGGTGACATTGACGGCCGCAGTATTGGCCAGCTGCTACTCGGCTGGCTGGTGAAGCTGTTTTTCCTGCCGCTGATGTTTGTCTATCTGGGCAACAACCTGACCGCACTGCTGAATTTTGATTTCGCGCGCCTGGCGGGCAGTTTTCAGGCGGTGTTCGATTTCACCTTCAATTTTCTCTACTACATCGACCTGCTGTTCGTGACGGTCGGCTATGTGTGCACGCTGCGCCTGTTCGATTCCCATATCCGCACCGCGGAACCGAGTTTCCTCGGCTGGGGCGTGGCGCTGCTCAGCTACCAGCCCTTCTGGAGCGCATTTTCCGGCAACTATCTGAAATACGATGAGGGGCCCGCCTGGGGATTCTGGCTCTGGGATACCCCCCTGGCTTACGGCCTGTGGGGCAGTGCGATTCTGCTGTTGATTGCGATCTACGTCTGGGCGAGCGTGCCTTTTGGTATACGGTTTTCCAACCTGACCCATCGCGGCATCCTCACCAACGGCCCCTACAGATTCACCAAGCACCCGGCCTATATCAGCAAGAACCTGTCCTGGTGGATGATCTCGATGCCCTTTATGGTCAGCTCGAGCGCAGACGAGGCGCTGCGCCACTCGCTGCTGTTGCTGCTGGTGAATTTCGTTTACTTCATGCGCGCGCGCACCGAGGAGCGGCACCTGTCCTGGGACCCGGACTATGTCGCCTATGCGCGCTATATCGAGCAGCGCGGCCTGTTCGCCTGCGTCGGCCGCTGGGTTCCGCTGCTGAAATTCCGGGCCGGATGTCTGTTCAATGTCGGCAGCCAGCCCGAAAAGCGGGGCGAGGTGCGCCCGGTGCTGAACGGATTGGCCGCGGAATAGCGCTGGCCCATCCGGTCTCGCTTTATCGGAAAGCGGGTTACACCCGGTCGACGAACTCGTCGTGTCCCGCGCGCGCCGCGCAGTGGGCGCAGCAGTAGAACTTGCCCTCGGCCTCGGTGCCGTGCCCGAGAATCCGGCAGTTGCACTGCTCGCACTTGGGGGCCAGCGCCTGAATGGCGCACTCAAAGCTGTCGAAGGTGTGCGCCTGGTTGTTGATGGTGATTTCCATCGTCTTGTCGTATTCGTTGCCACAGGTTTCACAGCGGTTCATTGCGCCTGTCTCCATTGGTGAGGCTGATGTGGTCCGTTGCCGGTATGAGTAACCTTAGGCGAGATGCTGGCGGCGAGCTTTCCGCGTGCGCGAAAAGCGCTGTGTCTGCTGGTTGCAGGGGGAGGGATCACAGTCGAAGGGCGTTCAATTAAGGGGCGTCACCCTGTGGGAGCCAGCACGGCTGGCGAATATTGCCGGTAAAAAGCTTCAGGCACGCCATCCATGGCGCGACATTGCCGCCTTTGTTCCGGCCCCAGCCCCGCCATCCATGGCGGGTCGCCAAGCTGCGTACAAAGCGGTGCTTTGTACGCCCGCAGCTAGGCCCTGCTGGGCAGGCTCCCACCGCACAATTCCGTGCAAACTGGCAGCTGAGTTCCTTGGCTGAGCGCCATCTGGGTCAGAGATCGATCCGCAGGGACAGGTCGATGGCGCGCAGGTGTTTGGTCAGGCTGCCCGAGGAGATGTAGTCCACATCGAGGCCGGCCAGCTGCTGTAGTCTGTCCCGGTCGACGCTGCCGGAAATCTCAATCTTGGCCTTGCCTTTCGCCAGCGCCAGCGCGCTCTGTGTGTCCTCGTCACTGAATTCGTCGAGCATGATGACATCGGCGCCGCTGGCCAGGGCCAGCTTCAGTTCATCGATGCTCTCCACTTCCACTTCCACCAAGGCTTCCGGCTTGATGGCGCGCGCCTGGGCGATGGCCCGGTCGATGCCGCCGGCCGCGGCGATATGGTTTTCCTTGATCAGGAAGGCATCGTAGAGGCCGATGCGGTGATTGTGGCAGCCGCCGCAGAGCACCGCGTATTTCTGCGCGCTGCGCAGGCCGGGAATGGTCTTGCGCGTGTCCAGTATCTTGACCCGGGTGCCGGCCGCGCGCGCGGCAAACTGCGCCGCGGTGGTGGCGGTGCCCGACAGCGTCTGCAGGAAATTCAACGCGGTGCGCTCGCCGGTCAGAATGGCGCGGGCATTGCCCCTGAGTTCGAACAGTACTGTGTCCGCCGCGACCCGATCGCCGTCCTCGCAGTGCCAGGTCAGTTGCAGTTCCGGGTCCAGCTGGCGGAAGACCTCTTCCACCCAGGCTCTCCCGCAGACGGTACAGTCCTCGCGGGTGATTACCCGGGCGCAGGCATCGCGATCCGCGGGTATCAGCTGCGCGGTGATATCACCGCTGCCGATATCCTCGGCCAGTGCCACGCGCACGGCGCGCCGCATGTCGGCTATCAGGTGGGGAATGGCGGTGTCTTGTGGCTGCATCGGGAAACCTCGGATCGGAAGCGGGCGCAGTTTATCAAAAGCAGCCGGCTTTGGATTGTATTTGCTAGCGCTGTCATTAAACTCGGGGCGAGCTGCCCGGATAAGCGTTGATTTCGGGCGCAGCTGTGACCAGTGTCGCAAATAAGCCGCAAAGAAACGGCCGCCAGTTGTCAAGCCAGCCCGGCTCGCCTGTAGAATGGCCTTCTGCCGTTCAATCTGCCCGCGGCGCCCCGGCGTGCCGACGCGTATAAAAACAACCGGTTACAAGGCGCCTCGATCAGCCGACGGCGCCCTCGAACACGATCAATTGCGCAGGGTGCCGGCTGGCATCCAGAGGAACTCTTAGAAATGAATGAGTCCGACAAGGTAGTGTCTCTGGCGGAAAGAGGCGTCAAGCGTCTGGATTTTTCCGCCCGCAAGACGGCGCCGCTGCCAGCGGCGGTGTCGGCCCTGCGGGACAAGGCGCGCAACCTGCTGCTGGAGCAGGCCAAGAAGCTGTTCGCCAAGGTCGACGATTCGCTGTTTTCCATGGCCGAGCGGGCCCACGGCCAGGAGGAGCAGGACGGCCTCTTCCAGGCGCTGCGCCTGCTGCGCGTCGAACGCCGCAACATCGCCGAGCGCTTCGCCAACAACCTCAACGAGGCCTTCCAGGTCAAATCCCCGGAACAGGAAGCGGAGCACGCCTTCGCCTCCGAAAACCTGTCCCTGGTGCACAACGACGATCTGGAGCAGCTGGTGGCCGCCGATACCATGGTGGCCAATGCCAAGCGGGCTTACGCCGAGCCGCTCGCCGAGCTGTGTCTGCGCCTCGATACCCTTTACTCAGTCAAGATCTACGACAAGAACAACCCTCTGGGTCCCGACGCCATCTGCGATGCCTTCGTGGACGCGGTGCGCCCGCTGGATATCCATATCCGCGCGCGACTCACCCTGCTGAAGAAGTTCGAGCAGGTGGTCATATTGCAGCTGCAAGATTTCTACGATGTCTGTAATCAGCTGCTGGTGGAGCACGGCGTCCTGCCGTCGCTGCGCGAACAGCGGCGCGTTGCCAGGCAGCGCTCAGGCCAGCGCCCGAACGGTCCTGGCGGCGCCGGCGCAGCGACGGGCGCCGGTCAGGCGGGGATGACGGGCGCAGGCCATACAGCGGGTGCAGGAATGGTCAGCGGTGGCGGATTTGCCCCCGGACTGCTGCCGGCGACGGCCGGCCTCGCGCCCATGCCGTCGGTCGACCTGTTGACACACCTGGGCGAGCTGCAGAGCGGTGCGCAGTATCAGTCCGCCGGGCAGGTGCAGTTGCTGAATGTAGGCGAACTGCTGCAGCAGCGCCTGGTGCAGGCCAATCAGTCCGCTTCGCTGGCCAAGGTCGACAGCGACATTATCAAACTGGTGGAGATGCTGTTCTCCTTCATACTCGAGGACCGCAATCTCGCCGCGCCGCTCAAGTCGCAGCTGGGGCGGCTGCAGCTGCCGCTGTTGAAAGTGGCTATCGCCGACAAGTCTTTCTTCAGCAAAGGCGGTCACCCGGCGCGCAAACTGCTCAACGAACTCGCGGACGCCGCCACTGGCTGGCAGGCCGGAGACAACTACGCGTCAGACCCGCTGTATCGGGAAGTCAGCCAGGTCGTCGACCGCGTGCTCAGCGAGTTCGACCAGGACGTCAATATTTTTGCGTTGCTGTCGGAATCCTTCCGCGAGTTTATCGCCCGTGAACGCAAGCGCGCGGAGATGCTCGAACGCCGGGTGGTGGACGAGGCGGACGGCCGCGCCAAGACGCAGGCGGCGCGCGCGCGGGTGGCTGCTGTGATGGATGCCCTGGTGGCGGAGCGCGACCTGCCGCAGGTCGTGCAGGATTGGCTCAACAAGGTTTGGAGCAATGTACTGTTTCTGACCTGTGTGAAGGAAGGGACCGACAGCGAGTCCTGGAGCCGGGATGTGCGCACCGCGCGGGATCTGGTCTGGAGCATACAGGCGCCCATGCCGGACAGCCGCCAGCAGCTGCTGGGCCTGTTGCCCGCGCTGCAGGAGAGACTGCGCGAGGGCATCGAGGCCATCTCCATGAATCCCTTCGAGGCCCGCAATCTATTTGCCGGCCTGAAAGAGGTGTACCGGGAGCGCTTCGCGTTGGCGCAGCAGCTGACGGCGGAGCGGGAGCGCCTGGCCAAGGAGCAGGTGGAGCGCGAAATGCGCGAAGCCGCGGCGGTCGAACCCGCTGCGGAGGCGGTTGAGGAAATGGTACAGGCGGCGCAGGAATCTGCGGAAGAGATCGCCGTGCCACAGATGGAAGAACTGGAGCAGGCGGTGGCGCAGGCGGAGCTGGCTCCGGCGGAACCCGAGCAAAAAGGACTCGCACCGCTGCCGGAGAGCGACCCGCACTGGCAGATGACTTTCCGTCTGGCGCAGGGCAGCTGGTTTGAACTCAAACGCTCGGAAGACGAACAGTTCCGCTGCCGCCTGGCGGCGGTCATCAGAGATATCGATCAGTTTATTTTTGTTAACCGCAATGGTGCCAAAGTGGCGGAATTTTCCCGCCTCGACCTGGCCTACGCAATGCGCGCGGCCCGGCTGATGCCGCTGGATGACGGCATGCTGTTCGAGCGCGCCTTGCAGTCCGTGATCGGCAACGTGCGCAGGAAGCGCAGCGAGCAGGGCTAACCACCCCCTGGAAAACCGCCACTGAGGGTGCCGGCCGCGCGCAGTCGCGGCCGGTCACCAAATGCACATTCGGCGTCAACAGGCGCCAATGTCACGGCTTTTTGACTGCCATTCCTGACTCCCCGACAAGTCCTGAAAATATTTCGAATAAAAAGGCGTCTAACTGGCTGCGCCGCTCTTGCGCATCCGTGTCAATTGCCGGATATTTCTCTTGGCGCAGAAATGCCAGTAAATGTGCGACCCTTGTCGCATTTTTCATTCTGGCGGAAGTTACTCTTACCGTTTCGGGGCGGGCGCCTGATTTCTCTTTTTCCTCAATTTTGTACAGATGTAAGCTGATTCCGATGTGGTCAGGGCTGACCGCCGGAGAAATATATTTTCTCGGCGCCAGGGCGGCGCATAGAGGCTGACATGGATACCAATGAGTTTCCGCGCGTAATCGCTTTTTCCAAAAATAGATCCAGCGCGGCCAAGCGATCTGATAACCCCTCGCTGCCCCCTGCAGTCGTCAGTGTGCGCGACACGGCGAGTAGCTGGCTGTTTGCGCGCATGAAAGAAGTATTCGCCGGCGTCGATGACACGCTGTTTGCGACGGCGGAAAAGGTGCACAACCAGGAGGAGCAGGACGGCCTCTTCCAGGCCCTGAGGATGCTGCGGCTCGAGCGCAACCGCCTGACCGATCGCTTTGTTACCGCCGTCCAGCAGGGTTTTGTCGATATTGACGGCCGGGGCGCGGACGCGCTGCCAGAGACGAATTCTCCGGCGGAAGGGGGGTTGACCCTTCTGCAGAACGACGACCTGGAGCAGCAGGTCGCACTGAAATCCATCATCGCCGACGTCAAGCGTGACTGTGCCAGCCCAATCGCCGAGCTTTCCCTGCGCCTGGACACCCTGCTGCCGGTCAAGGTCTACGACGAGAACATGCCCCTGTCGCCGGCAGTCCTCTGCCGAGCCTTTGCGGATGCGCTCGAGCCACTAAACATCCATCTGCGTGCGCGCCTCACGGTGTTGAAAAAATTTGAGCAGCACCTGGCGGCCAAACTGGGCACGCTGTATCAGAACTGTAACCAGTTGCTGATCGAAAAAGGCGTCCTGCCGGGCCTGAAGGACCCGCTGCTGCAGCGCCGACGGATATCCCGCCCGGGTGCGCCGGGGATGTCGCCCGGCGCCACCGGCGGTGCCGCAGATAGCGCCGCCTTGCAGCCCGGTGCGCCCGCCCCCTCGGCCCCACAAGGCTTTGTGCCGGGGGCGTCAGCCTTTGCCGGCGCTTCCCCGTCGGCCTCCCCGGCGGTACCCGGGGCCTACTCCGGAACCTACTCTGGATCCTATTTTGGATCCGGTGGCGGTGCGGCGGGCCAGGTTCCCGCCGTCGGCGGCCATGCCGGTGGCGGCGATGTCGGTGGCGGCGATGTCGGCGGCGGTGCAGGCGGCTATGGCCTGCTGCCGGCGGCGCCCGGCATAGTGCCCTTGGCCACGCCCGACCTGATCCAGCATCTGGGAGCCTTGCAGTCAGTACCGCTGCAGACGAGCGCGCTCGGCCAGGTACTGAATGTCAACAACCTGTTGCAGCAGCGCCTGCTGGAGGCGAAGCGGGGGGCGTCGCTGCACGAGCTGGACAATGAAGTCATCCGCATGGTGGACCTGTTGTTCTCCTTCATGCTGGAAGACCGCAATCTGGCCGAGCAGGTCAAAGTGCAGCTGATCCGGCTGCAGTTGCCCCTGCTGAAGATCGCAATCGCGGACAAGGCCTTCTTCAGCAAGGGCGGACACCCGGCACGCCGCCTGTTCAATGCGCTGGCGGATGCGGCTATCGGCTGGCAGCCGGGAGAGAACTACGAGAAAGAACCGCTCTACCGCGAAATCTGCCGGGTGGTCGAACGGGTGTTGAAGGATTTCGATACCGACGAAAGTATCTTCACGCGGCTGCTGCAGTCCTTTGAAGAGTTTGTCGCCCGCGAGCGCCGTCGCGCCGAGGTCATGGAGCGGCGCACGGTGGATGAGGCTCTGGGCAGTGCCCGGGTAGAGGCGGCCAAGGCGCGGGTCGCAGCGGTGTTTGACGCATTGACCGCCGAGCGCAAGTTGCCCAAGGTTGCGCACGAGTGGCTGAACCGGGTCTGGAACATTGTGCTGTTCCGCACGTGCCTCAAGGAGGGCACGGACAGTACCGGCTGGCGCCGCAACGTGCTGACCGCCCGCGACCTGGTGTGGAGTGTCGTTGCACCTATGCCCGAGAGTCGCTTCAAGATGCAACAGTTGTTGCCCGGCCTGCGCAAGCGCCTGGACGAGGGGGCGAGATCCCTCTCCCTGAGCGTCGGTGACCGGCAGCGCCTGATGCACGGCCTGGATACCCTGTACCGGGAGCGCCACGCACTCGGTCAGCGGGTTGAATCGGAGCGCGAACGCCGCACCCGCGAGCGATTGGTGCAGGAGCTGCTCCGCGAGGCCGACAGCGTCATGGAGATCCCCGCAATTCCGGGTGTCACTGAAGCCGAGCCCGCCTTCGCGGTGGTGCCGGCCGAGAGCGAACCTGCGCCGGCGGCGCAGGCTGAAGCGCCCGCAGAACCCGACGCCGACACCCCGGAAATAGTGGATGAGGAGACCGACCTGCCGGCGGTGGAAGAGCTGCAGCAGGTTGCCGAAGCGGCGCCGGCAGCCCGCCCCGAAGGGCTGGCGCAACTGGAAAGCAGTGACGCGCACTGGCGGCAGACCTACCACCTCAAAGACAGCTGGTTCATGCTGCAGGGTCGGGAAGGCGCCGGGATGCGCTGCCGCCTGGCGGCGATCATCAAGGATCTCGACCAGTTCATGTTCGTCAATCGGGCCGGCGTCAAGGTCGCGGTCTACTCGCGGCTGGAGCTGGCGCACGCACTGCGTGACGAGGTCATTGTGCCGCTGGATAACGGGCCGCTGTTCGAGCGCGCGCTCAGTTACGTGGTGGGCACGATTGGCGCGCCCAAAATCGCCGTAAAGGTCGCCGAGGAGGCCATAGCGGATTAATTGCGCGTGCGGCGCCCGGGATTCTCCCCTGCGCCTGCGCTGAATCGGGCGCAGCACCTGGCCTTTTGCATTCCCGCCGGGGATTTCCGCTATCTGCGCGGCTGGCGCAGATAGCGTCCGCCGATCGGCCGAACAATATCCCCCGGCGTGCGGGGCCTCCGCGGCGATTGGCAGATCGATCGACGCTTCCATAAAATGGTCATTCGCCAGGGCGCGGAATTTCCTCCGGGCTCGCAGTCTGTCGGAGCGGAGATCACCGAGTGAAATACCAACTGGAATCCGGCTGGTTGTCCGGGGCGCGCCAGGTGCCGAGTCCTCACTGCAATAGCCGGCCGGAAAACTGCCCGGTCGACCTGCTGGTGATACACAGTATCAGTCTGCCACCGGGACAGTACGGCGGCCCCTACATTGATGCCTTCTTCCTCGGGCAGCTGGACATAGATGCCCACCCGTATTTTTCCGAGATTGCCGCGCTGCAGGTCTCTGCACATATTCTGATCGATCGGGATGGCCGGGTAACCCAGTATGTGCCTCTGGACCGGCGCGCCTGGCACGCCGGCCAATCGGAGTTTGACGGGCGCTGCAACTGCAACGATTTCTCTATTGGTATCGAGCTGGAAGGCCTGGATACCGACACCTATACCGATGCCCAGTACCGCTCGCTCGCCGAAGTGACCGCGGCGATCATGGCCGCCTTTCCCGCTATCGACAGGGACAGGATCACCGGTCACTCGGATATCGCGCCGGGCCGCAAACGGGACCCCGGTCCGGGCTTCGACTGGCAGCGTTACTTCCGCGAGCTGGATGCGGTGACCGCCTAGCTCCTGTGCAACGGCAGGGGGCCTGTACCAGCGGCGTGTGCAGGTCAGCGGCCGCCACCGCGGGTATCTGACTTTTCCGTCAGCGCCACTGGCGTTATTCTTCTCTACCTAATCAGACCATATCGAGAATAACTATGGCACTGTTGATCGTATTGCTGGCACTGGGGCTTGTGCAGCTATGGGGTTCCGGTGCCCCTGTGCACCGGGACGACTGGTTTCAGTGGTGGAGAAACCGCCTCTCCGGCATCGAGCGGCTGCGCAGGGACCCGGGCCTGTTGCTGGGCGCCACGATTCTGCCACCGGCGCTGGGTGCGGCGATTCTGATGGTGCTGGCCGAGGTGCTGCTGGGGGGCCTCGGCACTCTGCTGCTGGGCGTGCCGCTGCTGCTGTACTGCCTCGGGCGGGGCAATTTTAACGAGATTCTGTCCAATTACCTGCGCGACTGGTACCGGGGCGACCTGACAGCCGCGCAGCAGTCGGCTGCGCCGCTGTTGCGCGAGTTGCACGAAGAGCCGGCCAGCGGCCAGCAACTGCACGAACAGGTGTTTCGCGGCGCCGCCTATTGCGCGTTTGAGCGGCTGTTTGCGGTGCTGTTCTGGTTTGCGCTGTTGGGCATTCCGGGGGCACTGCTGTTTCGCCTGAGCGCGCTCTACGCGGAACAGTGCCGCGACGGCGAGGGCGATGCCACTGCGGAGCGCTGGTTGTGGCTGCTGGAGTGGCTGCCGGTGCGTCTTATGGGCTTCAGCTTCGCGATCGTCGGCAACTTCGCCGGCTGTTACCGCGCCTGGCGCCAGTGCCTGACGTGCCGCGAGCGGAATACGGCGGAAGTGCTGGAAGCCTATCTGGAGGGCGCGCTCGGCGGTATCGACGCCAGTGCGTGCAACGCGGGCTTCGAAGTCTCCGAGGGCCAGAGGGCCTGCGGCGCCCAGCTGGAGGGTCTGCAGGCGCTGCTGTCCCGGGCGCTGCTGCTGTGGATTACGGTACTGGCGCTGGCGGTGCTGTTCGATTTTTAAGCAATCGCGCGGCGCCAGCACAGCATTCGTGAACTGGCGCCGAATTTGGAACATTGTCCCAGTTGCCTGCTTGACTTGCCGATAGCTTCTCAAGATATTGCGTCGGAACCAGGGCGCGGAAGCGCCCTGACAGCGCCGCTATATATCAACAATAAATTGTGGCGAAAACCATTCGAGGGAGGTAACGGGGTTGGAAGTCTCTTCGTTGGAACCGCAAATTGCGCCGGATCTGGGCGCAGCAAATGAATTCAACGCCGCGGCGCTGGTGGCCGGCCTGCGCACCTACTTTCGCAGCGGCACCACCGCCGACCTGAGCTGGCGGCGCCAGCAACTGCGGCAGTTGCGCCGCATGCTGTCCGAAAACGAGCCCCGCTTCCTGCAGGCGTTGCAGCGAGACCTGCACAAGGCGCCGCAGGAAGGCTTTATGACGGAGGTCGCCGCGCTGTTCGGGGACATCGATCACGCGCTCAAGCACCTGAAGAAGTGGGCCCGGCCGCGGCGTGCGTCGACCCCCATCGTCGCCCAGCCGGCGAAGAGCTACCTGTTGCCCGAACCCCTGGGCGTGGTACTGATCATCGGCGCCTGGAACTACCCCCTGCAGCTGCTGCTGTCGCCCCTGGTGCCGGCCATCGCCGCCGGTAACTGCGCCGTGCTGAAACCCTCGGAGCTGGCGCCGGCCACCGCCGCTCTGGTGGCGGAATTGCTGCCGCGCTATCTCGACAACGATGCTTTTGCCTGTGTCGAGGGCGCGGTACCGGAGACCACGGCGCTGCTGGAACAGCGCTGGGATCATATCCTGTACACCGGTGGCGGCAGAGTGGGCCGGATAGTCATGACCGCCGCGGCCAAACACCTGACGCCCGTGACCCTGGAACTGGGGGGCAAGAGCCCCTGTATCGTCGCCGACGACGCCAATATCGACGTGACCGCGCGGCGGATCGCCTGGGGCAAGTTCACCAACGCCGGTCAGACGTGCATAGCGCCGGATTATCTGCTGTGCACCAGCGCCACCGCGGAGCGCTTGCTGCCGGCGATCGCGAAGGCGGCAACGGAGATGTTTGGCGAAGATCCGAGTCGGTCCAAGGATTACGGCCGCATCGTCAACAGCCATCACGCGCAACGCCTGGCCGATCTCCTCGCCGACGGCGATGTCGTTTTCGGCGGACAGGTGGACGTCGAGCAGCGCTATGTGGCGCCGACCCTGCTGCGCAATGTCAGCGCCGACGCCGCGCTGATGCAGGAGGAGATTTTCGGACCACTGCTGCCGGTTGTGGAGCTGGACGATTTCAGCAAGGTCGAGGAATTCGTCAACGGTCGCGAAAAGCCGCTGGCGCTTTACGTCTTCACCCAGGACGACGCCACCGCCGACCGCATTCTCGCCCGCTGCAGCTCGGGCAATGCCTGCGTCAATGACTGCATGATGTTCATGACCGCCCACGACCTGCCATTCGGCGGCGTCGGCTCCAGCGGCATGGGCGCCTATCACGGCGAGCACGGCTTCCGCACCTTCAGCCATTTCAAGGCGGTGATGAAGCGCAAGAACATCTTTGATCTGGATTTGCGTTACGCTCCTTTTAATGCGCGGAAGTTCAGGCTGTTGCGCCTGTTGCGCTAAGCGGATCTGAATCCGGGGCGGCGGAGCGCCGGCTCCGCTCGGGCTCGTTGGCGCGCTACCGGCAGGATGCAGAGGCGCGGCCGCTGACCGCGCGCGGATTTCCCCTGTCTCTGCATACTTTGATCGCGGCCGCCGGCCGCTCCTGCAATCGCGGCCAGCGGCCCCTTCTACAGTTGAACGGAAGAATCACTGCTCTATGCCAAGCGACCAAACCGATCTGCCCACCAGTGCCGATGTGTTCACCGCCGCGCAGAATATCGCCGGTCGTATTCACCGCACGCCGTTAATTCGCAGCCGCCAGATCGACGAACTCTGCGGCGCCAACCTCTGGTACAAATGCGAACACCTGCAGAAGGTCGGCGCCTTCAAGGCCCGCGGCGCCAGCAATGCGCTGGCACAGCTGCCAGCGGAGACACAGATGGTCGCCACCCACTCGTCCGGCAATCACGGCGCCGCGCTCGCCTGGGCCGCGGCCGAGCTGGGGCTGGCCTGCACCGTCGTGATGCCGGAAACGGCGCCACTGGCCAAGCGCGCCGCGGTGGCCGGTTACGGTGCGGAAATCGTGATCTGCGGCCCCTCCCAGGCCGACCGCGAAGCGACGCTGCAGAAAGTGGTGCAGCAGACCGGCGCCCATGTAGTACCGCCTTTCGATGACCGCCGGATTATCGCCGGGCAGGGCACGGTGGCGCTCGAGATCATGCAGCAGTGCCGCGAGCAGGGTTTCACGCCGGACATCGTGATAGCCCCGGTGGGCGGCGGTGGCTTGCTGGCCGGTATCGGCCTGGCGGTGGCGGCGCTGGCGCCGGATGTGGTGGTGATGGGCGCCGAACCGGCGGGCGCCGACGACGCCCAGCGCTCCCTGCGTGGCGGCGTGCATATCACCACGCCGCAGGCACCGGATACCATCGCCGACGGCCTGCGCACCACCCTCGGGCGGCGCAACTACGCCGTCATCAAACGCACGGTGCGCGATATCCTGACCGTCAGCGAGCGCGGCATCGTCGAAGCCATGCAGCTGTTGTGGACGCGCACCAAGCAGCTGGTGGAACCCTCCGCAGCGGTCGGGCTGGCGGCGGTGCTGGAACACGGCGCGCGCTTTCGCAACAAGAATGTCGCGATAGTGCTCACCGGTGGCAATATGGATCTGAACCGGATTGCCGACCTGTTCGTCGACGAAGAGGAGATACAGTGAACATTGCCCTGTTGAGCGCAAATATGCGCAGATTCACCGCCGGGTGGACTGCTAAACTGGTGGCTGCCACTACGCTATCGGTTATTGCCGCTATGTCCAATGCCGCGGAATTCACTGTCACATCGAAAACCCTGCAACCCGGCGCGCGCATGCCGATGGCCCACGTCTACAGCGGCTGTGGCGGGGAGAATATTTCCCCCGAGCTCAGCTGGAGCGGCGCGCCGGAGGGCACCAAGAGCTTCGCGGTGATGGTGCACGACCCGGATGCGCCCACCGGCAGTGGCTGGTGGCACTGGGTGCTGTTCAATATTCCCGCGGATGTGACCAGTCTGCCCGAGGGCGCCGGCGACCCCAAGAACGGCCTGATCCCCGAGGCGGTACAGGCGCGCAACGACTACGGCAGCCCCGGTTACGGCGGCGCCTGCCCGCCGCAGGGCCACGGCGACCACCGCTACCAGTTCCGGGTGATCGCCCTGAAGGTGGAGCAGCTGCCGCTGGACGAGAACGCCTCGCCGGCCAAGGTCGGCTTCAACGTGAACGCGAACAAACTGGCCGAGGCGGAGCTCGAGGTGGTCTGGGGCCACTGATTCACTGACCCACTGATCTCTGGCCAGCGACCACGGGCCACACAGCATCCGCGGGCGCCGCGGATGCGCGCCATAACAAAGCCGGCCCCGACCAACAAAGGGATGTCATAAAGCAGCATGCAGGAGCAGAAACTCACTTGGGGGCAGGCGCTGCGGGTTTACCTGAAGCCCCGCGTGCTCACCATGTTTTTCCTGGGCTTTTCCGCCGGACTGCCACTGCTGCTGGTGTTTTCCACGCTCACCGCCTGGCTGCGGGATTACGGCGTCAGCCGGACGGCGATCGGCTTCTTCGCCTGGGTGGGTATCACCTTCTCCATCAAGGTGCTCTGGGCACCGGTCATCGACTACCTGCGCCTGCCGTTTATGACCCGCTGGCTCGGCAAGCGCCGCAGCTGGATGCTGGTCTCCCAGTTGGGGGTGTCCCTCGGCCTGTTGGGCATGGCCTACCTGAATCCACAGCTGGCGCTGACGCAGGTGGCCGTGCTGGCGGTGTGGGTGGCCTTCTGTTCCGCGTCGCAGGATGTGGTGATCGACGCCTACCGCATCGAGGCAGTGGACAAAGACTTGCAGGGCGCCATGGCCGCCAACTATGTGTTCGGCTATCGGGTGGCGCTGCTCGTCGCCGGTGCCGGGGCCCTGTATATCGCCGAACTGGCCAACTGGTCGGTGTCCTATGCCACCATGGCCGGACTGATGAGCGTGGGCGTTGTCACCACATTGCTGGTGGCCGAACCGGACCACGCCTACATCAAGGACAGGGCCGAGCCGTTCCAGCACGAGTGGGTCGACCGGGTATTGGGGAGCGGCGAGCACTCCCCGATGAAAGAGTGGTTTGTGCGCGCGGTGGCCTGTCCTTTTATCGAGTTCTTTCAGCGCAACGGCCGCTTCGCGCTCGTGCTGCTGCTGTTTATCGGCATTTTCCGCCTGAGCGATATCGCCATGGGGGTGATGGCCAACCCCTTCTACCTGGATCTGGGTTTCAGCAAGACCGATATCGCGGAAATCGGCAAGGTGTTCGGTTTCTTCTGCACCATCATCGGCTCCTTCCTCGGGGGGCTCTTGGTGGTGCGCTACGGCATCATGCGCCCGCTGATCCTCGGCGCCGCGATGGTTGCGGCGACCAACCTGCTGTTTGCCCATCTGGCGCAGGTAGGGCCGGATCGCACTTGGCTCGCGATCGTGATCAGTGCGGACAATATCAGCGGCGGTATCTCCAATGCGGTGTTTATCGCCTATCTCTCGAGCCTGACCAACCAGGCCTACACGGCCACCCAGTACGCGCTGTTCAGCTCGCTGATGACCCTGCCGGGCAAATTTATCAGCGGCTTTTCTGGCATAGTGGTCGACGCCCAGGGCTACGCGCAGTTCTTTATCTATGTGGCGATACTCGGCACGCCGGCGGTGCTGCTGGCGATCTTCCTGTGGTGGCGCGAAAGGCGCTTGGGGGAGCCGGAACCGAAAGTTACCTAGGGCCTGTTCACACTAAATTCGATGGCCGCGGCGGAGGCCGTTTTTTCGCAAGGCAAGGCGCAGGGAGCGCCGTGTGGCCCGCCACATAAGCGAGCTGCAACGCAGCATTGCGGGAAAACGGCCCCGTCCCTTTGGGTTGCGCCCCAAAACGGGCCATGCCGCGTTGCTCGTCGCTCATTTAGCACGCTAAACCACGGCCCCAGCCGCTCCACGCATTCGCGGCGCCTTCGGCCCTCGCGCCTTGCCAGGCCCGTTTTGGGGCGGCAACGCGGCTATCGAATTTAGTGTGAACAGGCCCTAAGGATCTACTGTGGGAGCCTGCCCTGCAGGCGAAATCCCGAGCCTATGGAAGTCGCCTGCAGGGCAGGCTCCCACCCGGCTGGTGGCCGGCATTAGGGCCGCCAGCGGTATTTGCCCATATCCACGCGCCCGTTCAGCAGCGTGACGCCCTCCTTCTCCAGCCTCTCGCGCTGGCGCCCGGCCCCGGGCTCCGGCAGGGAAATGCGTCCCTGGGCGTTGATCACCCGGTGCCAGGGCAGCGTGGTGTCGTGCGGCAGCTTGCGCAGCGTCTGCCCCGCAAGCCGCGCGGCGCGCGGGAAGCCGGCCATCTCCGCGAGGTCGCCGTAGGTGATCACCCGCCCCCGGGGCACCGCCGCGAGTACACTGCAGATCCTGGTTGTGGCATCATAGCCGCCAGTGTTTGTGTGCTTCCTCACCGATAACCCCAATTTCCGCTCATCAAGATAACTCCAAGGTTGTACCCGTGGTTCCTGCTGTAAGACATTTGACGACCATCTTGCTGTTTTTCCTTGCCGCTGTCTCCCTCCGGGCCGCTGCCGGTGTGTTGACCCTGAGCAACGGCGACCGGGTGAACGGTGAGCTGGTTCTGGTCGAGCGGGAGCACGTCGTGTGGAAATCCGAGACGTTCGGCGAGATCAAGATCGAGAAATCAAAGATCGTGTCCATGGATGTGGACGTCGACCTGAAGATCGCCGGCCGCGAGGGGCCCTGTGCCCTGGCGGGACACCGGCGCGAGCAGTGGGAGCTCTACTGTGACGAGGGCTCCGGCTGGCTGATGGACTTCCCCGCCATCGACCGCGCCGAGCCCTACAACAACTTCGTCGGCAACCCGGTGGTGTTCCACGGCAACGTCAGTGCCGGTGGGGTCTTCGAGAACGGTAACCGCGAGCGCGAAGACCTGGATGTCAACGTCAAACTGGATGTCCGCAGCGGCGATTTCCACCACCTGGTCAATGCGCTCTACCAGAGTCAGAGCAACGCCGAGGTGGAGGGCCTGGAGAAATATCTGCTGGCCTACAACCTGCGCTGGATCTTCGCCGAAAAGTGGTTTGCCGCGGCCAACAGCGAGGCGCAGCGGGAAGAGGCGCGCAACCTGGATCTGGGCACTACCCTGGGTCTCGGCCTCGGTTACCTGTTCTACGACACAGAGAAGACGGCCTTCTCACTGGAAGGCGGTGTCAGCAGCCTGCAAGAGGACTTTATCGACGCGGCACTGAGCGAGGATCAGGATGAAAGCTACAACGCGGGCCGCCTGGCGCTGAACTACCGCTACAAGTTCGCCCTCGGCCCCGAGATCTATTTTGATCAGGAGACCCTGCAGTCCCTCGATCGCAGCGAAGACTATCAGGCGAACGCCAAGTTTGGCGTGCGCACGCCGCTGGTGGAGGGGGTGCTGATGGAGATGGCCTACCACTGGCTCTACGACAATACGCCGTCGCTGGAGCTGGAAAAAGAGGATACCAAGGTGACGGTCGGGGTTGGTTACCAGTGGTAAATCCTTAGCGCCCGCTCTCCCCGGCGGGGAGAGGGAATAGAACAAAGAACAAAGAAGATTCAGACGAGGAATTCAACATGCAGATCGCCGACAGCATCGTAGCCATCACCGGCGCCGGCCGCGGCCTCGGCCGCGCGATGGCCGAGTACCTGGCCGCGCGCGGCGCGCGCCTGGCGCTGATCGACCTGAACGAGGACGACCTGCGGGCGAGTGTCGCGGCCTGCGAGAAGCACGGCGCCGAGGCGCGCAGCTATGTGATCAACGTGGCCAGCGAAGACGAAGTGGACAGCGGATTCGCGCAGATCGCCCGGGACTTCGGTGGCCTGCAGGTGCTGGTGAACAACGCCGGCATCATGCGCGACGGCATGCTGCTGAAAGTCAAAGACGGCAAGGTGACCGACCGTATGTCCCTGTCCCAGTGGCAGTCGGTGATCGACGTCAATCTGACCGGGGTTTTCCTGTGTGGCCGCGCCGCTGCGGGAATCATGGCGGAAGGCGGGCGCGGGGGCGTTATCGTCAATATCTCCAGCCTGTCCCGCGCCGGCAATATGGGCCAGACCAACTACTCCGCGAGCAAGGCCGGCGTCGCCGCCATGACGGTTACCTGGGCGCGGGAACTGGCCCGCTACGGCGTGCGCGCGGCCGCTATCGCCCCGGGCTTTATCAACACCGACATGGTCGCGCAGATGCGCCCGGAGATTCTCGAGAGCCTGGTCAAGCAGGTGCCCCTGCGCCGTTTGGGCGAGCAGGAAGAAATCGCATCCACCGTGGCGTTTATCCTCGAGAACGACTTTGTCTCCGGCCGCGTGTTCGATATCGATGGCGGCGCGCGCATCTGATTGCGCACTGGCTGATGAACGAGAAAGGGCGAACTGCGAGTTCGCCCTTTTTTTTCACGTCTGTAGGAGCGGCCCATGGCCGCGATCGATGCTCGGGGATTCCCCTATAGCCCGTTCGCGGCCATCGGCGGATGGCCGCCCCGCCGCTCCTACAGGTGGTTTGTTTATAGGTTCAACAGGGCTCAGGAAACTCTTTGCACGCCGCCCGGCAACCTGTCGCTGAACATCCACTGCCACAGCTGGATATGGCGCGCGCGGAAGGCGCCGGCGCATGACAGCAGGTAGTAGCGCCACATACGGTAAAAGCGCTGGCCGTACTGGTCGGCAAAGCGCGGCCAGTTGCGCTCAAAATTCTCGTGCCAGGCCATCAGCGTCTTGTCGTAATCGCTGCCGAAATTGTGCAGGTCCTCGCAGGTCAGCAGATTGTCCGCGGCGTCGCCGATCTGGCCGGCAGAGGGCAGGTCGCCGTTGGGGAAGATGTACTTGTCGATCCAGGGATCGGTGGTGGAGCGGCGCTGGTTCTTGCCGATGGTGTGCAGCAGCAGCAGCCCGTTCTTCTTCAGGCAGCGCCTGGCTACCTGCATAAAAGTGCGGTGGTTCTTGCGGCCCACATGCTCGAACATGCCCACGCTGGCGATGCGGTCAAAAGGCTCGTCCGGGGTGTGGTTATGGTAAAGGGAGCGGTAATCCTGCAGGTGCACGGTGATCGGCAGGTGGCCATAGTGCTCGGCGATATAGGCGCTCTGCTCGCGGGACACCGTGACCCCCACGCATTCCACGCCGTAATTCTGCGCCGCATAACTCACCAGGCTGCCCCAGCCGCAGCCGATATCCAGCAGCCGCATGCCCGGCTGCAGTCCCAGCTTGCGGCAGATCAGGTCCAGCTTGGCGGTCTGCGCATCTTCCAACGTCTCCGCCTCGCGCCAGTAGCCACAGCTGTAGGTCAGGCGGCTGTCGAGCATGGCCCGATAGAACTCATTGCCCAGGTCGTAGTGGCGCTCGCCCACCTCGAAGGCGCGGCCGCGGCTCTGCAGGTTGACGAGGTAGCTGCGCAATATGCGCCAGGCGTTGCGCCAGGGCTTGATGTGGCGCGGCAGGTCGGCGCGCAGAATACGGCAGAAAAACTGGTCGAGGGCCGGTACATCCCAGTCGCCGCGCATATAGGACTCACCGAGGCCCAGACTGGGCCGCGCAATGATCTCGTCCAGCGCCGCCTCGCGGTGCAGGCGCAGATCCCAGGGTCTGTCGCCGTTGATACGGATATCCGCTTCCGCCAGTAGCTCGTCGACCAGATGACGGCCGCGGCCAATTGTCGGTACCTCCATGGTGTCCTGCTGCTCGCTTGCCATTGAAGCCTCCCTAGCCTGGATGGCGCTGAGTCGAATGCGGCGCCTTGAAGTATTTGCCACTACCCCTCATTTACTACAGCATATCGAAAATACCCAGATTCGCCCGTTTCGCCAAGTGATTGTCTGCTAAGGAATACGCCGCATGCGCCCTCTGCTCCTGCTTTTTATCCTCATGCCCATTCTCGAGATGTGGCTGCTTATCACCGTGGGGCGCGAGATCGGCGCGCTGCCCACCATCGGCCTGGTGCTGCTGACGGCCGTGGTCGGCCTGGCATTGCTGCGCCGGCAGGGGCTTTCCACCGTGATGCGGGCCCAGCAGAAGATGCAGGCCGGGGAGCTGCCGGCGCGGGAGATGGTGGAGGGGATCTTCCTCGCCGTGGGTGGCGCCCTGCTGCTGACACCGGGGTTCATTACCGACGCCCTCGGCTTCGCCTGCCTGATCCCCGGGCTGCGCCAGCTGCTGCTGGGGCGCATCCTGCGGCATGTGACCGTGGTCCGCCCGGGATTTGACCCTCGCGACGGCTCGCCGCACCGCCCGAGCGGCGATCGCGACGTCATAGAAGGGGACTATTCTCGAGAGAATGGTCAACCTGGCGAAAGCCACAAGAAAGACAGCGATCGAAATGGTTAATTTTTAATCGGGCCCGTCGATTTCCCCGCGAATTCACAGATTTTTTATCTGCCGCTGTTGAAATCCACCTGTGCGCCCTTAGATAGGGAGCACCCCTGAATTTTGCCCCGGTTCTGCCGGCCAGAGTGGGGCAATCGGTCACCGGCCGGCGAGGCCGGGGCCATCCATTTGGAAAACCTTAAAAACGACTCAATGGAGAGCTTATCCATGAAAATTCGTCCTTTACACGACCGCGTCGTAGTGCGCCGTAAGGAAGAAGAAGCCATGTCAGCCGGCGGTATCGTGCTGCCGGGCGCTGCCAAAGAAAAGCCGAACCAGGGCGAAGTGGTAGCCGTGGGTGAGGGCAAACTGCTGGACAACGGCGACGTTCGCGCCCTGTCTGTCAAAGTGGGTGACACCGTGGTGTTCGGCCGCTACGCGGACAGCAACACCCTCAAGGTGGACGGCGAAGAGCTGATCATCATGAGCGAAGGCGACATCTACGGCGTGCTGGAAGGCTGAGCCCGGGCTGCACGCCCCGGACTGCGCGTCCCGCATTACTTCACTCGCACAAAGAATTTGAGGAACATGAATCATGGCAGCTAAAGACGTAAAATTCGGTGATGACGCCCGCCAGAAGATGCTGGCCGGTGTAAACATCCTGGCTGATGCCGTTAAGACCACCCTGGGCCCGAAAGGCCGCAACGTGGTACTGGACAAATCCTTCGGCGCCCCGACCGTGACCAAAGACGGTGTTTCCGTAGCCAAGGAAATCGAACTGAAAGACAAGTTCGAGAACATGGGCGCGCAGATGGTGAAGGAAGTGGCTTCCAAAGCTTCCGACGTAGCCGGTGACGGCACCACCACCGCGACCGTACTGGCCCAGGCCATCGTTACCGAAGGCCTCAAGTCCGTCGCCGCCGGCTTCAACCCGATGGACCTGAAGCGCGGCATCGACAAGGCGGTAGCCGCAGCCGTCGCACACATCGCCAGCCTGGCCACCCCCTGTGAAGACAGCAAGTCTATCGCCCAGGTAGGCACCATCTCCGCCAACAGCGACGAGAGCGTCGGCACCATCATCGCCGAGGCCATGGAGAAAGTTGGCAAGGAAGGTGTGATCACCGTTGAGGAAGGTTCCGGCCTCGAGAACGAGCTGGACGTGGTGGAAGGTATGCAGTTCGACCGCGGCTACCTGTCCCCGTACTTCATCACCAACCAGGAAAACATGACTGCCGAGCTGGAGAGCCCCTACATCCTGCTGGTGGACAAGAAGATCTCCAACATCCGCGATCTGCTGCCGCTGCTGGAGCAGGTAGCGAAGGCCTCCAAGCCGCTGCTGATCGTCGCCGAAGACGTGGAAGGCGAAGCGCTGGCCACCCTGGTGGTCAACAGCATGCGCGGCATCGTCAAAGTGGCTGCCGTCAAGGCGCCGGGCTTCGGCGACCGTCGCAAGGCCATGCTGCAGGACATCGCCATCCTGACCGGCGGTACCGTAATTTCCGAAGAAGTCGGCCTGGAACTGGAGGCTGCCACCCTGGAGCACCTGGGCGGCGCCAAGCGCGTAACCCTGTCCAAGGAAAACACCGTGATCGTGGATGGCGCCGGCGATGTGAAAGACATCGAAGCGCGCGTCAAGCAGATCCGCGCCCAGATCGAAGAGTCCTCTTCCGACTACGACAAAGAGAAGCTGCAAGAGCGCGTGGCCAAGCTGGCCGGCGGTGTTGCCGTGATCAAGGTCGGCGCTGCCACCGAAGTCGAGATGAAAGAGAAGAAGGCCCGCGTGGAAGACGCCCTGCACGCCACCCGCGCTGCAGTGGAAGAGGGCGTAGTACCGGGCGGTGGCACCGCACTGGTTCGCGCCACCCAGGCGATCTCCGTCAAAGGTGACAACGAAGACCAGAACCACGGCATCGCCGCCGCGCTGCGCGCGATGGAAATGCCGATGCGCCAGATCGTTGCCAACGCCGGCGACGAGGCTTCCGTAGTCGTCGACAAGGTGAAGCAGGGCGAAGGCAACTTCGGTTACAACGCCGCCACCGGCCAGTACGGCGACATGCTGGAAATGGGTATCCTGGACCCGGCCAAGGTAACCCGCTCTGCGCTGCAGGCGGCTGCCTCCATCGCCGGCCTGATGATCACCACCGAAGCCATGGTAGCCGAGCTGCCGGAAGACAAGGCCGCCCCGGATATGGGTGGCATGGGTGGCATGGGCGGTATGGGCGGCATGATGTAAGCCGGCCTTTCCAGCCTGCCCAAGAAGAGCCCCGCAATTGCGGGGCTTTTTTTGTCCATTCCCGATTTCAGACCGCTGACCGGTTCCCGGGAGCGCTCTCCTGTACGCTGCCACCGGGTAATAACCGATCCACCGGGCTTAATACCCCTTTACCGCCGCGATTGACCACATGGGTGTAAATCTCGGTTGTGGAGATATCCGCATGGCCCAGCAATTCCTGAATTGTCCGAAGATCGTAGCCGACCTCCAGCAGGTGAGTAGCGAAACTGTGCCGGAAGGCGTGCGCGCGGGCCGGTTTATTTACGCCGGCAGCGTGCACCGCACGACGTATCTGCTTTCCGAGCGCGGAATGGTGCAAGTGATGCCTGCGAATAACACCGCTGCGCGGGCATGGCCCAAGCCGTGATGCCGGAAACAGGTACTGCCAGGCCGTTGAGCGGGCGGCGCTTGGATACTTCCGCTCGAGTGCGTCCGGCATATAAACATCCCCGTACCCATTCTCAATATCCTGCGCGTGTAGGAGTTCTACTTGCCGGATCTGTGCCTGTAACGCGGGAATGAGGGCCAGAGGAAGAATCGTCGTGCGATCCTTGTTACCTTTGCCGCCACGCACGAAAACGTTGTTGCTGCCGAAGTCAATATCCTTGACCCTCAGCGACAGGAGCTCCGCACATCGGAGGCCAGAGCCGTACATCAGTTCGACTAGTAACCGATGTACGCCTTTCAGGTTGGAGACGATTGCCTGTATTTCCGTCCGGCTGTAAACCACGGGAAGGCGACGATATTGCCTGGCAGGGGTGAAACCAATATTGGACGTATCAACACCAAGGAAGCGCTTGTATAAGTAAACCAGTGCATTCAAGGCAATTTTCTGGGTGTTGACCGAACAGTGGCAGTCTACAGACAAGTGGTTGAGGAACGCTTCGACTTCAGCAATTCCGATCTCACGAGGATGCCGTAACTTGTGAAAATGGATAAAGCGCTTTATCCATAGCACATACGTTTGCTCAGTACGATATGCGAGACCCGATTCCCGTATATGGCGCCGAAGTGTTGGCATAAACTTGTCGGAATGCCGTGGCAGTGAGTGGCGAACATCATCCATGACGATCTCCTGATAACTGTTTGCATATACAGTATTTCGTGTTCGGGCAAAGTGTCAAGTTCCGAAATAATGAGCCACGGCTCATATCTACTTGCCAGTACCGCTAAGTCATTGACTTTGCGAGAGGTTGAAATATGCTCAAGAGCCATGAGTAGATACAGGCGACTTGAGCCGTGGGCTTGCTATTTTTGGCTAAATATTGATCGACTTCTTGTAACTGGCTGATATGGAAGGATTTTTTCATGGCGTTCCGTGTAGCAGCCAGGAAATAGTAGCCAAAGAGATAGTGAGCCGATGGCTCTTTAATAAACTGTTAGGCTATTTAGAGAAATTAATGAACATTGAAGCTTGGCTGGCATTTACTGCAATTGCATCCGTAGCAACTATCGTGCCTGGACCGGCGATGCTTCTGGTCGCCACGCATAGCTTGA
>NZ_JAYEFD010000003.1:0-321860 GCF_035117725.1 Microbulbifer magnicolonia | reverse complement strand
AACATCGCCGATGGTAGTGTGGGGTCTCCCCATGTGAGAGTAGGTCATCGTCAGGCTTCTATTCCAAAAGCCCTGATCGCTTCGCGGTCAGGGCTTTTTTCATTCCAGCCTGCCGATGACCTGTTTTCGCTTCGCGAAAAGGTCATGGTGATTCGAGCCAATGGCTCTCACCCTCCGGGCTGCCTTTGGCAGTCCAAACGGCGTTGCCGTTTGTCAGGCTTCTAAATAAAAGAAAGGGCCACCCATCGGGTGGCCCTTTTTTTATTTAGGATACGGTGAATTACTGTTACTACCTCGCAGCGCAAAGCGCTGCCATGTGAAAACCAATGCACCGCAGGTGCAAAGGTTAGGGCGCCGAAGGCGTCGCGCAGCGATGACGAGCGTAGCTCGGCACCCAGTGTAGGTCATGGCCTGATCGAACACACTAAAGCCGCGCCAGGGATGGCAACGCAAACGCCAAAAGCCTCTGCAAAAACACCCGCAGACCGTACTCCCAGCAACCACTGGATTACAACGAAACTGCTGCACTCAACACACGATCCCCGCCGTAAACACCACGCCGTAACAAGCATGGCCGGGCCGGGGCGAGATCGAACACACTGAAGCCACGCCAGGAATGGCAACGCAAAAGCCAATAACCTCTACGCATCCAACCGCAGACTCCGCCCTCGACTATCATCGGGCCCCAACGAAACTGTTGCGCTAAACAACGCCCAATAAAATCAGTGAATTCCCGCACCAGCGTTAAAGCACAACCGCGCCCAGCGGTCCCTCTACAGAATTCCCCTCTCAATTCCGCGCGCCATAGCGACCGACGGATACGTACACTTCCCGTTGCGTTCGCGGCATAGAAATCCACCGACGTTTTTTTGCACGCCTTCCACGCAATGGCATAACCCCTGCGCCCAGACGCGATATCCCGGAGTTATGCACAACTCTGTCCAGGCTATCTGTGAGTAACACCGCAGATTTATGCTGTTGCAGCTATATAAAGGACCGCGCCCTCCCTTCGCCGTGGCTCGCGACCCTGTTACAGGGGAATTTTCTTCGCGCAAAAAAAATACCCCGCAGATGCGGGGTATTTTTGCGGTAATGGTCCCGAGGTTAGCCGTGTGCTTTCGCGGACGGCGCCGCGCCGGACTCAGCACCGCGTCCGCGAATCCACAGCCAGGCGGCCGCGACCAGGATCGCTGCCTGTAGACCGATACCCTGCCAGGTCGAATAGATACCCAGCCAGTCAAAGGAGAAGCTCACCGGCAGCGGGCTGATGCCAATCAGTGCGGCTTCCTGCAACGCAGCCACGGCCTTGCCGGCGAGCACGAAGGACAGTGCCAGCAGAATGAAGGTGGTAGCGGAGAAGAACTTGCCGATCGGCAGGCGCGCCGAGTAGCGCACCATCGCCCAGCCGATCACGGTCAGCAGTGCGGCCGCAGCGGCAATACCGCCCCACAAGGCGCTGTACTGGCCGGCAGAGGCCTGGGTCAGCAGGGACTGATAAAACAGGATGGTTTCGAAGACTTCCCGGTAGACAGCGATAAAGGACAGGCCGGCGATCCCCCACAGGGTGCCGGTCGTCAGGCTGTGATCGATATTGCGCTGGATATATTTCTGCCATTCCTGGGCGTGGGTCTTGCTGTGCATCCAGTAGCCCACATAGAAGAGCACCGCAGCGGCGGCCAGGGCGGCGAAGCCCTCCATCATCTCGCGGCTGGCGCCACTGATGGTGATCAGTTCCTGTGCGGCAACCCAGGTGGCGAAACCGGCGGTCAGAGCGCCGATCCAGCCGAAGTGCACATACTTAAGCGCGTCGCGGCGGCCAGTCTTGATCAGGATGGTGGTCAGCGCGATGACCACCAGCAGGGCTTCCAGGCCTTCGCGGAGTAGGATAACCAGGCTGGCGATAAACAGGGCAGTATTGGAAAGGTTGGATTCTTCCAGTAGCGACTGCGCCTGGTCCAGGCGCGCCAGAATGGCGCTTACCTGCTGCTCTACCTGTTGCGGCTCGCTGTCGGCGTTCAGCTGCGCGCGCAGGCCGAGCAGATCCCGCTCGATCGACTTGCGCAGCTCCGCGTCGCGGGAATCCAGCGAGCTTTCCGCCAGCTCGAAGCCGTCGAGGTAAGCGCTGATCGCGAGAGTGCGCGCGCTGCCGTAGTCGCCCTGGCGATAGGCGGCCAGCGCCTTCTGCAGCTGACTGCGGGCGGTGTCCAAGGGCTTTTCTTCTTGCACGGCTTCCCTGGCAAACAGCGGCGCCGGATCGGCGCGCAGTGCGGCCACGGTTTCTGCCGGAATTTCCGGGCGCTCGTTGCGCAGTACCTGGGGGCTGTACATGACCAGGTCCTGCAGGCTCAGTGGACTTTCCGATGTGTCGGCATCTTCGCCGACGAAGGCCTGGCTGCCCACATAGAAAGCCAGCGACCAGCGCTGCTGGTCGTTGAGGCTGCTGAACGCGGTCATGGCAGTGCCATCGATGCCATTGCTGATCGCATCATAGAGGCCCAGCAGTGAGCGGTTTTCCGCGCGCTCGCGGTCGTGAAAGTTGGTGGGCGGGGGCTCCAGTTGCGCCGCCAGCGGACCATCGCCCATACCGGCATTGCCGTGACAGGCGATGCACTGGCTCTGGTAGAGGGTGCGGCTCTCCTCGATGCTGAGCAGCGACTGCGGCAGTGAAAGGGCGGGCGCAATTGAAAGCAGCCCCTGGCGCAATTTGGCGGTGTGCACCTTTACCTCGGCGAGACTGGCCTTGCGCTGTATCGCCGCCTGCAATGCCTGGGCCTCGCCGCGGATGCTGTCCGCCACCGGCGAGGCCGACAGCTGCTGCCCGCGGTCGATCAGCAGTTGGGCGAATTCCTCCATCTCGGCATATTCATCCCCGTTGATGATCTCGCCGTTTTCGACGGCTTCCGAGTAGTCGACACCGATATACTCGGCCATCTGCATCAATTGGCGCAGCTCCGGTTCGCTGAGGCCCGGCCCCTCGGCCAATGCGGGGGGTATGTTGAGCAGGAGAACCGCGAGTAGTAGGCGGACCAGGTGCAGAGAGGTGCGCATGGGGTGTCCTTATCGGTTGACGCAAAAGGCGTTGGTAAACAGGCGCACAATATTATTGATAATTATTCTCATAATAAAGCCCGCGGCCATGCTTCTTTCGTTCAATTAGCTTGCAATATAAATTGTGCACAATACAATTGTGCAAAATCAATATGACCCGGAGCTACCCCTATGAGCGAACTCTATTCTATTCCGCTGCAGACCGCTGATGGCACTGCCACCTCTCTGGAGGAGCACAAAGGCAAGGTCCTGCTGATCGTCAACACTGCCAGCAAGTGCGGCTTTACGCCTCAGTACCAAGGGTTGGAAGCGCTGCACGAAAAATATAAGGACCGCGGGCTGGCAGTATTGGGTTTTCCCTGTAATCAGTTCGGCAAGCAGGAACCGGGCAGTGACGAGGAAATCCAGCAGTTCTGTGAGTTGAACTATGGAGTCAGTTTTCCCGTATACGCGAAGCTGGAAGTGAACGGTCCCGCCGCCCACCCGCTGTTCGTGGAACTCAAGAAACAGGCGCCGGGTATCCTGGGTACCGAAGGCATCAAGTGGAATTTCACCAAGTTCCTGGTCAACCGGGACGGCCAGGTGGTGAAGCGCTTCGCACCCAAGGACAAGCCCGAAGCCCTGGAGGTGGAAATCGAGCAGCTGCTCTGATGTTGCCCTGTAACGATGGACCGCTGGCGCTGAACCGCCAGCTCTGCTTTGCCCTCTACGCCGCTTCCCGAGCCATGACCCGGGCCTACCAGCCGATGCTGCAGGACCTGGGTATTACCTATCCGCAGTACCTGGTGCTGCTGGTGCTGTGGGAGTGGGACGAGCTGGGAGAGGAGGTCGATACCAGTGTCGGTGCCCTCGGCCAGCGCCTGATGCTGGATTCCGGTACCCTGACGCCGCTGCTCAAGCGCCTGGAGCAGCGCGGGCTGGTGAGCCGTAAGCGGGCCCCGCGGGATGAGCGGGTCACCCTGGTGGCAGTCACCGAAGCCGGGCGCGCGCTGCAGCCGCGTGCGCAAGCCTGGGTTGAGGGGCAATTCGAATCGTCCGCGGTATCGCGGGAGGAAGTGGACCAGTTGCGCCGCCAGCTGTGGCAGTTACTGGAGAAACTTGGCGCGGCTGGGTGAAGTTTCGCCGTTTCCAGCCGCGCGATGCAGCGGGCCGAAATTTTATCGCGCTCGCTGCATCCAACTTGGCCGCCCGCCGCATCCTACCGCTGTAGCGCTGTTTCTGCGGGCGGTCTCACGCCGGCCAGTGGCGCGCTAGTGGAAATAAGAAAAACAGGGCGGGACTCCCATGATCTTCAATACACCGCTGTTCTTGGCCTTCTTTATCGTCTTCCTGCTGTTCTACGGCTTCGTATTCCTGCAGCGGAGGCCGCGGGTCTATTTCATCCTGGTCGCCAGCCTGGTGTTCTACGGCGCCTGGAACTACGCCTTTATTCCGCTGCTCGTGGGCAGTGCGGTGGTGGACTACTTCCTCGCCCAGGCCATCGCCGCGGCGCCGGCGGGGCGGCGCAGGAAAATGCTGCTCGGCGCCTCCATTGCGGTGAACCTGGGCATTCTGGTGCTATTCAAGTACGCGGACTTTGCCATCGGCTCGGTGGCCGATCTGCTGCGGGTACTGGGCTATGAGCCGTCGCTGTCGTCGCTCGAGCTGATACTGCCGGTGGGTATCTCTTTCTATACGTTCCAGAGCCTGAGCTACACGATCGACGTCTATCGCGGCGATATGCAGCCGCGCAAGGGGCTGGTGGAGTTCACCGCGGCGCTGGCCTTCTTCCCGCAGCTGGTGGCGGGGCCCATCCTGCGCGCGCGGCAGATACTGCCGCAGTTCCACCGGCTGCCCCTGCCCACCTGGATCAACGCCAAGCACGGTTTCCTGCTGATTACCGTCGGCCTGATGAAAAAGACCATGGCAGACCTGCTGGCCGGGCCGGCTGCCGCTGCGTTTGACGCCCCGGGGGGCGTCAGCCTGATGGAGTCCTGGACCGGAGTGCTGGCGTTCGCCGGGCAGATCTACGGCGACTTCTCCGGCTACAGCGACATGGCCATCGGCCTGGCGCTGCTGCTCGGTTTCCAGATTCCGCTGAACTTCCGCCTGCCTTATTTCGCCCTGTCGCCGGTGGATTTCTGGCGCCGCTGGCACATCTCCCTGTCCAGCTGGCTGCGCGACTATCTCTATATCCCGCTGGGCGGCAACCGCCGGGGCAACCGCTACCGCAACATCTTTATCACCATGCTGCTGGGCGGCCTCTGGCACGGCGCCGCCTGGACCTTCGTCGCCTGGGGCGCGTTTCACGGTGCCTTGATCGGCGCGACCCACAAGCTGGGCGAACTGCGGCTGTTTGCGCCCTTCGTACAGTCGCGATCAATCTGGGTGCGCGTCTTCAAGTGGGCGCTGACCTTTTACCTGATATTGCTGGGCTGGGTGCTGTTCCGCGCGGCGAGCCTCGAGGGCGCCTGGCAGATGCTGGTTGCGCTGCACGGTTTCGGCGCCGCGCTGCCGTCGCCCTCGCACGGCGCCGCAGTGGTGCTGGGGCTCACCGCGGCGGCACTGCTGGTGATGCACCTGGTGGATTTCGGGGTGCTGGAATACGGCGAGCGGCTGGCGCAGAAGCCGTGGGGATTCTGGCCGGCACTGGTCACAGTGCAGGCACTTTGTTTGTTGATAGGGGAGCCGAGCAGTGAGTTCATCTACTTCCAGTTCTGAGCGCGCGCTGTTCGCCCGCATATTGCTTACCATACTGCTGGGTATGGGGGCGGCACTGCTGCTGGTGCGCACTTTTACCTACGGGATCAATGTCACCGCGGACAATGTTTTCGGGCGGGTGCTGCAGGCCCAGGCGGCGCTGCCGCGCATTACTCGGGAGCCGCAGGATCTGGTGATGTTTTTCGGCTCGTCGATGGTGCAGGCCGGCTTCTCTCCGCGACAGTTCGATCGCGAGATGGCCGCGCGGGGCGCACCGGTAAAGTCCTTCAATTTCGGCTTCGGCGGTCTCAATCCGCTGTTCCAGGATTACCTGTCGCGCAGGATCAGGGAGCAATTCGAGCGCGACGACCGCCGCCTGAAAATCGCGCTGATCGAATTCAATCCTTTCCAGGCCACCCATACCCGCCGCAACGGTGCCCGCGATGCAGAAGAGGCCATGCTCGCCATCCTCGGCACGCCGGCGGAGTTTCTCGATATCGCCCTGAGTGATCCGGCACAGGGCGTGCGGCTGTTCAATATCCGCTACCTGCGCGACGGCATCTCCGCCGAGGCCTTCACCAGCTACTTCATCGCCGAGCAGATGGCGCCGCCGCGCGCCCGCACCGCAATCCCGGAAGACGAAGCGGCGAAAATGCGGCGCAGCGAGCTGGACAAGATTCTTGAGCAGCGCTTCGAGGAGGACTACCCAGACTATCAGGGGGAAGACTGGCACTACGGCTGGCAGGGGGGCGGCACCATACCGGAAGAGCGCTCCGCGGAAACCCTGGCGCTGTTTGACGACTACTACGCGACACTGCAGACCGAGCACCTGCTGGACGACGACCGCCTGAGCCGCATACACAGCGCCGACATCGTCGAGCTGAATTTCGATCCGGAACTGGTGGAGGCCTTTATCCGCATCGTGAAAAATTTTCAGGCGATCTCAGACCGGGTGGAAGTGGTGATGCTGCCCCAGAACACCGGCTGGATTCACAATCCGCCGGCGGCACAGCAGCGACTGGCGGCCGCGGTGGCGCGCATCGAAGCGGCGACCGGCCTGGTGATGCAGAACCACCAGCACCCGTCTTCCATCACCCCGGAGATGTTCGCGGATACCACCCACCTGGCGCGCTATACCGGCGGCGTGGCCTACACCCGCCACCTGGTCGAAGCGTTGGTGCCGCAGGGGGAGGCTGCGGCGGCGGTCGACTAGGGCAGAGGCGGCTTCCGTTTCCCCCTGGTGCGGAAGCTGCCTGCTCTTTGGTCCACTAATTTAGGATGGGAATCCTTTGCGTCATCGCATAGTCCGCCAAATTTAGGATGGCTGTTGACCTTCTGGCGGCCCTGGTCACATAATGCGCAAAATCCAGCCCAGCGCCGACACTGCCATGCACACCGAACATTTCAATTCCTGGCATCTCTACCGCGCCCTAGCTTTCTCGCTGCGACTGCCGCGCTGCGGCATATAATTTTATTCCGTTACCCTCCGGCAGGATTCCACACTGTATTTTTTTGACGCATAGACAGCGGCGCGGCCGCTGTTTAGCCTCGGGCGAGATTAGGAGAAGAGCCGAGAATGAGCACAAAAAAAGATAAATTAGTCATTTTTGATACCACTCTGCGCGACGGCGAGCAAAGCCCCGGCGCCTCCATGACCAAGGACGAGAAGATTCGCATCGCGCGCATGCTGGAGCGTATGCGCGTGGACGTGATCGAAGCCGGCTTCGCCATCGCCAGCCCCGGCGACTTCGAGGCGGTAAAGGCCGTCGCGGAAACCGTCAAGGATTCCCGCGTATGCAGCCTGGCCCGCGCCGTTGGCCCGGACATCATCCGCGCCGGTGAGGCGCTGAAAAATGCCAACGCCTCCCGCATTCACACCTTTATCGCCACCTCGCCGATCCATATGAAGTACAAGCTGCAGATGGAGCCGGAGGATGTGCTGCGCCAGGCAGTGGAGGCGGTCAAGACCGCGCGCCAGTTTACCGACGACGTGGAATTCTCCCTCGAGGATGGCAGCCGCTCGGAGCCGGAGTTCATGTACCGCATTATCGAGGCGGTGATCAACGCCGGCGCCGGCACCATCAATATCCCCGACACGGTCGGCTACGGCGAGCCAGGCGAGTACGGCGCCATGTTCAGGCGCGTGATCGAAAATGTGCCCAACTCCGACCGGGCCATTTTCTCCACCCACTGTCACAACGACCTGGGCCTGGCGGTGGCCAACTCCCTGTCCGCCGTGCTGAACGGCGTGCGCCAGGTGGAGTGCACCATCAATGGCCTCGGCGAGCGCGCCGGCAACGCGTCGCTGGAGGAGATCGTGATGGCGGTGCGCACCCGCCACGACCTCTACCCGGTGGAAACCCAGATAGATGCCACCCACATAGTGCCCACTTCGCGCATGGTGTCCTCCATCACCGGTTTTCCGGTGCAGCCGAACAAGGCCATCGTCGGCGCCAATGCGTTTGCCCACGAGTCCGGCATTCACCAGGACGGCGTACTCAAGCACCGCGAGACCTACGAAATCATGCGCGCCCAGGACGTGGGCTGGGGCCACAACCGCCTGGTGCTCGGCAAGCACTCCGGCCGCGCCGCGGTGCGGGCGCGCTACGAGGAGCTGGGTATCCATTTCGAGGACGCCGGCGAGTTCCAGCTGATCTTCGAGCGCTTCAAGGACCTGGCGGACAAGAAGCACGAGATCTTCGACGAGGATCTGCAGTCACTGGTGGCGGGCACCGAAGCGCCGGTGGAGCACTTCCAACTGGAGGACCTCGAGGTGCTGAGCAAGAGCGGCACCATGCCGCAGGCGCATATACGACTGCTGATCGAAGGTGAATCGCATCGCGCGGAGGCCTATGGCAGCGGCCCGGTGGACGCGACCTTCAAGGCCATCGAGTCGATCGCGGACAGCAAGGCCGAGCTGAAGCTCTACTCGGTCAACGCCGTCACCCAGGGCACCGACTCCCAGGGCACGGTGACCGTGCGCCTGGAGCGCGATGGCCGCCTGGTCAACGGTGTCGGCGCCGATACGGATATTCTGGTCGCCTCGGCACAGGCCTACCTGGATGCGTTAAACTTGCTCGCCAGCGGAGAACGCAAGAAAAAGGGCGTGTAAGTGAACGAACTGCAGCGAGCGGAATATCTGTCAGTCCTGGGCGTGGCCAGCTATATGCCGCGCTTTGTGCTGCCGCTCGCGCCCGCGCCGCGCCAGGCCCAGCTGCCGCCGGCGGAGAACCCGCTGCCGCACGCCGGGGAAATACCGGCGGGCGCCAACCCGCTGCCCCGCTCCGCCGCGCAGATAGTGGTCGCCGCGCCGGAAACCGCGACACCTGAAGTGAAGGCCACCGAGGCCGCGGTGCTGCGGGATATCGGCGAACTCACCCAGCAGACGAAAGTCGCAGCCGCTGTTCAGGCGCCGGTTACCCAGGTCGCGCCGCCACAGCAGCAGGTGCAGCCGTTTGTGCTCAGTTGCTGGTGGCTGGGCGGGGAGCTGCTGGCGGTGGACTGCCGCGAGCCCGGCGCCGCACTGCCGGTGGAGGCGCTGTTCAACAATATCGCCCGCGCGCTGAACTGGCACCAGCTGCCGCGCGAGCAGGACCGCCTGCGCTGGCCGCTGGCGGAAAACCGCTTCGGCCCCGCGGCGGATGCGTCCGAGGCCAGGGACACCTGTTCCAGCTGGCTGGAGGCCGCCAGCGCGCGCCGCCCGGTGAAGTCCATCTGGCTGATGGGGCGGCAGGCGCGGGACTTCTGTGCGCCCGTGCCCCTGACCAAGCCGGTCAACGACTGGAACGGCGTGCGCGTGCTTGCCATGCCGAGCCTGACGCAACTGCTGCAGGAACCCCAGCGCAAGCGCAGCCTGTGGCAGCTGCTGCGCGAGACCTACCCCGAACATACGCAGGTCAAATGACTCGCGCCGCCAGCGACCTGAACATCCCCGGTGCCAGACTTATCGGAGCCACCACCGCAGATTGCGCCGCTCTGGCGGAATTGGCGCATCTGGCTCACCGCCATCCCTGGAGCGAAAGGCAATACCTCGATAGCGTGAATGCCGGCCACGACTGCTGGCTGCTGCGCACGGAAGGGGGGCAGCCGATCGCCAGCTGCGTTATCTCGCAACTGTTCGACACGGCGGAAATCCTCGATATCGCCGTGGCGCCCGAGTGGCGGCGCAGGGGAATAGCCGAGGCACTCCTGTCGCGGCTGCTGGCGCAGCTGCCGTTGCAGATCAATCGCGTGCTGCTGGATGTGCGCGTCGGTAACACACCGGCGCGCGGCCTCTATCGCAAGCTGGGATTTATCGAGGACGGCCTGCGCAGGAACTATTACCCGGCCGACGAAGGCGCGCGCGAGGATGCGGTGCTGATGAGCCTCTCGCTCAACGACTCCTACAGCTAGTGGTTCAAGCGGTAAATTCGGTAACTAAAGCTCACAGCCACAGGCTCCGGGGCAAGGCGAAAAAGCGCAGGACTAGCAGGGCTAATTCAAGCTTTTTCAACGCCGCACCGGGGCCTGTGGCGAAGAGATCGGTTACTGAATTTACCGCTTGGACCACTAGGGCGTCACTAACTCCGGCTGCGCCTTGCGCACACGCCACCGGTCATACAGCCAGATCGCCAGCATGCTGAGCCCCGCGAGCGGCAGCAATATACCCAGCCCGATCAGCAGTGTTTTCAGGCCCGCCGGTACCTCGACTCCCGCCACCCGGGGCTGCGCCGCGCGGGCGCGGCGCTTCCACCACATCAGGCATCCGGTTACCGTCATCGCGACCAGCACGATCAGTGCGAGCAGATTCAGCATCTGGTTTGCGCTGCCGAACAACCTTCCCTCGTGCAGCTGTACACCGATGGTGGTGGCGCGCCCCACTGCCCCCATATCCGGCCAGCGGATCTCGTGCAGCAGGTCACCCGAGTACTGATCGATAAAGAAGTAGGCGCTGTCCTGCGCGGCGCCGCCGCGGCGGATCGGAAAGACAGTAAAACTGCCTTGCGGCCCCCAAGGGTAGTCCACTCGATACTGATGCGCGAATAACTGCGCCTCCACCACCGCCATCACCGCGTTCAGATCCAGCGGCTCGCCGCCGCCCGCACGGGATTGCGGGCGCGCGATAAACACCTCTCGCGGCAGGTTTTCGCCCGCGAGGCCGCCGGCCTGCTTCAGCAGCCCGCCCCAGACCACCGACCAGGGCAGGCCGGTGGCGATGATCACCAGTATCCAGATCGCCAGCAGCGCGCCGGGAATCGCGTGCAGATCGCGCAGCGCGCGCCCGCCGCGCAGGCGCGGCAGCAGAATGCCGCGCAGGCCGATTTTCGCGATGCTTGTGCGCGGCCACCAGAGATAGAGCCCGGACACCGCCATCAGAATCGTCCAGCAGGCCACCAGCTCGACAATCACCTCGCCGGTGACACCGGCCATCAGGCCACCGTGAATGCGCATCGCGATATCGGTGAGACGGAATTTCTGGTCTATATCGCCGAGCAGCCGCTGCTCGCCGGGGTGCGCGAACACGGTCAGGGTCCTGCCGTCGCGGGTATCGAGCAGGAACTGGGCGCTGTCCGAGGGGTTCTGCGCGGGCTGGTAATGGCGAAAGCCGGCGACCGGGTAGCTGTCCTGCACCAGTTGCGCCAGGGCCGCGTGGTCCACCGCGCCGGCATAGGGCTGTGGCAGTTGCAGCAGATCGCGGTAGAGCGCGCGTTCTATTTGCGGCTCCAGCAGATAGATGCCGCCGGTGATCACCATGATCAGCAGAACGGGTGCGATCAGAATGCCGGCGCGGGAATGCCAGCGCCAGATCCGGCGAAAGCCGTTGCTGGCATTGCTTTTGGCGGCGTCGAGGCTCATGGAATTTCCTGGGACACGGATCGTTTTTCGAGTGCGCCAGTATAGGAAAAAGTCGCCTGCGCGCAGATGCGACAATTTGCCGCAAACCCCGCGGGGCCGGAGTTTCTATACTGCGGCCCATTAATTTTTATCGCTTCGGGGGACACCTATGGAAAGGAAACATCTTCACGCCCGCACTGCGCCCAGCCGAGTTTCCGCCGGATTCAGTCTGCTGGCGCTGGCCTGTGCCTGCGCTCAGGCCGAGGAAGCGGCGGTGCTGGAAACCGTCGAGGTCACCGGCACCAACCCGAGTCTGGAGGTGGAGCGTGTGGAAGTGGCACTGACGCCGGGCGGCGTCAGCCTGATTGATATGGAGCGCGTGCGCGAGGGCAGCGTATCAAACCTTGCGGATATGCTGCGCTATGTGCCCGGCGTCTGGTCCGCGAGCGCTACCGGTAACGATGGCGTGTTCATGTCCAGCCGCGGTTCCAATCTGGACGCGGTCGACTACGACATGAACGGCATAAAGCTGCTGCAGGACGGGCTGCCGGTCACTGCCGCTGACGGCAACAACCACAACCGCATGATCGACCCACTGAGCGCGCGCTACGCCGTCTTTGCGCGCGGCGCCAACGCGCAGAAGTACGGCGCCAGCACCTTGGGTGGCGCGGTGAATTTTATTTCCCCCAGCGGCCGCGATAGCGCACCGCTGACCCTTTCTCTGAGTGGCGGCAGCCACGGTCTGTTGCAGGCCCGCGCCACTGCGGCGGCCAGCGGCGAAACCCTCGACGCGCTGGTGACTCTGGAGGGCAAGGAGCGGGATGGCTATCGCGAGCACGACCTGCAGTCGCGCCAGGGCCTGTACGCCAATGTCGGCGCGCGCTTGAGTAGCGGAATCGATACGCGGTTCTATGTCACCGCGGTTCAGAACGACCAGGAACTGGCCGGCGCCCTGTCGCGTGAGCATATCGCGGCGGATCCGGATCAGGCCGGCCCCAATGCCATCAGTGGCCACTTCCAGTACAACGTAGACACGGTCCGTTTCGCCAACAAGACCGTGTGGAGAATCGATGAAAACCGCAGTCTGGAAATGGGCCTGGCCTACGAGGACCAGGAACTCTACCACCCGATCGTGGACAAGATCATGGTGCCGATCGGCGGCCAATTGGTGGAGGTGTTCAGCCTGCTGATCGATACCCAACAGCGGGATGCCAGCGCCATGTTGCGCTACCAGCACGCAGTGGGTGAGCACAATTGGCTGTTTGGCATCAACTACGGCGACAACTCGGTCACCGGCGGCAACTACCGCAACGACGGCGGCAAGCGCAATGGCCAGAGCAACGAGATAGACAACAGCGCCAATACCCTGGAAGCCTTCGCGATGGACCGCTGGCAACTGAACAGCGACTTGACGCTAATCGCCGGCGCGCAGCTGGTGTCCGCCAAGCGGGAAATTCGCGACCTGAACCTTTCCAGCGGCACACTGCGCAACCCCCGCGCCGATTATTCCTCGATTAATCCGCGCCTCGGGTTCGTCTACAGCCTGGGCGAGAACGGCAGCCTGTTCGCGAATGTCAGCCGCCTGTTCGAGGCGCCCACCAGCTACCAGTTGGAAGACGAAGTGAGCGCGAGCGACGAGACCCTGGAGGGCATGCACGGACAGGTGCTGGAAGTCGGCAGCCGCGGCCAGCGCGAGTTCGACGGCGGCAGCTGGAACTGGGATGCCTCCCTGTACTACGCGCAGATCCGCGATGAAATCCTCTCGGTGGATGATCCCGATGCGCCGGGTACCAGCCTCTCCAGCAATATCGATCGCAGCCTGCACGCCGGCCTCGAAGCGCTGGTGAGCGCGAGTTTCGCGATCGGCGACAGCGGCGCGCTCAGCCTGGCGCCGCTGCTGAGCCTCAGCCTGAACCATTTCCGCTTCGACGACGACACCGTCTACGGCGACAACCAGTTGCCGGCCGCGCCCGAATATGCCGCGCGCGCCGAGTTTTTATATCGTCACAGCAGCGGTTTCTATTTCGGCCCGACCCTGGACGTGGTCGGCGAGCGCTACGCGGATTTCAGCAATACCTACACCGTGGACGGCTATGGCATCTGGGGCCTGCGCGCGGGGCTGAATGCGGCCAAGTGGCGGGTGTTTGCCGAAATGAAAAACTTGACCGATAAGGAATATATTGCGCGGCACAGCGTGCGGGATATTGCCGCCGTCGACGCGGCGATTCTGCATCCCGGCGAGCCCTTGTCTGCCTATGCCGGTGTGGAGTGGCAGTTCTAGGAAATTAGCGATCTTTGATCACTGCAGGAGCGGCGGGCGGCCATGGGCGGATGGCTGCCGCGCCGATCCTACAATTCCTGGTTCACTGGCCCTTGGGCCTCTTCTGCAGCTTCCGCTGCAGCGTCCGCCGGTGCATGTCCAGGGCGCGCGCGGTCGCGGAGATATTGCCGTCGTTTTCCGTCAGCACCCGCTGTATATGCTCCCACGCCAGGCGACCGACCGAGGGGGGCTGCGCGGAGATCTCCGGCAATGCCGTGCCCGTCTTGTCGCCCGCCAGCGCCGCCGCCAGCTGCTCGCCGCCGGCGGGTTTGCACAGGTAGTCATCGGCCCCCAGTTTGATTGCCGCTACTGCGGTTGAAATGCTCGAGTAACCGGTCAGCAGCACGATGCGCGCTACGGGGTTGGCACTGCGCAGGGGCTCGATCAGTTCCAAGCCACTGTCGACATCGATTTTCAGATCCAGCAGGGCGCAGTCGAAATAGCGGCTTTCGATCAGCGCCCGCGCCTCGTCGACAGATGCCGCGCCCTGGGCATTGAAATTGCGCCGGCCCAGTGCGCGGCACAGCATGTCGCGGGCACTTTGATCGTCGTCGACGATCAGCAACTCTTTTTTAGGCCCTTGGTTTTTATTCAACTTGTCGCCTCCACGGGAGCGGGTGCCGCCTCGCCTGCAGTGCCGAGGTTGTCGCGCAGGGGGATAAATAGACTGGCGATGGTACCGCGGGCGGCGGGCGCGCGCGATGCGAGCGTCAGGCTGCCGCCCACCTGGTGCAGGGCCGCCTCGGACAGAATCAGGCCGATGCCAAATCCCCGCTTGGGCGTCGCGCCGCTGCCGGTATCGTGGCCGGAACCGCTGTCGATCACCTGCACCCGCAGTTGTTCTTCGCTCCAGTCCGCCACCACCTCAACCGGCTGGGTGCTCGCATCGGCGGCATTGTTCAAAAGGTTGATCAGCGTCTGCTCCAGCGTATAAGGCAATTTTGCGCGCGTACGCGCGCCACCCTGCTGGCGCAGCGAAAAGCGGGCCTCAGGGCGCAGTAGTTGCCAGCGTTCCAGGCAGCGCTCGAGAAATCGGGCTACTGGCTCTTCTTCAACACTATTCTCCGGATCGCGGGCACGGCTTTGCAGCTGTTCCAGTGCCTGCTTGCACAGGCTGACCTGCTGCTGCAGCAGCGCCAGGTCTGCGTTCCTTTCGGCAGCATCGTCACCGCGCTCCTGCAGTTCTTCCACCAGCAGCCCCATGGTCTGCAGCGGTGTTGCCAGCTCGTGGGCCGTACCCGCGGCCAGCGTGGCCAGCGACACTATCTGCTCGCGCCGGCTCTGCTCCTGGCGTAGCCGGTGCAGGTGGTCGTCACGCTCGCGCAGGGCTTTGGCCATGCTGTTGACGAAGCCGGCAATCAGCAGTGCGGAAAAGGCGAAAGTGGCCCACATGCCCAGCAGGTGCTGATAGAAGTCGCGGTTGCCGGACATCTGGTGTCCGCCGTGGTTGTTGTGGTCGTCGCCGGTGCCCGGGAATATGGTCATCAGCCCGGTATAGATGGCGATACTGAGCCCGGCCATCAGCCAGCTGTAGCGGCTGGGCAGGGTAGCCGCGGCGATGGTCAGTGGCACCAGCAGGTAGGTGACAAAGGGGTTGGCCGCGCCGCCGCTCACCGCCAGCAGGGGCGGCAGCCAAAGCCAATCCATGAGAAGATGGCCAAAGAATTCCCACTGGTGCAGCGGGCGCGATGTGCGGCTGCGCCAACCGCTGATCAGAGTCGTACAAAGTCCGAGCAGCACAAACAGCAGCGCCTCGCCGGAAATCGCGTCGGTCAGTAACAGTCCGGCGGCGAGAAAGCCGGACAGGGCGATGCCGCGCAGTGCCGTCAGGCGGCGCAGGTTGGTGATGGCGGTCTGATCCCGTGGGCTCATTTTTCTGTTTTTGTAGTGTTTGTTCTGATGGCTTTAGCGAAGAATTTACCGCAGTTGACCGAGGGTCCGGTTGCCGCGCACCTGCGCCGACTGGCCCTGCCCATGGTCTGGGGCATTCTCGCCACCATGTCCTTCAACGTGGTGGACACCTATTTTGTCGCGCAATTGGGCAGCGCGCCACTCGCCGCCATGAGCTTCACCTTTCCGGTGGTCATGGTCATCAACAGCTTCGCCATCGGTCTCGGTGCCGGCACCTCGTCGGCGGTGGCGCGGGCCTATGGCGCCGGCGATCACGCGCGGGTGCGGCGGCTGGTGACCGACGCGTCGCTGCTGGCGCTGTTGGTGGCGCTCTGTATCAGCGCCGTCGGCCTCGCCACCATAGAGCCGCTGTTCAAATTGCTCGGCGCATCGGCGGAGATGCTGCCGCTGATCGCCGATTATATGGTGCCCTGGTACCTGGGCGCGGTGTTTGCGGTGGTGCCGATGGTGGCGCTGTCGTCGCTGCGCGCCATCGGCAACAGTGCGCTGACCGGGCGCATCATGGTCGGGGTGGCGTTATTCAACCTGCTGCTGGATCCGCTGCTGATTTTCGGCCTGCTGGGTTTTCCGCGGCTGGAGCTGCAGGGCGCGGCTCTGTCCACGGTGATCGCCCGCGGTATCAGCTTTTTCGCCGCACTCTATTTCCTGATCCGGCGCGAACACCTGATGGCGGCGCCGCAGTGGAACCTCTCCTCGCTGATCGAATCCTGGCGCACCGTGCTGGCGGTAGGGCTGCCGGCGGTGGCCACCAACGTGATCATTCCGATGGCCGGCGGTGTCGTCGTGGCGCTGGTGGCCGCGCACGGCGCCGATGCGGTGGCCGGTCTGGGGGTGGCGCTGCGCATAGAGCCGGTGGCGCTGATCGTCTTCTATGCGCTATCGTCGGTGGTCGGGCCCTTTATGGGGCAGAACGCCGGCGCCGGCAAGGTGGAGCGGTTGTGGGAGACGGTCACTGTGCTGGCGCGCTTCTGTGTGGTCTTCGGCTTCGCCCTGGCGCTGCTGCTGTTTTTTGCCGGCCCGCCGCTGGCGGGACTGTTCAGCGATTCGCCCGAAGTGCTGGCGGTGGCCGTGGCCTACCTGACCCTGGTGCCGTTCAGTTACGCCGGCTACGGTTTTGTGATGTCCGCCAACGCGGCCTTCAACGGTCTCGGCCGGCCGCTGCCGGCCACCCTGATTTCATTCCTGCGCGTGTTCGGTGTCTACCTGCCGCTGGCGTGGGCGGGCAACCAGCTGTGGGGCATCACCGGCCTGTTCGCGGCCACTGCCGCCGCCAATCTGCTGCTCGGCGCGCTGGCCTGCTGGTGGCTGCGACGGGATATCGCGGATCGTGCCAGCGGGGGCGAGCTTGCCGTAAAATTGCCGGCACAATAACTGTAACGATAATCAGGGGGCACGGGATATGCGCCACTTCGCCGTACTTTTTTCCGCGGTCTTCTTTGCGCTGACCGCGCTCTGCGCCGCCGCAGCGGAAGACAATCCCTTCGATCGCTATCCGATTCACTTTGCCGAGATCGACGGTGTTTCCATCGCCTATCAGGATATGGGGCAGCCGGACGGCGAGCCGGTGCTGCTGGTAATGGGACTGGGAGCGCAGATGCTGCACTGGGGCGACACCCTGGTGCAGGGGCTGCTCGACAGCGGCTACCGCGTGGTGCTGCTGGACAACCGCGACGCCGGCCTGTCGCAGAAGTTCTACGACCTGTCCGCGCCGCCGGTCTGGTGGATGCTGGTGAAACAGAAGATCGGCCTCGGCGGCGAGCCCCCTTACAGGCTGCGGGATATGGCGAAAGATGCCGTGGGCCTGCTGGATCATCTGCAGATAGCGCGCGCCAATATCGTCGGCGCCTCCATGGGTGGGATGATCGCCCAGGTCATGGCAGCCGAATATCCCGCGCGGGTCGCCAGTATGACTTCGATCATGTCCAGCTCCGGTGCGCCGGATTTGCCGGAGGCGAAACCGGAGGCGATCGAGGCGCTGGCGATGGCTGCAAGAGGCGTCGAATCCCGCGCGCAGCGCATCCAAAACGGCATATTTATCTCGCGGGCGATCGGTTCACCGGAGTATTTCGATGAGGCCTATGCGCGCGACCTGGTGGAGCGGGTCGCCAATCGCGGCAGCTACGGTCCGGGCATGCTGCGCCAGCTGCAGGCGATCCTGGCCAGCGGCGACCGCTCACCGCTGCTGGCGACCATAGCGGTACCCACACTGGTGGTGCACGGCGAGGCGGATCCGCTGGTGCCGATTGCCCACGGCCGCGACACCGCGGAGAAAATTCCCGGCGCGCGCTTTGTGGCGATTCCGGGGATGGCGCATACGCTGGAACCCAAAGTGAGTGAGCTGGTGCTGCGGGAGTTGGTGCCGTTTCTGCAGTCGCAGCGGCAACTGGCCGCGGAGTGAATGTCGCTATCGTCATACCGGCGCAGGCCGGTATCCAGGATTGCGGCACAGAGCCTTCGGCAGCCCCCGAAACTGGGCCCCGGATCGAGTCCGGGGCAACGAATCTGGGAGTTCCGCGTTCAACCGATAGGCCGTGTAGCTTCTTCCAGCCAGGCCTGCGTCTTCTCGTTCACCAGCGGCATCAGTGTTTCCCGCACGCGCCGGTGGTAACTGTTCAGCCAGTCTTTTTCCCGCTCGGTCAGCAGCTCCGCATCGATCAGTTTCCTTTCGATCGGCACCAGCGTCAGTTCCTCGAACTCGAGGAAGCCGTGGTGCTTTTCGCTCTCCTTCACAAAGATCAGGTTCTCGATGCGCATGCCGTACTGGCCGGTCAGGTAGAAGCCCGGCTCGTTGGACAGGATCATGCCCGGCTCTAGCGCCACACCGGTGCTGACCTTGCCGATCCGCTGCGGTCCCTCGTGCACACTGAGAAAGCTGCCGACGCCGTGGCCGGTGCCGTGCGCGTAGTCGAGGCCGGCGTCCCACAGCGACTGGCGCGCGAAGGCGTCTATCTGCTCACCGCAGGTGCCCTTAGGGAAGTGCAGGGTGGCGAGGCCGATATGGCCCTTGAGCACGCGGGTGAAGTGCTCCTTGGCCAGGTGCGGAAATTCCCCCAGGGCCACTGTGCGGGTCACGTCGGTAGTGCCGTCCGGGTACTGGCCGCCGGAGTCGATCAGGTAGATGCCCTCCGCTTTCAGCGGCAGGCTGGACGCGCGATCGGCCCGGTAGTGCACTATGGCACCGTTCGGCCCATAGCCGGAGATGGAGTCGAAGCTGTCGTCCTGGAAGCCCTCGCGCGCTTCGCGCTTGGCGCGCAACAGCTGCACCGCTTCCAACTCGCCGAAGCTGTTATCGGCAGCGCCGGCGGCGACGGCGTCATCCAGTTCGGCGAGGAATTCGCACAGGGCCGCGCCATCGCGCTCGTGGGCGGCGCGGGCGCCGGCCAGCTCCACCGGGTTCTTGCACGCCTTGGCTCGGGTGATGGGGTCGCGCTCCTGCAGCAGTTCGATATCCAGAGCGCGCAGCTGCTGCAGCGTCCAGCAGTTGGTGATCAGCGGATCCACCCAGATCTTCGCCACGTGATGGCGCCTGGCGGCGGCGAACAGCTCGCTCTTGTCGTTGACCAGTGTCACGTCGCTGTCCAGGTGTTCGATCAGCGCCTCGCCGACCGCCGCCCCGGCCAGGTACAGGGTGGCGCTGCCGTCGCGGTAGAGCAGGGCGCTGGCCAGCGCCACCGGCAGATGCGGCACGTCGCTGCCGCGGATATTGAACAGCCAAGCACAGACCTCGGGGTTGGGCAGCCACAGGGCGTCGGCGCGCTTGTCCGCCAGCAGCGCGGCGATGCGCTGGCGCTTCTCCTTCGAGTGCTCGCCGGTGAAAGTGTGCGGGTGCGGGCGCGCCGGGCCGCAGGGGGTGGCCGGCCTGTCACTCCAGACGGCATCGACCGGGTTCAGCTCCAGCGGGCGCAGGGCGATATCGCGTTCGCCGAGGCGCTTTTTCAGCAGCGCCAGGCCGGGTTCCGTGTGCAGGCGCGGGTCATAGCCCAGGCTCTGGCCCTCTTTCAGTTGCGCGCACAGCCAGTCGGCGATGACGTTGTTGTCCAGGTTCTCCTGGTCGATCGGCTGGTCGCCGAGCTGCTGCTGGGCCTGCAGTGTGTAACGGCCGTCCACAAACAGCGCCGCGTGCTCAGCGCCGACCACCGCCATGCCCGCGGAGCCGGTGAAGCCGGTGAGCCAGGCCAGGCGCTCGTCGGAGGCGGGCACATATTCGTTCTGGTATTCGTCCCCGCGCGGTACCAGGAAGGCCTGCACCCCCTGGCGCGCCAGTTCTTCCCGCAGTGCCTGTAAGCGTTCCCGACTCATGGTTCACAACTCCTGATAAATTCGTGGCGACCCTGCTACCGGTAGCTCTTTGCGGGACACGGGCTAGGCGCCCCCCCTAAATACATCCCTGTAGGCTTGTCGGCCGGATCCCTCCGGCCGACAGTCCCGCAAAGAGCCACCGGTAGCAGGGCCTTCGCATCTGGCTGAATCATGCTGTTCAGCTTGAAAAAGCGCAGTCTACCAGCCCCCTTGTAGCTCTGCCGGCGTGTATAATGCGCGCCTTGTTTTTCCGCAGAATGCCGAGTTACCGAATCTTAGATTATGGGCCAGAGTTCTACCCAGGCGGGCTACACGGGCCGCCGCACCTTCGCGATCATTTCCCACCCGGACGCCGGTAAGACCACGGTGACCGAAAAACTGCTGTTGTTCGGGAATGCGATCCAGCTGGCCGGTTCGGTCAAGGGCAAGAAGGGCCCGCACGCGCGCTCCGACTGGATGGCCATGGAGCAGGAGCGGGGCATCTCCGTGACCTCCTCGGTGATGCAGTTTCCCTACAAGGGGCGCACGGTGAACCTGCTGGACACCCCCGGTCACGAGGACTTCTCCGAGGACACCTACCGGGTACTGACCGCGGTGGACTCGGCGCTGATGGTGATCGATGGTGCCAAGGGCGTCGAGGACCGCACCATCAAGCTGATGAATGTCTGCCGCCTGCGCACCACGCCGATTCTGTCGTTCATCAACAAGCTCGACCGCGATATCCGCGACCCGATCGAGGTGATGGACGAGATCGAGCAAGTGCTGAACATCCAGGCGGCGCCGATCAACTGGCCGCTGGGTTCCGGCAAGAACTTCAAGGGCGTCTACAACCTCTACACGGATACCATCCACGTGTACAAGCAGGGGCAGGGCCACACCATTCCCGACGACATCCGGATCAAGGGGCTGGATTCCGCCGAGGCGGACGCGCTGCTGGGCGAGTACGCCGACGATATGCGCGAGGAAATCGACCTGGTGCGCGGCGCCACCCATGAGTTCGATCTGGAGGCCTACAAGGCCGGCGAGCTGACCCCGGTGTTCTTCGGCACCGCGCTCGGCAACTTCGGCGTGCGCGAAATGCTCGACGGTTTCGTCGAGTGGGCGCCGGGCCCGCAGCCGCGCGCGACCAACGAGCGCCAGGTCGAGCCGAGCGAGGACAAGTTCAGCGGTTTCGTGTTCAAGATCCAGGCGAACATGGATCCGAAGCACCGCGACCGCATCGCCTTTATGCGCGTCTGCTCCGGCACCTACAATCGCGGCATGAAGATGAAGCATGTGCGCATCGGCAAGGACGTGAAGATCGCCGATGCGGTGACCTTCATGGCCGGCGACCGCACCCATGTGGAGGAGGCCATCGCCGGCGATATCATCGGCCTGCACAACCACGGCACCATCCAGATCGGCGATACCTTTACCGAGGGCGAGAGCCTGAAATTCACCGGTATCCCGAACTTCGCGCCGGAACTGTTTCGCCGCATCCGCCTGAAAGACCCGCTGAAACTGAAGCAGCTGCAGAAGGGCCTGCAGCAGCTGTCGGAGGAGGGCTCCACCCAGGTGTTCTTCCCGCTCGACAACAACGACATCATCGTCGGCGCCGTGGGGGTGCTGCAGTTCGAGGTGGTGGCCTACCGCCTGAAGGACGAGTACAAGGTCGAAGCCATCTACGAGAACGTGAACGTGAATACCGCGCGCTGGGTGGACAGCGAGAGCGCCAAGGAACTGGAGAACTTCAAGCGCAAGGCCAGCATCAACCTGGCCCTGGACGGCAGCGGTCACCTGACCTACCTGGCGCCGACGCGGGTCAACCTGCAGCTGGCGCAGGAGCGCTACCCGGAGATCCGCTTCTACGCCACGCGCGAGCATTAATTACGTGATTCGGAGAGTGTGCTGAACGCAATGCGAAGGGCCTACTGACGGGAGCCTCTTGCGGGACCTTATGAGGCATGGATGCCGATTAGAGCCTCCAGGGATGGATGCACGGCGTGTCCCGCAAGAGGCTCCCGTCAGTAGGTCCGCTGGCGGCGGTTTTGAGCGCCCGGATCAAGTGGGAAATCGAGAGACAGGACAAAGTGAGCATTCCAAAAAACCTACCCGAAGAAATGCCGCGCATCGGCAACTGGTTTACCCAGGGCATCGGCCTGCTGATCGTGAAGATGCTCGGCTGGCGTCTCGAAGGCGAATTCCCGCCGGAGAAACAGCTGATGGTGGCGCTGGCCCCGCACACCTCCAACTGGGACTTTGTCGTCGCCATGCCGTTTATCCTGGCGCTCAAGCTGAAGGCCTCGTGGATGATGAAGAAAGAGGCCTTCTTCTTCCCGTTCAAGCACCTGTTTATGTGGCTCGGCGGCATCCCCACCGACCGCGCCGCGCCGGGCGGCATGGCCAAGCAGGTGGCCACCCAGTTCCGCGAAAACGAAAAGATGTGGGTGGCGATCACGCCGGAGGGCACGCGCAAGAAAGTGGCCAAGTGGAAGAACGGCTTCCTGCGTATCGCCTACGCGGCCAACGTGCCGATTCTGCTGATCGCCTGGGATTTCCCCAACAAGCGTATCCGGGTCGATTCCCTCTACCGGCCCACCGGTGACCTGGAGGTGGACATGCGCGAGATACAGCGTCGTTTCAGCAAATACCAGGGCTGCAATCCGGAAAAGCAGACAGACTTTATCGAGGATTAATCCAAGCGCGCGCTAAGGCATCCAGTGTTGGAAGTTACCGGCGATCTCTCCCTGATTACCTGCCTGATACTGACTGCGGTGGCCTTCGCCGCGGGCTTTATCAGCGCTATCGCCGGCGGCGGCGGCATTATCACACTGCCGGCGCTGCTGTGGGCCGGCGTGCCGCCGCTGGACGCGCTGGGCACCAACAAATTCCAGAGCGTGTTCGGCACCCTGTCCTCGGCGATCAACTTCTTCCAGAAGGGGCACCTGGACCTGCGCCCCCTGTGGCCCGGCCTGCTGGCCGCCGTCATAGGCTCGGCGCTCGGCACCTGGAGTGTGACCCAGCTGGGCGGCGAGCAGCTGCAAAAGCTGTTGCCGATACTGTTGATTGCGATAGCGCTCTACTTCACCTTCTCGCCGCGCATCTCCGATATCGATGGAAAGCCGCGCATGGGCAACGGCCTGTTCAATATCCTGATCGGCGGCGGTATCGGTTTCTATGGCGGCTTCTTCGGCCCGGGTATGGGTTCCATCTATGCGCTCGCCTTTGCCGCACTGCTCGGCTACAACATGCGCAAGGCCACGGCGCACACCAAGCCGCTGGTGCTGGCCACCAACGCCACTTCGATGCTGATCTTTATGCTCGGCGGCCACCTGTTGTTGTGGCTGGCCATCAGCATGTCGGTGGCGCAGTTCGTCGGCGCGCGACTGGGGTCCAACCTGGTGATTTCGCGCGGTGCGAAGCTGATCAAACCGGTCATCATCCTCGCTACCATCGCCGTGGCCATCAAGCTGCTGCTGGAGACCTGAAATCGTGACCATACTGATCACCCTGCTGCTTTCCTTTTGCGTCTTCGCCCTGATAATCTGGGCGCTGATGCATATGCGCACGCCGCGCTTCCGCATGGACCGCAAGGATTTTCTCCAGGGGCTGGAGGATGTGCTCGCCGGCCAGGCAGACGACAACGAGTGGCGAGTGCTCACCGGCTACCCGATGCGCCACGATCCCAAGCTGGAGCGGTTGCGCCTCGAGTGCCTGGAGATCGAAGAGGCCGAATACACCGGCGGTTCGCCCTACCTGTTTACCGAGGTCGGGCTGGAGCGGCTGCGCGGCGTGCGCCGCCGCCTGCTCGCGGCCGGAACCGACACCGGACCCGACAAAGAATAGAAAACACATCCAACCATTCATCCAACGGGCTTTTTGCAAGGATAAAACCATGTTCAGACCACTGCTGACCCTGACCGGCGGACTGATTGCGGCACTGGCCGTAACCGCGGCCCAGGCCAAGCCGCTCTCTCCGGAGGATCTCTCCGTGGCCGAAGTGCTGCGCGACCGCGCGCTGGAGTCCTCCGATGCCTACAGCATCGTCGAGTCCCTGACCGTCGAAGTCGGCCCGCGCCCGGCCGGCTCCGAGGGCGATCGCCGCGCGGTAGCCTGGGCGCAGCAAAAAATGAAGGCGCTGGGCTTCGACCGCGTCTACACCGAGCAGATCGAAGTGCCGCGCTGGAACCGCGGTCACGCCCACGCGCGCGTGGTGGCGCCCTTCCCGCAGCCGCTGGTGGTCACTTCCCTCGGCTACAGCGTCGGCACCCCGCAGGGCGGCATCACCGCCGAGATCGTCGAGTTCGCGGATGTGGAAGCGCTGATCAAGGCGCCCGCCAGAAAGGTCAAAGGCAAGATTGCGTTTATCAATAAGCGCATGGAGCGCGCCCGCACCGGCGAGGGTTACGGCCCGGCCGTGGGCGGGCGCAGCAAGGGCATGCGCGCCGCCGCCGAGAAGGGCGCCGCCGCCCTGATGATCCGCTCCGTGGGCACCGACTCCGACCGCTTCGCCCACACCGGCATGATGTCCATCGACGGGGTGGAAAACCCGGTGCCGGCGCTGGCCCTGTCCGCGCCCGATGCCAATCTGCTGGAAGCCATGCTCAAGCGCGGCAAGCCGGTAGAGGTGCAGCTCGACGTGCACAACCAGCGTCTCGAGGACGGCCCCTCCTTTAATGTGATCGGTGAAATTACCGGTCGCGAGAAACCGCAGGAAGTGATGATCATCGGCGCCCACCTGGATTCCTGGGACGAGGGCACCGGCGCACTGGACGACGGCGCCGGCGTGGCCGTGGTAATGGAAGCGGCACGGATGATTGCCGAACTGCCGCAGCGCCCGCGCCGCACCCTGCGTGTCGTTTTATTCGGAGCGGAGGAGATCGGCCTGGTCGGCGCCAAGCAGTATGTGGACGCGCACCGCAGCGAGCTGGACAATATCGTCGCCGTGTCCGAGTCCGATTTCGGCGCCGGCAAGATCTGGCGCTTCGATACCCGCCTGCCGGAGAACAAGTTCGACATCGCCGACCAGATGATGCAGCTGCTGGCGCCGCTCGGTATAGAGCGCGGCAACAACAAGTCCAGCGGCGGCCCGGACAGCAGTGTCTTCGTCGCCCAGGGCGTACCGGCTTTCGGTCTCTACCAGGACGGCAGCGACTACTTCGACTACCACCATACGCCCAACGACACGCTGGACAAGGTGGATGCTGACACCCTCAAGCAGAATGTCGCCGCCTGGGTGGTGATGTCCTTCCTGGCGGTGGAAATGGAGGGAGACCTGGGGCGGGTGCCGACCGAACACTGAGCGCGGCGCGGGGTCTATACCCGCCGGAAACGGCTGCAACTTCTAACCCCGCCTGGAGCGGGGTTTTTTGGTCCTGTTCCCAGCGTCCCGGAAATTTTTTGTAGTTTTGATCTGCCGCGCCAAGCGGCATTGCGTAGGTAAAGGTAGACGATGCAACCGGTGGTGATTTCCATTTCCCTACTGCTGTGCAGCAATGTTTTCATGACGTTTGCGTGGTATGCGCATCTCAAGGAGCTCAACAACAAGCCCTGGATCATTGCCGCGTTTCTCAGCTGGGGCATAGCCCTGTTCGAATATATGTTCCAGGTGCCGGCAAACCGGGTCGGGTTTACCGTGCTGTCGGTGGGGCAGCTCAAGATCATTCAGGAGGTCATTACACTGAGTGTGTTCGTGCCCTTCTCCGTGATGTATCTCAAGGAACCACTGAAGCTCGATTACCTGTGGGCAGGCATCTGTCTGGTGGGGGCGGTTTACTTTATGTTCCGCAGCAAGTTCGCCTAGCCGCCGCGCACCGGGAATCCGGGAGGCACAGCCCGGGTCGGAAAATGTTCCGACGGGAAATTAGTCGGGCAAGTATCGTGTCAGAATTTTTGCGCCGAACCCGCCGATGTTTCTTATGATTTAACCATTGCTAACTAAAAACTGTGTCGCGCCGCGCCGCTTTGGCACTGCGTGCCCGCATGTCCTGTGCCATGCTGGCAGGCGAATGCCGGCCCGGCTCGGGACATTCCCGCAGGCTGCCCTCGCGCCGAGCCAGCCGGTTTACGGTTGCGGTGGGGCTCTGGCGATTCGTGCAGGGTAGGCAGCGCATTCAATATAAGATCCCGGCGGTTCAATCAGTCCGTGCGTGGTGACCGCCGACGAGTGCGCCTGCGCAGTGCGCAATGCCCTGGCGTGCAAGGAGATACGGCGGTGAGCTGGCTTGAAATTGACGGAAGTTTCGGCGAGGGCGGCGGCCAATTGAGCCGCTATGCGGTGGCCCTGGCCGCGATCAGTGGCCGTCCGCTCCATCTCCGAAATATCCGCGCCCGGCGCGCCCGGCCGGGGCTGATGGCGCAGCACCTGACGGCTCTTAGAGCCGCGGCAGCGGTCGGTGGCGGCTCGCTCGAAGGTGCCGAATTGGGCGCGGCGGAAATTTACTACAGGCCGGGCCCTATTCGCGGCGGTGAATACCATTTCGATGTCGGCACCGCGGGCAGCATAGTACTGGTGCTGCAGGCGCTGCTGCCGGTGGCACTGCACGCCGACGCCAGGGTGGACCTGACCATCACCGGTGGCACCGACGTGAGGATGGCACCGCCGGTGGATTACCTGCGCATGGTGTTTCTGCCCTGGCTCGCCCGCATGGGGGCCAGAGTGTGTGTCGAATCGGTGCGCCGCGGCTACTACCCCAAGGGTGGCGGACTGCTGAAACTGCAGGTGGAGCCGTGCAGATCGCTGCAGCCCCTTGTGGCGGAGGCGCCGGGTGCACTGCGGCAGGTCAGCGGTGTGGCCCATGTCGCGCACCTGCCGTTGCATATCCCGATGCGCATGGCGACGGCGGCCCACGGCGTCCTGGCTGGACTCGGTTCTGTGCAGATTGAAGTCGAGGTATTGCGAGATGCCGAGGCGTTCGGCACGGGCGGGGCTATAGTGCTGGCGGCCGAGACCGAGCAGGGCATGCTGGGGGCGGCTGCCGTGGCCGAGCGGGGCGTGCCGGCCGAGCGTCTGGGTGAAGACGCCGGCTACGCACTGCGCGCCGAACTGGAAGCGGGGGCGGCGGTGGATATCCATGCCAGCGACCAGCTGCTGATCTACGCCGCGCAGGCACAGGGCACCTCGCGACTGCTGGTGCGCAAGTTGAGCCAGCACGCGCGGACGGTGATGTGGCTGATCGAACAGTTTCTGCCGGTCGAGTTCAGGGTCGAGCCCCGACAGGGGCTCTATCGGATAGAGGTCCGGCCTAGAATGGGTTGATCGTGTAGCCCTGCTGCTGCAGCAGTGCGTGGGCGGTCATTGCGGAAAGTGCAACTTCTACACCGTTCACAAGCTGCGCGTTTTCGATGCCGTGGTAGGCGGCCGACTGGCCGCAGATAATCACGCGGACCTGGCTTTTCAGCAGCGCCTGCAACAGCTCGGAATTGGCGTTGCCGGAACCGAAGCGCGCCTTGTGACTGGCATCGCTGAGCAGGTCGAAGCCTGCCTTGCCGTGCACCACCAGCGCCAACTCGATATTGTCCGCGGGTATGCCGTTGGCGGCGTGCATGTTGAGGAAGCGGGCGAGACTCTCGAAATTCCGGTTCACCTTGCCTGCGTCGCCCTGCTCGGCGACATCGAACGCCACCTTGAAGCTTTCCTTGCCGGTCAGTGGTTGTGTCTGTCTGACTTCCCCGTGCGCGCCATACTGGCTGATCAGCGGTCCCTTGCTGAACTCGGCGGCAGCAGCGCCGGCGGAGGTCATTGCGAGCAGAGCGAGTAAAATTCGTTTCATAAAGTTCTTAACTGTAGTTTTTGTTCTGAACGAGCAGTCGGCCGTGGGCTTTTTGGATTCGCGCTATCAGAGCTGTTCCCCGCGCAACCCCAATACCACCCGGTGCAAGTGATCCGGTTTGGCCGTGCCGGCATCCAGTGGTTCGCCTGCCACCACGCACACCCGGGACCAGAAGCGCTTCGGCCTGGTGGTAAAGGCGTGGCCGCCCTTGTGGCTGAAGAAGCTGCCCCAGAGACCGCGCAGGGCCATCGGGATCACCGGCACCGGTGTGCGGGTGAGGATTTTCTCGATGCCGGCCTTGAACGGTCGCATTTCGCCGTCCTTGGTCAGCTGGCCCTCGGGGAAGATGCACAGCAGGTCGCCATCCTTCAGCCCCTGTTCGATTTCTTCGAACGCCTTTTCATAGCCGGCGGGGTCCTGCGTCCTGGAGCAGATCGGAATGGCGCGGCCGGTGCGGAAGATAAAGTGCAGTACCGGGATCTCGTAGATCGGCTTGTACATGATGAAGCGGATCGGGCGGCGCACGGCGCCGGCCAGCAGCAGGGCGTCGACGTAGCTGACGTGGTTGCAGGCGATGATCGCCGGGCCCTCGGCGGGGATACGCTCCAGCCCCTCGTGCCTGACCCGGTACATGGTGTGGGACAGCAGCCAGACCAGCAGGCGCATGGCGAATTCCGGCACCTTGCTGAACACGAAAATCGCCACGGCCGCGTTCATCAGCGCGATCACCATAAAGAACTGCGGTATGGAGAAGTCGAGCAGGCTCAGGAAGACGATGCCCAGCACCGCAGAGACCACCATAAACAGCGAGTTCATGATGTTGGTCACGGCGATCACCCGCGCGCGCAGGGCTTTGGCGGTGCGCTCCTGGATCATCGCGTAGAGGGGCACTATATAGAGGCCGCCGAAAACGCCGATCAGTGCCAGGTGGAACAGGAACGCCTGGGCACCCGGGCTGCCCCAGAAGGCGGTCAGCGACACTTCCCCGAGCGGCGCCAGGCCGCCGCCGATCACCGACAGGGCGATGCCGCCGTAGGTCAGGCCGGCCGCGCCCAGCGGCACCAGCCCCAGTTCGATGCGGCCGCCGGACAGTCGTTCGCACAGCAGCGAACCGATGGCGACACCGACGGTAAAGCTGCACAGCAGCAGGGCCACCAGCGGCTCGTCGCCGCCCAATACGTTTTTGCCGAAACTCGGTATCTGGGTCAGGTAGGCGGCGCCGAGCAGCCAGAACCAGGAGATGCCGACAATCGCGTAGAAGATCGCCGGCGTCTTGGTGACTTCGCGCAGCATATGCGCGGTCTGGCGGTAGGGATTGAGTTCGATTTTCAGGTCCGGCACCGGCGCCGGTGCAGAGGGGATGCCGCGGCAGACCAGATAGCCGGCCAGCGCGATGGCGATAATCAAGCCGCCGATCCAGTCGCTATTGCCGTTGGCATCGCTGGCACCGGACAGGATGGTGCCGACAATGGTGCCGCCGAGAATGGCGACGAAGGTGGCCATCTCCACCAGGGCGTTGCCGCCCACCAGCTCGGTCTTGCGCAGGTGCTGGGGCAGTATCGCGTACTTGATCGGGCCAAAAAACGCGGACTGCACCCCGAGCAGGAACAGCACCGTCAGGCACAGGGCGTTGCTGCCGCTGATCAGCGCCACCACACCCACCAGGCTGATACCGATTTCCGCCAGTTTGATTCGGCGGATCAGGAAGGCCTTGTCGTACTTGTCTGCCAGCTGGCCGGCGGTGGCGGAGAACAGGAAAAAGGGCAGGATGAACAGGCCCGCGGCCAGGTTGTTCAGCGCGTTGGCCTGGTCCGCGGCCAGGCGGAAGGCGATCATCACCATCAGCGCGCTCTTGAACACATTGTCGTTGAAGGCGCCGAGAAACTGGGTCAGGAAAAACGGCAGAAAGCGGCGGCTGGCCAGCAGCTGGAACTGGTTTTTGTGGGCCATTGGCCTGTTCCCTATTTGACGATTTCGCCTATGGTACGCCAAATTCTGCAAGTACAAAAAAGCCCCGCGGTGCGGGGCTCTTGTCGGCGGGCCTGTGGTCCGCATGCCGAGCTGGAGCTCGGCATTCCGGGGGGGATTACCAGATCACCACGCGTTCCTCTTCCGGCAGGTACATGCCGTCGCCTTCCTTGACTTCGAAGGCGGTGTAGAAGGCCGAGATGTTCGGCACTACACCCTTCACGCGGTACTCGGCCGGCGAGTGCGGGTCTGTTTTCAGGCGCTCACTCAGGGCCTCGTCGCGGATCTTGCTGCGCCACACCTGGGCCCAGCCCATAAACAGGCGCTGGTCGCCGGTAAAGCCGTCGATGATTGGCGCCTCTTTGCCCTCCAGGGACATCTTGTAGGCCTTGTAGGCGATGCCGAGACCGGACAGGTCGCCGATGTTTTCGCCTAGGGTCAGCTCGCCGTTGATGTGCTCGCCGTCGATGGGCTCATAGGCGTTGTACTGGGCTACCAGCTTGCCGGTGAGCTTTTCGAAGTTCTCGCGGTCGGAGTCGGTCCACCAGTTGTTCAGGTAGCCCCTGCCGTCGAACTTGCTGCCCTTGTCGTCGAAGCCATGGCCGATTTCGTGGCCGATAACACCGCCAATTCCGCCGTAGTTCACCGCATCTTCCGCCTGCATATTGAAGAAGGGCGGCTGCAGGATTGCGGCGGGGAACACGATCTCGTTCATCGCCGGGTTGTAGTAGGCGTTGACGGTTTGCGGTGTCATGCCCCACTCACCGCGGTCGAGGGGCTTGCCCAGCTTGCCGCGCTCGTAGCTCGCTTCAAACAGGTGGGCCGCCAGTACGTTGCCCACCAGGTCGTCGGCGCTCACCTGCAGGCCACTGTAGTCGCGCCACTTGTCCGGGTAGCCAATCTTGGTGGTGAAGTTGGCCAGCTTGTCCAGGGCCTGCTTGCGGGTTTCCTCGCTCATCCACTGCAGGGACTCGATGGATTCGCGGTAGGCCGCCTTCAGGTTGTCCACCAGGTGCACCATGCGCGCCTTGGCTTCCGGCGGGAAGTGCTTCTCCACGTAGCGCTTGCCCACCAGTTCACCGACGGAGCCGCTGACGAACTCGACGGCGCGTTTCCAGCGCGGTTCCATCTGTTCCACACCGCGCACCGCGGTACTGTAGAAGTCGAAATGGGCCTGGGCCAGGTCGCTGTGCATATAGGGCGCCATGGCGGTCAGCACCTTGATCTTCAGGTAGCGGTGCCAGGTGTCCATGCCGGTATCGGCGATGATGCCGTTGGCCGCCTGCAGGTACTCCGGCTGGCCAACCACGACGTTTTCGGCCCTGTCCAGCATGGCCTTGGGCAGGTAGCTGTCCCAGTTCACTGCTGGCATCAGCTCGGCAAGTTCCACCAAGGACTTCTTGTTGAAATACTTGTCCGGATCGCGGTTGTCGACGCGGCTGCGGTGGTGTTCGGCCAGGCTTTTTTCCAGTGCGTAGATCTTGTCCGCATAGACTTCAGCCTCTTCCAGGCCGGCCAGCTGCTGTACCTTCACCAGGTAATCCATGTAGGCCTGCTGCAGTTTCTGGCCCTTCTCGGACTCATCGAAGTAGTAGTCGCGGTCCGGCAGTCCCAGACCCGCCTGCCACATGAAGGCGATGTAGTTTTCCACATCTTTCATGTCCTGGTAGATAAAGGCACCGAAGGGCACGTCGTAGCCGATGGTGTCGGCGTAGGCGAAATAATCGGTCAGATCTTTGCGCGACTCGATACCGTCAATCTTGGCCAGCTCGCCCTCGAGCGCCGCCAAGCCTGTTTCCTCGATCAGCTTCTCGTTCATGAAGCTGTTGTACAGGTCGCCGATCTGCTTGGCACCGGCGCTGCTGGCATTCTCTCCGGCTTCCATGATCAGTGCCTTGACCTGCTCGGTGCTCTTGTCGCGCAGGATGGTGAAGCCGCCCCAGCGGGACTTGTCCGCAGGGATTTCCGTGTTCTTCATCCAGGTGCCGTTGACGTAGGCAAAGAAATCGTCCTGCGGGCGCACGCTGGTGTCCATCGCGTTCAAGTCGATACCGGAGCCGAGTTCCGCCTGCTGAACCGCGGCGCTGCTGGCGGTGTCGCCGGCGCTCTGCTGGCTCTGCGGCGCTTCGGACTTGGAGCAGCCGGCGACTATGCCGGCGATGGCGAGAGATAGGAGTAGTTTGTTCATTGTTGGCCTTTGTTGGGCTGATTATTCCGCAGCCATAGTAAGTGGTTGCGCCCGGCAGGGGCAACCTGGCTGCGGTCAGCGGGAGTCTGTCCGCGGCGAAAGGTCGACTGGGGGAAAACAGAAAGCCCCGCAAGTGCGGGGCTTGGCAGATGTCTCTGGAGCGGATCAGTCCGGCAGGCGGAAGGTGATCGGCACCGAGAAGCGGTAGGTGTCGCGTGCCAGCTGCGGCGGTGCGGCCGGGTAGGGGCCGGCGCGCTCGACCGCCTCGCGGGCCTCGCGGTTGAGAGTGGCAAAGCGGGATTCCTGCAGCGTCTGCACGTCTTTCACCTGCCCCCTGGAGTCGATGGTCACGTTCAGGCGCACGCTGCCCTCCTGGCCGCGCTCCTGGGCGCGTTTCGGGTAGCGGATATATTTGAACGTGTGGCGCAGCAACATGGAGTGGTAGATCTGGCGCGCCAGGATCAGGTCCGCGGTCAGCGGCGCCTCGAATTCTTCCTCTTCCTCGCTATCCTGCGGCGGTGCACTCGGCTTGGCAGCGGCTACTTTGGCAGGCTGGGGCTTGCTCGGTTCGGGCTTGGCCGCGGGAGCCTGTGTTTTAAGTTCGGGCTTGCTGCCGATGGCGGCCAGGGAAGGCGGTGGAATCTCGGCGGCCAGTTTCGGCTTGGTGGGTTGCGGCTTCTCGGCGGCAACCTGTTCTTCCGCTACGGGCTCTTCCTCGACTTGTGCAATCTGCGCGGTCACCGCGGCGACGCGCTCGCTGGTGGGTTCGAGCCCTTCATAGCTGCCGAGCAGGCCGGCGGGAACCTGGCCGGCGGCGAGCAGGCCATCGCGGAAATCGCTCGACGGCGGTACCGGGCCTATCCAGGCGCGCAGCAGGGTGTTAAAGAAATCGCGATTCTGGATTTTGCCGAGAGCGACACCGTTCAGTGCCACCTGGGTGGTGCCGGAGGCCGCGGTGAAGTCGACCGTCAGGTGGTCGCCCTTGACGAGGCGGCCCTCAAACAGGTTGGCGAAGGTCACCATGTTTTCGGCCTGACTGCTCAGCGTGTCACCGGGGTTGTTGATGGCGATACCTTCCATCCACTGGTTGCGGAATCGGCGCGCGGACAGGCTGTCGGCGACGATGCGGACTTCCAGCCGGCGCGTCGTATTGTTGTCGAGGAGTACGCTGGCGCTGGTTCCCAGAGTGTCGGAATATACCGCGGCGATATATCGGTCCTTGTTGAATTGCTGCTCCAGTGCAAGTCCGTTCAGCAGTGGTGCGGCTTTCGCGGATAGCGCTGTCGCAAACACCAAAAGTGCGATGACGATTTTTATCGATTTCATTGTTTTGCGGTGTCTGTATTTCCGGACGGGAAGGATCCGGCGGATAGGATATTTGGCACCCCCTCCCCCGAGGCGCGCCTGCCAGATTAAAAAGTGCACGGCCAGCCTGGCACTATTGACCAAATTAATCTGAACTGTGCCTAACTCTACTGCAACTGCAATGGAGTTCAACCCTGAAATAGGTAGAATGTCTCGTTTTTCCAATTTCGCACTATCTCGGAGAAGACAGCGGTCACCCCGTCGATAGAATGCGGTAGATTGGTGTTGTTTAAATACCTTCTTTTTAAAATTGCTTCGGCAGCGGTTCCGCCCGAGGCAGAATAAATTTCACTAATTTTTAAGTAGCGAATGGATATCAAGCCACTCAGTGACTATCCGCGGGATGCCGTGGATCGCCTGCTCAACGTCATTCATCTGTTTCGTGACATTCGTGCCACCAGCGAGTGGCAGTACGATGTTTTGCTGAAGCGCTCCCGGCTGGTCGGCCTGCAGGCGGGTGAACAATTATTGCGCGCCGGGGATGTGGATCAGTGGGTCTATTTTCTGTTGCGCGGTGAATTGCATGTGCATGTCGGCGGCGTTGCCGGCGGAGGGTTGGCTGCCGATGAGCGGCCGCTGGCGGTGATCCGCCCGGGTGAGGTCTTTGGCGATCTCTCCATGCTGCTCGCCGAGCCGCGCAGCGCCACTATTGTAGCGGCGCCCACCAGTCGCGATACGCAGGTGCTGGGGCTGGACTGCACGTTGTTTGGCGACCTGGACGATTGCTCTCTGTTGCATTTGCCCACCAAGCTGGTCTTCTACCGCAACATGGTGCACTCGCTGCGCTGGAAACTGGAGGTTTACCGCTCCAAATATCCGGAGCACCAACTGGCCGACAGCCACCGTAAATTGAAGCTATATACGGGCCCGAAAAACTGCCGCGAGGAATTGCTGGCACTGGCGGACCAGGCCAGGGCACTGGCTCGCATCCTGCTCGACTGGAACGCGGAATTCGGCTCCGGTGAACTGATGGACGACGAGTCGGATATGTCCAGTTTTCTCGAGTCGATGCTCTCCTGACCTTTGTTCGGGACTCGCTGATAGCCGGCCGGGCAAACAGAAAGCGTTGCCCCGGTCCGGCGACATCCGCCCGGCACCCCGCCCCCTTGATCCTGCCCCCTTGATCCTGCCCCCGGGGCGGGTCGCAAGCTGTCAGTACGGCCCGACACGGGCTTTGCGGTTTTGTCGCCCGGTGGCGCTACGGCAGCGGACTGGCCAATCTTCGCTTGTGAATTTCAGATTCCGGTAGAAATCGCCACTGCGCGAGAATTGCACTGCGGCTACAATTTGCCCTCTGTCGGGATACGGAGGTTCCGGCAGTCGTTCGGCAATTTCCCCCTGGTTTAATCCCCTCCGCACAGGTTTTTCGGGTATGAATTTTCTCGCTTCCTTCTGGCACCAGCGCAACTACCGCGTGGCCACTGTCGTCGCTGTGCTGGCGCTGCTTTGGCTGCTGAGCGGGCTGCTTTCTTCCGGGGAATCGCAGCATCCGGGGCAGGGGGCGGCGGCGTCGACCGCGGCACACGCCGAGGCGCTGCGCGTGCAGGCGCGGCGTATCGAAGCGCAACCCTACGCCACCCGGGTGCAGGTCAACGGCCGCACAGAGGCAAACCGCAGTGTACGCCTGCGCGCCGAGCTGGACGGCGCTATCGTCGCATTGCCGGTAGCCGAGGGACGGGCGGTCAAAAAGGGCGAAGTGATCTGCGAAATAGCGCCGGAGGACCGCCTCGAACAGCTGGCTCGCGCCAGTGCCGCGCTGCGCAAGGCGCAACTGGATTTCGCCGGCGCCGAACGGCTGCAGAAAAAGGGGCTGCAGTCCGATACCGCCATGGCACAACAGCAGGTGTCGCTGGCCGAGGCCCGCGCCGAGTACCGGCGCGCGGAAGTGGCTGTGGACAACCTGCAGATCCGCGCACCTTTTGACGGGGTGGTCAACAGTCGCGCAGTGGAGCTGGGGGACTTTATCCGCCGCGGCGAGGAGTGCGCGACGCTGCTGGACCTGGACCCGATCCTGGTGGTCGGCGAGGTCTCGGAGTCCCAGGTCGGCAACCTGATCCCCGGTGGCCCCGCCAGTGCGCAATTGCAACAGGGGCAGCTGGTGCGGGGCAGCCTGCGCTATATCAGTCAGCAGGCCCACGAATTGACCCGTGCCTACCGGGTGGAAGTGGCGGTCGACAACGCGGGCGGTGCGCTGCGCGGTGGGCTGAGCGGTCGCCTGGCGCTGCCCACCGGCGAAATCATGGCGCACCGGATCAATTCTTCGCTGTTGACCCTCGACGATCGCGGTGACCTGGGAGTGCGCATTCTCGACGAGGAGAACCGCGTGCACTTTGCCGGCGTGACGCTGGTCGGCGACGGCGATGAGGGCATCTGGGTCAGCGGCCTGCCGCAGCGGGTAACGCTGATCACCGTCGGCCAGGAATATGTCACTGCCGGAGAAATTGTGCAGGTGGAATTCGAGCAACTAGAGAGCGACCTGCCCGCGCCCGGCGCGAACACCGGGGCGGCCGCTGTCGGGGCAGGGGTTGTACCGGTCGCGGACAAGCAAACCTCGCCGCGTGAGGGTGAGCAGTAATGAAGTTATTGAACAGCGCCATAGACCGCTACCGCAGTACCATCAGTCTGATGCTGCTGATCGTGTTGGTAGGTCTGGCGGCGCGGGCGGCGATGACGGTGGAGTCCAGCCCCGAGGTCAATCCGCCATTTGTGATAGTGCAGGTGACCCACGAGGGCATCTCCCCCGAGGACGGCGTGCGCCTGCTGGTGCGGCCGCTGGAGCAGGAGGTGCGCGCGCTCGAGGGTGTGAAAGAGGTCATCTCCACCGCACGCGAATCACTGGTCTACCTGGTCATTGAGTTCGATTCGGCCATCGAAGTGGACGAGGCCGTGGATGAGGTGCGCAATGCAGTGGACCGCGCCAAGGCGGAATTGCCGCGGGAAGCCGAGGAGCCGGTTGTCGAGGAGGCGTCGGCGCAGCCGTTCCCGGCCATCGTTGTCACGCTTGCCGGCGAGCAGGTGGGCGAGCGGGTACTGCTGCAGAGTGCCCAGCACCTGAAACGCAAGATCGAGAATATCGCCGAGGTGCTGAGTGCCGATCTGCGCGGCAACCGCGAGGAAGTGGTTGAGGCAACCATCGATCCGGTGCGGCTCGAACACTACCAGATTACCAGTGGCCAGTTGATCAACGCCGTGCTCGGCAACAACCTGCTGATTCCCGCGGGCGAGCTGGAGACCAACCGCGGGCGCTTTTCCGTGAAGGTGCCGGGGCTGATCGAGACGGCACAGGATGTCTACCAGATACCGCTGAAAAGTTCTGCCGACGGTGTGGTTACCCTGGGTGATGTGACCGATATCCGTCGGACTTTCAAGGACGCGTCCAGCTACACCAGTGTCAACGGCCGGCCGGGCCTCGCCATCAATGTGGAAAAGCGCAGCGCGGCGAGTTCGGTGGAAGTGGCGGACGCGGTGCGCGCGGTGGTGCGGGAGGAGCTGCAGTATCTGCCGCGCGGTGTCGAGGTCAATTTTGTCTTCGACCAGTCCCAGTTTGCGCGGGATATGGTCAGCGAGATGCAGGGCAATATTCTCACCGCGATGCTGCTGGTGATGATCATCGTCGTGGCCGCGCTGGGCTTCCGCTCCGGCATGCTGGTGGGGCTCGGCATTCCCTTCTCGCTGTTGTTCGGCTCCATCATTACCTGGTACCTGGGCTATTCGTTCAACTTTATGGTGATGTTCGGCATGCTGCTGGCGCTGGGTATGCTGATCGACGGCTCCATCGTGATCACCGAATATGCCGACCGCAAGATGGCCGAGGGCATGTCCGCGCGGGTTGCCTATGTACTGTCGGTCAGGCGCATGTTCTGGCCGGTGGTGGCGTCCACCGGCACCACACTGGCGGCCTTCCTGCCGATCATGTTCTGGCCCGGCGTGGTCGGCGAGTTCATGCGCTACCTGCCGGTGACCGTGTTTGCGGTGCTCGCCGGCTCGCTGGTCTACGCGCTGTTTTTCGCCCCGGTGATCGGCTCTCTGTTCGGCAAGAGCAACCTGGATCTGGACACGCAGCAGTATCTGAAGCAGCTGGAAGTGGGGCGTCCGACCGGCCTCGCGGGTATTACCGGCGTCTATGCGCGCCTGCTTGAGGCAGTAGTACGCCGGCCGCTGACTGCTTTCGCCACCACCATCGTGGTCCTGTGCGGAATCTTTGTGGCTTTCGGTCGCTTTGGCGCCGGAGTGGAATTCTTCACCGATACCGAGGAGCAGTACGGCAACGTGGAGATCCGCGCGCAGGGCAACCTTTCGGTAGAAGAGAAGAAAGTCCTGGTGGCGCAGGTGGAAAATGCCGTGCTGGCCGTGCCGGAGGTGCGCGTGGGCTACACGGCAATCGGCGACGGCGGGCTGTCTGGCAACAGCGATCGCGCCCCGGACCAGATCGCCAACATGCTGGTGGAATTGCTGCCGGCAGAGCAGCGCGAGCGCCGCAGTCGCGATGTGTTCGCCGATATACGCACGCGCACGGCCAACTTCCCCGGCATCAAGGTGACCGCCAATGTGTTCGAGGGCGGCCCGCCGGTCGGCAAGGATATCGTGCTGGAGCTGCGCGCCCAGGATTACGACACCCTGCTGGCGGAAACCTGGCGCCTGCACCGCGCACTGGAACATGAGTTCGAAGGACTGCGCGATATCGTCAACACCGCGCCGCTGCCGGGCATCCAGTGGGAGGTACAGGTGGACCGCGCCAAGGCGGCGCTTTACGGTGCCGATCTCACCGAAGTGGGCCGTGCGGTGCAGCTGGTGACCAACGGCGTGCGCATGGCGGAGTACCGCCCGGACGACAGCGACGAGGAGGTGGATATCCGCATCCGCTATCCGGAGAGCGCGCGCGGTATCGCCGCCCTGGATCAGCTCAAGGTCAACACCGCCCGCGGCACTGTGCCGGTCAGCAGCTTCGTGCACACGGAGGCCAGGCCCAAGGTGGACAAGATTGAGCGCATCGACGGTATTACGCGCATGCAGGTGAAAGCGGACGCGGAGGAGGGCGTGCTGCCGGATGACAAGGTGCGGGAAATCCGCGCGTGGCTGGAGGACAATCCCATTGCGCCGGGTGTGGAACTGCTGTTCCGCGGCGCGGACGAGGAGCAGAACGAATCGCTGACCTTCCTCGGCGTGGCTTTCCTGCTGTCGCTGTTCCTGATGTTTATCCTGCTGGTGACCCAGTTCAACAGCTTTTACCAGTCGCTGCTGATTCTGTCCTCGGTGGTGATGTCGACTCTCGGTGTTATGCTCGGGCTGCTGCTGACGCAGAGCACCTTCAGTGTGATCATGACCGGCGTCGGCATAGTGGCACTGGCCGGTATCGTCGTGAACAACAATATCGTACTGATCGACACCTACAATTACGTGCGCAACAGCGAGCCGGAACTGTCCCCTGCCGCGGCGGCCGTCAAGGCTTCCGCCCAGCGCCTGCGGCCGGTGTTCCTGACCACTGCGACCACCATTCTCGGCCTGTTGCCACTGGCGCTGGGGGTGAGCGTGGATATGGTGGGGCGCAATGTGGTGGTGGCCGGTGTCATCGCCTCTTTCTGGGTCAAGCTCGCCAGTGCCATTGTCTACGGTCTGACTTTTTCCACGCTGCTGACGCTGATCGTCACGCCGGTGATGCTGGTATTGCCCGGCCGCCTGCGCGAGCTGCTGCGCGGCCTGCTGCCGCCGCAGATTCGCGGTAACCAGTGGGGCGAGGGGTAGGGAGTAGGGATAAATACGGAATGCGGAATGCGGAATCATGACAAATTTGACTGGGCCGAAGGCGCCGGGAAAAACTGGAGCGGCTGGAGCCAAATTTGCACAGCCGCAGGCTGCCCGCGAAGCGGGTGAGGCACAGGGATGTGCCGCATGAATGCTGAGTATGGGGCTGCGGGTTGGCCGGAGGCGATAGCTGATCGGGCGGAGGCGTTGCGCGAGCAGCTGCGCCCGCAGGTCGACCAGTTTGTCCGTGACCAGCAGCTGCCCGACGCATTTCATCGGGTAATCGATCAATACTATTTGCCGCTGGCTGTGTGGCTGGCGGGGAAGCGGCGGCAGGACTGCACGCTGGTTGTGGGCATCTGCGGCGGCCAGGGATCTGGCAAGTCCACGCTGACAGATTTTTTGCAGCTTGTATGGCGGCAGATGGGGCTCGCCAGCTGTGGTTTCTCTCTGGACGATATCTATCTCACCAAGGCCGAACGCCGGCGGCTGGCGCGGGTCGTGCACCCATTGTTGCAGACCCGCGGCGTGCCCGGGACTCACGATGTGCAGTTAGGGCTGGATACCATAGATTCACTCTGTGCTGCGGATGCCTGCAGCGAAATACCGCTCCCGCTGTTCGACAAATCCGTTGACGACCGCGCGCCCCGCGCCGACTGGCCGATCCACCGGGGTTCAGCGGATATCGTGCTGTTCGAGGGCTGGTGCGTCGGCGCCAGGCCCTGGCAGGGTCCGGACGACCCCATCAACACATTGGAGCAGCGCGAGGACCCGCACGGAATCTGGCGCAATTATGTCAACGAGCAACTGACCGGGCCCTACCGGGCACTGTTTGCGCGGCTGGACCTGCTGCTGATGCTGAAGGTGCCGGACATGGAATGCGTGCTGGAGTGGCGCCGGTTGCAGGAGCGGAAGTTGCGCGCGCGCAGCGGCGGCGGCATGAGTGATGACGAGCTGGAGCGCTTCGTGCAGCACTATGAGCGGATTACCCGCAACCTGCTGTCGGAAATGCCGGCGCGCGCGGATTGCGTGTTCGAGCTCGGGCGCGACCACCAGATTGAGCGGCTGCGCCTGAATCGCACCTAACAGGTGGTCAGGCGGTCAGACGGTGGAAAGGCGCTCGATGGCCTTTGTCAGTCCGGGTTTGCCGCGCAAATCTGCAAACCCTCCAGACAGATCTAGCATTTAGGTCGATCTGCGGCCCGAACCTCCGTTTTGGGAGCAGCGCGCTGTCGAAAAGTACTCTTTTGATAGCCTGCTAAAAAACAAACCCCGGCAATTGCCGGGGTTTGTGTCTGGGCGAGGTAGATCTCCCAGAAATGAAGCGGCCGTGTTACTTGGCCTTCGGCGGACGACCGCGGCGGCCCGGGGTCTTCGCAGTGGCAGCCTTCTTCGGGCGACCCGGAGACTTCTTGGCAGCAGTCTTCTTGGGGCGGCCCGCAGCCTTCTTGGCCGCGGCTTTCTTCGGGCGACCCGGGGCTTTCTTGGTAGTGGCCTTTTTCGGGCGACCGGCCTTTTTCTTGGCGGCAGTCTTGGCTTTGGTAGCGGCTTTCTTCGCAGCAGTCTTGGCCTTGGCAGCGGCCTTCTTCGCTGCAGCAGCGGCTTTCTTCTTCGCGGCGGCGGCTTTTTTCTTCTCAGCAGCGGCTTTCTTTTTCGCGGCGGCAGCGGCTTTCTTCTTCGCGGCGGCAGCTTTTTTCTTGTCGGCAGCGGCTTTCTTCTTCGCTGCAGCAGCGGCCTTCTTCTTCTCGGCAGCCGCTTTTTTCTTGGCGGCGGCCGCGGCCTTCTTGGCCTCAGCAGCAGCTTGCTTCTTGGCAGCAGCGGTCAGTTTCTTGGCTACGGCAGCTTCTTCCTTGGCTACGGCCTTGGCGATCTGGTCGGCGAGCTTGTTTGCCGCAGCCAGAGAGGCCAGCTGTGCCTTGGCTTCGGAGGCGGCGGCCTTGGCGTTGTCTGCGGCTTTCTTGGCGGTGGCTGCCGCGGCCTGGGCGGCCTTCAGTTGCTTCTGCTGAGCGGCAGACTTCTTCTTCGCACGGGCAGCTTTTACCTTGTCCTGGGCTGTCTTGGCCTTGGCGGCAGCCTTGGCGGCGTCCTTGGACAGTTTGTCCGCGGTGGAAGCCGCGTCTTTTTCCTGCTTGGCGCGGGCCTCTGCCAGTTTGGACTTCAGAGAGCTCAGCTCCGCCTCCATTTTGGCGACAGCGCTTACCGTTGTCTGACTTTTTTTACGTGCAGCCATAAAATATCCCTGTAGTAAGTATTGTTGTAGATGAAGGGGCACCTCTATCAATTATTCTCAGTTTTCACCGCGCCGATTCGCACTGCGCTTTATGAAGTTATTTTGCTGAAAACAATTGACAGAGAGGCCCCTCGAAATCATCGCGCTAATTGCAGCTTATTTGTATGCTTGAATGCAAGTGTTTTAAGGGCATTTTTACTCTGTAATGAATAAATTTAAGGTTTTTTTTACCGCAATCGCTTTTTTCTGGCTCTGGGGCTGCGGCTTCTGGGCCGCCTTCCACTATTTTTCGACCGGTGATATCGCCTGGTTGGGGCTGCTAATAAACGCCTGGGCGCTGCCGGTGTGGATGCTGTTGCGTTATCGATGGCCGTTAAAATATCGCGGTGATCTGCGCGAACCCGTTGCCTTTGCGGCAGTATTGGCAGGGTTGGCCATTGCGCTGCTCAGCGACAGTGAAAAGGGGCAGCCGGTTTACCTGGCAATCTACAACCTGTTTATCCTGCTGATTTACCTGTTCCATCTCAGTGCATTTCGTCATCCGGATATGCCGGCGGTCGATGCGAGCTTTCCGGCTCTGGTAACCGCGGCTGGGAATAGCTGGAATGCGGCGGAATATGCACGTCTGAGTGATTTCGCGGGTCTGGTCCTTGTTTTCCTGCGCGGTAGCTTCTGCGCGGATAGTCGCGCGCAGCTGGCGCAGCTGCCCGAACTGCTACCGGCACTTAAAAAGAGAGGCGTCGGGCTGGTAATTATCACTGGCGAGGATCCCGCCCGCTGTTCGAGCCGTTTGCCGAAGCCACCTGAGTTTGAATTGCTGCAACTCAGTGCCGAGGCACCGGCGAACCAGCCTTTTATTGCCAGCGGTGGGGTGCCGATGCGTTTGTCTTCGCGGTTGTCAGCGGCCATTCGTCCCAGCCAGTGGTTGCTGGATAGCGAGGGGTTTGTGCTTTGGCGACACCTGCCCGCTAATTACCGCATCCCCGGCGATGTCGAGCAGTTGCGGGGGCAGCTGTTTCGGCTGGAGGATTGAGTGGTTGCTGGTTGCTGGTTGCTGGTTGCTGGTTGCTGGTTGCTGGTCGGTGGTCGGTGATCAGAGGGGACTGAGTTTCCCGCCATTAACCACTGACCACCCATCATTAACCCATCAAAGCGGTCCGTAGGGGAGGAAGCGGTTGTCGGAGTTCTGCTTGATCCACAGCAGTTGCTCCCGGTTGAGCGATGCCTGGCGCCGTCGCAGGGCTTTCGCCAGTGGTATTACCGGTGAGTCCGGGCCCGCGTCCCAGCCGGGCAGCTGCATTTCCGCCAGGGTGAAGAAGCGAATCAGTTGCCACAGCTGCTCGCTGTCCCAGTGTTGACTCTCTTCCAGCCAGCGCTCAGCCGGCAGCCGCATCAGACTGGACGCCAGTCGATCCTCCTCCTGCAGCGATTGCTGCAGCGGCGATGGCGACCGGGCGGCGGCGATAAACCGCTGTAACAGTTCCCGATTGAACTCCTCACTGTCACCATCTGATTGCGGGTTCTCTTTCGGTTCCCAGGCTCCGACACTCATTGTTTGATGTCCTTAATACGTATAGGTGCGAATAGCCGCGCATTATACCGGCCAGCACTTTTCTCTGTCCCGGGGGATCTCTATTCCAGGGGGGAGGCGAGGGGTTGCGGGCGCGGGTAGAATAGCTGTCACCCTCATATCGGGGCTCGGGAGGCCGGTTTGACTCCCTGCGCCGTGGGGATAATAAAGAAGCAAGACACAGCATCGAGGATCGGATGGAATTCATTACTCAGCCGCTGCCGGCGACCAAACGTGTGGCGCTGGTCGCCCACGACAACCGCAAGGGCGCCCTGATCGAGTGGTGCAGTCGCCACCGGGAACTGCTACAGCGGCACCAATTGCTGGGCACCGGCACTACCGGCAGCAAGATAGAGGCGGCCACCGGTTTGCAGGTGGAGAAGCTGTTCAGCGGCCCCATGGGCGGTGACCAGCAGCTGGGAGCGAAGATATGCCAGGGGGAGATAGACGTGTTGATCTTTTTCTGGGACCCCTTCGAGCCGATGCCCCACGACCCGGATGTCAAGGCCCTGTTGCGCATCGCCGCCGTGTGGAATATCCCCGTGGCCTGCAACTCCAGCAGTGCGGATATGATGGTGCAATCGGCGCTGATGGAGAGGGCATTCGAGCGCGAAGTGCCGGACTATCAGGGCTATCTGGCCGGAAGGTAGTCGGTCGGCCTGCTCAAAAAACGATCTTCGCTGGCGGGGATGGTTTGCAACTAATTGATTTTTAAGGATTTTATTCGCGTGGCGCAGGTTGGGCTTGCAATGCTGGCAATTTCGCGGCAATCTTGCCCACCTGATTAGACCGGTCAATCCGGCGCCATTCGCAATAGATAACTGTACGGTGTTTTATGAGTAGACGACGCGGTAAGGCCGTAGAAGAAGACAAAGCCGATATTGACCTGACGCCCATGCTGGACGTTGTGTTCATCATGCTGATCTTCTTCATCGTGACGGCGTCCTTTGTGAAAGAAAAAGCGTTGGACGTGAACGTGCCTGATCCGGATCAGCAGGTTGAGACTCCGCCGGATCCCGACAAGCAGAACATTCTGCTGACCGTGAATGCCAACGACGAGATCTGGATGGGTACCAGTCGCATCGACACTCGCGCTGTCCGCGCCCGCATCGCCCAGCTCTACGCGGAAAACCCGCAGGCGATCGTGATCGTGCGCGCGCACAACAAGTCCAGTGCCGACACCTATGTGCAGATCGCCGATGCGGCCAAGGAAGTGAGCCCGGGTATCCAGGTGTCTCTGGTGCCCTACGAGAAGTAAGACACTTCGTCGCTTCCCCAACAAAAAAGCCAGCAAATGCTGGCTTTTTTTGTGTCTCCAAAATGGCGCCTGTTGGCTATAGGGGGTTGGGCGCAGGGCCTCCCCCCGGAAAGCCCGTCAGCGGACCGGGGCCCGTCTCGGCTCAAAACTCCGAGCGGATCGCCCACAGGTCCGGAAACACCGGCCGGAACAGCGTGCTCTGCAGGTAGCCCACACCGCTGGAGCCACCGGTACCCATCTTGCTGCCGATGGTGCGCTCCACCATCTTCACGTGCCGGTAGCGCCACTGCTGCAGCGAGGTGTCGATATCCACCAGCGCTTCACATATTTCGCTGACCAGCGGATCGTTGCGGTAAACGTCGATCAGAATTTTCTGCACGGCGGCCGACGGCTCGGCCACCCGGCTGAAGTCCCGCTGTAGCTCGCTCTTGGGAATCTGGTGCCCTTCGTGGGCCAGGAACTTCAGGAAGGCATCCCACAGGGTCGGTGCCTGCAGGCGCTTCTGCAGCCGCAGGTAGTGATCTGAGCCAGGCTCATAGTTTTCCAGTTTCTTCGCGTCCTTGGCGCCATAGAGGAACTCCAGTTCGCGGAACTGGAACGACTGGAAGCCGCTGGCGGTGGAGAGGCGATCGCGGAAAGACATGAATTCCAGCGGCGTCAGTGTCTCCAGTATGTCGACCTGCTGGATCAGGGTGCGATAGATGGCATCCACGCGCTTCAGGGTATGCAGCGACCGGTTGCGGTCGCCGGCGTTGAACAGGCGCACCAGGTAATCCAGTTCGTGCAGCAGTTGCTTGAACCACAGCTCGTAGCTCTGGTGGATGACAATGAACAACAGCTCGTCGTGTTCCGGCCCGTCGGACAGCGGTCTCTGGCACTGCAGCAGGTCGTCTACTTTTAGGTAGGAGCTATAGGTAACGGTCATAGAAAGCTAACACCTGATTGCGTTTTGATCAGTTGCGAAATAAAGCTCTCTTTATGCGCCGACGATCAAAACTAAAATTGCGGAAAAGACATTAATATTGGTGCCATTATAAGGTCCGGAGCCCCCCGAATGGAAAATACTGCGCATGATCTGCGAATAGACGGCGCCCGCCTGTGGGACAGCCTGATGGAGATGGCCAGGATAGGCGCCACCCCCGCCGGCGGCTGCAATCGCCAGGCACTGACCGACGAGGACAGGCAGGGCCGCGATCTCTTCCTGCGCTGGTGCCGGGATCTCGGTTGCGAAATCCGCATCGACCGCATGGGCAATATCTTCGCCCGCCGCGCCGGCGCCGACCCGGATATGCCCCCGGTGATCACCGGTTCCCACCTGGATACCCAGCCCACCGGCGGCAAGTTCGACGGCGTCTACGGCGTGCTCGCAGGCCTGGAAGTGCTGCGCACGCTGCAGGACAAGGGGATTGAGACCAGGGCGCCACTGGAAGTGGTGGTCTGGACCAACGAGGAGGGCGCGCGCTTTTCCCCGGCGATGATCGGCTCCGGTGTCTGGGCCGGGGAGTTCAGTCTCGAATACGGTCACAGCCGTGCCGACAAGTCCGGGGCTACCATTGGCGCAGAACTCGAGCGCATCGGCTATCTGGGCGATGCGCCGGTGGAGCCCATGCCGATCACCGCCGCCTTCGAAACCCATATCGAACAGGGCCCGATCCTGGAAAAGCAGGACCAGGTCATCGGTGTGGTCACCGGTGTGCAGGGCATCCGCTGGTACGACGTCACCTTTTACGGCACCCCGTGCCACGCGGGTCCCACGCCCATGGCCGACCGGCGCGACCCGGTACAGGCCCTGGCATGGTTGTGCGAGCGACTCTACAGCGAAGTGAAGGCTTACTCAGACGATGCCCGCATGACCTGCGGTGACCTGCGCGCGGAACCCGGCAGCCGCAACACGGTGCCGGAGAAGGTCGTGCTGGCGCTCGACCTGCGCCACCCGAAACCCGAGGGGCTGGAGCATCTGCACCGCACTCTCTACCGGCTGGCGGAGCAGGTCGAGGAGGCGACCGGGGCCACTATCGATGTGCGCGAGGAGTGGCACTCGCCGCCGGTGGCGTTCGACGAGGCCTGTATCGAGGCGGTCACCGAGGCGGTGGAAGGCCTGGGCTACAGCCACCGCGAGATGGTCTCCGGTGCCGGCCACGACTCGGTGTACGTCTCCCGTGTGGCACCCGTGTCGATGATTTTTGTGCCCTGTGCCGGCGGCCTGTCCCACAACGAGGCCGAAGCGGCCGAGCCCGCGCACCTGGAAGCGGGCTGCAATGTGCTGCTGCACGCAATGCTCTCGAGGGCCGGCGTAGCCTGATGGCAGCCGAATGTTTTCCACAGTGAGCGCTCACCGAGGGCGCGCACGGACGTTAATTGAGAATCTGGAACGGAACTGATGACTGAATTCACCCTGAAACACCGCCGGGATAATGGCGGTACCCAGCCCCTGGAAAGCTGGGGCATGGACTCCGAGTACGGCCTGCTGCGCGACGTGCTTATCGGGCCGGTGGACAATTTCAGCTGGCGCACCGGCAACGCCAGCGCGCGCCGCGCCGAGCGCCTCGGCATGAAGTTCGATCACAAGGTGGCAGCCGCCCAGCATGCGGAGATGCTCGATGCCTACCGCCACGCGGGTGTGAATACCCACATCATCCCGCCCGACAGCAGCATGCCGTACCAGATTTACGGCCGCGACTCGTCGGTGATGACGCCCTGGGGGCCGATCGTCACCCAGATGTACAGCCCCTGGCGGCGCGGCGAGTGGGTGCCCATCGTGAAGAAATACACGGAACTGGATATCCCCATTTACGACGTGATCACCGCCGGTTCCCTCGAAGGCGGCGACTTTATGGTGCTGGAGCCCGGCGTCATCCTGTGTGGCTATTCCGGGGAGCGCACCAGCAAGGAAGGCTTCGAGCAGATGAAGGGCTGGGTGGAAAAGGAGGGCTGGGAAGTAAAGGGCTATCCGTTCGACCCCTTCTTCCTGCATATCGATGTGCTGGTGGCGATGCTTGCGGAAAAGCTCGCCGCCATCTGCGTGGATGCGGTGGAGCCGGAACTGGTGCAGTGGTTCAAGAGCCGCAATATCGAAATTATCGATATCCCCTTTCCGCAGGTGCTGGAGCTGGGAGTCAATGTGGTCGCGCTCGGCAACGACCGTGTCATGCTGCCGCAGGCCAACAAGGGACTCGCGGAAAAGTGCCGCGCCCACGGTCTCGAGGTTATCGACCCGGATATCTCCATGATCACGCCCGGAGGTGGCGGTGTGCACTGCATGTGCCAGCCGCTGCGCCGGGATTCCGTGGCCAGGAAATAGCGCCGCCACTGCGGCGGGCGGCCGTTGGCGTCAACCAATGTGGTCGATTCTGAACTCGCCCGCGCGCCGGGAGCGGCTAAGATGAGTGCTCCTGAATAAACGGCTTGCCGTTTAGGGGGCGGACCTCTGCCCCTGAAGAATTCGCTATCCGGAGATCACCATGCAAAGTTCGTGTGCAGAAATCCAGGCTCGGGTCAGCGACCGCGTGCTGGAAATCACCATCAATCGCCCCGAGCGCAAAAACGCCCTGACCATGGCCATGTACAGTGCCATGGCAGAGCTCCTCGACAATGCCGCGAAAGACGCCGCGATCCGGGTCGCCATCATTGCCGGTGCCGAGGGTGTCTTTACCAGTGGCAACGATCTGATGGATTTCCTCGGCGGATCCGCATCCGGGGCCGACTCTCCGGTGTGGCAGTTCATGGCCGCGCTCTACAATTTCCCGAAGCCGGTGGTGGCCGCCGTCAATGGCCCTGCGGTCGGCATTGGCACGACGATGCTGCTGCACTGCGATATGGCTTTCGCTGGCCGCGACGCCATGTTCCAGATGCCGTTCGTGAACCTGGGGCTGTGCCCGGAATATGCCTCCAGCTTCTTCCTGCCCCGTCTCGCCGGCCATGCGAAGGCGTCAGAGCTGTTGCTGCTCGGCAAGAAGTTCGGCGCGGAAGAGGCGGTGGAGCTGGGCATCTGCAACGCCGCCGTCGCCGCCGAGGAAGCCCTGGTTCGCGCCCGCGAAACCGCTGCCGAACTGGCGACAAAGGCACCGGAAGCGGTGCGCCTGACCAAACAGTTGCTGCGCCAGGGTATCCAGCAGCGGGGCCTGGAGTGCATGCGGGAGGAGGGCAGTCATTTCCAGCAGCGCCTGTCCTCGGCGGAATTCAGGGAGGCCGCCACCGCCTTCATGGAGAAGCGTCCCGCCGATTTCTCCAGCTTTGAGTAGGCGAGAAGGCCGCTCATTGAGCGGCCTTTCCAATCCCTTTGCCATTCCTGCCTTATCTGTATTTTGCGCGGCCTCGACGGCGTAAAAGTACCACTCTGTCACCTTATTCAAATTACTTGCGCGAAAGATCTATAGTAATCTTGCCCACTGCTGACCTCTCGATGTACCCGATTACGCAGCTGCGCCGCCGCTTCAATTCGGTACCGCAGTGTCGGTCGAAATCGAATCGCGACCCCTATAACGATGATAAGAATGCACTTCAAACAGGGATTTTCCTCGCGCTGGAAAGCGCTGCCGTGCAATGCGCTGGCCGGGATATTTTTGTTGCTGCTGGCTATGCCGCTCAGCGCTGCCGGCAGCGAGCCTGTCGAAGTCAATGGTCGGGAAAATGGCGGCACGTTGACCGGGCGACAGGAAATCTGGCACGACCCGGAAAGCCGCCAAGGCCTGGCCGCCGTGGTAAGGGCCTACGAGCAGGGCGAGTTCGCCCCCCTTCCGAGCGCAGGCTCCACCGGCTTGAAAAAGGGCGCTTTCTGGTCCCACTTCGCGCTGCGAAACATCAACGACAGCACCGTCACGCTGAACATCGAATATGTAGATCACCAGCTGATCGACCTCGATGTGTTCCACAAGACGCTGACTGGCGATACCGGTTACGAACACTTGTACAACCTGTCGATGAACCGGCCGTTCGCCCATCGCCCTGTTCCGCACAACCGCTTTGTGTTTCCCGTCGAGCTCGCGCCCGGTGAAACGCGGGAATTCCTGGTCAAGTTCAGTTCCAATGAAGCGGGTTTTGTGTTCCCGAGCATGCGCATCTGGAACCCGGACCGGCTCCGGAGTAGCCACACCATCGAGACCGCAGCTATCGCATTTCTGTTCGGCGGTTTCTTTCTGATGTCGGTGCTGTCGCTGGTCGGTGGTGTCGCCACCGGCAGCAGGACTTACTATGCCTATTCGATCTATGCCCTGTCGAAAATTACCGGCTGGGCCACGATTCTGGGTTATACACACCAGTATTTACTGCCGGAACATTTTGAATGGCGGTATATGTCTATCAGTGGCGCGGTCACTATTCTGTGCGGGCTGATTTTTGCGCGTATTTTCCTCCAGACCAGAAGGTTTACGCCAAAGCTGGACTACGTCGTTCTGCTGATGATGGCCAATGCGTGTTTGCTGCTTATAGGTGCGCTGCTGGCGATAAAGCCGCTGGCCCTGATAACGATCACCATCGCCCTGCTGTTTTACCCGGTATTGCCCATCGTCGGCATAGTGCGCTGGCGCCAGGGATCCCAGGAGGCCATTGTGTTCGCGCTGGCCTGGAGTCTGCTGATGGTGGGCCTGGTGGTGCAGGCGTTCCGCGATATAGGGTATGTGGAACACAATTTCATCAATTATTACTGGCCGCCATTTGCTTCCTTCACGGAAATGCTGACGATCATGGCCGCGATAGGCATCAAGGTGCGGCGTCTGCGCCAGGAAAAACAGGTCGCGGAACGCCAGTATCGCCGGCATCTGGAGCAATCGAAGGCCGAACTGCAGGAGCTGGTGTGGGCGCGCACCCGCGAACTTGAGTCGGCCAAGCGCCGGGCGGAAATGGAGGCGCGCACCGACCCTCTGACCGGGGTCCGCAATCGCCGCAGCTTTCTGGCGGATTCCGATCTGCATCTGAAGCTGGCGCGGCGCAAGGGGCAGCCGATATGCCTGTTGATGTTTGACATAGACCATTTCAAGTCCATCAATGATACCCATGGCCACAGTATCGGTGACGAGGCGCTGCGCTGCTTTAGTCAGACAATTCAGGGGCAGATTCGGGAATCGGATATTTTCGGCCGCCTGGGTGGCGAGGAGTTTGGCCTGCTGATTGCGGAGGATAAAAACAACGCCCTGCATACCGCCGAGCGGCTGCGGGACTATATCGCCAGGATCACGCTGGAAACTGCCGACGGAGCGCTACAGTTCACGTCGAGCATCGGCATCGCCTGTGGCGCGCCGGGGGCCACGATAGATTCGCTGCTGAAACACGCGGACAGGGCCCTGTACCAGGCCAAGAAACGCGGCCGCAATACCGTGGTCGAGTATGCCGGCCCCGCGGAGGTTGCCCGCTAGCGGGCAGTCGCTGCCGCTGTGGATCGTGGCGGTGCCGGGTCTAGCGCGGTTGCGATTCGGCCGACTGCGCAAGGTAGGCTGCCACCTTGTCGGGATGATCGGTGAACAGGCCGTCCACATGGAGACCGGCTATCGCGAAATGGAGTAGCCGGTCAAAGCTTTCCACTGCTTCCGGCAGCTGGTCCGGATCGGCGCGAAAGGTATAGGGGTGCACCTGGAGGTTATGTTCGCGTGCCCTCTGTGCCAGGCCGGTGGCTTGCAGCTGTCCGCGATCGACCTGCGCCAGCATCGGCAGCCAGGGCCCGATGCCGTCGGCATAGCCGGCGATCCTCTCGAGTCCGCCTGGCTTGAGCATCCAGTCGAAGTCGTAGTTGCCTTGGATTCCATCAGTTTCGACCCGCTTCTCGCCCCACTCGGTGGCGGCGATCAATTGAATCAGCGGCAGGTCCATGCCCAGGCGCGGCATCAGCGTGTGTCTGATGCGCTGCAGCTCCTCGGCATCGAAGCACTGCAGGTAAATTTTCCGATCTCTACCGCTGTATCCGTACTGCTTCAGTTTGGCGAGTGTTAATGCGGCAATATCCTTGCCTTCCCGGTGGTGGAAGTAAGGTTTCTTGATTTCCGGATAAATGCCGACATCGTAGCCCAGCGAGCGGTTCAGCCCCTGAATCAGCTCGATCTCCTCATCCAGTGTGGATAGCTGGAAACTCGATTGCCAGAGCGGGAAGCGATGCGGATATTTGGCGGTTTGACCTTTTTCGGTATTGATGAAGCTCTCGGTCACACGCAGTGTCTTCAGCTCCGCGAGCGTGAAGTCGATGGTGTAGTAGTGCCCGTCTTCGCGCGCACGGCCGGGGAAGATCGCTGCCACATCGGTGGTGTTATCCAGGTGGATATCGTGCATCACGATCAGGTGACTGTCTTTGCTGAGCACCAGATCCTGCTCGATATAATCCGGTCGCATGGCATAGGCGAGTGCCTTGGCTTCCAGTGTGTGCTCCGGGAGATAGCCGGAGGCACCGCGATGGGCAATGACTAGCGGTCTGCGGGTGTCGGCATTGGGGTTGTCTTCGGCGTTGGCGGCAGCGACATCGGCCGCATTGGCTGCGGCCGCCGCGCCGGCTAACAGGGCAAAAAGGGCATTCTTAAGCATGGCTTTCCAGTGCGTCCCAGGCAGTCAGTCGCTGTTTTTATCAATAAAATGTGACAGTGGCATATCAGGGAGGGGCGCTGCGAGCAAAAAGTCAGGCTCGGGGAAAGAATCGCCGCTACGGTTTGGCCATAAACCGCAGCGGCATCGCGAGAATGCCGCAGAGTCGAATTATGCCGTTGCCTCCTCCGGCCAGCGATATTCGGCGAACTGCACCCGCAGATCCTTCTTGCTGATCTTTCCGGTAGCGGTATGGGGCAGTTCGTCGACCACCACGCAGTCGTCCGGAATCCACCACTTAGCCACATTGCCGTGGAAGGCCGCCAGCACTGCCTTTGGATCCAGTTCCGCCCCGGGGGCGGCGACCAGGATCAACAGCGGGCGCTCGGCCCATTTGTCGTGGGGGACGCCGATTACCGCGGCCTCGGCCACGCCGGTCAGGGTCATGGCAAAGTTTTCCAGCTCGATGGAGGAGATCCACTCGCCGCCGGACTTGATCACGTCCTTGGTGCGGTCGGTAATGCCCAGGTAGCCGCGCGGATCGATGGTGGCCACATCGCCGGTATCGAACCAGCCGTCAGCGGTCAGGGCGGATTCTTCTGCCTTGAAGTAACGTTCACAGACCCAGGGACCGCGCACCTGCAGAGCGCCGAAGGCGACGCCGTCGTGGGGCAGCGGTAGTCCGCGCTCATCGACGATGCGCATCTCGACGCCGTAGGCGGCGCGGCCCTGTTTCAGGCGCAGGGCCCTGGCCTCTTCTGCGGGCACCGTCTCCGCGATGCGGGCGTTGTAGGTGCCGAGTGGGCTCATTTCCGTCATGCCCCACGCGTGGTGAGTGTAAACGCCGTGCTGCTGTTCGAATTCCTGCATGACGCTCCAGGGGCAGGCGGAGCCGCCCACCACCACCCGGTTGAGGCTGGGGATGGTCTCGCCGCTGTCGCGCAAGTGCTTGAGCAGTGCCAGCCACACCGTGGGGACCCCGGCGGCAATGGTGACGCCTTCCCGCTGCATCAGTTTGCTCAGGGTCTCGCCACAGCCCATTTTCGGACCGGGAAATACCAGCTTGGCGCCGACCGCCGGCACCGCATAGGGAATGGACCAGGCGTTGACGTGGAACATTGGCACCACCGGCAAAACAGCTTCGTCGCCCTGCAGAGCAAACACATCGGGCAGGAGCACACCGTAGGTGTGCAGGACCATGGCGCGGTGGGAATAGAGTACACCTTTTGGGTTGCCGGTAGTGCCAGAGGTATAGCAGAGCGCTGCCGCACTATTTTCGTCCAATTGCGGCCAGTCGAATTCGGCCGGCTCGAGAGCCAGCAACTCCTCGTAACAGTGTGCGTTGGGCAGACTGGTGTCGGGCATATGGGCGCTGTCGGTGAGCATCACATAGCCCTTGACCGTGGACAGTTGCCCGGACAGCGCCTCCAGCAGCGGCACGAACATCGGGTCGATAAACAGCCAGCGGTCCTCGGCGTGCTCGATGATATAGGCGATCTGCTCCGGAAACAGGCGCGGGTTGATCGTGTGGCAGACGAGACCGCTGCAGGAGGTGGCGTAGTAGAGTTCAAAGTGACGATAGTCATTCCAGGCCAGCGTGCCGATGCGATCGCCCGGCTGAGCCCCGAGTTTCTGCAGGGCATTGGCCAGCTGCGCGGCGCGGTCGAAAGCTTCGCGGTAGCTGTAGCGATGGTGAGGATTGTCCGCGGTGACGGAGACAATTTCGCTGCCGGGGAAATTGCTCCGCGCGTGGCGCATGATACCAGTCAGGGTGAGTTGGGATTGCATCATCAGGCCGAACATAGCGTGCTCCTTATTGTTATCGGTACTGCTATTGGGATTCTGCTTCTTGTCGTTATCCGTTAGTCATCTCGCTGCTACAGGGGTGTGCGACTTTTCAGGTTTTTCAGCGCCGGATTCTGCTCCCCCCGGGGGCAGCTGGTGCCCCGGGGCGGCTTCGAAAACAATCACTGCACTATCTTGATCCACTCTCCCGGCTTGGGTTCGCCACGTGGGTAATAGCCGTTCAGCAGGCGCAGCTGCTCCTCTGCGTATTCACCGATCTCCATATGTCTGGCCAGCGATGCGAAGGTGGTCTTCTCGTTGGCCTGCACATAGCGAACACGCTTGATATCCGGTTTGATAATGTCAGTCTTTCGCAAGGGGCGAAAGCTGCGAATACTCGTTAGGAAAAGATTGTCATACTCATTGACAGATTCTGCATTCCGGGCGGCGCCGTCGGTGATTTTGCCCTCGAGGATATACTGGCGGCTGCCGTAGTAGATGACGGCAACCCGATCGGGATCCTCCGGCTCGGCGGCCGGCAGCTTGCCGGTGTGACCCTCAAGCCGATACTGGTTCAGCTTTTCATCCTGCTCCAGCTTTCGCACATCGTAGACCTCCCGCAGCGCCATGTCCGCGGGCTGGTTATCCTTGCGCTGCGCCACCTTGATGGTGATCGCCGCCTTACCATCGGGCGCCGTACCGACAATGGCGGCGCGCTGATTCTCTACCTTCCATCCCTCCGGGAATAAGAGGGAAAAGCCGAGCCGCTGGTGGTTGTAGCGGTTTTTTTCCGATTGCTGCGCGTTCTGGCCGTACACCAGCCCATCGGTCTTTTCGCGGTAGTATTCGACCTTGGTAATCTTCTTGTCCTCCGGAAGATCACCGGCCGCTTTCACCACTTCCTGCAGGCGGATATCGTTACGGGGGTGCGTGGAAAAGACGCCGTGGTACGTCTGCTGCTTTTTGCCCTCGACTCTGGCGCGACGCCGGGAGAAAGTCTCCTGGTCCTTTAGCAGGCCGATGACGTTGATCATGGCCTGGGGATCGTAGCCGGCATTGTACATATACTGCGCGCCAAAGCGGTCGGCCTCGAGTTCCATGTCGCGGCCGTAACCCTTCACGGCAGCGGTGCTCCACAGATTTGCCACATCGCCGACGACGCCGCTGCCGGTTACCAGCACCGACAGTACCGAAGCGACTCCGGCGCCGGTCGCGGCGGTTTTCTGTCGCACGGCGTGGCGGGCGGTTATATGGCCGATTTCGTGGGCCAGTACTGCCGCCATTTCCGCTTCAGAATGCAAATAGGTAAGCAGGCCGCGATTGATATAGACATAGCCGCCCGGTAAGGCGAAGGCATTGATATCTTGACTGTCGATGATCGTGAAGTGGTACTTGATGTCAGGCCTGTCGCTGGCCGCGGCCACTTTCTGGCCGACGTGTTCGACATAGGCATTCAGTACGGGGTCATTGTAAATCGGCGTGCTCTCCACCAGCTTCTGATGCATCTCCGCGCCGATTTCGATTTCTTTCTCTTCCGACATCAGCACCAGATCCGGCCGGTTGGTGGCGGGGTTGAAGGCGCAGCCGGCAGATGCTGCGATCAGGGTGCAAATGAGTATCTTATTAAAATATTTCATCGCTCGTTCTCTCCCTCTTTCCTGTGCGGTACTGGGCCCCTAAGAACTGGTAGCCTGTGAAGGCAGCAGGAACTGCTGCAGTTGTGCGGCCATGCCCTTGCAGGCATTGTTCTGGACGCGAGCGATCAGCGGGATCGGTATGACTATGGCCGGCATGTAGGAGGTGCCCTTGGCGTCGGCACTGAGCTTGCCCGATAGCTCCTGATCGCGAAAATCCCACACGGATGCTTCGTAATCGGACTCCTTATCCCAGGTGCCGAAGCCGAAGCAGCCCGCACCACCGGTTCCGATGGAGCAGCCGATGGAGCCGGCGCTGGCGGTCGTTTCCGTGGAGCCATCGATCCACACGATATATTTTACGCCATAGGCTTCCATGCGCTCGCGCACATTCGGATTTTCCATCAGACGGTCCAGTGAGCGCACATGCATGGGTGCGGTGCGGGGTTCGAACCAGGGGTACATGGCGTCCACAAACTGCTTTTCCGCAATGACATTGACGCCGCGATCCGGATCGTGCAGCTGCTTGCCGACACAGTCGATCAGGTCCGGCTCTGTCTCGTATTCGCTGGAGTGGCGCCGGCCGAGAATTACCACGGAGTCTCCCTCCGCCAGTTCGCCATCGCTGCGGCGGTATTCGTCGATGACCACGGTGGTGCAGCCACTGATCAGTGCCAGGCTAAATAGAAAAATTGGTTTGAACACGACAACCTCCGGCTATTCCACAGTATCAGCTTGCGTTGTATTGGTTTCCTGCAGGGACAGGGCGCGCTGCTTGCTGGCAAGCAGTGCCTGTAACTCGGGAACCTTTGCGAAACCCATGTACAGGGTCGCACCTGCATCCCGCAGTGCCACATTGATGGCCTGGGCGAGCGCATCCTCCTGCGATTTCAGAAAAGCCGTCGGAGTCTTGCCATAGGCGGTAATGACCCAGTTCGCAACCGATTCGCCCTGCGGGTTGTAGGCGTGCATGTCGTACTTGATCCAGACTTCAAAAATGTTGACGCGGGTCTCGCGCGGCATGGTGAACTGCAGCTCGCGAATCTCGGGTACGATCACGAGTTCGACGTTACCCGGCAGCTGTTGTGGGTACTGGGAAAGGGCAATGGTTTCGGTAAACATGGAGCCGAGTACCGTTTCGAAGAGATTTTTCTGGGCCCGCCCGGTGTTGATATTCCACTCATCGCGGTCTTCACTGTCTTCGCGATAAGTGAAGTTGCGAAAATCATCGCTGAGATAAATGCCTACCGTTAGCGGATGCTGTTGTCCCACCGGTTTTGGGTAGCTGCCATCCACATGTACCGTGTGGGAACAGGCGGTTGCCAGCAGCGCAGATACCAGCAAGGTGATTTTCACCAGTGTCGAAAATCCTTTTCCTGGGTACTTCATGTCTGTCTCCTCGATTTCTCTCTACCGGATTCTTGCCGGCTATCGAAAATCATTTAACCCAACAAAGGTGCCGCCGTTGCGGTAGGTCAGCTCGCGCATCAGGGCGGCGAATCTCAGCCCGGTGGTCTGCAAATGCGGCGGACGCGAGAACTGAATCGGAAAGCCGATGGCATGGATGCGAATATTGCGTTTGTCCTCGCCATACTGGGCGTTCACCCTGTCCACCGCGAGCATGACATTGCGGATGGACTTGCCGGTGAATTCGTCGCCAAGCACGTAGATGCTGATCTTCTTGCTGGGATCGTAAAAGCTCCGCACCGCCTTCTGGATGCCCTCGACCGGACTGGAATTACTGAACGGATTCCAGGATCTGAGACGTTCCAGAATCGCCTGGCGCCGGCCCGGCGTGTCGGGTATCCACTTATTGCGGTAGTTGGAGAACATGTAGTCCCCCATGTCGTTCATTACCTGGATGCCTTTGACATTGGGGTACAGGTCGAGGGTGTTGACCATTTCGCTCATCATCCTGTCCCAGCCGTAATTGAACATACTGCCGGAGGTATCGATGATGAACAGAATGTACTCGCTGTCCACCGGTATGCCGCCAATCACGTTGTTCTTGCGCTGGTAGTTCTCGCCGAGCAGGCGGCGCATTTCGTCGGTGATGCTCTGCAGCGCCACCGTCAGTTCACCCTTGAGCTTGCCCTCTTCACTCTGCCCTTCTGTCTTGCTCGCATAGAGGGCCTGGAGTGTGTCCAGTTCACCACGCAGATTCGCGATGCGGCTGCGCTCTATGTCCAGCTGCTCGCGCTTGGCATTCAGGTCGCGGTTGAGGACCGTGGTCTCGCCGCGAATTTCTGCCAGTTGATGTTGCAGCTCCTTTACCTGGCCATCCAGGTCCACCTCGGCTTCTTCAAGCACGATCGGTTCCGCCGTCTTGGCGATCATCAGCAGCAGCACAATGGCACCGAAGCCGCAGCAGATCACATCGAGGAAGGAGATGCTGAACTCGTCCTGGCCCCGTTTGTTGCGGTTACGTCTCACGGGCACCTCCATAAATCTACTGCGCGCGCGCCTGGCGGCGTCCGGCGGTGCTCGGAATGCTCATGTACTAAAGTACACTCCGCTTCCTGCGCTCCGGCGGCCACCTCCAGCCACTCGCTCGTGACGATTTCTAGATGTGCCCTCACGGCCAGTCCCTCGAAGGTGCAAGGAAGGAGCCCTGGGTTTCCATGGCGAGCTTCCAGAACTCGCTGGCCGCGAAGGGATCACCCTCCATCGGGGCGAGAATCACGTTGATGGGTACATTCTTCGGCAGGACTTTCACCGCGCGCTGGAACAGTTCGCGCCTATCCCTGCCGGAGATGGTGGTACCGCGGGGCTTTTTCATGCCCTGGGTGGGCAGGCCATCGGTGATCAGGATGATATTGTCCGGCAGCGGTGACATGGCATTGATGGCATTGAATACCCGCTCCAGGCTGGTGCCGTTTTCCGGCACGATCTTGTCCAGCTCTTTGATCGCCTGGTCCAGTTGATCGCGGTCGTCGACATTCAGCCAGCGATCCTCGGTGCCGGCGATGGCGGCGCGAAAACTGGTGTTGAAGGTATAGATCTGGTACTGGCTGTCCTGCGGAAACTGTGCGGTCAACCAGGAAACCGTATTGACTGCGCGGCGCCATTTTTCCGTTTCCCGCTTGACCCGCGATGACATATTGCGGGTGCGGATCACCTTGATCAGCTCGTCGCCCAGCATGCTGGCGGAAGCGTCGAGCAGTATCAGAATGCGTTCGCCACCCAGGCGCAGGCCGGTCAGGTACTGGCGATCGCCGTCGCCGACGAACTTGCGCACATTGTTGCCGAGTTTCTTGTTTTCCTCCTCCAGCTCCTTCTTGGCCTGCTCGAGCTTCTTCAGCTTGTCCTGCAGGCGCTGGATATCTTCCTCCTCGTCGCTGCTGTCGATTTCGGCAATATTGCCCTTGATCGCATCTATCTGCTCAATGATGCGGCGCGCCAGGCCCTGGGCTTCGGCCAGTTCATCACTGGTGACGTCCAGGGTATTGCGGGCCAATACCAGGTGTTCACGGCCGAATTCCACCTCCTCCTGGAGCAGGTTGACTTCCGCCGCCAGATCCTGGGTCTCGGTTTCAATCTCGTGATCAGAGCCGTGCTTGATGATCAGAAAGATCAGCGCCACGGCGCCGAAACCGCAGGACATAATGTCGAGAAACGACAGGCTGAAAGTGGAAAACCGACGTTTCTTACGCGCCATACTGCTCCACGCTGATTGCGGTAATGACTTCGTCGAAATCCGCAATTCCAATCCTGTCACCGGCGCTGAGGTTGACCGGTGCGGCAATCTCCTCGCCGTTCAGCATAAAGCGGGTGCCGGCGTCCACGCGCAGGGCCAGCCTGCCGGCGTGGCTGGTTATCGTTGCCGCGGGGTGTTCCGGCGGTGTCGGTGTAATGCTGAACTTGCCTGCCTGCCAGAAGACGAACAGCGGTTGCTGCGCCGCCAGGGCCCGGTGGCCGAACAACAGATGGGTTGCCGCGGCTTCGGTGGCGCTGTGCACCTGGATGGCCACTTCATTGGCCGGAGCTGCACTCAGGGCGTTGACCAGGCGCAGCGCCGAGGTCTCGCTGTGAATTTCCGACCAGCGCTTGGCCACTGCCAGGGCGACGCAGTTGTGCGGCAGCAGATGGATGCGCTCGGCCAGCTGGGCGCCGCCCGGAATCTCAGCCCAGCGGTGGGAGACGAAAACCACACTGCCGGTACCGGCGAGGTTATCCAGCATGGCGCGGACCCGCGACAGTATGGGCGCGCTGGCATCCTGCAGCTGGCGGAGGCTGACTTTCGCTGTGCGGTCCTCCAGTTCTGCCAGGACTTCGCCCTGGCGCATGGCGCGGTTGACCCACTGTGGCATCAGGTCATAGAGCTGCTGCTCCGCCTCGGCGGAGTGCAGCGGGTCGAAGCGGCACTGCATGATAAAGGCGTCGGTGAATACCCGGGCCCAGGCATCCTGGAAATTCTGCAGCCCGGCGTCGTTCACCGTTTCCGCAAGATCCAGGGTGGCGTGTTCGTGGACTGCTACGCGGCTGACCAGGGTCTGCTGTAGCTGAAGTTCGACATGCAGGTGAACGCCGCGGGGAGCCAGGTTGCTGATGCAGGCGGTGGCCGCGTCCACTAGTCCCACGGCTTGGATAGGGCTCTCGTTGATGATGCCGAGTAAGAGCGCCAGCTGTTCGCGGGTGAAATTGCCCGGAACCGCCAGCATGACTTCACCGGGCAGGTCGCAGTGTTCAGAGATTTCCTGCAGGTGGCAGTAAGCCAGGTCGGCGTGGTGGCGGCAGCGGTTGTTCTCGGACTTCAGCGACTCGAGACTCAGCCGGCGCCAGAACTGGTTGTTCACGCGGGTGGGGTGGCTGCGGGCTCGCATCAGTGCCGCGGTGCCGACCAGTATCTGTTGCGGTTCAATCACGGCGACGCCGGGGCTTTCCAGTACCTCATCCGTACCGACGAATACCCGCAGACCGCAATCATTGATTTCCAGGACGCCTTGTCCCATTTGTTCTTTCCTCTTGTGCAAATGACCGCAAGCGGTGATCTTTTCCCACGGGCTGCTAGTGAGGCGGCCCTAACTTACCTTCAGGAATCTCAGCAGATTCGTGTCACAGTAGTTTTGCGTATCCAGAACCAGGCGCTCCTGCATCAACTGCAACTGGTGGGTGAAAAACATGATGACGATACTGATTACCAGCGCGATAAAGGTGGAGTTGAAGGCCACGCCGAGGCTCACCGTGACTCCGGCGATGTCGCCTTCCACCGCGCGGTGCGCCTGCGACAATGCCTCGCCGATGCCGCGCACCGTGCCGATAAATCCGATCGATGGTATGGCCCAGGTGATGTAGCGCACCATGGCCAGCTCACTGTCTAAACGGTCGCCCTCGGTATCGCACACCTCCTTGACGGAGTTGGATACGGCGGCGACGTTTCTCGTCGAGCCGAATCGTTGCAATGCGGTCAGCAGTGCCCGCGGCAGCAGGAAATTGCGCTCTTCTTCCGGCAGCGCCTGTATCGGCCGCGACAGATCGCGGGCGTCTTCCGGCAATATCGGTGTGCCCTCGCTGACATTCAGCAGCGCCTTGTCCAGCAAGTGGCGCTCGCGCATGCTGCGGCGCGCCTTCAGACCCATGATGGCCATGGCCCAGAGCATCAGGACGAAGCAGGCCTCCTGTTCATAGTCGCGCATGACGATGTAGAGCGACCGCTGCTGGATATAGGTTTCCCCAGCGGCTTCCCGGGCCAGCTGTTCTTCGATCAGTGCATCCGCGTTTGGGCGGATAATGGCCACGTAAATGGCGTGCACCAGGATGATCGCACCGAGCAGCGCGAACAGCTGGAAGACAAAGTCGGAAGATTTGAATTTCATGATGGTGCTCTTGTTGATCTTCGCTGCCTAGATATCGACGGGATAGGACACCGACAGGTCCTCGGAGATTTCCTCCGAGGCCTTGTAGTCGTCGGCGTCAGATGTACCGGCCTGCGGATTGGGCTTGGCCTGCGCGACCTCTACCGGCTTTTCCTCGTGCTCCTGCGCCTCTTCGGCCTTTTCCTCGGCGGCAAGTGGCGTGGAGAAAAGTAAGAGTGCGAGAGTCAATACGGGCCATTGCATACGCTGCCTCCTAGTTCACCCAGCGCGCGACGCGGAAGCCGACATCGTTGCGCGGCTCGGCGCCGTAGTCGCGATAGGACAACCGCAGTTCCGTCAGGCCGGCGTGGCGCCAACTGGAACCGCGGATTACGTGATAGTCGCCATCCTGGGGGCCGACCGGGTTTTCCTCCCGGCGCATCGAGAGGCCGGTGCCGATGGTGTACAGGTCGTGTATCCACTCGGATACGTTGCCGCCGAGATCGAAGATGCCGAGGCCGTTGGCACTGTAGCTGGCCACCGGTGCGGTGGCAGCGTAGCGGTCGCTGTAGGTGCGCAGTACTGCCGGTACCAGCTGGGCGGCGTGGTTGTCGGCGTAGTTACCGGAGTTGCTTCTGACCGGAAGATCGTTGCCCCAGGGAAACTTGCGCATGGAGCCCTGATCGAAGCGCGCGGCCCAGGCCCATTCGGCTTCGGTGGGCAGCCGGTAGCCGTTGGCGCCGGCGTCGAAGCCGATAACGCGGTCCCGCTCGGTCAGGTAGACGGGATTCAGGCCATCCCGTTCACTCAGCCAGTTGCAGAACAGCGCGGCGTCGGCCCAGCTGACGTTGACTACCGGCAGGTCGTCGTTGTCCAGGCTGACGCCATTGACGTGGCTCGAACTGTGCGCCCGCTGGTAGCGGCGGTACTCGCGGTTGGTGACTTCGGTGGTTCCCAGGTAGAAGGCGCGGGTCAGGGAGATCTGCCGCAGCACTTCGTTGGCCCGGCGGCCCTGCTCGCGGCGCGATGAACCCATGGTGAATTGCGCATTGGGTCGCATCAGTTTCATGTTGCCACCAGCGGGGTGGCTGATTTCGGCGGGTATATTGCTCCAGCGCGCCTGCTCGGCAGTGAGCAGCACGGCGCGGATGGTCTGCTCCAGTTTGGCGCTGGGCACCACGCTGGTTTCGTAATCTTCAAAGCCCTGTTTGCGGACGAGGATGCTGTGGCTGCGCGCGGGCAGATTGAACGTCTCGCCGGTGGAGCCCGCCAGCCGGCCGTCGATATAAACCTGGGCGTCATCTGGGCTGCTGGTTATGCGCACCCGGCCGTAAACCGCGTTCAAGTTGATATTCAAGTCCCGCTCAACACCTGCGCCGATATCGACGGTGCGCTCTACCGACGCGTAGCCGTCTTTGAAGAAGCGCAGCCGATGTTCGCCGCCAGGGGACAGTTCCAGTTCCAGCGGGGTATGGCCGCGAAATTCACCGTCTACGGTCACACCGGCGCCCTCGGGTGTACTCACAACGCGCAGCAAGCCGTCGGCAGCGCTGAGGTCTACCGGGGCCAGCGACTGGTCCACGCCGGCGGTAACGGCCACGGGAATTTCGACCGTCTTGTGTTGCGGCAGCGACAGGCTGACGACCCTGTCGCCCTGGATCAGCTCGGCATTCAGGGGCGTAGTCCCCAGTATTTCGCCTTCGACGGTGACAGTTGCCCCGGGCGGATTGCTGCTGATGCGCACGTTGGCCCAGGCGGGTCTGAGAGAGGCCTGCAGGCGCTGGGTATTGTCGAGGCCTTCAATCTCGATTTCTCTCGTAAAGGGCAGGTAGCGCTCGGTCACCACGGTGATGCGTTTCTGTCCGGCGGGAATATTTTTTGCCAGGCCATTGGCACTCGCCACTTCATTGCCGTTGACCAGGATGCGCACCGGCACCGGCGGGTCGCTGATGACTTGCAGATGACCCGGCAACTTTTCCAGGGTGACGGCATGGCGGCTGTGGCCGTCGGCGGTGACTTCCACCTCGCCGCTTTTCGGCAGGTAGCCGGTGGCGCTGATGGTGTAACTGTAGTGGCCGGGCAGGACCAGATGGCCGTCGCCGAGGCGCAGCGCGAGGCCGCTGACGCTGATATCGGCGTCGGCGGGCTTGGTTTCGAAAATCAGCGAGCGGGCGATCAGCAGATAGACCAGCGCGAACATTCCCAGGAGCAGGAATCCGGCAATGGTCAGCGCGCGCGGCGACAGCAAAAGCTTCCTACCGCCGGATTCTACCTGTACTGGTGTGAAGCCGACGGGCTCAATGATGGAGAAGTCATCGTCTGCGCGATCATTACCGCGAACAGGTACCGCTTCCTTCGCTGTCATTTATGATTTCCTGATTACTGCGCACTTATCGATTTATCACAATTATAGTGGCGCCATTACCCTGGCGCTGCGCTGGACGAGCCGCCGCTGCCGATGCAGGCGCGGAAGCCTTCCACTGTGCACTACAGCTTAGCTTGCTGGCGTGATCCACATGGGTTTTGCGGAGTCGTTTGGCGCGAAAGTCTTCCTTTCGCGCTTACCACGGTGGCGTTTCTGTCCAGCTTTTACGCGTTTGCGAAAAACCGTACAGTGTTTGATCAACGCGCAGTTTCAAGGTTCGGGGGGCTAACTGTTATTGGCGCCGTTTATTTTTTCGGCGCACTGAATCACCACAGTCGGTGGTTCCTCGCCGGGCACGACGGTGAATTCACGTCTGACGTCGCGATATCCCTCGCGCGTACCGACGGCGGTATAGCGGCCGGGTTTGAGGGTGATTTCCCGCTGGTCGAAGTTGCCGAGCCGCCCCACGTGGTAGATGGTGACACTGGTACTGCGGTCAGACCGGAAGCGAACGGGCAGTGGTATCAGAGCCTTGGTGAGCGCATTCTCCAGGTCTTCGATCTGCTGCACCAGGCGCGGAGTATCTTCATTGAGCCCGCGGGCGTCGGCGAGTACCTGGCGGGCAAACTGGTTGCGCTTGCCGTTACCGAGCGTCAGCGGATCCTCCAGCAATCCCTTCAGCTGATCATCCAGTTGTGCCCTGGCTTCGCTGCGCGCCTTGCCGGTGATGGCGGCAACCAGGCTGCCGTCCTTTTCGACCAGCGCGCTGTAGCTCTTCAGAGCGCCGTGCCAGTCCTCCGCCTGTTCCTGGTGACGGGCGCGTGTGAACAGCTGGTCGATGTGAAGCTGCTCGGCGCCGTTACTGGCCTGCTGCAGACCTATGCCGGGCTCCTCGGCGCCGGGCTTGAGTTTGCGGGCGCGTGCGAAGGCTTCTTTTGCCGCGTTAAAGTCGCTCTCGGCGATGGCGGCGTAGCCCGCGGACATGGCTTCGCTGTAATCCCGCTCGGTAATCGCGTTCAGTACCTTGGGCAGCAGCTCGATGGCGGGGCGGGTTTCCGGGTCTGCGGCCAGGGACTGCTGTAGTTCCTCGCGTGCGGTGTTGAGGTCACCCTCGGCGAATGCCTCTTTGCCATTGGTGAAGTGCTGCCAGGCCTCCGGCAATTTTTCCGACCGCGCCTTGCCCTTGACGCCTCTGGGGTGATCTTCGGAAATCGTGAGCACCATGTCGAAGGCTTCGTGCGCCGCCGCGGCGTCGCCGATATCCAGGGCGTGATGGCCTTCCGTCAGGTGTTTTTCAATGCGGGCCAGAATGCCGTCGCGCAACTGCTGGAGTGTGGTGAGGGACTCCCGGTATTTTTCCAGGGCCTGCGTGAAGCGCCGTTGCCGGTATATGCCATCGGCTTCCTCCGCCAGTGCCTGAGCGGCGGAAAAGGCTTCATTGGCCCAGGTTTCGATTTTGCGCTCCTGCAGTTCCTCCTTCAGCACGAGGATTTCCTGCAGGGTTTTCTGCACGTTGCGGCGCTGTTGGGCGATTTCCGCATCGCTGTATGGGGAAGCCTGGATCTGGGGCGTCACCGCATCCTCAGCGCCTGTGCCAGCGGTGCCCGGCAGGCGCGGCTGCGGCTTCTCCACCACCTGTGGCAATAGCCAGAAAACCCCGATAACGCCGAGCAGCAGCAGCGATCCGATGGCCGCCGCCTGGTATTTGGAATTTCCCGAACTTTTTGGCTTCGCTGACGGCGCGGCCTGCGATTTTTGTTGTTGCGTCCTCTCACCACCGAAACTGAAATCGGCGGGTTGAATCGGCGTAATGTCTTCCGGTGATTGGTCGCGGTGTTGCATGGTGACTCCGCTGGGGTGTGTTATTTTCAACAGTGTCTGAACAGAGGGCGCTGCGCCGGAGCAAATTGGAGCGGGCACCGGGATCCTGTCCGGTGTCCTCCATGCGCAGGTTCCCGCCGCGGTCAGATACTAGTTTCCAGAGCGCCGGTTTCCGCTTCGTAGATTTCCTTCAATATTTCGCGCCACTGACGGTACTGGTTTTCCACGGTGCCACTCAGGGTTACTGTGCGGTCTTCGAGCTCGACAATCTGCGGTTCTACCTCCGCCTCCATGGAGTCACCCAGTTCCTGCAGCGCTTCTATGTGCATTTTCGCTTCGCTGCGTCGATCAAAGCCGCTCTTGATCAGGTAGCCGCCGCCGGCTATGCCTACCTGTCCCGCCGCGCGGGCGCTGCCGGCACCGGCGCCGGCAGCAGCGATGCCGCCGATGATAGCCGCGGCCCCCATAATGGTGTGATTGCGCGCTTTGCGTTTCAGTTCGCGCATCTGTTTCACCTCGTCGTAACTCATGGCGCGCCACTCCTGATAGGGGGATTCCATGGACTTGACGAAGGTGCCGTAGTAGCCCTGCAATGTATCCACAAAGAGATAGTCGCGTTCGCGGATGCGGCGCACGCGCTGCAGCATCGGGTCGCCCTCCGCCGGCAGTGCGCTCAAGTAGTAGATGCCGTCTTCATTCTGGTTTAGATAGCGGCTGAAGGCGTCGGGGGAGAAGCTGCGGGCAAAGCGCATTTCCGAGATGGTGCGCAGTTCGGCGATCTGCCGGTCAGACAGTTTTTGCCGGTAGATGAGCATGTCATTGGCAATGCTGTTGTAGATGCCCTGGAAAGCATCGCCTTCGGTCGGGTGCTTGCGATCGTAGGCGTAATGGGAAGCCTGTTCCGAATACTGCTTGGTAAACCAGCGCTGGCCGCGGGAATCGGTGACAGTGACATCGACTGTCAGGGTTTCGCCATCGGACTGCACGATGCGGCCGGTCACGGTGATATCGATGTTGGTGCGCTCGGACGGAATCACCCGCACCGCCCCCCAGCCCTGACTGGACTGAAGGGAATTTGCCAGGGTTACGGCAATGTAACGGGATTCGGCCTGGCGCAGTTCCGGGAACACCAGTTCATCCTCATCGACCTCCGCAGTGTCTAGGCCCGGGTCGAATTGCACTATGCCCACGTCGAGCAGTCGCTCTTCCGGAATGTTGGCGTCCTCAACCGTGAGCGGAGTAAACGCGGTGGTGCGGACTTCGGTAGTAGTACAGGCGCCGATCGCCAGGAACAACAGCAGCAGCAGGCCGCGTCTGAAAAGACCTTGGCCAACCCGGTGGTTGCAATGAAATCTGCTGGAACAAAACATACGGACTTCCTCTGCTGTCATTTCTGTGCGTTTTTATATTTCCGATATTCTTCCCACAGCTTCTCCCGCAACTCGGGATCCGATTCCCGTGTGGCGGCCTCGCGGATCTGCCGTGCAACCACGTCGTCGTCGTTGCCATTGGGAATATCGGCGGGAACGACGGCTGCGGAGTTGGTGTGATCATACTCACCCTTGCGTCCAGCAGTCGGCAGTCCCGGGCCCGTAGCCTGGCCACTGGAATTGTTCTGCTCCGGGCCGCTGCCGCCCTCGGCACCGCCCCCGGGAGGCGGTGGAATTTCCGCTTCGGCGGATTCGATCAGATCCTCCAGGGATTCGCCGGGAGGCGCTTCGTCCATGGCCTCTTCGCCGTCCTCGCCTGCAGAGCTGGGGCGGTTGCGGACATAGTCCCGCTCGCGCAGGATCATGCCGTCGTAGCTGGCCATGGTGGAGTCGAACTGTCCTTCGAGGTCCGCCACCCGCTCGGCGGTCGTGGCGGGAGCCTCATTGGGCGCGCTGCCCCCACGGGAGGGACTGCCGGCACTGTTGCCGGATTGTGCCGCGGCCGATTTATTGGCCGCCGAGGCGCTGCTCGAAGACGAGCTGCTCGAAGATGAGCTGCTCGACGAAGTACTGCTGGAGGAGGCGGATTGCTCTTCCTCCGAAAAATCGACCTCATCCGGCGGTTCGCCCTGACTGTCGGTGGACGGATCCGGCGGCATGCGGCTGTCTTCCGGGCGCCGGTCGGATTCGCTGTACACCGGCGTCGGCGGATTGCGGCTGCGCGCACTAGGGTCGGGCATGCTGTCGCTGGCAGAGCTGCTGCGCTGCGAGGATTCTTCGCCGCTGGAGGAAGAACTGGCAGTGCTACTGGACCGGGGCCCGGATTCTATGCTCGGCATGTCCATGCTCGGACGGCTGCTGGTGCTGCCGGGCATGCCCTGGCTCGGCTGTCTGGACGAGCTGCTGGACGGCATGCCGCTGCTCGCGGTCTGCGGCTGGCTGCGGCTCGAGGAGCTGCTGCTCGATGATGAACTCGATTGCGATTGGGATGGCGAGCTGGACGAGGATTGCGACGGCTGGGCCGGCGGCTGCGACTGGGTCTGCTGACTCTTGCAACCGACCATGGCGGCGCTCAATACAGTGGCCGAGACCAGTGTGCGCCAGCCGATACCCTGGCGTATCTCTGTGAGTACCGCTTTCCGTAGTGTCATTGTGTCTCTCCTGAGGCGCCCCGCGGGCGCTGTCGGGCATTTGGGGTTGCGGTGAAAGCCGAGTGGGCACCCGGCCCGCTCGGCTGTATTACGCGGCTGCGAAGGTTTGCCTTCCAGCAGCCTGTTTAACGATTCGACAGCGACTGTTATCCGGGGTTTGTTGTCGCTGTTCTCAGAAGCGCCAGAATCGCCCATTCCGTGCGTTTCAGTCGAAAACGAATCTCTGCACTACACCTACCGTCTCGACCGGTTCGCCATTCTCGAAGCGCGGGCGAAACTTGGCGCGCTTCAGGATATTGCGCACCCGTGATCGAATGCTGACCCTATCCTCAGGGTAGGCGTTCAGTATCTGGATATTGCGCGCCTTGCCAAACGCGGTGACATCGTAAGAAACGGTGACTTGGGATTCTGCCAGAGCTTCGCGATCCTCCTCCAGCATCGGCAGTGCCGGCAGCGCGGCGGGGCGCCCGAAGATATCGTCGATCTCCTGATTGGTCGCACCGTTGTCCCACAGCGCCTGGTAGGCCTCGCCGTAGGTTTCGCGCGCCGAGTGCCACTTGTTGAACATCATGTACCAGTCACCCAGTTCCACCTTGGCCTTGGCGGATGCCGCCGGCGGCGAGTGGGGATTCTTCTGGTAGACGTCGACGATGCGGGCGATGGCGTTTTTTCCGGAACTGAAGCTGTTCATGCGGTAGTGGTCCAGCTTGGTGCGCTGTGCCGCTTCCATGTTTCCGCCGCCACCGAAACTGGTATTGACGACCACCGGCTGCTGGGGCTCGCCATCATAGGTGAGGAGGTAGTAATTGGTGACCTTGAGACCGCGCAGGGCATCGACAAGGCGCAGATCATTGGCGCCGAAATTCTGCGTGATGATGTCCACCGCAAGTTTGTACAGGTCCGTAGCGCTGATCAGGTGCTCGAACAGTGTGCCACCTTTCTCCTCCACATAGGCCTGCAGGTGCCAGCGGCTCAGATTGTCGATGACCGGCAGCATGCGCGGGTCTTTCTCACCGTAGTTGCGCTCGTACAGCCAGTAGAGGTACTGCTGATTGTCGTTGGCATCCTCCCACTGGTTGAGCGCAATCTGGCTTTCGATCATGCGCTCGATCATGGGGATCTGGTTCAGCGAGTAGAGGCCCTCATTGACCCGGTTGATCAACATGGCCCGCCGGAATTCGCTGATAGCCTCTTCGTGGGAACCGGTACGTTGCAGGGCATTGGCCAAGCCGAGCAGCTGTTCGTCCATGCCGGCACCGTAGGCGCCGTGCTGGGCTTCCATATCTTCAATACGTTCGCGATAGTCGTCCACGACCTCGGACGGGCGCAGTTGTCGCTTGGTGGTTTGCAGGGGTTTTGAGGCCGCCTCAATAAAGGCTTCGGGTGGAGTGCTGGAATCTTCGACGACGGAGGCGCCAACTTCCGCGTAGGCGCTGCCACACAGCAGAGCTGTGGCTGTAAACATCAAGCCGATAGCAATGGAGTTGCTGATATCTGTCTGTGTCACGATTGAACCACTTCCGTTCCGTGTTTTGCTTCACCCGATTTCAGCAACTGCGCACTGGGCCAGCGTGCTTGAAAAGGCGGGCACTCTGTCCGCTTCGGTCGCGTGGCCGAGGGGACTGTCTCTCCTTGAAGTGTGGTTCTGTCACAATCCCTGACGGTGCCCGGGTGTGTTACTTCCGGCGACAGGTTGCTGGCCGTTGGTTTAGTTCCGCGTCACCAGCTGTGAAAACGCGCCTGGAGACTGTTGACCGGCTCCTTGGGTGCGTACCAGTGAGTATAGCTATCGCAATTCGCCTCCTGATGGCGATGGCGTGAATTTCGACGGTCGGATATCGGATTTGTGAACAGGTGCTGCACCACCAATTCGGTTTAGCAGCCTGGCGGCAATGGGAGACTGCTCCGACATAGATATAGGGCAAGCAGATGCCAAAAGTTTAGCGGCCGGTGTAAACAGGTGACGGCGGAGCAAAAACTGGTCGCAATTGAAACAGGGTGCAATGGTCGCCCCGTCAGTGGCTGTCGGCAAAATTGCGTGGCTGCGGCGCCAGGTCGGCAAAATGCGAAAGATTCATCCTAGCGATGTGGTTCTGAAGGCCATTGAGTTGCGCATAAGTCGCGCCGGGCGGGCGCTATATTTGGATTGCGGTGCGGCAAGCGCCATAATCAGCGCATTGGAATGAGAGGAGAATGCCGGTGAGCATCTACATAGATCCAGCCGTGGCGACCAGTCTGCGCGGATTTGAAATGCCCGAGAAACTGGGCTTTGGCGCTGTGATGGCGCCGGTAATGTTTCGCGCCGTTTGCCAGGACGGCTGCTGGAGCAGAGGTGAGCTGATCCCCTATGCCCCGCTGTCGCTGGACCCGGCAGCCAAGGTGCTGCACTACGCCCAGTCCTGCTTTGAAGGGATGAAGGCCTATCGGACTGCCGGTGGCGGCATCAGCCTGTTTCGCCCGGAGCGGAATGCGGCGCGCATGGCGCATTCCGCCGAGCGGCTCTGTATGCCACCGGTACCGGAAGCGCTGTTTATGGACGGCGTGCGCGCGGTGACCGCCTACTGTGCCAATCTGGTTCCGGCCACGAGTGGCGAGTCTCTTTACCTGCGCCCCTTCCTGATTGGCACCCAGGCAGATCTGACCGTATCTGCCAGCACCTCTTACGAGTTCTATGTGATCGCCAGTCCGTCCGAAGCCTATCACGCGGGCAATATGCGGCTGTGGGTGGAGCGCGAAGACTCGCGCGCCGCGGTGGGGGGGACCGGCGATGCGAAAGTGGGCGGCAACTACGCGGCTTCCCTGCTCAGTATCGCGCGGCTCAAGAAGCGCGGTTATGACCAGTCCCTGTGGCTGAGCCCGAGTGATCGCAAGGCGGTGGAAGAGCTGTCCGGCATGAACTTCTTTGCGGTTATCGGCGGAGAGTTGCACACGCCGGCGCTGACCGGTTCCATCCTCGAGGGTGTTACCCGCGATTCGCTGATCGACCTGGCCCGTGACCTCGGCTACACAGTAAACGAGCGCGCAATCGATATCGACGAGCTGCTGCGGCAGGTCGCGGAAGGCGCTTGCGAGGAAGCTTTCGCCTGCGGCACGGCGGCGATCGTCAGCCCGATCAGCGTTATCGGGGACGGCGGTGAGAATTATCAGCTGGCCCGGGCGCCGGGCCCGGTGGCAGAGCGTTTGAGGCAGGCGCTGCTGGATATCCAGGAAGGGCGTGGCGAAGACCGCTTCGGCTGGATGCATCCGGTAGAGCCGGTCAGCGTCGACTGATCTTGCGTTTATAGGTAGGAGTGGCCCATGGCCGCGATCGGACTTCCGGCAACTCCCGGATATCGATCGCGGCCATGGGCGGATGGCCGCCCCGCCGCTCCTACAAGGCGATTACTCTGTCCGTCGGGTTGATCGGTATCAATCTTTTTCCGGTAAATGTTTCTAGCAGAAACGCCACTGTCATCTTTTCCGCCAAGTTACTGACTTCCGTTGACTTGCACGACGGAAGTGCCTACAACTGACTCGTCACAAAAAGAAATGAACTGGAACTTAGGGAATGGCCTTTTAGCGGTATTCCTCATTTTGACAAGCAGTTACCAGATCAATTTGAGCAAGTTAGGAACCCCTGAAAAATGTAGCGAGCGGGTGGCTGGCGGCGGCCGCCGGAGCGCAGCAACCGGAACGTACTTCAGTACGTGAGGACTGCGAGCACCGCCGGACGTCGTCAGGCGCACGCGCAGTAGTTTTTCAGTGGTTCCGTAGGTCTCGCCCAAGGTTCCTCGCAGCGAGTGAGGAGAACGGGATGTTGATCCATATGTTCGGGCTGATGGTACAGCCGCGCCGGCAGTGGCAGCTCATCGGAAGCCTGTCGGAGAAGAACCTCCGCCGGCAAATCCCCTACGTTATTGTTTTGGCTCTGCTGCCGGCCCTGGCCTGGTATTTCGGCACCACCCGAGTGGGCTGGAGTGTCGGTGGCGGGGCGCCGGTGCGCATCACCAGTGACAGCGCCCTCGAGCTGGTGGCGGTGTTCTACTGCACCATGGTGCTGGCCGTGGTGGCTATCGGCTACTTTATCCACTGGATGGCCAAGACCTACGGCGCCAAGACCTATCCGATGAAGGGCATGGTGATCGCAGGCTTTACGGCTACGCCGATCTTTATCGCCGGGGTCGCGGGTTTCTATCCGCTGCTGTGGCTGGATATCCTGCTCGCCACTTTGGCGGTCGCCTACGCGGTTTATCTGCTGTATCTCGGCATTCCCATTGTGATGGGGGTGTCGGAGGAGCGCGGCTTCCTGTTTGCCAGTGCGATAGTGACCGTGTCCATGGTGGTAGCGGTCCTGGTGATGGTGGGGACTGTGCTGTTCTGGAGCTATGTCTCCGCGCCGGTATTCCACTGATCGGACCAGGGTCCTGATTCTTCTGCGGAGCGGCCGCTGGTCGCTTCCGCATTCCCTGTCGCAGGCGCCGGTCACGGCGTATAGCGATATTCCAGTTGATAGCCATTGGCCAGCTGCAATTGCTGCGCTGCGGCGCTGCCCCTGACCAGCTCGACTTCAAACAGCGCTTTGATGACCTGCCGCGGCTCGGTATCGATGCAGTGCACGCTCATCGCTGCGATGGCCTGATCCTCGCTGATTACCGAATGCTCCACTATCTGCAGCAGCAGGCTGTCGCCCTGCGCGATAAGCAGGTAGCCGGGCCCGCTGGCGAGGGGCAGGCGGTATTTCAGCGCGCCCCAGGGGCCGTTGCAGCGGATCGCCAGATACTCCTGCGGGGGCGTCTCGCCCGCTATAGTGCCGGACTCGAAGGATTCGAAGGCATCGCCGAGCTGCTGCTGCGCCTGGTAGCGGTGGCCGGCTGGAGTGACTATTTCGAGCGCAAGGGTTTCCAGTGCCTGGACGCCGGCACTCAGGCTGGCGGTGAGGGCTAGGAGCGGGATGCGGGGATTCATGGCAGCGCAGCTTGTCCTTGGCTACTACTTGCCCCCGACACTACAGGGCGTGGCGGCATCGGGCAAGCGTGGGTCCCAAAAGAGCCTTGATGCGCCCTGACCGATTGGCTAACATCGGTGTCGCTTGCAGCCAGGCATTTTTTGCGCGATTAAATTGGTACAATCGTACTTATTAGGGCTGCGACGCGCTGTTACGGGTCATAACTCGAATAAAAAGGAAACAACATGAAGACTGCAGCCCATAAGATCGGGATAGCGGGCGTGGCACTGGCTGCTGTACTGGCCGCGGCCTGTTCATCGGACAAGAAAGAGAGTCAGGCCGATCAGGGCCAGGCCGCCGCTTCCGCGGATTTCCAGAAGCAGCTGTTGAAGCAGCTGATCACGGCAAAGCCCGGCGATGTCATCGAACTGCCGGCCGGAAAGTTCCAGCTCAACCGCAGCCTGTCCCTGAACGTGGACGGCGTGACCATTCGCGGTGCCGGCATGGACAAGACCATCCTGTCCTTCAAAGACCAGATTCAGGGCGCCGAGGGCCTGCTGGTGAATGCGAGCAATTTCACCATCGAGGACCTGGCCATCGAGGACACCATCGGTGACGCCCTCAAGGTCAACGAGGGCGAGAACATCATCATCCGCAATATCCGCGTGGAGTGGACCAACGGCCCGGCCACCGAAAACGGCGCCTACGGCATCTACCCCGTGCAGACCAAAAATACGCTGGTGGAAGGTACCGTGGCGATCGGTGCGTCCGACGCGGGTATCTATGTGGGCCAGTCCCGGAATGTGATCGTGCGTAACAACCGCGCCGAGTACAACGTCGCCGGTATCGAGATCGAGAACACCATCGGTGCCGACGTGTACAACAACATTGCCACCAACAACACCGGCGGCATCCTCGTATTCAATATGCCCAACCTGCCGCAGCCGGGGCACAGCACGCGCGTGCACAACAACAGGATAATCGGCAACAACACGGAAAACTTCGGCCATGAGGGCACGCCGGTGGCCGCCGTTCCTGCCGGTTCCGGTGTCGTGATCAACTCCAACGACAACGTGGAAATCTTCAATAACGATATTGCCGATAACGACACCGCCAACGTGATCGTCAGCAGCTACTATATGGCCGGCTACTACAGCGACAAGTCGACCCAGGAAGCCTTCGATCCGTATCCGGAGGGCATCTACGTCTACGACAACCGTTTCAGTGGCGGCGGCAGCTCCCCCGACCACCTGGAACTGAAGGCGCTGAAACTGGCCAAGTTCGGCCTCAGTGGCAGCCTGCCGGACATCCTGTGGGACGGCGTCGTCGATGCGAAGAAAATGGTCGACGGCCAGGTGCCGGATGCGCTGAAGCTGTGTATCGATAACGGCGATGCCGGCATCATCAACGTCGATGCGTCCAACGACTACAAGAATATCTCCACCGATATCACACCGCACAAGTGCAGTCTGAAAAAGCTGCCGCAAATCGTGCTGGACTTTGACCAGCAAGAGGACCAGCCGGTGGACGGCGGGAGTGAAGTAGCAACAGTCGAGGCTGCCGATGCGTAAAATGATTTGGGGCGCGGTGCTGGCCCCAATTTTCGCGGCCGCGCTCAGCGGCTGCGACGCACCGCGGCAGCAGGTCACCGTTTACGAGCGCGACGCTGTGCCGGAGCGCCTGAGTGACTGGCATATCGTGGAAGTGATCGACGGCGAACTGACGCCAAACAGCGGCGTAACGCCGTACGATCTGAACACCGCACTCTTCACCGACTATGCGCACAAGCTGCGCACCGTGTGGATGCCGGCCGGCACTTCCGCAAAGTACGGTGACGAGCGCTTCGACTATCCCGTTGGCACGGTGCTGAGCAAGACTTTCTACTATCCGAAAGACGCGAGCGGCGCTGTGCTGCGCACCGACGACTACCGCAACGACTATGTCGAGGGCAGGGCGGGTGAGGCGCTGGACCTGGACAATGTGCGCCTGATGGAAACCCGCCTGCTGGTCAAGCGCGCGGACGGCTGGCAGGCGCTGCCCTATGTGTGGAACGCCGAGCAGACCGAGGCCACGCTGGAAATCGCCGGCGATGCCAGCCGTTTGCAGCTGGTAAGTGCCGCTGGTGATAGCTCCGCTTTTACTTATGTAGTGCCGGATGCGAACCAGTGCGCCGGCTGCCACGCCGACAACCACACGGAAAAATCCATCAAACCGCTCGGTCCGCGCGCGCGCCATCTGAACAAGGACTACGCCTACGCCAGCGGTGTGCAGAACCAGCTGCTGCACTGGCAGCAGATCGGCTACCTGAGTGATATGCCGGAGTTTGCCGCGATTCCGCGCAATGCCGATTACGCGGATACCGGCCTGCCGCTGGAGGAGCGCGCCCGCGCCTACCTGGACATCAACTGCGGCCACTGCCACAACCCGTCCGGGGCTGCGGACACTTCCGGGCTGATGCTGGCGCACAACGAAGAGGACCGTCGCCGCCTGGGGCTGTGCAAGCCGCCGGTAGCGGCCGGAACCGGCAGTGGCAACCGCCTGTTCGCGATAGTACCCGGCGAACCGGACAAGTCGATCCTGAATTTCCGTGTGGAATCCACCGATCCCGGTGCGATGATGCCGGAGCTGGGGCGCAGCCTGGTACACGAAGAGGGCACCGCATTGCTGCGCGAGTGGATCGCTTCCATGCCCGGCAGCTGTTCCTAAGCGAGCGCTCATTCATTACTGTAATGAGCGAAGGCCGGCCCACGTGTTTACTGCGGGCCGGCCTGCTGCGCCCCGCCTGAACCCGCCAAGTGCTCCGGAAATCGGCAGCGTGCTGAATCGTCGAGCAACCATTCCGGTGCGTAAGCGCAATTCAACCATCTGACGGCTTCCTGCTGCTTGCGGAAGGTATCCAGTAGCGCGGCGTAGGCGCGATAGCGCGACTCAATCTTGCGAACATAATCGTAGGACCCGCGCCCGCGCCCGCGCGCGTAGCCGTAGCGCGCCTTCTTGTAATACATGCGCTGCGCTAGCAGCAGTATCGCCTTGTCCACGTTGCCGAACTGGACCTTGCGGTCCCAGCCTTTTCCTCGGCCAGATCCTTGGCGTCGTAGACATGGCCGAGCCCGGCATTGTAGGAGGCGAGGGTAAACCCCATCATATTTTCCGGGCTGATACCCTTTTTCTCGCATTTCCGGTGCTGCCACTCCAGATGCTTCATCCCCGCGGGCACGCTGGTCTCCGGATCGAACAGGTTCGCCTCCCCGGCCTGCTTGCCGATGTCTGGCATTACTTGCATCAGCCCGCGGGCTTGAAAATCGACCTTCCTCCCCCGCAGCGATCAGTGAGCTGCGGCCGCGAGCGGGGCCTCACCGGATCTCAGAACGTTCTGTTGCCGCTGTTCGCGCGCGTCGAGCAGATTGACATAGTGGCGGAAGCGGCTCTCGATCTTGCGCACATAATCGAATGGCTCATGGCCGCGCGCGTAGCCGTAGCGGGCGCGCTTGTAGTACTTCGGGTCTGAGAGCAACAGCATGGCGTTCTCCACGCTGTCGAACCAGGCGTTGCGGTCCCAGCCCTTCTGCTCGGCCAGATCCTGGGCGTCGAATACGTGGCCGAGGCCGGCGTTGTAGGCGGCGAGGGTAAACCACATGCTGTTTTCCGGCGTCAAACCGCGATCGACAAATTTGCCGTGCAGCCAGTCGAGATATTTGATGCCGGCTCTGATACTGGTGCGCGGATCGAACAGGTCCACTTCGCCGACCTGCTTGCCGGTGTTCGGCATCACCTGCATCAGCCCCTGGGCGCCGGCCCAAGACTCGGCCTTGGGGTCGAAGCTGCTTTCCTGAAACATCTGCGCGACGACCAGGCGCCAGTCGAACCCGAACTGCTCCGCGTAGTTGCGCACCAGGTCATCGAAAGGCGAGATGTTGCCCTTCTTGTCCAGCTGGGTAATTTCCTTGCGCGTGCGCCTGGGCCGATCGAAATAGCGGGCATAGAGCGTCGGCAGCGCATCGTTGACACCGCGCTTGCCGAGGAAATCATTGACCGACGCGAGCAGCTGCGGGTTGCCCTCGCGCAGCATCCAGGCGTAGCGGTTGTCCTCCTGTGGCAAGTCCAGGGCGAAGGCGATGTCGTCGCGCCAGGCGCGCTCGATCTTGTAGGAGACCTCGTCGGCGATGGTTAGGTCGAACTCCTTGTCGGCGACCTTGTCGATGATCTGCTGCATATTCAGTTCTTCCGGCGCCAGCTGGATCTGCAGTTCCGGCACCTGCTGCTGCAGGCGCAGGGCGGTATCGTAGTGGCTGCCGGATTTGCGCACATAGACGGTGCGCCCGCGCAGATCGTCGACCGATTTAATGGTGTCGCCGCTGCGCGACACTATGCCAGTGGGCGTCTCGATATAGGGCTCCGAGAACGCCATGCCCTTCTGCCGGCGGCGCTCGGTGTCGGCCAGCAGGCTGGCGGCGATATCGGCATCGCCGTTTTGCAGCATGCGTACGAAGTCATCGTGGCGCTCCGCGACGATGATCTCGAGCCGCAGGTCGTGTTGGTTGGCAAACTTTTCCAGCAGACTGAATTCGAAGCCGAGTATCTGTCCCTTCCACATGAAATAGGTGCCGGGGTGGTTGCGGGTCACGGCGCGCAGCACACCGCGCTGTTTGATCGCGTCCAGGTCGCCGGTGGAGCGCCGGGTGGGACTGGTCAGGCGGATGTGGCGTACGCTGTCGTTGATGGCCTCGAGGAGCTGCGGGGAATTCCGCCGGATCGCCCAGGCCAGCGCGTACTTGTCGGGAAATACGCTGTTGGGTTTTAGGTCGTCGCGAAACTGCTGCGCCAGTTCCAGCAACAGCTCGTCGACGATGGTGAAGTCGGTTTTGCCATTGGCGACGTCCACCAGGATATCCATGTAATTTTTGTCGCTGGTCTCGAGCTTGAGCCCCGGATGTTGCGCGGCAAATGCGCGGGCGCGCTCGACAAATTCGGTGCCGGCGGTCACGGTCAGTGTTTTGCCGGCGAGCGTGTCGCCATCGCCCACCGCGGGTGTTTCCGCCGCCGAAACCAGTACCAGCTGGACCTCCGCACTGGCGGTGGAGAAATCTACCTGCTGGCGGCGCGCGTCGGTGATGATCAGGTTATTGGCGATCAGGTCGCCCTTGCCGGCGTTGAGTTGCGGAATCAGGTCGCCGAAATTTTTCACCTGCAGCACGGTCAGCTCTAACCCGAGTTTCCGCGCCATCAGCCGCGCCTGGGCAATTTCGATATCCTGCTGTGTCGCCGCGCGCCTGAGCATGCTGGAGCGGCTCGGATCCACCAGCAGTCGCAGTTGGCCGCGTTTGCGGATTGCATCCAGGTCGCCGGTTTCCGTGTAGTTATCGAACAGCTCGATCGGGTACTCGCCCATGATCTCCGGCGCCCAGGCGAGTTTATCGCCGTCGGCGCCGGAGGATTTGGTGGCTTCGACCGCGTCGCGCGGGGCCCGCTCGCAGCCCGCGGCGAGACACAGGGGTACAAGCAGGAGAAAGCGGGCGATGTGGCGCAGAGAAGTTGACATGCGGTGGCGACGGCGATTCGTTACGGATTCTCGTTTAAGACTAGCCCGTGCCGTATCGCCGTTCGGAGGCGAGGTGTAAATCGGATGGATAAAGCCGGCACAGGTGGAACCCGGCGCCGGCCGGCGCTCAGAACTGGGGTGCCAGCTCTTCGGCGCCGATAGTGGCGGGGATCAGGCCCTTGATCATCAGGGTTACGGTGCGCTCCAGCAGCGGCGAGTCCAGCGCAATGGCGCCGCTCAGTATCTGGTACTCCAGGTTGAGAATGGTGCCGTGCACTATCTGCGCCGCGGCCGGGGCATCGGCCAGCTCCAGCAGCTGGAAGAACTCCTGGATCAGCGCTTCGGTGGCCTGGTTGGCCATGCGCATCGCGCGGGTGAGCTGCTCGTTGCGCAGCGCCTCGTTGCGGAAGGCCAGCTCGATCAGACGGCGATCCCGGTCGCCGGCCTGGGCGCGCACGTGGCTGAGGATGAAGCGGGTCAGTTGCTGGATCAGCAGCTTGCGCCCCTCGCCGGAGGCGCGCTCTTCCGCCGGCAGGCTGCGCGCGGCGGCCACGCTGTCCTGCTGCAGCTGGCGCGTGTGGTCCAGGCCCTGTTCGACGAAATAGGTAAAGGAGTCGCTGATCAGGTCGTTCAGGTCTTTGAAATAGTAGGTGGTGGCGGCCAGCGGCACGCTGGCCTCGCGCGCTACGGCGCGGTGGCGGATGCCGCGGATGCCCTCTTTGACGATCAGGCGCAGGGTGGCCTCGAGAATGGCCTTGCGGCGCTGGCGGCTGTCGGCGCGCTGCGCGCGGCGCCCGTGATAGACCAGCTCAGACTTTCCATTGTCCACAGTCATAGGTAGTTCCTTGGTTCTTATTGTTCGTTGTCACCGATCGCCAAAACGGATCGGGCGTCTCATTTTAGCGGAACACCCGCAAATGGCTACCGCGGCGGTGTGGAACCGGGTGCCAAATCCATTACGGCAAATTACGGCGAAAGTGGCCCATTACAGGCACGCAACAGGTGAATAGCGGGTCAGGAAATCTTGCCGGTCACCCGCACCCGTTTGGCCCCCGGCACTATCCGCACCTGCTGGCTGCGGCGGCGCTCGATGCCCGCGTCTATTGCGTTCTTGGCCGCGATCAGCAGGCCGGCCACCAGGAAGGCGCCCGGCGGCAGCACCGCGACCAGAAAGCCCGGGTAGTCGGCGCCCAGCACCGGAATGGCCCAGTCCGCCGCCGCCGGGCCCAGCAGCAGGTCCATATCGGCGAACAGGGTGCCCTGGCCGAGAATCTCGCGCACCGCGCCAATCGCGACCAGCACCGCGGTGAAGCCGAGGCCCATCATAAAGCCGTCCACCAGCGACGGCAGTACCGGGTTCTTGCTGGCGAAGGCGTCGGCGCGGCCGAGGATGGTGCAGTTGGTGACGATCAGCGGGATAAAGATGCCCAGCACCAGGTACAGCTCGTAGGTGAAGGCCTTCATCAGCAGCTCGGCGCAGGTCACGAAGGTGGCGATGATCATCACCGAGGCCGGCAGGCGCACCGTGTCCGGCATCTGCCGGCGCACCAGGGACACCGCCAGATTGGAGCAGGTGAGCACGCCGATGGTGGCCAGCCCGAGGCCGATGGCGTTGACCACCGAGCCCGTCACCGCCAGCAGCGGGCACAGGCCCAGCAGCTGCACCAGCGCCGGGTTGTTGTTCCAGAGGCCGTTGCGGGAGATCTCCCCGTAGGGTGCCGCCATCACTGTTTCTCCTGTTCTGGCTGCTGCTGTTTGGGCTCCTCGCGCTGTGGCTCTTTACCCTCCTCGCGCTGTGGCTCCTTACCATCCTCGCGCTGTGGCTCTTTACCCTCCTCGCGCTGTGGCACCTCCACCGCGCGCTTGGATACCGGCGCGCTGAAGATCTCGTCGCGGTGCTCCGCGACGAACTGGAGCACCTGGCGCACCTCGTTCACCACCGCGCGCGGGGTGATCGTCGCCCCGGTAAACTGGTCGAAGGCGCCGCCGTCCTTCTGCACTTTCCACTGGTCCGGCGACGGGTCCCGCAGCGACAGGCCGTTGAACTGCAGCACCCAGTCGCTCTTCTTCAGGTCCACCTTGTCGCCGAGGCCGGGGGTCTCGCTGTGGCTGGTGACGCGCACGCCGGCCACTGTGCCGTCGCGATTCACGCCCACCAGCAGCTTGATCGGACCCGAGTAGCCGTCGGGCGCCACCGCCGGGATGATCACCGCGGAGATACGGCCGTCGTCCTCCCGCGCCAGGTTGATATCGCCGCCCTGGGTCAGGCCGAGCAGGTTCCAGTAGACCTTGGGGATCGGGTAGGTATCCACCAGTATGTCGTTGCTGTGGCGGTCCAGCGGGATAATCTCCAGCAGCGCCTTGGCGGACGCCTCGCGGATGGCGCGCTCGATCGGCTCGCGCGTGGTGATCTGGGTGACCGCCAGGGTGCCGGCGGTGACCAGCGCGAACAGGGTCAGTATCACCGCGTTACTGGCCATACTTTTCTGCAGCATCAGCGCTCCTCCACATCGGTGGCGCGGCGCGGGCGCTTGTGGCCGTAGGTGCGCGGCAGCGTGTAGTTGTCGATGGTGGGGGCGGCGAAGTTCATCAGCAGCACCGCGAAGGCCACCGCGTCCGGATAGGTACCCCAGGCGCGGATCACGTAGGTGAGCAGGCCCACGCCGGCGCCGAAGATCAGGCGGCCCTTGTTGCTGGTGGCACCGCTGATGGGGTCGGTAATGATAAAGAAGGCCCCGAGCATGGTGGCGCCGGAGAAGAGGTGCAGCGCCGGCGAGCCCTCGGACAGGGAACTGCCGCTGTCGTAGAACAGCAGCGACATCAGCGTCAGGGTCACCAGCATGGCCACCGGCGCGTGCCAGGTGATGATGCGCCGGAACAGCAGGAAGAGGCCGCCGACCAGGAAGCCGAAACTGGCGGTCTCCCAGCCGAACCCGGCAATGGTGCCCCGGTTGAAGACCGGTTCCATCTCGTACAGCTGCGACAGCAGCACCGATTCGTTCAGGCGCACTATCTCCAGCGGCGTGGCGCGGGTGAAGCCGTCCACGTTGAAGCCGCCGAAACCGAACACCAGCCCGAAGGCCTCGGCGAGGCCGGGCGCGCCGTGAATGATCTCCGCCGGTCCCACCCAGCGGGTCATGTCCACCGGGAAGCTGATCAGCAGCACCACGTAGCCGACCATGGCCGGGTTAAAGGGGTTGTAACCCATGCCGCCGTAGAGGTGCTTGGCCAGCACGATCGCGACGGCGCTGCCGATCACCGGCAGCCACCAGGCGCAGTAGGGCGGCAGCGCTATGCCGAGCAGCAGTGCGGTGATGAAGGCGCTGTAGTCCTTCAGGTAGAAACCGATCGGCCGCTCCCGCAGTTTCATCACCGCCGCCTCGCAGGCGAGCGCGGTCGCGGTACAGAGCGCAATGTTGATCAGTACGCCGATGCCGAAATAGAGCACCAGCGCCAGTACGCCGGGAATGGTGGCGGCCGCCACCTGCAGCATGACCTTGGCGGTCTTGTCGCCGGAGCGGGCGTGGGGGGAAGTGGCGCGCATCAGTGCCATAAGCGGGACTCGGCGGCGGCCACCAGACCTGTGGGAGCCAGCTCTGCTCGCGAACTGTGCGGGCAACAAGATTCCGGTTGCCATCCATGGGGAGACGAAGGCACGTTCGATCGGACCCCAGCCCCGCCATCCTTGGCGGGTCGCCAAGCCGCGAACAAAGCTGCGCTTTGTAAAGCTCGCGGCTTGGCCCTGCAGGGCAGGCTCCCACGACTTATACAGATCATTCTTTTTCTCCGTTGCCCTTCTGCTCCCGAACCTTGTCTTCCAGTTTCAGCTGCAGGTTCTTCAGCGCTGTCTCGAAGGCCTCTATATTGGGATCGCCGGCCGAGCAGGCTTTTTCCAAACGCACCTGCGCCTTTTCCACCCGCGCCTTGAGCGCGGCGATCTCCGCCGCCAGCTTGTCCGCGGGGCTCATGCTGGCGCGGGCCGCGGCGGCGGCCTTGGCTCTCTCTATCGCGCTCGCCGCCGCGCGCTTCTCCGGTGTTTCCCTGGCAGACGCGGCGGGCCCGGTTTTCTGCTGGGCCTGGGCCAGTTTCTGCCGCGCCTCCTGCAGCTTGAGCTCCGCCGCCTTCAGCTGTGCCGCCAGCTGGTCGCGCTGGCCGCCCTCGGCCTCCGCCAGTTTTTGCTGCAGCCGCTCGACGCGGCTCTCGGCGCTGGCCAGGGAGCGCTGGGCGCGCGCCAGCAGCTGTTGCGGATCCTCCTGGCGGGCCTTAACCCGCGCCAGCGCGGCGGCAACCATATCGGCCTCCTTGCGCTCCGCCTGCGCCTCGGGTGAGGCGGGGCCCTGCTCCCGCTGGTGGCGCGCCAGTTCGGCGGCCTGGCGCCGCGCTTCGCGCTTGGCCTCCTTTTCCTTCTCCGCCTTTTCCAGGCGCAGTTTGCGGAACTCGAAGCGGTCGCGGGCGCGGTCGGATTTTTCCTTCTCCGCCTCGGCAATGCGGATATCGCCCTTGGCGGCGCGGTAGTACTGCACCAGCGGGATGGTGCTGGGGCACACATAGGAACAGCAGCCGCATTCGATACAGTCGAACAGGTTGTAGGCCTGCAGCTTCTCGCGGTCGTCCGCGCGCGCGTACCAGTAGAGCTGCTGCGGCAGCAGCGACGCGGGGCAGACCTCGGCGCAGAAGCCGCAGCGGATACAGGCCTGCGCCGGCGGCGCCGGCGGCAGCTCTTTGACGGTGGGCACCAGCAGGCAGTTGGTGGTCTTGATCACGGGCGCGCTTTCGTCGTCGATCGTATAGCCCATCATCGGCCCGCCGATCACGACTTTCTGCATCAGCCCGCGGTGGGCGCCGTGGTGCTTGAGAATGTGTTTGATCGGTGTGCCGATGGGCACCTCGATATTGCGCTGCCGCTCCAGCGCCTCGCCGACGACGGTGGTCACGCGGCTGATCAGCGGCTCGCCGAAACGGATCGCGCGGTAGACGGCGCGCGTGGTGCCGACGTTCTGGCACACGATACCGATATTGGCGGGCAACCCTTTGTTGGGCACCTCGCGCCCGGTCAGTATCTGGATCAGCTGCTTCTCGCCGCCGGACGGGTATTTGGTCGGAAAGACGACGATATCGAAGCGGGTGCCCTTGGCCGCCTCGCGCATTGCCGCGATCGCCTCCGGCTTGTTGTCCTCGATGCCGATCAGCACCCGCTCGGGCTCGTCGAGGATATAGGCGAGTATCTCCACGCCGGCGATGATCTCCGCCGCGCGCTCGCGCATCAGCATGTCATCGGCGGTGATATAGGGCTCGCACTCGGTGCCGTTGATGATCAGCGTGTCTATCTCGGCGCCGCCGTGGGGATCCAGCTTGACCGCGGTCGGGAAGCCGGCGCCGCCCATGCCGGCGATGCCACAATTGCGGATTATCTCCAGCAGGTCCACCGGCTCGAGCTGGCGGAAATCCTCGCAGGGCTCGAGTTCGCACCAGCGCTCCTCGCCGTCGGTGCGGATTACGATGCAGTCCTCCGGCAGGCCGGACGGATGCGGCACGGCGCAGGGCTCTATGGCCATCACCTTGCCGGAGCTGGGCGCGTGCACCGGGCAGCTGATCAGGCCGTCCGCCTCGGCGATCTTCTGGCCCTTCATCACGTAGTCGCCCAGGCTGACCAGCGGCAGCGCCGTGGCGCCGCTGTGCTGCAGCAGCGGCACGATCAGGTCTTGCGCCAGCGGGATGGTACCGATGGGCTCACCGGTGGACTGGCGCTTGTTCTCCGGCGGATGGACGCCGCCGGGAAAATCATTGGGGCGCAGCTCGCGCGCCTTTTCACGGGCCCGATCACTGGCAATCAGCTGCGCCTCGCGCGCGGCGCGGCGCTCCTCGACCGACTGGCGCTCGCCCTGTCCTTCCTGTGCGCGGCTCAACTTATCCTCTTGCGGGCTCAAGCGGCGTCCCTCTTATTGTCATCGCCGCCGGTGCTGTTACTGATGCCGGTGCCGCGCTGGGCCCTGTCGCTGGCGATCAGCTGCACGCCTTCGACCGGCTTGTCCGGGTGCCAGTCCTGCAGCGAGCTCTCGAGCGGCACCATGTCGATACAGTCCACCGGGCAGGGTTCGACACACAGGTCGCAGCCGGTGCATTCGTCGACGATCACCGTGTGCATGTATTTGGCCGCGCCGGCGATGGCGTCCACCGGACAGGCCTGGATGCACTTGGTGCAGCCGATGCACTCCGCCTCGCGGATGAAGGCCACCTTCTTTACGCCCTCGACGCCGTGCTCGGCATCCAGCGGCATCGGCTCCATGTCGAGCAGGTTGGCCAGCTCGTTGATGGTGGCCTGGCCGCCGGGCGGGCACTTGTTGATGGCGTCACCGTGCACTATCGCCTCGGCGTAGGGGCGGCAGCCAGGGTAGCCGCACTGGCCGCACTGGGTCTGTGGCAGCAGCGCGTCCACCTGTTCCACCAGCGGATCGCCCTCCACCTTGAAGCGCACCGCGGCGAAACCGAGCAGGGCGCCGAAGGCGAGCGCCATGCCGCCGAGGATCAGCAGGGGCGTGGAAATTTCAGAGACCCAGTCCAGCATCATTCCGCCCTATACCAGACCGCTGAAGCCCATAAACGCCAGCGACATCAGCCCGGCGGTGATCATGCCGATTGCGGCGCCCTTGAAGGGCACCGGCACGTCCGCCGCGAACAGCCGCTCGCGCATCGAGGAAAACAGGATCAGCACCAGGGAAAAGCCGACCGCCGCGCCGAAACCGTAGAGCGCGGATTGCACAAAGGTGTGGGATTTCATCGTGTTCTGCAGCGCTACACCCAGCACCGCGCAGTTAGTGGTGATCAGCGGCAGGAAGACTCCCAGCACCTTGTACATCAGCGGGCTGGTCTTCTCGATAAACATGCGCGCGAACTGCACCACCACCGCGATCACCAATATAAAGGAGATGGTGCGCAGGTATTCGAGACCGAAGGGCTCCAGCAAATAGGTGTTCACCAGGTAGGAGCAGATGGACGCCAGCGTCAGCACGAAGGTGGTCGCCCCCGCCATGCCCACCGCGGTCTCCAGCTTGTTGGAGACGCCCATAAACGGACACAGGCCGAGAAACTGCACCAACACATAGTTGTTGACCAGGATGGTACTGAGCAGGATGACGGCGAATTCGGTCATAAGCGGTCCGGGTTGAAACTTGCGGCGGAGGTGTCGCGCGCCGTGATCGGAAAGCTTGCCGGTGCCTAATCAGCCTAGCACCGGGCCTCCACACGCCGTGGAATGCCGCGCAGGGGCGGTATTATGGGGGAGTGCCAGAGTGCCTTCAACACGGCCTGAGTGCCCGTCGACGCAAACCCGGAATCGAGTGCCGGATTTGCAGTTTAAGCGGCGGCCAAGGGCCTGAATTTGGATCGTGTGCAGATAAACGGGTTGCCGGTAACTCCAGAAGCCTGCCTGTCGTCCACGGTCGATGATTCAGCCATGGTTGACCCACGGCAGTCTGTGGCGTAAAAACGTTGCAATTGTAACAAAAATAACAAAAGCAGCTCACGTTTCGATGTGACCTGCTCCGGTGCCACACATGGAAGAGATCCAGCAGCGCCGTTTTTGGCTGGTAGAGCTAATTGCTTACTGGGAGGGGCGGCTCGCCACCACCCACTTGCGGGCATTCTTTGGCATTAGCCGACAACATGCCAGTAATGAGATCAACCGCTACCGCGAAACCCACCCCGGCAATCTGCTCGACTACCGGCCCAGCGACAGGGCTCATCTGGCCAGCCCGTACTTCGAGCGTCACTATATCAGTGCCGATGTGGCCGAATATCTTAACTGGATGGCCGGCCTCGGCGCCCACACAAGCCCTGAGCACAAAGGCTGCCAGCTGCCCAATGTAGTGCTCAGGCACCCGGCCCGCAATGTTATCCCGCAAGTGATGCGCCCGCTGGTGAAAGCCATCCGCGAACAGCGGCGGGTGGAAGTGGACTATGGCTCCATCGCCAATCCCGACCGTGAAGGCCGCATCATAGTCCCCCACACCTTCGTTAACACCGGCCTGCGCTGGCACCTGCGCGCCTGGTGTGAAAAGAACCAGGACTACCGCGATTTCGTGCTGAGCCGCTTCCACGGCCAGCCTGAAGTACTCGATAAATCCCCCCACAGCGCTGCCGGCGATACCGCCTGGAACACTGAAATCACACTTATCCTGCAGCCGGATATGCGCCTCTCAGCTGAGCAGAAGGCTGTGCTCGAATACGACTACAGCATGGAGGGCGGCCAGCTCTACCTCAAAACTCGCGCCGTGCTGGCCAGCTACCTGCTCAAGGAGATGCAGGTAAACACCAAGATGCTGGACGGGCGGCCGGAGGCGCAGCAGCTGGTACTTGTCAACTTTGATGACGTTAAGGAGTGGCTTTTCTAGGCGACAGCCGGGTGGGCTGGGGGCGGAAGCGTCAAGTGGGGTTACCTGGAGATTTGTGCAGTATTGGTGGTTCGCGGAACGGCGGTTAGGGTTGCGGGAGCCTAAAGCGAAGGGAAGGAAATCGGATGTCGAAACCACAGCGGACAGATTTTTACGCGCACTCCACGGACCGGGACGATAAGGTGGACTGGCAGTCTCTGGTAGACCACCTTTCGGCTGTGGGAGAACTGGCCGCACTGAAAGCGGCCGTATTTGGAGGTGCGAGTCTCGCCCAAGTGGAAGGGCTGTTGCACGATTTGGGCAAGTATACCGAGGAATTCCAGCAGCGCCTGGAAGGCAGTCCGGTGCGAGTGGATCACGCCACCCACGGCGCAGTGATGGCGGTAGAGCGCTATGGCCCAATTGGACGATTGCTCGCTTATGCCATTGCCGGCCACCATGCCGGTCTCGCCAACGGTAGGGACAGTGGTGAGCGTACGAGCCTAAAAGATCGCTTAAGAAAGGAGCTGCCGGAACTCCTGTCACACTGGCAAGACGAAATTGATTTGCCTGAGCCTAAATCTCTAGCGTTGCCGGAGGGGCTGAAAGGGATTAAGGAACGCGGTAGTTTTCAGCTCTCTTTTCTTGGGCGCATGCTCTTTTCCTGCTTGGTGGATGCGGACTATCTCGACACAGAAGCCTTCTATCTAGGCAAAGATAAGGGAGTGGATGGCCGAGCCCAGGAATTTCCCGACCTGTCTGCGCTGCGCGAGCGCTTGGACCAGTATCTCGGCCGCTTCAAGGCAAACTCCGATGTGAACCGCATTCGGGCCGGGATACTTGAACATGTACGCGGCAAGGCCGCCCTGGAGCCCGGGCTCTTCTCCCTCAACGTACCCACCGGCGGTGGCAAGACTCTGGCGTCACTGGCTTTTGCCTTAGATCACGCCATTGCCCACGGCCTCCGACGGGTCATCTTCGTGATTCCCTTTACCAGTATCGTCGAGCAGAACGCCGCAGTATTTCGTGAAGCGTTGGGTGATCTGGGCGAAGTGGCAGTGCTGGAGCACCACAGCGCGTTCATTGACGACGGCAAGAACAGCAGAGACCCTCAGGCCAGTGACAAGCTGCGCTTGGCAATGGAGAACTGGGAGGCACCGATAGTGGTGACGACCTCGGTGCAGCTCTTCGAGAGCCTGTACGCCAACCGTAGCTCACGTTGTCGCAAACTACATAATATCGCCGGCAGTGTGGTCATTCTGGATGAGGCGCAGACATTACCGCTCAAGTTGTTGATGCCCTGTGTCACCGCCATGGACGAACTGGCACTGAACTACCGTACCAGCTTGGTTCTATGCACCGCCACCCAGCCGGCGCTTAAAAAAGAGGAGGGCTTTACCAATGGATTGGATAATGTGCGCGAACTCGCTCCAGAGCCGGAAGACTTGCAGCGGCAACTGGAGCGGGTGCAAGTGCATTACAGGGGGCCACTTACCGACGAAGAACTGGTGGGCGAGTTGGCTGCCCACGAGCAAGTGCTGTGCATCGTCAACAGCCGACGCCACGCCCGCAGCCTTTACCAGTCCATCGCCCACCTCCCGGGCGCACGCCATCTCACCACCCTGATGTGTGCCAAACACCGCAGCCAAGCTTTGAAGGAGATTCGCCAACAGTTAAAAGACGACGAGCCCTGTCGGCTGATTGCGACTTCCTTGATAGAGGCGGGAGTAGACGTAGATTTTCCCGTCGTTTTTCGCGCCGAGGCCGGCCTGGATTCCATAGCCCAGGCCGCCGGTCGCTGCAACCGTGAGGGCAAGCGACCTCTGGAACAGAGCAACGTTTATGTATTTGCCGTTGCCAGCGACTGGCCCACGCCGCCGGATGTGGAACAATTCGCCGGGGCGGCAAGGTCTGTATTTCGCCGACATGAAAAGCCCTTGTTGCTGGCCGCGATCCGCGACTATTTCCGAGAACTCTATTGGGTGAAGGGCAAGGAGCAGTTGGGTGCGGGCATGCTGAAAATGATCGAGGACGGCCGGCTTGAGGGCATCCCCTATGAGACCCTGGCCAAGGATTTTCGCATGATCGACAGTCACATGCTGCCCGTGATCGTGCCCTACGACGAAGATGCGAGAAAGGCACTGCGCGACCTTCAGTGGGCGGAATCCTGTGGCGGCATAGCGCGGAGGTTGCAGCCCTACCTGGTGCAGCTGCCCGAGCGGGCCTTGCGCGCACTGAGGGACACGGGAGCCGTTCAGCCGGTTGAAGCGGAGCGGTTCGGGGAGCAGTTTATGGAACTGGTCAATGGGGATCTCTACCACGAGAAATACGGGTTTGATTGGGATGACCCTTCCTTCATCCGTGCGGAAAAATCGGTAATGTAGATGGGTCGCCGCTTGGCGGCGAGGATAGAATCAGGGGAGAAAACGAATGGCATATGGAATAAGACTGATGGTCTGGGGAGAGCGCGCCTGCTTTACCCGGCCGGAAATGAAAGTAGAGAGGGTGAGCTACGACGTAATCACTCCCTCCGCGGCGCGCGGAATACTGGAGGCCATTCACTGGAAACCGGCTATCCGCTGGGTGATCGACCGGATACAGGTCCTCAAGCCTATCCGTTTCGAGTCCATCCGCCGCAACGAGGTGGGCAGCAAGATCAGTGCCCGCAACGTGAATTCTGCCATGAATGTCGGCAGCACGGCTGGGCTGGTCAACTATGTGGATCAGGACCGGCAGCAACGCGCAGCCACAGTGTTGCGCGACGTAGCCTATGTGATTGAAGCCCATTTTGAACTCACCGATAAAGCCGGCACAGACGACAGTGAGGGCAAGCACCTGGACATCTTCAACCGCCGCGCGCGCAAGGGCCAATACTTTCACGCCCCTTGCCTGGGAGTGCGTGAGTTTCCGGCCGACTTCCGCCTCGTGGAGGAAGGTGAGCCGGAACCAAATCCCGACGTATCTCTGGTCGGTGAGCGCGATCTGGGCTGGATGCTGCACGATTTCGACTTTAAGAACGACTGCGAGCCGCGATTCTTTCGCGCCCTTATGCGCGATGGCTTGATTGAGGTGCCACATTTTTCCAGTGAGGAGGTCAAGGCATGATCCTCTCTGCACTCAACAACTACTACCACCGGCTGGTTGAAAGCGGGGAAGATGGGATAGCGCTCTTTGGCTTCAGTCAGGAAAAGATCAGCTATGCGTTGATCTTGACCGAGAATGGCAGTCTGGTGGATGTACGGGATATTCGTGATACCAGTGGCAAGAAGCCGGTACCTGCAATATTGACCGTGCCTCAACCACCCAAGCGCTCCGTCAATATTGCGCCCTGCTTCTTGTGGGATAAGTCTTCTTACGTACTGGGAGTCAACTCCTCGGAGGATACGAAATCGCGGAAACGGGCGGTCGAGACACACCAAGCATTTAAAGATATGCACCGGGAGTTGCTGAAAAATTGCGATAGCCCGGCGCTCAAGGCATTGTTGGCATTTTTTGACTGGTGGAGACCGGAGGTATTTGATGAGTCGTCCTTGTTCTCCGAGTCCATGCGGGACGCCAACTTTGTATTCCGGTTGGATGGAGAGATGGAATATCTCCATGAATGCCGCGAGGCGCAGCTGGTGCGCCGGAGTATGTTGCAGCAGTCTGAGAGCCCCAGTGAGTTTTGTTTGGTTACTGGGGATCGCACGCCGGTTGCCCTTCTTCACCCCTCTATTAAAGGAGTCTACGGCGCCCAGACAGCCGGCGCCTCCATAGTCTCTTTCAATCTGGATGCTTTCACATCCTACGGAAAATCCCAAGGGCAAAATGCCCCGATATCAGAGCAGGCTACCTTCGCCTACACTACGGTACTGAACCACCTGCTTCGTAAGGGCAGCCGCCAACGGCTGCAACTGGGGGATACCTCAGTGGTCTTCTGGGCCGAGACCTGCTCCATGACACAGGCCCAGGCGGCGGAGGGACTGTTTGCCAAGTTGCTCAATCCGCCGGCAACGGATGCCTCCGAAACCGACAAGCTGCGACCAGCGCTGGAGGCCGTTGCCAAGGGCAGACCCTTGAGGGACCTCGATCCGGAGTTGGAAGACGATACAAAACTGCACGTGCTCGGTCTTGCTCCCAATGCTTCCCGCCTGTCGGTACGCTTCTGGGAGACCGGATCTCTGCACAGTTTTGCCGAGCGCTTGGCGCAACATTACAGGGATTTGGAGTTGCAGCCGATGCCCTGGAGGACGGAGCCTTCCATCTGGCGGTTGCTGTTGCAAACAGTGCCTCATCGGGAGGGCAGTCAGCCAAAATCCGACGACATTCCGCCGCAGCTCGCTGGCGAAATGACCCGGGCCATACTCACCGGCCGCCGTTATCCTGGTAGCCTGCTTTCCAACCTGATTATGCGTATGCGCGCTGACGGTGATGTATCGCCGTTACGCGTGGCTCTGTGCAAAGCCGTATTGGCCAGAGATGCGCGTATTGCCAATAAACTCAAAGAAAAGGAGATCCCCATGAGTCTCGATATTGATAATGCCGAGCCCGGCTACTTGCTGGGGCGGCTATTTGCCGCCTTGGAAAATATCCAGCAGTCGGCACTGGGGCGCGATATCAACGCCACTATCCGAGATCGTTATTACGGTGCCGCATCCGCTACTCCGGCCAGCATTTTCCCCGTGCTGGTGCGCAATGCTCAGCACCACCTCAGCCGCTTGCGTAAAGACAAGCCCGGAGCTGCGGTCAATCTGGAAAAGCAGATCAACGAGATAGTGGACAAACTGCCTCCCAGCTTTCCCAAGAGCTTGCGCATTGAAGCCCAGGGTCGCTTCGCCATTGGCTACTACCACCAGAACAAGGCGCGCTTCGGCGGCCAGGAATCCAGCACAGAGGAAGGAGAAGAGTAATGACTGCCATCGCCAACCGCTACGAGTTCGTGTATCTGTTCGACGTTACCAACGGCAACCCCAACGGCGATCCGGATGCTGGCAACCTGCCGCGCCTGGACCCCGAGACTAACCAAGGCCTTGTGACCGATGTCTGTCTCAAAAGAAAAATTCGCAACTACGTGAGCCTGGAAAAGGAGGGCGAGCCCGGTCACGGCATTTACATGCAGGAAAAATCCGTGCTGAACAACCAGCACAAGTTGGCCTATGAAGCGCTCGATATAGAGCCGGTGTCCAAGAAGCTACCGAAGGAAGAAGCCAAGGCCAGGGAACTGACCGCGTGGATGTGCAAAAACTTCTTCGATGTGCGCGCCTTCGGGGCTGTCATGACCACCGAAATCAATGCCGGCCAGGTGCGCGGACCAATCCAGATGGCCTTCGCGTCCTCCATCGATCCGGTGGTTCCCATGGAGGTTTCCATTACCCGTATGGCGGTGACCAACGAGCGCGACCTGGAAAAAGAGCGAACCATGGGCCGCAAGCACATAGTCCCCTACGGTCTCTATCGTGCCCACGGCTACATTTCTGCCAAGCTGGCCGAACGCACCGGCTTTTCCGAAGAAGACCTGGAGTTGCTCTGGCGTGCCCTGACCAACATGTTCGAACACGACCGCTCCGCGGCGCGTGGAGAAATGGCCGCGCGCAAACTGATCGTGTTCAAACACGAGCATCCCATGGGCAATGCTCCGGCCCACAAGTTGTTTGAAACGGTCAAAGTCGAACGGGTAGAGGGTTCGGACGACACTCCCGCCCGCGGCTTCCAGGACTACCGCGTCACCGTAGACGCAGAATCCCTGCCTCAGGGAGTGTCCGTCGAGGAAAAACTGTAGGCGATCACAGTGGATGAACTTCTACCCATCTCCGCTCTACAACACTACGCCTACTGCCCAAGGCAGTTCGCACTGATCCATGTAGAGCGGGTATGGGCGGAAAACCGCTATACCGCTGAAGGGCGCATACTGCACGAGCGGGTGGATTCCGGGGCGGCCGAGCAGCGCAAGGAGGTGCGCTTCGAGCGCAGCGTGATGCTGCGCTCGGAACAGCTCCGCCTGAGCGGAAAGCTCGACCTGCTGGAGGTCCACGACAGCGAGCGCTATATCCCGGTGGAGTACAAGCGCGGCAAGCCAAAGTTGCAGGACTGGGACCGCATCCAGGTATGCGCGCAGGCGCTGTGTCTTGAAGAAATGCGCTCCATCCGCGTCGAGGAAGGCGCTATCTGGTACTGGGAGGTGCGGCGGCGTGAAACTGTTGCGCTAACTGAGGAGATCCACGAGGCGACGCTCGCTGCTATCGAATCCTGCCACACGCTGATCGAACGAGGTGAAACCCCCAGGCCGACAGTGGATGAAAGTCGCTGCAAAGCCTGTTCCCTGCGCGACCTGTGCCGGCCGGACCGGTTCCGCCGGGACAGTTCTGCCCGTTACACAAGGAAGCTGTTTGAACTGTGAAGAAACTGCTCAATACCCTCTACATCACCCGCCAGGAAAGCTACCTGCACAAGGAGCGGGAAACCATCGTCATCAAACAGGGCGACGAAAAGCTGGGCCAGTTTCCCGCGCTTTCCCTCGGCGGCATCCTGTGCTTCGGCCGGGTTTCCGTGTCGCCTTTCCTCATGGGGTACTGTGCGGAAAACGGTATCGGTATCGCCTTCTATACCGAGTACGGCCGCTTCCTCGCCCGGGTGCAAGGGCGCCAGACCGGTAACGTACTGCTGCGTCGTACCCAGTATCGCTGGGCAGACAGTAGCGAACGCAGCACCGATGTCGCCCGGCTGATTGTGGCGGCGAAGATTGCCAACAGCCGCTCGGTACTTCAGAGGGAGTTGAGGAACCACGGTGACAACCCCGCGCTGAGTGCCGCCGCTGACAGGTTGGCATTCAGTCTGCGACGTGCCCGCACCGCGAAATCTGTGGAAGAAGCGCGCGGTATTGAAGGCGATGCCGCCAGCAGTTATTTCTCCGTGTTTGATGAACTCCTACGCGGCTCGGGATTTGCCTTCGGTGGCAGGATACGGCGGCCGCCCACGGACCCGGTTAACGCCCTCTTATCCTTTGTTTATTCCCTGGTCACCCAGGAGTGTGTATCGGCATTACAGGGCGTAGGGCTCGATCCCTATGTCGGCTTCCTGCACAAAGACAGACCGGGCCGGGCCAGTCTCGCCCTCGACCTCCTGGAAGAATTCCGGGCATCTTGGGCCGACCGCTTCGTACTCACCCTGGTCAACCGCCGCCAGGTACAGCCTGGGGATTTCGTAACGGAAGCCAGCGGCGCAGTGCGGCTGCAGGACGACGCCAGGAAAAAGTTACTGACGCTCTACCAGGAGCGCAAGCAGGTGGAACTGACGCATCCCTATTTACAGGAACAGCTGCCCATCGGTCTGCTGTCTCACAGCCAGGCGTTGCTGCTGGCCCGCCATCTGAGAGGGGATACCGAGTACTATACGCCCTATGTGGTGAAATAATATGCTGGTTCTCGTTACCTATGATGTCAGCGTAACTACGGCGGAGGGCCGTAAACGCTTGAGAAACATCTCCAAAATCTGCCTGGATTACGGTGTCCGTGTTCAGAACTCCGTGTTTGAATGCGAGGTGGACCCGGCGCAGTTCGCTTTCCTCAAAGACCGGCTGCTGGAAACCTACGATCCCGATGAAGACAGCCTGAGGTTCTACTCTCTTGGCAAACGCGGGCGCCAGCGGGTCGAACACTTCGGAGCCAAGCCGGTTGAAGACCCGCTGCGTGATGCGCTCATTCTGTAACCGCTAACCTTTGGTTCTCAGCGGAACCCCGGGAGGCTAGCGGCCCACCAAGCTATTGAATTTCTTTGAGTTGTCTGTTTTTTATTCAGAGAGCTGTTGCTGCAGTTGGAGTACTGGTGAGGGTTAGCGGAAATCACGGATTTTTTCTTTGCTCTTTAACAACTTAGAATATTGCAGTCGCGCCCTTCGCGGGCGCGTGGATAGAAACCCAGTGATGTACACCTGAAAGCGCGCAGGTACCCGTCGCGCCCTTCGCGGGCGCGTGGATAGAAACTCTATCCTGGATACACTCAGTAGCGGAAGACAGGCGTCGCGCCCTTCGCGGGCGCGTGGATAGAAACATCGGCCTGAAACTGCGCCTGCGCTTCGGCAGTGGTCGCGCCCTTCGCGGGCGCGTGGATAGAAACCCGATAAGACTTCGCGCTGGGGATGCGCAGAAAGGTCGCGCCCTTCGCGGGCGCGTGGATAGAAACCAAGGAATGGCGTTGGTATCGGTTGGCGCGTTCGGGTCGCGCCCTTCGCGGGCGCGTGGATAGAAACTGCTCGAATCCGGAAGGCCACATTGTTGAGCGCGGTCGCGCCCTTCGCGGGCGCGTGGATAGAAACTTGCAGTTCGTGAGAGCCATCCTCGCCGCCCCCTGTCGCGCCCTTCGCGGGCGCGTGGATAGAAACAATAAAGGCGCGGGCACGCTGCAGGTGTTCGACAGTCGCGCCCTTCGCGGGCGCGTGGATAGAAACACCTTCCGCACCAGCGTCGACCGGCAGGCCGCACGTCGCGCCCTTCGCGGGCGCGTGGATAGAAACCGCATCGAGCGCGAGTGCCCGTGCCAGACGGTGCGTCGCGCCCTTCGCGGGCGCGTGGATAGAAACTCGCGGACCAGAAGGGCAAGCTGGAGTTGGACCAGTCGCGCCCTTCGCGGGCGCGTGGATAGAAACTTACGGAACTTGCCGCACACCACATGCAGTGGTTGTCGCGCCCTTCGCGGGCGCGTGGATAGAAACAATTTGCTGCAGGTTGGCCAGTATATGGAATATCGTCGCGCCCTTCGCGGGCGCGTGGATAGAAACAAAATCCCGCCATGCATCCACCGATAAAATTTTGTCGCGCCCTTCGCGGGCGCGTGGATAGAAACCTGGAATATAGGTGGCAAGATGAAAACACAATACGTCGCGCCCTTCGCGGGCGCGTGGATAGAAACAGGGCATGGCTATCGTGATGATTGGCGCGGTCGGGTCGCGCCCTTCGCGGGCGCGTGGATAGAAACACCACGGCATCCAGTACGTCGGATACGTTGTCGCGTCGCGCCCTTCGCGGGCGCGTGGATAGAAACCACAAAGTTTCTCCTGGCACCTGTCAAGCATTTCGTCGCGCCCTTCGCGGGCGCGTGGATAGAAACTGCGCATTGTTTCGCGTCTTCCTCGCGGCTATCTTGTCGCGCCCTTCGCGGGCGCGTGGATAGAAACTGGCTGAGCGTGTCCACTTGGCCTGACAATCCACGTCGCGCCCTTCGCGGGCGCGTGGATAGAAACCTGACCGCCGACGGCACCCTCACCGGCAGCGCCTCGTCGCGCCCTTCGCGGGCGCGTGGATAGAAACAAGCTGGAGGTGGACGACCGCAAGAGCGCTCGCGAGTCGCGCCCTTCGCGGGCGCGTGGATAGAAACCGGTGAAGCCGGTGGATTGTCAGGCCAAGTGGACGTCGCGCCCTTCGCGGGCGCGTGGATAGAAACAGCGCCGGCATGACCTCGTTGCGGCCGCGCACTAGTCGCGCCCTTCGCGGGCGCGTGGATAGAAACAACCGCCCGGACTATTTCAACATGCTGCTCAGCATGTCGCGCCCTTCGCGGGCGCGTGGATAGAAACGCACGGATCACATGCGCGAATCTGGTTGAGCGTGAGTCGCGCCCTTCGCGGGCGCGTGGATAGAAACCGACTTGATCGCCATCGCCAGCCGCGCCCAGGTAGTCGCGCCCTTCGCGGGCGCGTGGATAGAAACAGGTAGATGGTGGTGCCGTCCTCGAGCGCCATCCGTCGCGCCCTTCGCGGGCGCGTGGATAGAAACCGATGATCCTGCAGTTCTGGTTTGGTTCCAGCCAGGTCGCGCCCTTCGCGGGCGCGTGGATAGAAACGAGGAAATACTGTCCGGGCTGCAGATACCCTACCGTCGCGCCCTTCGCGGGCGCGTGGATAGAAACTAGAGAGGCGGGGCGCGAGCCCCGCTACACTCAGTCGCGCCCTTCGCGGGCGCGTGGATAGAAACATCATAGATGGGCGCGGTATGGGCAAACCCCGGAACGTCGCGCCCTTCGCGGGCGCGTGGATAGAAACAATCTGTCCATGCTGAACAGCCGCAGCGAGGGCGGTCGCGCCCTTCGCGGGCGCGTGGATAGAAACCTGCACAAGGACCGCCTCAGCGACGACGGCAGCGATGTCGCGCCCTTCGCGGGCGCGTGGATAGAAACCGCCAGACATGTGCATGCAGATTGTTAAATATGGGTCGCGCCCTTCGCGGGCGCGTGGATAGAAACTGGCCGATCATCGGGTTCAGTCCGGTAAAGAGGTCGTCGCGCCCTTCGCGGGCGCGTGGATAGAAACTGCTTACAAGCGTTGGGTTAAAGACCCAGCAAAAGTCGCGCCCTTCGCGGGCGCGTGGATAGAAACTCTGGGCGTTGGGCGTCACGGTGGTGACGTTTATGTCGCGCCCTTCGCGGGCGCGTGGATAGAAACATCGCGCCATTGTGTTGCCTCTATAGAAAATTGCGTCGCGCCCTTCGCGGGCGCGTGGATAGAAACAGCAGCAGAATGCCCTGCCCGTCCGGCAGCGCCTGTCGCGCCCTTCGCGGGCGCGTGGATAGAAACCGCCTCTCTCCACGCTTGCGCAGCCAGCGCCAGCGTCGCGCCCTTCGCGGGCGCGTGGATAGAAACGATATCGACAACTCCGGCAACGGCATCGGCTACTGTCGCGCCCTTCGCGGGCGCGTGGATAGAAACAGGCGCTGATTTAACAATCGCTCCACGCGATCCTCGTCGCGCCCTTCGCGGGCGCGTGGATAGAAACATTGCAAGAGTGCCAGCACATCTAACGTAGGGGCGTCGCGCCCTTCGCGGGCGCGTGGATAGAAACTCGCTCGAAATGCCGGCCCGCCAGCTCGCTATGCGCGTCGCGCCCTTCGCGGGCGCGTGGATAGAAACTCCAGTGTCCCGCTGTTTTCCACGTTGACATAGGGGTCGCGCCCTTCGCGGGCGCGTGGATAGAAACTTCTCCAGGCGCTCGTTGCGGCGGCGCTTTTCCTCGTCGCGCCCTTCGCGGGCGCGTGGATAGAAACATTGTGGTGGATACTCGCAATGATTCGCACCAGTGTCGCGCCCTTCGCGGGCGCGTGGATAGAAACAGCCTGTATTGCATACCAACTCCAAAGGCGAGGTGTCGCGCCCTTCGCGGGCGCGTGGATAGAAACAACCCTCGCTGGTTGCTTCCTATGGAATGCACAGGAGGTCGCGCCCTTCGCGGGCGCGTGGATAGAAACCCGCACCCATACACAGGGTGCGCAATCGCGGCGCCGTCGCGCCCTTCGCGGGCGTGTGGATAGAAACCGGGGCGACATCCACAGCACCTACCCGGTGCCGGGTCGCGCCCTTCGCGGGCGCGTGGATAGAAACTGGCGTCTTTAATCTTTCGAGGTGGCAATCTGGAAGTCGCGCCCTTCGCGGGCGCGTGGATAGAAACTGTATGGATTGGGAGTACGCTAGCGGTTCAGATCGGTCGCGCCCTTCGCGGGCGCGTGGATAGAAACGGGTAGTGGAATTCAAGCGCACGGAGGGTAAGGCGTCGCGCCCTTCGCGGGCGCGTGGATAGAAACAATGATGCCCGATCAACCCCAATGGGAGGGCCGAGTCGCGCCCTTCGCGGGCGCGTGGATAGAAACCAGCGTGATGCGGCTGGCCCATCGGGGCATGTGGGTCGCGCCCTTCGCGGGCGCGTGGATAGAAACGGCATCGGCAGATAGGCCACGCCCTTGCCCTTGACGTCGCGCCCTTCGCGGGCGCGTGGATAGAAACTTGAAGTTTTTCTGTAATCAGCCTTACTAGCTCTAGTCGCGCCCTTCGCGGGCGCGTGGATAGAAACCCCCTCTCTCACAGGAGAAACCCGATGATCAAGAGTCGCGCCCTTCGCGGGCGCGTGGATAGAAACTTGCCCTTCGGCGTGATCACCTGCAGGTTCCACAGTCGCGCCCTTCGCGGGCGCGTGGATAGAAACTTTGAAGTGCTCGACTTTGTTTTCCATCGAGCGGGTCGCGCCCTTCGCGGGCGCGTGGATAGAAACGTCTCGGCATTCGGTGATACCCACTGGCGCCGTAGGTCGCGCCCTTCGCGGGCGCGTGGATAGAAACACAATTTGACCCATGTACACAGTGTATGCGGAATGTCGCGCCCTTCGCGGGCGCGTGGATAGAAACCGGCAATCCCTCGAGTATCAGCGGCTCAAACCGCGTCGCGCCCTTCGCGGGCGCGTGGATAGAAACCAAATCGCGCTGGCGTTGGCTGGTGTCTTTGAGCGTCGCGCCCTTCGCGGGCGCGTGGATAGAAACTCCACGGAAAGGCGGTCTTTGATATGCGGCAGCAGGTCGCGCCCTTCGCGGGCGCGTGGATAGAAACACCTCGTTGACCAGTCTGCCAGCACGTAATGCGAGTCGCGCCCTTCGCGGGCGCGTGGATAGAAACAAAGTGCCTGGTGATTCACAGGGAATACGGCGAGGTCGCGCCCTTCGCGGGCGCGTGGATAGAAACAAGTTGGGGTGAGGCAAGGGGCTGGTCAGAAAGTGGTCGCGCCCTTCGCGGGCGCGTGGATAGAAACCATCTACTCCCCCTCCTTGCCGTAGCTGTCCAGCGTCGCGCCCTTCGCGGGCGCGTGGATAGAAACCTCGCTATCACCGACCAAGCCGAGTCTGGTTTCGAGTCGCGCCCTTCGCGGGCGCGTGGATAGAAACCCACTCGTGTTCGCACTCGACACAGCGAGCCGGCCGTCGCGCCCTTCGCGGGCGCGTGGATAGAAACATGCGTTGCCCCAATCGCTGATGATGTTGACGGCGTCGCGCCCTTCGCGGGCGCGTGGATAGAAACTGCAGCGCTCTGGGGATGGCGTCATACGGGAACAGTCGCGCCCTTCGCGGGCGCGTGGATAGAAACACATCAGTCCCGGCCATCTGGAATGCCTGCTGTAGTCGCGCCCTTCGCGGGCGCGTGGATAGAAACACAATGACCCGCTGGCGCACACCGTCTAAAGCGTGTCGCGCCCTTCGCGGGCGCGTGGATAGAAACCGCGCGGATCTGCTCGTCGGTCTTCTCGGCGTCGGTCGCGCCCTTCGCGGGCGCGTGGATAGAAACACCAGTTCGGTGCCAAACAGGGCCAGTTCGGCAAGGTCGCGCCCTTCGCGGGCGCGTGGATAGAAACACCGACATGAGCGGCAAGGTGCTCTCTTTCAGCCGTCGCGCCCTTCGCGGGCGCGTGGATAGAAACGGCTTAAACGGTGAGGCAGCCCTCTATAGCACGCGCGTCGCGCCCTTCGCGGGCGCGTGGATAGAAACCAGTCCAGTGCCGACAGTTCCCCGCCCTGCAGGTGTCGCGCCCTTCGCGGGCGCGTGGATAGAAACCTGTTGCCGCTCGGTGGCTTGTCGCAGCTGATACGTCGCGCCCTTCGCGGGCGCGTGGATAGAAACCGCGAGTGCCGCCCATGACGATCAGCTCGGCGGGGGTCGCGCCCTTCGCGGGCGCGTGGATAGAAACTATCGCGATTGCCAAGGGGTGGGTGTAGTGCCTGAGGTCGCGCCCTTCGCGGGCGCGTGGATAGAAACTTGCCGCGCTTGTCCTTGATCCAGTAGAGGTTGTGTCGCGCCCTTCGCGGGCGCGTGGATAGAAACTGGAGCAGCGCCATAGCGCCGTCGAACTGGTGCGGTCGCGCCCTTCGCGGGCGCGTGGATAGAAACTGGATAACCCATACACCGAAGACGACCTGCGCTGGTCGCGCCCTTCGCGGGCGCGTGGATAGAAACACCGTGTCCAGCGACACCGCCGCACTGATCGGCGGTCGCGCCCTTCGCGGGCGCGTGGATAGAAACCAAAATCGTGGCGCGGATGCGCGACACCGACACGGTCGCGCCCTTCGCGGGCGCGTGGATAGAAACGGTCTCTATTTCCACGAACTCTGAGGTTGGGCCAACGTCGCGCCCTTCGCGGGCGCGTGGATAGAAACTGCATCCCCACCGAGGGCGACAACGACAGCGAAAGGTCGCGCCCTTCGCGGGCGCGTGGATAGAAACTTCAACAAGCTGGCAGAAATCGCCGGGGAGTATCGTCGCGCCCTTCGCGGGCGCGTGGATAGAAACTTTCCGATTCTCGGCGGACCTCCAGTCTCCCCTCGTCGCGCCCTTCGCGGGCGCGTGGATAGAAACAATGTAAGAGTGCGGGCGCAGCGAGCGCCGGGGCGTCGCGCCCTTCGCGGGCGCGTGGATAGAAACCTGTCTGGGCTGGAGGTGGAAGCATGAACCTGCACGTCGCGCCCTTCGCGGGCGCGTGGATAGAAACATCTTTGCCATGGGTTTTTCCTCGACAAAAAAGGGTCGCGCCCTTCGCGGGCGCGTGGATAGAAACGTGATCGACGAGATCGAGCCGGCGATCGCCGAGAGTCGCGCCCTTCGCGGGCGCGTGGATAGAAACACGTTCGAGGCAGAATACGCCAACCACGCCTGCAAGTCGCGCCCTTCGCGGGCGCGTGGATAGAAACTGGGTGGACGATATGTGGCCCTACATGCTGGTCTGTCGCGCCCTTCGCGGGCGCGTGGATAGAAACACGGAAAGCGTTTTCCTAATGGCATAATTTCGATGTCGCGCCCTTCGCGGGCGCGTGGATAGAAACTTTTGGAGGGATCTCGCTGAGATTACCTCTCACTGTCGCGCCCTTCGCGGGCGCGTGGATAGAAACATGATGATGCCGAGGAAGGTGCGCTCGCGGTTGGGTCGCGCCCTTCGCGGGCGCGTGGATAGAAACCTATTCGGCAGTCAATAGGGAAATACTATTTTTTGTCGCGCCCTTCGCGGGCGCGTGGATAGAAACCACCTGCGGCGGCTCCAGCGCGTCCAGCTGCGCCTGTCGCGCCCTTCGCGGGCGCGTGGATAGAAACCGGCTCCGAGGGCGAGTCGCCACTGTCGGACGCGGTCGCGCCCTTCGCGGGCGCGTGGATAGAAACCTGGTGGAGCCCGCCACCCATGTCGTCATGAGCGGGTCGCGCCCTTCGCGGGCGCGTGGATAGAAACTCGGTACCGGTACAGGCGGCGATCACCTCCACCGTCGCGCCCTTCGCGGGCGCGTGGATAGAAACCAAGCTGGGCAAGTAGTGGCGTGCAAGGGCTGCGGGTCGCGCCCTTCGCGGGCGCGTGGATAGAAACCAGTTTAACGGCGAGCGCATCAGCAGTTCCCGCAAGTCGCGCCCTTCGCGGGCGCGTGGATAGAAACTCGCTGTGGCCGACCATGAACGGCGGCACGCGGAGTCGCGCCCTTCGCGGGCGCGTGGATAGAAACTTGGCGTCCGACTGAGTTGCCTTTTTGCTGCCGGGTCGCGCCCTTCGCGGGCGCGTGGATAGAAACCATTAGCTAATGACCTTGGCTACCCAGACACCAGGTCGCGCCCTTCGCGGGCGCGTGGATAGAAACGACGAATCCTGCTGGGTTAAAGCCAACCCGCTGATGTCGCGCCCTTCGCGGGCGCGTGGATAGAAACTGGTCAGCCCACTCCGGAGCTTGAGAGTGCATTGGTCGCGCCCTTCGCGGGCGCGTGGATAGAAACGTGTACTGGCAGTCGTAGCCGAGCAGGATGATTGTCGCGCCCTTCGCGGGCGCGTGGATAGAAACAGGCCAAGAGCGCGGGCATCGCCAGCGTTGTTCGTCGCGCCCTTCGCGGGCGCGTGGATAGAAACGTCGCGTAGTCAGCCTGCTTGATATGCCACAGGGCGTCGCGCCCTTCGCGGGCGCGTGGATAGAAACAAGCTGACCGTGTCCGAAGAGCATGTCATGGACCGTCGCGCCCTTCGCGGGCGCGTGGATAGAAACAGTACAACTTGCAGCACCAGCGCAAGGCGATCAAGTCGCGCCCTTCGCGGGCGCGTGGATAGAAACGTGGTCTGCGTGTCGGTGCCGAGGCTGGTCGCGCGTCGCGCCCTTCGCGGGCGCGTGGATAGAAACTTGAGACACGCGCTGATAGTCGTACGGGTCAATGTCGCGCCCTTCGCGGGCGCGTGGATAGAAACCATTGGGGTTAACCAGGAAGATCACCTTCGCCGCGTCGCGCCCTTCGCGGGCGCGTGGATAGAAACACGTCGCGCAGGTCAAACTGGCCACTGGCTGGCAGGTCGCGCCCTTCGCGGGCGCGTGGATAGAAACTTGGTCGTACCGGCCGCAATTTTTGAAATCGTGGTCGCGCCCTTCGAGGGCGCGTGGATAGAAACTCGGACTTGCCGCCTACCTGATCCAGGTAGTAGGTCGCGCCCTTCGCGGGCGCGTGGATAGAAACAAATCCTCGGTCATCGAATCGAATCTCGAAGGTTGTCGCGCCCTTCGCGGGCGCGTGGATAGAAACAGACGCGTCATTACTGCACCAGTCAGGATCTGGGTTCGCGCCCTTCGCGGGCGCGTGGATAGAAACTGCCCAAATAACACAGAGGCAGAAACCGCATTAAGTCGCGCCCTTCGCGGGCGCGTGGATAGAAACCAGCTGGAGCAGAAGCACGCCAAGGACCGCGAAAGTCGCGCCCTTCGCGGGCGCGTGGATTGAAACAAGTGAATGGTTTCGTCCTCGTACACATAGCCCAGGTCACGGCCTTCACAGGCAAGTGGATGGAATTGAAAACTAAGTAAAGGGGCAGCGATTTTCGACCTCACCCAGTGTCCGTCATGGATATGCGGATAGAAGTAAGGTCGGAAAAGTGACGTAATATTCCGAGATCTTTCGCAATGCAATTTGCCGCGCTGATGGAAGTTAGGCTAATTGACATAGGATATGAGGTCGCAGATGCCATCCAATTCTAGTGCCGAGTTGGTGTGTGTCCTGCAAGTCACGCCCATCGCTACAGTTGAGACCATAATGGATCAATGGTATTAATCTGCAGCGGGAGGTGCTTCGGCATGGCAAGCCCCATATTCACCATCAGGCCCATGGTCTCGTCCGAGCTGAAAATAGCGCTGCAGTGGGCCGCGCGGGAGGGGTGGAATCCCGGGCTGCACGACGCAGGCTGTTTCTATGCGGCGGATCCGCACGGTTTCTACATCGCGCATCTCGACGGACAGCCGGTCGGAACGATTTCCGCCGTGCGCTATGGCGAGGATTTCGGCTTTCTCGGGCTCTATATCGTCGACCCCGCGCACCGCGGCCGGGGCTATGGCGCGCAGCTCGCCAAGGCGGGCATCGATCATCTGGGCAGGCGCCTTATCGGGCTCGATGGCGTGGTCGCCATGCAGGAGAGCTACCGCCAGTCCGGCTTCCAGCTCGCCCACCGCAATATGCGCTACCTGGGTATCACCGGCCAGGCGACCGGTGCGGCACCGGATACCCAGTCGGTGATCCCACTGGCGTGGGTGCCGTTCGAGGCGCTGCTGGCCTACGACCGGCAGCTGTTTCCGGGGCCGCGCGAGACCTTTTTGCGCCTGTGGATCGGCCAGGCGGATGCTGTGGCGCTGGCTTCTGTCGAGGGCGGTGAGGTGCGGGGTTACGGGGTGCTGCGCAGCTGCAACGAGGGCTTCAAGATAGGGCCGCTGTTCGCCGACGCGCCTGAGCTGGCGGAACAGCTCTACCACGCGCTGACCGCGAGCGTGCCATCCGGGCGCCAGGTGTACCTGGATATTCCCGAGGTGAATCCCCATGCACAGGCGCTGGTAGATCGCCACAAGATGGAGACGGTGTTCGAGACGGCGCGCATGTACAGCGGCACGGCACCGGATCTACCGCTGGAGCGGGTCTTCGGCATCACGACTTTCGAGTTGGGGTGAGCAGAGGGCGCGAGTGTAAGTTTAATATCAATGCGACAGACAAACCGGGGCATGTACAAAATATCTTGCGGCAATAGTATGCAGCAGACGAAAGTAGACGCATTGAGCCTTTGAAAACGGAAACATTGCAATGACGAACGATACCTATACGCCGCCCAGAGTCTGGAAATGGGACACGGAGAGCGGCGGACAGTTTGCCAGTATCAATCGCCCCATCGCCGGCCCCACGCACGATATAGAGCTGCCGGTGGGCAGGCACCCACTGCAGCTCTATTCGCTGGCGACGCCGAACGGCGTCAAGGTGACCATCATGCTCGAAGAGCTGCTGGCGCTCGGCTTTGACGGGGCGGAATACGATGCGCACCTGATTGAGATCACCGAGGGGCACCAGTTCGGCAGTGGGTTTGTGGAGCTGAACCCCAACTCCAAGATTCCGGCGCTGGTGGACCGGAGCATGCACCCGCCGATCCGGGTGTTCGAGTCCGGCTCCATCCTGCTCTATCTGGGCGAGAAGTTCGGCGCCTTCCTCCCGCACACGCCGGCACAGCGCACCGAGTGCCTGAACTGGCTGTTCTGGCAGATGGCCAGTGCGCCTTTTCTCGGCGGCGGTTTCGGCCATTTCTACGCCTATGCGCCGGAGAAGTACGAATACCCGATCAACCGCTACGCGATGGAAGTGAAACGCCAGCTGGATGTGCTCGATCGGCAGCTGGCCGACCACCAGTACATCGCCGGCCGCGAATACACCATTGCCGATATGGCGATCTGGCCCTGGTACGGTGCGCTGGTCAAGAACAAGGTCTATGAGGCGGCGGAATTCCTCGAGGCGCACACCTATAAAAATGTGATGCGCTGGACCGAAGAGATCGCCGAGCGGCCGGCGGTAAAGCGCGGTCGGATGGTCAACCGCACCTGGGGCGAGCCGAGTTCGCAGCTGCACGAGCGTCACGATGCCAGCGATTTCGAAACCAAAACGCAGGACAAGCTCGGCAGCACGGGGGCGGGGGAAGCGAAAGAGTGAACGTACAAATGCGCCGAGGCGGCGGGGAACTTTTGACGCGCATGTGAGCGCGAAACTGCGGCGAGCGCCGAGCCGTGCCTGGAGGCTGAGCCGACGGCCTGCCGACCGCCCTAGCGGCCGCGAGCTGCCGGCGCCCTGCGAAAGTGCCCGTACACGCGTTTCAATGGTGTTGCCAGCCCGCTGGCCTGGAGCATTCGACGCAACGTGTGATCGGTTTTCCTTATGGTGGTATCCAGCATGATCGCTGCTCTTGCGGCGGGCGTAGTCGCGTAAAAGCGCAGGGTGGCACCTTCCCGATGCACGTTTCCGTATCTCTCCTTGTACCAGTAATCCTCAATGCCATAGTCGAGCCAGCGCACGCCTTCCAGTTGCAGTCGCTCGATAACACTGCGGAGCAAATAGCTTCCGGGTGACACGGCGCGATACTTCGGCAGATAGCCGGTGGCGATTCCCGCAAAAGTACCTTTCCACAGTGTGCCTACGACGTAAGCCAGTGGCATGCCGTTACCGATCAGCAGGTACGCGCGCAGATGACCATTGGCGGCGTGAAGCCCAAGCTTCTTGTGCCAGATTGGGGTGTCCTTGACGCCAATATCCATCGCATACTGATAAGTCTTTTCGCCGATTCGCGCCGCCGCATGAATGAATTCCGAGACCTGAGCCGGCGTGCGGAATTCTCGCAGTTTCACCTTGTTGTCAAAAAAATTGCACAGTTTACGATCCATGTAGCGAAACTTCCGGCGTGCTTTCGAAGACGTGGCGACGATGGGCTGCCCACTCTCGTCGATAAGCTCCGTGAACCAATGCCCGGCAACTTCGGGTCTGCCGTCGCCCGGATAACGTAGTCCCAGTTTCAAAATGCGGCCGATCTCGCCGTCCAGCGGCAGGTTGTGAATTGCGATGCAATCAAACTTGCGTGAATTCAGGAGCAGACGCAGGTAGGACGCCTGTCGCTGTGCGGTTTCCCTGGAGTTTGCTTCGAGTCCATCGGTGACGATTTCCAGCAGTCGCAGGCGCGGCATGGGGATGGGGATGTTGGCGAACGAAGTGGGCGGGCGCCAGAGCGTATCGCGCCCGCTCAAGATTCCGTCGGGTATCCCATCTTTTTCCCACAATGCGATATGGGGCTTACTGGCGACGGGTTGCTCTTGGAGAAAGGCTAAATGAAAGTTCGCTGAGGCTTCTGCGGATCGCGGGACGCCTCTGTGATCCACCCTTTCCCAAGATTCGAGCAGGGCGCGCGCACCCTTCATGTTGAGCGCGACACGCAGGCCTTGCTCCGCATCCGTGCGCGTACTCCCGAATTCGTATTCAGCGGCAGAGCCACGCCCGGTGGTGGCTGGTGTTGCACCGATCTCTTCTGTAGTGCTCATGTTACTTCGTGATGCCGATTGCATAACCGGATCTGGCCAGGCCGGCAGTAGTTGCGGGGCCAAAGCAAAGCGATCCGAATCTTGTTGCGAGTAAGTGTGTTCGCTATCTAGCCGAAGGCAGACACAATTGCGATGTGACTCGCCAACAAATATTGATTAAATGTTGCACAGTCGTGAAAAACCATCTGCCAATATTTCGCCGAACGGTTTCTAGTAACGGGTGGGCCGGATCCGGTGACGGAATATACCGCCATACGGTGCGGTAGGTGTGAATGAGGCGATGTCTGTGTCTGACAACGACTCACTAAGAGCCACCGATGCGCTTAGCGCCGCACAGATAAGCGCACGCCGCTTTACGTCGAGATGGTCGTCGTGCGACTGCGGCCGAGGTTTTGGGGCGGCTCTGGGCTGGCGCCACTCCCGCGCGGCCACCGCAGATGGGGCGGAATCGGTCTGGAATTGCGTGTCATATCAAGACACTGACTCCCTCGAACAAATGATGCGATGGGCCGAGAAGAACGGCGAGAAACTGCGTCAGACCAACGGCGAAGCGCCGGCGCATGTGTTTCAAGCGACCCAGCAGCCCGCTGGCCTGCAGAATTCGACGAATACCCAGGTCGGTTCGCTTGACCGCGGCATCCAGGATGATCGCAGATATTGCGACAGGTGTTTCCGCGTAATGGTGCAGCGTGGCCGCTTCGCGCCGCAGTGTGCCGTAAATTTCCTTATCGCCGTAGTCTTCGATCCCATAGTCGAACCAGCGCACGCCTTCCTGCTGAAACTGTTCGATCATCCTGCGAAGCAGGTAGCTCCCCGGTGCTACGGCGCGATACTCGGGCAGGTAACCCGTTGCAATTCCAGAGTAGGTGCCACCCCACAGGGCACCTACGGCGTAGGCCAACGGCTTGCCGCAGGCTATCAACAGGTGTGCGCGCAGCTGGCCATTGGCGGCATAGAGTCCGAGTTTTTTGTGCCACACAGAATTGTCTTTCAAGCCGACACCCAGCGCGTGCTGGTAGGTGCGCTCGCCGATTCGTGCAGCTGCGGTAATAAATTCCGCGACCTGGTCCTGGGTGCTGTATTCCCGCACCTCCACCTTGTTGTCAAAGTAACCGCATAGCTTGCGGTCCGAGCGTCGAAAGTTTTTGCGTGTTTTCGCCGAATTGGCGATTACTGGTTGTCCGTTTTTGTCATTCAGTTCCGTGAACCAGTGCCCGTTGACTTCGGCTTTGCCATCGCCGGGATATCTCAGGCCATGTTTCAGGATGCGGCCGATGTCGCTGTCCAACGCCAGATTGTAAATCGCTATGCAGTCGAATTTACCTGCATTCAGTAGCTGTTCAAGGTATGCAGCTTGCCGGCCGGCGGTATCGCTGGAATGTGCCTCGAGTCCACCGGGGACAATTTCCAGTCGGCGCAGACGTGGTGTGGGGATGCGAATGTTGGCGAGGTATAGCCGGGGTTGCCAGAGATTGCTGCGGCCGATTAAAACCCCGTCGGGCCTGCCGCCTCTGTGCCATTGCACGACATAGGGTGTGTTTCCGGGGAGTTCAGCCAGGAAAGGCAGGTGGAAGTTCGCTGCGGCCTCCTCCGATCGCGGTGCACCTTTGTGATCTGCTCGCTCCCATGACTCGAGCAGGGCCCGCGCTTCATGCGGCTTGCACTCGACACGCGGATCCCGCTCAATTTCCTCGCGCGTTGCTTCGGTTTTTTGTTCGCTGCGTGAGGGCAGCTTATTCGTTAGGTGTGATTCTTTGCTCTCTTCTGTGACGTTCATGTTGCTTGATTATGCAGGTTTTATGTAAGTTTTCGGAATCTGGCGCGGTGGTGCCCTGGATTAAGGCAAAATAATTCGAATCCCAGTGAGACTAGGTTAATTTGCTTTGTCGGGGGCTTTCCAAGCGTAGATGCGCGATTCAAATGGTTAGTAACTTTTAGTAAACGGGACTGATTTTGTGGGAAAACCTATGCCAACATTTCAGTTTGTTGCGCGGTATCGATTGCGTTGAGTCGCTTGTGCCCTTGGTGACTTTAAACGGACACAAAAATGTCACGGCAACAGGCTACAAGAGCGCTAATGTTGCGGTCAGTGTCTCACCGATGCGCACGTTCAATTTCAGGTCGATGATCCCGTCCGCCCGCGTCCTGCCCAGGTTCAGGGCCGCCATAGGCTTGCCCCACTGCTGCGCATAGCGACAGAAGCGGTAGCCGGAATACACCATCAGCGAGGACCCGATAACCAGCAGGGCGTCGCTGGCATGCAGGGCGTCCAGCGATTGCTGGACACGGCCTTTCGGTACATTGTCGCCAAAGAAAACCACATCCGGTTTTAAAATGCCGCCGCAGTGCGGGCAATCGGCAGTGCGAAAATCACTGAAATCGACTTCCAGATCGGCGTCGCCATCCGGCGCTGTCGCGGCCCGATAGTGGCGAAAAGCGGGATTGAGCGCGTCACAGCGGTCGTGCACCTCCTGGCGATCACAGCGATAGCCACAAGTCATGCAGATGACCCGGTCGGCCCGGCCGTGCAGATCGAGCACTCTTTCGCTGCCCGCGCGCTGGTGCAGCCGGTCCACATTCTGTGTGACCAGCAACTCCGTATGTTGTCGCTGCTCCAGCTCCACCAGTTGCAGGTGGGCCGGATTGGGTCTGGAATTGCGTATCACCGGCCAGCCGATCAGGCTGCGCCCCCAATAGCGCTGGCGGGTGCCGGCATCACCCATAAAATCCCGGTGCTGCACCGGCTGTTTGCGTTTCCAGGCGCCGTCCTGGTCGCGGTAATCCGGTATGCCGGAGTCGGTGCTGACGCCGGCGCCAGTGAGGATCATCAGGTGCGGATGGCGGCGGATAAAAGCGGCAAGTCTTTCGGCCGCTTCGGCGACGGAGGTCTGTGTCGGTACCGGTGATGTCACCGGCGCGGGCGGGGTCTGCTGGCTGAACGTCATGGCGGGCGGAATCAGTACTTACACCCTTAACTTTAAATGAGCCCGCGCTAAGGTCAAAGTGAATCTAATCGGTGGTACGGAGACTGGCCGGAATTTCCCCGCGGTGGTCAGAGCGCGCGCCAGGCCAGATACAGGCGGAACAGGCGAGAGGGATTAGGCGAGCGGAACAGCCGCTGCGCGAGAAATCCACCGACCAGCGCCAGCCCTATGGCAGCCGGTAGTGGTATCCCCTCTATCCGGCGATCGAGGTCGCTTTTTTGCCGGTTCAGCAACACCAGGGCGCAGTCGCGCTGTTTATCCATGTCCTGGCTGCAGCGTTGGATGCGCTCATTTAAAGAGCTCATGGACATGGTCTAATGCCTCTTTCGCCTGCCGCTTGGTTTGATTGAAGCCGAGCAGGGCGCGCAACTTCCTCTGATACAGCAGGATCGCGGCCAGAATGGAAGCCTGCGCCAACAGGAAGGCGGTAAAGCCGACGTAGGGCGAATGGGAAAAGTGGTAGCCGATGAGGCCGACACCCCCGCAGATACTCAGCACAAACGCGATCGCCAGTGGCAGCAGCATCAGCTGCAGTGCCACGATGCGTTTGCTGGCCTCCAGCGTGCGGTTGAACTCCAGCCGGAACAGGGTTTGTAAGTTTGCAAGCCAAGCCGACAGTAACGTCAGCGTGGCATTGGCGCGTGCCAGTGCGGTTGCCTCTTCGCTGTCTTCTTCGTTTTCCGGTGACGGCGACAGGGGATCCCGGCTGCGGCTCTCCGCAGCCGGGTCCGATGTCTCGCCAGAAAGTTGGGACTTGGTCGGGCGTGTCATTCACCGGGCTCCCGAGGGAAGTGGAGCGAATAACGCTATTTCAACAGCTTGGCAATCAGCCAGCCGGCGGCGAAGGCACAGCTGACGCTGAGAACCGGGTGCGCCTTGATGGAGGATTCGACTCTGTGTTCGGCATCCACGGCGCGTTGTTTGCTCGACTCTATGGAAGACTTAGCGCGCGCCTTCAGGTGATCTGCTGTGTCATGCGCGGCTTCGCCGGCCAAATGGTAGGCCTGCCTCAGTTTTTCCTGACTGCCCGTATTGGTGGGTGCTTTTGCAGTCGCCATAGAATTCTCCTTAGCAGAGATTGGACGTACCCATATCGTATAGTCGCGGCTGTCCAACACCACCTGCGATGGAAAATATAAAGGACTAACGGTTCACGGGGGCGCCCGCATTGTCGCAGCGCTGTTGCGGCCGCGATATTCTCACCAAAATAATTTGTATTTTTGTCATTTGATGAATTTTATCTGTGCCGCGTTCGTCATCGCACGCAAGTGCTTTATATCCAAAAGTTAGAAACAGGCCATTTGTTTGCCTGTTGTGTTGTAAAAATAATGTGATAGGCGACAATTTTTACCGCATGTTACAGATCCATCTCAGTCGGTGGTTTCGCTTGTAGGCCTGTGCTCTAATCGACGGCCCGACGCGGCATTCAGCCGGTCGTTTTCAAACAAGGAGAAGTTATGAATATCGTCAAGCAGTTTGGAATGGCTGTAGCGGTACTAGCGAGCTCCGTGGTAATTGCCGGTGAGGAGTCCGGCAAGCAGTATGTGGAAGCTTATCAGGGTGATCCGGTGGTGGGGGAGTGGCACTATTGGACTAACGCGCCCAAGACCTTTATGCGCAAGGGTAATATTGGCGAAGGAAAATCCCTGCACTTTTCGTCTGATACTGCCAAGGACGACAGCCACGCATCGATTTTTAAGTATGTGGATGCGTTGCCTTACCGCAAACAGCGCGTACAGGCGACCTTCAAGGTGCGGATGAAGGATGTTTCAGAGTCTCTGATGCTCGACTTCGGCGTCTACGATCAGCAGGAAAGTCAGAAGAAGAATCTCGCCTGGGACAGCACCTATACGGATCCCGTTTCCGGTAGTCTGGACTGGACGGAAAAGACGATGATACTGGATGTCCCCGCAGAAGCCGACACTATCAGTATTGGCGCAGGCATTGTTGGCCGCGGCAGTGTCGAGATCAGCGATATACGGCTGTCGGTCGTGGACAAATCGATACCAGTGACCGACAAGGGAATAGTTGATCGTCTCTGGGAACAAGAGCGTTTCGCCGAGTTTCTGACGGAGCTGGATAACTGGGCGCCGGGCAACAAGTTGACTGCCCGCTATGCCAGTTTACAAATGGAACGCTATATGGCGATGATGGAGCTGGGACAGAAAACCAATGCGGAAAAGGTTCTGGACGATCTGCATGGACTTGTGACTTCCAAGGAATGGCAGGCGAAAAATTTTTCCGACTGGGGCAAGGGTATGGCCGCAGAAGTTCGATTCCTTGCCGGTGAACTGTCCGACAAGGAGCTGCTCCAGGTTGTCGAATCTATACCTCACATGGATGAGAAAAGAAAACTCCGTGTGAAAAAATGGAACTACGAGCTCATAGGCTTCAAGCACCGCATGGATGGCAACCTGGTCGCCGCCAAGGCTGCCTACCAGAAGGCTGCTTCACGCGAGTGGGGCGATAAGGTGGATTACACCATTGCGGATCGCCAGTTGAAAAAAGTGGAAAGCGCCATAATGGCCAGCAAATAGTAAATTGCCTGCGGGTTGACGCCGATAGGGTCAACCCATTTCCCCTTTCTTCCATTCCTCTATATTTTTCACCACACCATCCAGCAAGCGCTGCCGGCTCTCGCGGCTGATCCAGGCGTTGTGCGGCGTGATGATCAGGTTGGGGATGTCTTTCGCCAGCAACGGGTGGTCCACGGGTGGAGGCTCCGCGCTCAGCACGTCCAGCGCCGCGCCGCCGAGGTGACCGCTGCGCAGCGCGTCGGCGAGCGCCGGTTCGTCGACGAGGCCGCCGCGGGCGGTGTTGATCAGCAGGGCGCCGGGCTTCATCGCCGCCAGAAAATCCTTGTCGACCAGGTTCTCCGTCTGCTCGCTGAGCGGACAGTGCAGACTGATCACATCGGACTCCGCCAGTAGCTGTTGCAACGGAATTCGGTCAGCCTGCCGGTGGCCGACAAAAGATTCCGCCACCAGCACGTTCATATCCAGCGCGCGGCCCAGCTGCGCGACCTTTTGCCCCAGGTCGCCGTAGCCGATGATGCCGAGATTCTTGCCGGCCAGTTCCATCACCGGGTGGTCCAGCAGACAGAAAATCGGCGAGCGGGTCCAGCGGCCCGCGGTGACGTCCCGGTGGTAGTCATGCCAGCGGGTGGCGAGTGCGAGGATCAGTGCCAGCGTGTGCTGCGGCACCGAGGCGCCGGCGTAGCCCTGCACATTGCGCACCGCAATGTTGCGCGCCTTGGCCGCGTCCAGGTCGACATTGTTGGTGCCGGTGGCGCAGACGCAGATGAGTTTCAGCTGCGGGGCGCCGTCGATGGCGGCGCGGTCGAGCACTACCTTGTTGCTGATCACCACATCCGCTTCATTTATGCGTGCCGCGATTTCTTCCGGTGCGGTAGTCTCGTAAAAGTCCCAGCGGTCCAGGGACTTTTCCAAGGCGGAGGTGTCCAGTTCCTCCAGCTTCATCGTCAGGGTGTCGAGGAAGACGCCGCGCATTTTGCATTCCCTTTACTGCGAGATTTGATTCTGACTCGGTAGGAGCGGCCCATGGCCGCGATCGATTTCTGTTGCAGCCCCCGGTCCGATCGCGGCCATGGGCCGCTCCTACAGGAGAGTTTTCGTCACCCCGGCGCGGGCCGGGGTCCAGTGGTGCCTGGATGCCGGCAGGAAAACTTACATCACCCGCATGCCCGGCTTGGCGCCGGCGTGGGGTTCGAGTATCCACAGGTCTTTGCCGCCGGGGCCGGCGGCGAGCACCATGCCCTCGCTGATGCCAAAGCGCATCTTGCGCGGCGCCAGGTTGGCGACCATGACCGTGTGTTTGCCGACCAGGTCTTCCGGCCGGTAGGCGCTCTTGATGCCGGCGAACACCTGGCGGGTCACGCCGCCGAGGTCCAGGGTCAGTTTCAGCAGTTTGCCGGCGCCCTCGACGTGTTCCGCCTTGGCGATCAGGGCGATGCGCAGGTCCACCTTGGTGAAGTCGTCGAACTCGATCTGCGCGGCGATCGGGTCGTCCATCAGCGGACCGCTGTCCACGCCGGCGCCGGCCGGCCTGGCCTCCGCCTGCAGTTGCGCCAGGGATTCCCTGGCGGCTTCCATCACCGCATCCACCTGGGTCTTGTCGACGCGCTGCAGCAGCGGGTCGAACTTGCTGATCCGGTGGCCGGCCAGCGGCGTGGTGGCGGAGGCCCAGTCCAGTTCGCAGTTGAGGAACTCTGCGGCCTTTGCCGCGGTGTTGGGCAGCACCGGTGCCAGCCAGGTGATCAGCGCGCGGAACATGTTCACGCCCTGGGAGCAGATGGCCAGCACTTCCGCCTCTTTGCCTTCCTCCTTGGCCAGCGACCAGGGCGCCTGTTCGGCGATCCAGGCGTTGGCGGCGTCAGCCAGGCCCATGATGTCGCGCATGGCGCGGGCGTATTCGCGGCTCTCGTAGTATTCGGCAATGCGCGGCGCCGCCTCGACAAACTGCTGCCAGAGTTTGTCATCCGCCATCGCCGCGGCCAGTACGCCGCCGGACTTGCCGACGAACTTGGCGGTGCGCGAGGCGATGTTGACCACCTTGCCGACCAGGTCCGAGTTCACCTTGGCGATAAAGTCGTCCAGGTTCAGGTCCAGGTCGTCGACGCCGCCGGTCAGCTTGGCGGCGAAGTAGTAGCGCAGGTACTCGGGATTCAGGTGGTCGAGATAGTTGCGCGCATTGATAAAGGTGCCGCGGGACTTGGACATCTTCTTGCCGTTCACGGTCAGGAAACCGTGTACGCACACCTTGGTCGGCGTGCGGAAATCCGCGGAGTCCAGCATCGCCGGCCAGAACAGCGCGTGGAAGTTGACGATGTCCTTGCCGATAAAGTGGTACACCTCGGCGTCACTGTCCTTTTTCCAGTACTCCTGCCAGTCGCGCCCGTTCTGGTCGCAGTAGTTTTTCAGGCTGGCCATATAGCCGATGGGCGCGTCCAGCCAGACATAGAAATATTTGCCCGGTGCGTCGGGAATCTCGAAGCCGAAGTAGGGCGCGTCGCGGGAGATGTCCCACTCCTGCAGTCCTTCGTCCAGCCACTCCGCCAGTTTGTTCGCCACTTCGTCCTGCAGGGTGCCGGAACGGGTCCAGTCGCGCAGGAACTCGGTGAAGGCGGGCAGGGTAAAGAAGAAGTGCTCGGACTCCTTCTCGACCGGGGTGGCGCCGGAGATGGCGGACACCGGGTCGATCAGCTCGGTGGGACTGTAGGTGGCGCCGCAGGCCTCGCAGTTGTCGCCGTACTGGTCCGGGGTGCTGCAGCGCGGGCAGGTGCCCTTGATATAGCGGTCGGCGAGGAACAGCTGCTTCTCCGGATCAAACGCCTGGGTGATGGTGCGCGAGGCGATATGGCCGTTATCGCGCAGGCGCTGGTAGATCATCGCCGACAGTTCGCGGTTTTCCTCCGAGTGGGTCGAGTGGTAGTTGTCCACTCCGATCAGGAAGTCGGCGAAGTCGCGCTCGTGTTCCGCCTGCATGTTGGCGATGTGCTGTTCAGCGGTCAGGCCGAGCTGCTCGGCCTTCAGCATGATGGCGGTGCCGTGGGCGTCGTCGGCGCACATGTACAGGCAGTCGTGGCCGCGCGCGCGCTGGAAACGCGCCCAGATGTCGGTCTGGATATATTCGAGCACATGGCCCAGGTGCAGCGAGCCATTGGCGTAGGGGAGTGCGCTGGTAACGAGGATTTTTCTCGGGGCGGGGCGCGTGTCGGACATCGGTTCTTCCATCGGCTGAGGGTTGTGGCCAGAATCTCTGAGCGAGTGGCCGGACATCGTCAAAAGACCGCGGAATATAGCAGATTTGTGCTAGGGCAGGGAGGGCGCCGGGAGCGCCGAGCCCCAGCTCGGCACGCGGGCCGGAGGCCCGCTCAGATTGTTGAATAATTCCGCATTCCGATCTAATAGAGTGCAGTGGCGGCAAAGCACTAGGACGGGTATTTCGAAACGCTGTGAATACGTCCCTGTACGCTCCGGCGGCGACATCCATGTCGCCGACGGTTCGAAATACCCGTCCTAGCACTCTGCCTTCGATTCAGGCTGCAGTACTTTGTCAGCAGCCTGATTCGGGCCGGAGGCCCGCTGGCTTTGGCCGGGTTCATCCCCCACAATGCCGCCCATCGAGTATTCACCGAGAGGGACACACAGTGAGCGATCACCAGCACGACCACGATCACCCGGACCTGCCGGAGGAGGTACAGGCGGAACTGGAGCGCCTGGCCGAATGCCTCGGCCAGCTGCACGACCCGGCCACCGGCCTGGCACTGGACGAGCTGGACGCGGAAATCGAAGTCGGCTTCGACGACGGCACCGTGTTTGTGGGTATTACCCTCGGCTATCCCTGTGGCAGTCTGGAGGAAAACTGGCGCGAGCGCGTGCATCAGGCCTGCCTGCCGCTGCTGAAAGGCGGCGCCCTCGGCGACAGCGCGCTGCAGTTCGAGCTGTTCAGCGAGATTCCCGCCACGCCTGCAGGCGACGCGCCGGAACCCTTGCAGGGTGTGAAGAACATCGTCGCTGTCGCCTCCGGCAAGGGCGGGGTGGGCAAGTCCACTACGGCGGTGAACCTGGCCCTGGCGCTGGCCGCCGAAGGCGCCAGCGTCGGTCTGCTGGATGCAGATATCTACGGCCCCAGCCTCCCCACCATGCTCGGCACCGAGGGCGCGCGCCCGCAGGTGCGGGAACAGAAGTTTTTCGTGCCAGTGGCGGCGCAGGGGCTGGAGACCATGTCGCTCGGCTACCTGATGACCGAGGACACCCCGGCGGTGTGGCGCGGCCCCATGGCCAGCGGCGCGCTGAACCAGATACTGACGCAGACGCTGTGGGGCGAACTGGACTACCTGATCGTCGACATGCCGCCGGGCACCGGCGATATCCAGCTGACGCTGGCGCAGAAAGCCACGCTGGCCGGTGCGGTGATCGTCACCACACCCCAGGATCTGGCACTCAAGGATGCGATCAAGGGCGTGGAGATGTTTCGCAAGGTGTCGGTGCCGGTGCTGGGCATCGTCGAGAACATGGCCCTGCACACCTGTTCCAACTGCGGCCACAGCGAACCCATCTTCGGCAGCGGCGGCGGCGAGCGCATAGCCGCGGACTACGACACCCGCCTGCTGGGCCAGTTGCCGCTGGCGATGGCGATCCGCGAGGGGACCGACCGCGGCCTGCCCAGCGTGGCGGCGGAGCCGGACGGGGAGATTGCCGGCTGCTACCGCGAGATAGCCCGGCGCGCCGCAGCGCAGATCTGGCTCAATGCGGGTGAAGAGGGGTTGCCGGAAATCGAAATCCGCTAGGCGGGTTCGCGCTGGCCGCGGACCGGCGCAGGCATGTGCCGCTTATTAGTCCGGCAATACAAATTGCCGGATTGATAGCTACGAAAAGATTGCGGATTAATTAATTTTTCTTTTCTGCTCTGCAGGAAAAAGTTCCAAATAGGTCGCGCCGCAATCGTTGTGCATTGCCTGCTTTTCCGAAGACGCGCAACTGCAGTGTGCGCAGGTGCCTGTGCGCGCAAAAATTTCCAGGCTTTCTATGGTGCCGCCGGGCGACTTGCCACCCCGGCAATACCTGTGCGCGCTCGCTGATATTGGCTTCAGGCGTCAATCTGCTGCTATTTGGTCAAATTTATTCGATTTGCGATGTAATCCGGCCGGGAGCTATTTATACTGGCGATGCATTTCGCATTGAAGATGTGAATTGATACAAAAAATAATAAGAGCAAGCGCACAGGTGCTTCGCGTCGATGAATTTTCACATCACATACAGGCCCGTCGCCGGCATAGCGCAGGTTTTGTTCTATGGCTCCGTGGGGTTGGAGGAGCGCATGGAGGCGGCCGCAATGCTGGTGGAGAAGTTCGGGCATCGGAGGCCGCTGCGGGTGCTGGTGGACCTGCGCTATGCGCGTTCGGAGATCACGCTGGACGAGCAGCGCCAGTTCGGTCGCTTCCTCGCCGAGCACCCGGTTCTCGGGCGGGCCCATATCGCGGTTCTGCACTGCCGCCAACGGTATACGTCACTGATAATTTCCAGTGAGGCCAAATCGCGTGGACACAGCTCGCGGGAGTTTTTCGTCGAGGCCGAAGCGGAAGCCTGGCTGTTACAGGTAAAAGATGATTTGCCGTCCCTGGCATCGCAAATATCGATGAAGTCTTAAGCGCTCTGGGCTTCCGCCTGGCGCCGGCGCTCTTCCTGCTTCTGGCGGCGCCGCGTGGCGGTCACCTCCCGGGCGTCCTGGCCGATATGCTCCTCGCCCCGCGCCCTGGCCAGCTGTATCTGTTTCTCCCGCTCGCGAAAGCGCGCGCGGTCCGCGGCAGAGACTTTGTCGAAACAGTGCGGACAGCTGACCCCCTGCTCAAACTGGGGCGAAAGTTGTTCCTCCTGGGTGACCGGCATGCGACAGGCATTGCACTGAGCGTAATTGCCGCGCTCCAGGTCGTGATTCACGGTCACGCGATCGTCAAACACGAAGCATTCACCCTCCCACAGGGATTCTTGCTGCGGCACTTCCTCCAGATACTTGAGGATACCGCCGTGCAGGTGGTAGACCTCATCGAACCCCTGTTCCTTCAGGTAGGCAGTGGATTTCTCGCAGCGGATACCGCCGGTGCAGAACATCGCCACCTTTTTGTGCTTGGCCGGATCCAGGTTGTCGCGCACATACTGCGGGAACTCGCGGAAGCTGTCGGTGCGCGGGTTCACTGCGTTCCTGAAGCTGCCCACCTGATATTCGTAATCGTTGCGGGTGTCGATCAACAGCACTTCTGGGTCGCTGATCAGCGCGTTCCAGTCCGCCGGCTTTACATAGGTGCCGACGGTGCGGCGGGGGTCGATACCCTCGACGCCCATGGTGACTATCTCGCGCTTCAGTTTCACTTTGCTGCGCAGAAACGGTGGCTGGTCGGTGTGGGATTCCTTGTGGTCCAGCTCTGCCAGGCGCGGGTCCGCCTTCAGGAATGCGAGCAGGGTGTCTATGCCCTCGCGGCTGCCGGCCACAGTGCCGTTGATGCCCTCCCGGGCCAGCAGCAGGGTGCCGCGCACACGGCTTTTCAGCATGACATTGAGCAGGGGCTCGCGCAGAGATTCGAAATCGTCCAGGGTGACGAACTTGTAGAGCGCGCAGACGACGGTCTGGTTCAGGTGTTGGTTCACGGGTTGTTTCACGAAGGTTCCTCATTGCAGGCCGGAGCGTAAATCCGGGGCAGTGGGACCTGCATCCGTGCCGAAGCCGGGACACAGGTCAAAAATCGCCGCGCATTTTATCGCAGACGGCGGCGAATGTCGTACATTTACCAAGCGGTTTTGCCAGACAGTGACGCAGACCCGGCGAGTCAACCGGCCGATCAGTCGGTAGTTGACCGGAGGGCCGCAAGTTGTCACAGTCTGGCAACCAAAAGACAGGGCCAAAGTGAGGCGAATTCCATGGACGAAGATTTTGCACCGAGAGAATCGGAGTTGAGCCAGACCTATCGCGAGGGCGAGGTGTCCGTCCAGATCGACATCTATGAAGACGGCGAGGGCGGCTGGCTCCTGGAGATCGTCGACGAGAACAACAATACGACGGTATGGGAAGATTCGTTCGACACTGAGAAGGAAGCCCTGAATGAGGCCCTGGACGCGCTGCGCGCAGAGGGCATAGGCACTTTTGTCGGCCCGGTTCAGGAAACGGACGAAAGCTGGTAAGCGGGCGGTCTGTCCGCCCATCTCCCTCCCACCGCTTGCGGCCCCGGCTCAGTGACCGGTGCCGTCTTTCTATTTTCCTTTCAGACATCTGGCGATGATCACCGGCGGCCCGGTTAGCTGCTATGGTTATTGATAGAAGGGAATCGCGACAGTGTGACAGCACTACCCAATCACAGCACCGTCGCGAGACAACCACGGACTGATTGTCTCCGGCGGCGCGACCTGGCCGGCGGTTACCTTCTCCATGAAAGCGCTCTGTTGTTTCGCTCCGCTACTGTTTAGTCCGCTGATCCTCGCCGAAACTATCCTGCTCTCTGACCAGCGGGTTCTCAAAACCGAGCTGAAAGAAGCCAAACTGATTTCTGAGCTGTGCGGCTATGCGGTAGTCGCCGGACGCAGCTGCGTGGATTGCGATGAGAATACCTCTATTTACATCCACAAGATTGCCCGGCCCGGCAATGGCGTCAACGGCGAGCGGGGAGACCCGGCCAGTGCCGACCGCTACACCTATCCCGGTCAGTATCTGGATTACGAGAGCAAGGAGCTGGTGGAGAAAACCCGCATGTTTTACGGGCGCTGCTACGAGGGTGAGCCCTCACTGCTGTGGCTGAGTGAATACAAGGACGGCGACGGCTGGATCAGGTCGGAGTACCTGATTCTGTTCGGCGAGGACGGGCTCGAGCACCACTATAACGAGAACCGCCAGCCGAGCATCTTCTATACCGAAAACGCCGGCTGCGTGGAACTGCCGGGAATCACCGCGGAAACCGAACCCTGATCGCGCGGACACAAAAAAGCCCCGCTGGAGGGCGGGGCTTCAAGGGCCCGGATTGATCTCCGGACTGATGCTGTTGTCTGGGGCCGGGTCGCGGTTACTTCACCGGCTTGAAGACAATTTTCAGTTCTTTCTTGCCCCACTTGCGGGCTTTCTTGATGTCTTTTTCCATCCACACGTCAATGCGATTCTTGAAGCGCTTGTTCATACGGTCGCGCACAGTGTAAGTACCGGGCAGGCCCTCGATCTTCACCTTGGCGCCGTTGGTCAGGCCGTGCTTTTCCAGGTCGCGGGACACGGCGATAATTTTGTCGCCCGGGCGCAGGCGGTTGTTCCAGGCTGCTACCCAGGGATCGTCGTCGGTCTGACCCTCTACTGAGTTGTAGGCAGTGGCGTCAACGGTCATCGTTTTCTGTATGGCGGCAGATGCATTCAGGCTCAAGGCCGCTGCGAGGACAGCGATCACAAAAAGTACTGAATTGCGCAGAGTCTGTTTCATCATGTCCCGATACCTCCAGGTGTCTGATGGTCACAAGCCAAAATGGCGCTTGTGAAATTTCCAAGAGTCTTTGGAAATAACTGATCAATGTTTAATCAGTGAGCGCTATATTACCGGCTGCTGGCCCCTTATCAAATTTTTCTGGCGATGCGACAAAAAGCCGTATGGATTGGCGGGTTATTTCGTCAGGCTAGTAAAAAGACCCTATATCCTCGTCTTTTATAAAAAATAATTCTTACAAATGAAATCTTGGCGAGCGGATGACCGGACAGCGCTGTCCTGAATGAGTAATTGGTTCCGCTGTCTGAAAGTCCGGTGACAGCGATGTCATTCTAGCGGGTGGTGAAAAATTGTGCAGGATGGGCTTCCTATCCCAGAGCCGAAAAGTAAAAAATTCCTTCTGAATTATTTGTGACCGATGGTTCGAAAAGGACTGTTGCGCGGGGAAATGGCGAGATGTGAGGAACAATCGCCGCTCGGAAGGGTGGATTTCAAGCGGAAATAGGATGGCTATCCGGGCAAATACCCTGATTTACAGCGCAGTGGTACTGGCTCGGGCGGCGGGATTGATCTGCTGGCGCAGCGCCAGCAGGTATTCGCGATCTTCCTGCAGGTCGGGAAAGCCGTGCCTCCGGTCCAGTTCCACCGCCTTTTCCAGCCACTCGACGGCCTCTTCCAGGTTGCCCTGCCACTCGCAGACCTGGCCCAGGTTGAAATAGGTGATCGCCAGGTTGTGCCACTCCCGCTCAAGGGCCAGGTCGCGGGTCGCGCCACTGTATATAAGGTAGGCCGTGCGCAGCAGGTGCGCTCGCTGGACCGGCTCCGCCGCGCTGCCGGCCTGCTGGTGGTAGGTGTGGGCGAGTGCCGAGCGCACCCGCGCCGCTGAGTGCTCCAGGCGGGCGCCACCGTCCAGGTAGTGCAGCACTGCCTCGAACTGGGCGCGCGCCAGCGGGTAGAGCTCCGGGCGCTCCCGTGCGCCGAGGGCGTTCAGCACTATGCCGTAGCGGTAGCGCAGCGCCTGCTGCTGTCTGGGGTGGGGGGCCAGGGCGGCGATGGCTTTTTCGTACAGGGGCAGGGCGGCGTCGAAATCGCCGTCGAGGGCGCGCTCTTCCGCCTCGGCGACCAGCTGCTGCGCTGCGGGCTTTTCTTGCGCCGCGGGCGCTGCCAGCGTGGCGCCCGGGGTGAAGAGCGCCGCGCAGAGCAGCAGTTTGGTCAGGGTTCTGTACATCGGCCTTTCCTGCGGGGGGCCCGCGAGGCGGAGCTCGGGCTCCGCTTTATTGGGGTTCTCCCTGTCAGTTAACGCTTATTTTTCCAGTTGCGCCAGCATTCCCTGCAATGGATGGCGCAGGGTTACACCCGCAAAGCGCTTCGCCTGGCAACGACAGGAGTAGCCGCTGGCGAGCAGACCGGCGCCGCCATCGTTGTTCAGAGCGTTGTTCTGCGAGAGCCGCGGCGCCCAGGACTGCTGGAAGATCACCCGCGAGGTTTCTCTGTGAGTCGTCTCATGGCCGTAGGTGCCGGCCATGCCGCAGCAGCCGAGGCTCTCCGTCTGCAGCTCCAGCCCCAGGGCGGCAAAGATGTTGTGCCAGTCGCGCAGGGACGCGGTGGCATTGGTTTGCTCGCTGCAGTGGGGCAGCAGGCGGAAACTGGCGGGCCGCACCCGCGGGCGCTGCTGCTCCAGGTGTGGCAGTTGTCCGGCCAGCCACTCCTGCAGCAGTTGTACCGGCGGCGCCTGGTCGCCGAGCAGCTTCCGGTATTCGGCGCGGTAGGTCAGGGTCATGGACGGGTCCACGCCAATCAACGGCACGCCGCTGGCGGCCAGCTCGTTCAGCATGGCGCTGTTGCCCTGCGCCACCCGCTGGAACTGGCGCAGGAAGCCGTGTACATGCAGGGGCTTGCCGTTGGCGCGGTAGGGCGCCACCAGCGGCACGAAGTCGAGCTGTTTCAGCAGCCGCAGCACATCGCCGACCACCTCGGCGTCGAAATAACTGGTGAATGCGTCCTGCACGATGATCACCGCGCGGCTGCGCTGCGCGGGGCCCAGCGCGGCGAGGCAGGCGGGCGTGGCGAAGGGCACGCCCAGTTCGCCCATGGTCTTCCGCAGGGTTTTCTGCGTCAGCAGCGGGCTGTCAGCGAGTCCCAGGCCGCGTTCCAGCAGCCGGCGTACCGGCTTCAGGCCCAAGGGTAAATTGTACAGCTGCGGCACCCGCGACAGGTGGGGCACCAGGAATTCCAGACCGCCGACGAAATAGTCCTTCAGCGGGCGCAGGTAGCGGCTGTAGTAGAGCTCGAGGAACTTGCTGCGGAATTCCGGCACATCCACCTTGACCGGGCACTGGCCGACGCAGGACTTGCAGCCGAGGCAGCCCTGCATGGCGTCGTTCACCTCGTGGTTGAAGTCGTACTCGCCGCGCATCTTGGCCAGCGAGTTCACAATGCGCCCGGGCAGGCCGACGAAGAAGGACTGCTCGCGCACCCGGCGCGCCGTCTCGACGGCGTCGACATCGCGCGCGCTGAGCAGCCGCAGCCACTCCTTCATCAGTGTCGCGCGGCCCTTGGGCGAGTGGATGCGCTCGCGGGTGGCCTTGTAGGACGGGCACATGGCGTCGTCCGGGTTCCAGTTGAAACAGGCGCCATTGCCATTGCAATGCACCCCCTCGCTGTAACCGTCCCACACCTGTACCGGAATCTGCCGGTCCAGCTCGCCGCGGGTGGTGACCCCATCGATCTTCCACAGCGCCGAGGCGCGGCTCGGCGTGGCGATCTTGCCCGGGTTGAGCTGGTTGCGCGGGTCGAAGGCGGCCTTGATCTTCTGCAACTCCGGGTAGAGTTCGCCGAAGAATTCCGGCGCGTACTCCGAGCGCACGCCCTTGCCGTGCTCGCCCCACAGCAGGCCCTTGTATTTCTGTGTCAGCGCGACGACCTTGTCGGTAATCGGGCGAATCTGCGCCGCCTGTTCCGGGTCCTTCATGTCGATGGCCGGGCGCACGTGCAGCACGCCGGCATCTACATGGCCGAACATGCCGTAACTGAGGCCGGCTTCATCCAGCACCGCGCGGAATTCGGCGATAAAGTCCGCGAGGTTTTCCGGCGGCACGGCCGTGTCCTCGACGAACGGAATCGGGCGCTTCTCTCCCTGCACATTGCCGAGCAGGCCCACGGCGCGCTTGCGCATGCCCCAGATGCGATTCACCTCGGCGTGGCCGCGGGCGATGGTGTAGCCGAAGCTCTTGCCCGGCTGGCCGATCATTTCGTCTATGCGCGCGGTAAATTTCTGCAGCGCCCTGTCCAGCTCCGCTTCCGAGTCAGCGGTGTACTCGACCAGGTTGATGCCGTTCACGGGGCGATCGTCAGAGGGGAAGAACTCGCTGACGCTGTGCCAGACGATGTCCTCCATCGCCAGCTGCAGCACCTTGCTGTCCACCGTCTCGATGGACGTGGGTCCTGCGCGCATCAGGTCCTTGGCGTCGCGCAGCGCGTCCTGGAACTGGTCGTATTTCAGGTTGACCAGTGCCGCACAGCGCGGGATCGGCAGCAGGTTGAGCCTGGCTTCGGCGATAAAACCGAGCGTGCCCTCGGAGCCGCACAGCACGTTATTAAGGTTGAAGTGGCCTTCATCTCTGATATGGGCCAGGTCGTAGCCGGTCAGGCAGCGGTTCAGTTTTGGAAACTTCTGTGCGATCAGCTCGGCCTTGTCGCGGGCAATTTCGTCGCAGACCCGGTGCACCTTGCCGGCGCGGCGCTCCTTGTCGGTGATTTCCCGCAGCCGTTCGTCGTGAATTGGCGCCGAGTGCCAGAGTTCGCCGCCCATCAGCACAGTGGACAGCTCCAGCACGTGATCGCGGGTCTTGCCGTAGACGCAGGAGCCCTGGCCGGAGGCGTCGGTATTGATCATGCCGCCGATGGTGGCGCGATTGCTGGTGGAGAGTTCCGGCGCGAAGAAGAGGCCGTGGGGTTTCAGCGCCGCGTTCAGCTGGTCCTTGACCACGCCCGCCTGGACGCGCACCCAGCGCTCTTCGGTATTGATCTCGAGAATGCGGTTCATATGGCGGGAGATGTCCACCACCAGTCCGTCGGTCAGCGACTGGCCGTTGGTGCCGGTGCCACCGCCGCGGGGGGACAGCACCACCTGGTGGAACTCCTCGCGGTCCGCCAGTTCCGCCAGCAGTTGCAGGTCGCGCAGGTCGCGGGGATAGACCACGGCCTGCGGCAGCACCTGGTAGATGGAGTTGTCCGTGGCCAGCACCGTGCGGCTGGCGTAGCTGGGGCTGGTGTCGCCGCGGAAACCGGCGTCCGCCAGCGCCTGCAGATACTGCAGATAGAGCGCCTGTACCTCGTCGACTTCGCGCAGTGCTGGAATCATGGGGCTAAATCCATAGCTCTCGGGAGGGTCTGGCATTTTAGCTGCGGCACCTGTTTGCGCAAGCCGGCGGCGCAGTCAGGTTTCCAATCTGGCAAACTTGTACAGAAAAAAATCTTGTACAAGAATTGGCGCCACGCTATAAAAGTTGTACATGTTAGTTGGTGTGTACAAGTGCGATGGATATTCAGCTGCTGACACAGAGGATACCCGTGGGTATCAGCCAGTGCGCCGTCGGCGACCCGGTGCGCTTTAATGGCGGCCACAAGCACAGCAAGGTGTGCACCCAATTGCTGAGCCGCTGCTTCGAACTTCACCCCTACTGCCCGGAAGTCGCCATCGGCCTCGGCGTGCCGCGACCGCCGATACATCTGATTGTCAGCGACCGCCTGCGCGCGGTGGGCCGCGACGACCCGGGCATGGATGTGACCGACGCGCTCGAGGACTATGCGGACCGGATAGCGCCGCAGGTAGCCCAGCTGCGCGGCTTTATCCTGATGCAAAAGTCGCCCAGCTGCGGCCTGCGCACCACGCCGCACTTCAAGGCGGACGGGCCGGACACACTGGCGCACGGCGCCGGGCTCTTCGCCGCGCGCCTGCGCGAGCATTTCCCCCACCTGCCGCTGGAGGAAGTCGGGCGGCTGAATGCCAGCGACATACGCGAGAACTTCCTCACCCGCGTCTTCGCCTACGACGCCTGGCACCGCTACGTGGAACCGGACCCGCGGCCGGGGCGCGTCATCGACTTCTATGCCGCCTACAAGTATCTGCTGCTGGCACATCACCAGAAGCTGACCCGCGAGCTGGGACAGTTCGTGTCCGATGTCCGCGCACTGACACCGGCGCAGTTCGCCTTCGAGGTGCGCGGCCGGATCATGGAAATTCTGGCCCACCTGGCGAACCGCAAGGACAGGACCAATGCCCTGATGCACAGCCAGGGGCATCTGAACGAATTTCTCAGCAGGGAGGAAAGGGCCGAACTGGCGCAGCTGATCGAAGACTACCGCCAGGGCCTGAAACCCCTCTCCGCCGTGCTGACCATGCTGCGGCACTATCTGCCCCGCAGCCCACACCAGTTTATTCACAGCCAGGTACTGCTCGCCGCCGAGCCGGCAGAACTGGGGCTGTGTGACTTCCGCTGAGGCAGATCCATGGGCAAAAGTGAACTGCAACAGGAAGCGCTGATTCCGATTCGCGAGGTGGCCCAGCGCACCGGCGTGAACCCGGTGACCCTGCGCGCCTGGGAACGCCGCTACGGCCTGCTGGTGCCGGCGCGCACCGGCAAGGGACACCGCCTGTACAGCGAACTCGACGTGCGACGCATCGAGGAAATCCTCGCCTGGCTCGCGCGCGGCGTCGCCATCGGCCAGGTGCGGCCGCTGCTGGAGGAGGGCGGCGCCAAGCCGGCCCGGGCCGGCGCCGATCGCGGGGCAGGCAATGCCACAGACGCGTGGAGCCGGTTGGAGCAGGAAACGGTTGCCGCGATCGATGAGTTCTCTGCCCCCAAACTCCAGCGCCAACTGGAACAGCTGCTGGCGAGTTATCCGCTGCCGCTGCTCCTCGATCGCTGGCTGACCCCGCTGCACAAAAAACTCAGCCGCCGCGGGCGTTTCGGCAGCGGCACAACCCGGGCCTTTTTCTGGCAGCTGCTGGCCGAACAGCTGGCGCTTACCGTGAACGCCAGCCGCAAGAACCTGCTGCGCGGCGGCGCGCCGCGCAGGCTGCTGCTCGTCAGCTTCCCCGGCGGTGACCAGCAGGCGTTTGCGCAGTTGTTCCGTGCCGCACTGATCGCAGCTGGTTTTGATGTAACGCACCTGGGGCCTGAGACGGAGCTGGGTGAACTCGCCTTCGCCGAGGAAAAGCTCTCGACACATGGCGTTATCTGTTACAGCCACAATGCCCTGCCAATGGCGGTGCTCGGCAACGGCCTTGAGCGCGCGCTGCGCGGTCTTGAGTCCCCGCTGTGGCTCGCGGGCGGATTCGTAGAGCTGCAGCGGCGCGACCTGCAGAATCTGGCCCACCGACAGCACTGCAGACTGCTGCCGACGGACGCCGTTGAGGCAGTGCGGGCGCTGAGGGAGCAGCTGCAATGAGTGCTGAATTCGCCTTTCAGCGCGGGCTGGTGTGGCTGCGCAACGATCTGCGCCGCCAGGACAACACCGCCCTTTACCGCGCCGCCAAAAGCTGTCGCCATATAGCCGCACTTTTCATCGCCTGTCCGCAAACCTGGCGCAGCCACGACGAAGGCGATCCGGTGGTGGCATTTCGCCTCGCCTGCCTGCGGGAACTGCAGCAGGGCCTCGCCGAACGCAATATCCCGCTCTATTTTCTCGAACTGCCAAAGTTCGAGCAGGTGCCGAAAGCACTTACGCAAATTGCCCGCAGGCTCGAAATAGACGCGCTCTTCGCCAACGCGGAATACCCGCTCAACGAATGGCGCCGCGACACTGCGGTGCGCGAGGCGTTGAAAAAGATCGATGTGCCGGTGGAGTACAGCACCGACCGCACCCTGTTGCCGCCGGGCGCAGTGAAAACCGGCAGCGGCGACGCCTACAAGGTTTTCACGCCGTTCAAGCGCGCTTTTATCGAGCGGTGCGGCGGCAGCGAATTTGCGCCACTGCCGCAGCCGCGCGTGATGGACGAAGATAAAGTTTGGCCCAGCTGGATTGCAGTGGAGGCTGCGCACAACCTGGTGCAGACGATTCCGGACCAACTGCGCGGGTACGGCGCAGTGCCGGCGAAAAATGGCCAACTGCTGGGCTGGAAGCCGGGCGAGAAGGCGGCGGCGAAACGCCTGCGGCAATTCCGTGAGGACATCGACGGCTACGCGGACGAGCGCGACTTTCCCGCAATCGACGCCACTTCGCGCCTGTCACCCTACCTGAATTGCGGCGCTATCTCGATCCGCCAGTGCGTGCATATGGCGCTGCAATTAAATGCTGGCCAGTGGACCGGCGGCAGCGACGGTGTCAGCTGCTGGCTGGGCGAGCTGATCTGGCGCGAGTTCTACACGCACCTGATCGCCGCTTTCCCGCGGCTGTGCATGCACAGGCCGTTCAAGCCGGAGACGGACAAGGTGCCCTGGTCCTACAGCGAAGCGGATTTCAAGCGTTGGTGCCGGGGCAAAACCGGCGTGCCGATCGTGGACGCGGCCATGCGCCAGCTGAACCAGACAGGCTGGATGCACAACCGCCTGCGCATGGTGGTCGCCTCCTTCCTGAGCAAAAACCTGCTGATCGACTGGCGCTGGGGTGAACGCTACTTCATGCAGAAGCTGATCGACGCGGATTTCGCGGCCAACAATGGCGGCTGGCAGTGGGCTGCCTCCACCGGCACCGATGCGGTGCCCTATTTCCGCGTATTCAACCCCTACAGCCAGTCGAAAAAATTCGATCGGCGCGGGGAATTCATTCGCGAGTTTGTACCGGAGCTGCGCGAATTGAGCGACGACGAAATCCACTGCCCGCCGCCCTCGGCGGACTATCCGCCGCCCATCTGCGACGTGGGGCAGAGCCGCAAGCACGCGATTGAGGTGTTCGCCAGTCTGAGGTGACCCGCAATTCCGCGCGGGGATTTTCCGCTGGACTGCGTGTCTATACTTGCCCCATCGCGACCTGAACTGTTCCGCAATGGAGTGCGCAATGGGCTTTACCGTTAAATCTGTCTGTGCCGCAGTGGCACTCGCCACCGCTGCCACCGCCCTGGCCGACGGCAGCAGCAGCCTTTTGTACCGCGATATGGTCGTGTTCGGCGACAGCCTGTCGGATGCCGGCAATGCGGGGATTTTTACCAGCAGTGACCCCGCCGGCATTCTGCCGATGCAGCCATCGGTGAGTTTCCTGGCACAGGCGCTGGGCTTGAGCCCGCCGCAACCGTCCTGCTCGGGACTGGGGCCCGCTTTCGGCGGTGCCATTCCCTGCGCGCCGGCGCCGGGTACACCGGAACAGCAGTTTCAGCAGGTGGCGGCTTCGGTGCTAACCAACGGCGGCAACTGGGCCGTCGGCGGCAACCGCACCGCCGATGTGCTGCTGGATATCGTGGGACCGCAGCGCTTTCGCCAGTTGTTTCCGAATACCACCGTTGCCGATCACAATCCGCTGACAACGATTCTGCCGGACTCCACCCGCTGCGGCAGCGATGGTATCTGCGATCCGGCGGCCGGCGAGAGCCCCTATCTGCCGCCCGCGCAGGTGGCGGAAGCGGTCGCCGCCTTTGGCAATCCGGCGGCACTGCAGGCTCTGGTGGACGACCCGAACAACAGCATCACGCTCACCGGTGTGCCCTTTGCTACCGGTCAGGGCTATCTGCCGCAGAACGGGGTGTCTCGGAATGCGCTGTTTTATCTCAACGGCGGCGGCAACGATATTATCCAGGCGGTCGTCACTGGTACCCTCACGCCGGAGCGTATGGATCGCTCCGCCACTTTCCTCGCCACCGCCGCGCGGGAGCTGCGCGACGCGGGCGCCCGCTATGTAGTGGTATCCAACGCGCCGCGGGTGGGCAATACGCCGCTGATGAACGACATTGGCCAGGCCGCGATCAGCGCGGGCAATACCGGTACGGCGCTGTTCAACAACGACCTGCGTGTGCAGCTGAACTTTATCGGCAACGTACTGATCCTGGATACCGAGGGTATGGGCGTCCTGGCCCTGTCCAGGCCTGGGCTGTTCGGCTTTGCCAATATCAACCAGTCCGCCACCTGTTACACCGCAACCGGCTGTGACAATCCGGATCCGGTTTACGGCGAAAACGGCAGTGCGCCCGACGCAAACCGGTTGCTGTTCAATGACGGTGTGCATCCGACCCTCGCCGCGGGACGGATGCTCGGGGATTATTATTTCTCGGTCCTGAATGCGCCGGTGGGTTTTGCGATGCTGCCCGATCTGGGCTACCAGAACACCCGCCTGCACCAGACGAATATCGATCATCACCTGGTGGCACAGCGCTTCCGTGAGCCGACCACCACGGTGTTTTTCGGCGGCGCCCTGGCCTACACCGATCTCGGCCAGGGACCGGCGCCGAACGACGAGGACTACGGCTGGGACGGGCTGCTGGGTATGAGCTTTGCCGTCGAGGACATTTTTGAGTGGGCGCTGGCCCTGTCCTACGCCGGCAGTGATTACAGGCCGAGCGACCTGTCACTGAAGGCCCGCAACTGGAACCTCTCCGGCCTGGGGCGCTGGCACGATGAACGTTTTTTTGTCGATGGCGGGATTACCTACAGCTGGATCGACTATCACGAAATAGATCGCGACATACAGATAGGCAGCTTGCGCACGCGGATTGACGGCGACACCGACGGCAGCGCGGTCAGTCTCTTCGCCCGCGCCGGCTACGACACCGCGCCGGCGCTGCCCTGCCAGCTGGGCCCCTTCGTTGCCGCGGCCTGGACCCGGGTGGATGCGGACAGTTTCAGCGAATCCACCAACCCGGACCTGACATATATCGGCAACGACGGCCAGACGCTGGATCCGCTGGGGCTGCGCGTGCGGCACCAGGACCGCGAATACTACCGCCTGCGCGGCGGCTTCTTTTACAACGCGCCGGAAAATGCGGACTGGCGCTGGTTTGGCGAGGTCTGGATCGAGCACAACGGCGGCGACGATGTCGCGAATGTGGGTATCGGCCTCAAGTCCATCCCCGGCAACAGCGCCTTTCTGGCCGCCTACGACAGCCAGAACGCCGGCTTCTTCCAGAACGGCTTCGGCGCGCTTGTAGGCCTCAATGTGACGGACAATCTGCAGCTGTCCGGCAATATTCTCGTGCGCCCGGAAGATACTGTCGGGGGGCTGAACCTGATTTACCGCTTCTGATGTTCCGGGGGGACTGGGGGCGGTGCCACATGTGGGAGCCAGCCCAGCTGGCGATAACCTCCTGCGCCGGGGCAAATCGCCCGCAGGGCGGGCTCCCACATTTGTCACAAAAATGTCACCGAATTTTCTGCGGCAAAGGCCGGAAAAATGCCATGGGAATGCGAAATCAGAGCCGCTTTAGCGTCATCAATTACTCCCGCGATTGTTAACTTAGAATTATCGATAGCAACCGTGAAGTGACCTGCGTGACGATGTTCAGCCCCCGATTCAGCCTGCAGAGTGAAGCCCTCAACAGCGCGGACGCCGACGTCTGGGCGGTGAGCGACCGCGCCCACGAACTGGCCGACAAGGGCGAGGATGTGATCTTCCTGTGCGTGGGTGACCCCAACTTCGACACGCCCGAGCCGATTCTCGATTTCGCCCGCGCCCGCCTGGGTGTGGGGCGCACCCACTATTCGCCGGCCGCCGGCGAGCCGATGCTGCGCCGCGCCATCGCCGCGATCGAGAGCAAGGTGTCTCCGCATCCCTGCAGCCCCGACGACGTGGTGGTCTTTCCCGGTGGCACCAACGCCATCTACGCGGTGCTCTCCTGTCTGCTGAACCCGGGCGAGGAGATCGTGATTCCGGAGCCGATGTATATCGGCTATGTGCCTATCTGCGATTCCCTGCGATTGAATGTCAAACGCGTCGCCTGCCCGGCGCAGAGCAATTTTGCTTTCGACGTGGACGCGATTATTGCCGCTATCGGCGGCGAGACTCGCGCAGTGATGATCAATACCCCGGTCAATCCGACCGGCGCCATGGCCACGCCGGAGCAGCTGCGTACGCTGGCCGCCTACTGCCGCGAGCGCGGCATCTGGCTGGTGTGCGACGAGATGTACTCGATGATCACCTTCGCCCGCCGCCATACCTCCCTGCGCACCGCGGCGGCGGAACTGGACAATATCGTCGTCATCGACGGCCTGTCCAAGTCCCACGCCATGAGCGGCTGGCGCCTCGGTTGGGCCGTGGCCCGCGGGCCGCTGGTGGAGCGGTTGATCGAATTCGCCGGTGCCACCATCTTCGGCTGCCCGCAGTTTATCCAGGAGGCCGCGGCCTTCGCGCTGGAGTTCGACACCTACTTCGTCAAGCAGATGCGCGACGCCTACGAGAAGCGGCGCGACCTGATCGTCGAGCGCATCGGCAGAATCCCCGGTCTCAGCTGCTATTCGCCGGACGCGGGCATGTTCGTGATGGTGGACGTATCGCAGGTGGCCGCCTCCGGCCAGGCCTTCGCCGAAGCGCTGCTGGACGCCGAGCGGGTATCGGTGCTGCCCGGCGCCCCCTTCGGCCCGAGTGCCGTCAACCATGTGCGCCTGACCCTGGCCGCGGACGAGGCCGAGCTGTCCCGCGCGCTGGACCGCATAGAGCGCTTCGTCACCAGTGGCAACCGCCAGGCCGGCTGACCGCCGATAAAATCTCCACACTCGTCATTCCGACGCAGGCCGGAATCCAGTGCCTCTAACAGCATTCTGGATTCCGGCCTACGCCGGAATGACGACAAATGATGATTGATGGGCTGAGCCATCTGCGGAGTTTCGGCCACAGGCGAATCCCGCTATCCTTGCCCCTTTTCCAGAATCAAAAGAACAGCCAAGTGAAAATCGACCGGCACAATTTGCGCATACTGCAGGCTCTGCAGACCAACGCGCGTATCAGCAACCTGAACTTGAGTGAGCAGATCGGGCTGTCCGAGAGCGCCTGTCTGGCGCGGGTGAAGCGTTTGACCAGCGAGCGCTATATCCGCGAGTTTCTCGCCGAGATCAACCTGGACAAGGTGCGCCACGCCGAGTTCTACGTCAACGTGGCATTGAAGCGCCAGGACGCGCGCACCAGCGAGAGCTTCCGCCGCGCCATCAACGATATCCCCCAGATCGTCTCCTGCGTGAAGATGTCGGGCGAGTTCGACTATATGCTGCGCTTTGTCTGTCCGGATGCGGCCGACTTCAACCGCGTGTCCGAGCAGCTGCTGGCCAACGAAGAGGCGGCCATTTCGCGCATGACTTCCCACCTGGTGATCGAGAAGACCAAACCGTTCAACGGCTATCCGCTGGAGCTGCTGTTTCAGGATTAGATAGCAACTCTCGGTGGGAGCCTGCCCTGCAGGCGACTCTTTCCTATGCTGCGAAAGATCGCCTGCAGGGCAGGCTCCCACAGCAATGGCGCTTTAGAACACCATCGACAGGGTGCGGTCTATCAACCACCAGGCCGCCAGCCCGCCGACCAGATAGGCCACAGGCCAGGCGACAACTGCCGCCGCGGAGTGACCGCTCACTCGCTGCCTCTGCTGCACCGGCGGCAGCCGCCTCAGCAGCAGGAACAGCCCGCAGACAGCGCCGACAAACAGCAGCTGCCCCGCCTCGACACCGAGATTGAACAGTGCCAGCGCCAGCGGAATCGCGTGCTGCGGTACGCCGATATCCGCCAGGGCGCCGGCAAAGCCGAGACCGTGCAGCAGGCCGAAGCCGAGGGCCACCAACCAGGGCTGGCGGATTGCGAGCGTGTCGCGGCCGCGGAGTCTCTGCAGTAATTCACTGGCCACAAACACGATGCTGAGTGCGATGATCGCCTCCACCGGCGCCTGGGGCACCGATACATAGCCCAGCACGGCGGCGACCAGGGTGATGCTGTGGGCCAGGGTGAAGGCGGTGATGGTGCCCACCAGCGGTTTCCAGCCACTGACCAGCAGCACCAGCGCCAGCACGAACAGCAGGTGGTCTAGGCCGAACCAGATATGCTCGACGCCCAGTATGAAGTAGGTGAGGGCAATCTGGCCGTCGCCGGCCTTGCCGTCCACGACAAACTGCGGGCTGTCCGGAAGCAGGCGCTGCAGCTGCTCGCGCCCGTCCAGCCAGGCGATGCGCACCAGCGCGTCGGTCATGGTGTTCTCGAGGCCGTCTATGGCGACGGAAGTGCCCGCCAGATCACTGGCATGCTTGATGGACCAGGTCTCGGTATAGAAACCGTTGGCGATCCTGCCCACGGCCGGGCTCAGGGGAGTGACGCCCGCGTCGAAGGCCACATTCAGCGACAGTCGCATTTCGCCGCGCGCCGGCACCCGCCAGGACACGCCGAATTCCTGTGCGGATGTCTGCTCTATCTGCAGAAAGGCCGGGCGCAGTTCGTGGGCGGCGGCGGGCAGGGACAAGGTCAGTGCAATGGTGAAGAGCAGGAGCCGGATCATTTCAGGGCCACCTCGCCGGTGCTGATACGCGCTTCACCCTCGATGCGCACTTTGTAGGCGGAGCGGTAGGTGTCGTACTGGGTCTGCAGGATTCTCTTTTTCTCCTCCGCCTGCCAGTCGCGCAACACCTGCGGTCGCACTGCGGCGAAATCTGCCGGTCGCTGCGGCTCATACGTCTCGACAAACACCAGGTGCAGGCCGTAGGCGGACTCGACCGGTCCGGCCCAGCGCCCCTGTGGCAGTTCGCTCAGTTGCGCGGCAAAGCCAGCGCCGAAGAGACGGTCGACGCGGCCGGCGCTCTCTTGTGATAAGCGCTGCGGCAGCAGATTGCTGTCGCCGACGTCGTCCGCCGGCGCGCCGCCGTTGAGCGCCGCCAGTGCGGCGCGGGCATCGTCGGCGGCGGACTGCCGCACCTGGGAATCGAAGTAGAATTGGCGGAAGCTGAACTGCGCCGGCCGCAGGTAATCCTGCGCCTTGTTGGCGAAATAGGACTTCAGCGCCTTTTCACCTGGCTCCACTGCATCGATCAGGTCCTTGGCCAGAAATTCCATTTTCATGCGCAGGCGGCGGCGGATCACCGTATCGTCCCGATCCAGTTCCAGCTTCAGCGCCTCCCGGTAGAGCACCTCCTCGCGAATATAATTTTCAATGAGACCTTGCAGCTCCTCGCCGGTGGGCGGACGTTGCCAGCCCCGCTCGAATACCGCCGCGAGATGATCTACGCGATCTTGGCTGACGACTATCTCATCGCGTTCGGCATCCTCTTTCGCAAATAGCGCGTTGATTCCGAACAGGAAGGCGCCGAGCAGTGCGAAGTGAAACAGCGGCTCGCGCATCAGAGTGGCTTTCATTGTTCGACTCCTTTCGTCTTATGTCCTCTTGAGGCGCATCGATCGCGCCGGCGCTGACTCTTCAGAAGGTATTAACCCGGCGATAAAGGTTGCCGGGTTAATAGCGGCACAGGGATTTGTCGCTACCAGTAGAAGGCTGCCGCGAGCCCTGGAAAATCCAGCAGGTCCGCGCAGCTGCGCCAGATTTTTCGGGATAAGATTAAGGAGATCAGGGCAAACTCCTTAATCGCCGGGTTAATAGCTACGAGATTAGCGCATCCGCTGGTTGTGGGTGGCGTCCTCTGTTGCAGAAAGCAGTTATCGCTTTCGCTATAAAGGCGTCATTGACGGGCAGAGGCGAATAGGGCGCCTGTCCCTGTCGCTGGTAGAATCGCCCATCGTGAAGTGACGATTTTCCATTAGCGCAGATACACTCAGCGTTAACGGTTTCTAATGTTTGTACATAGTCAGCCCGAGGACTGTCGGTTGAAATATTACGGAAAAACTTTTTTGAGTCTGAATTTGCTGATTTACGCCGCCATCGGTATCGGCGCATTCGCCAACCCCGAGGGTTTTGCGTCGGCCGTCAATCTGGGCTTTCTCGCGCCGGCGGCGGTGCCGGAATTCCTCGCCACCTTTGGCGGCTTTATGCTGGCAATTGCCGCGGCACTGCTGATTGCGCTGCGGATTCGGCTGCACCGCCGAGTCGCCTTCGCGTCAATGGTGCTCGCCTACGCCGGTTTTGCCGGCGGGCGGCTCTACGGCATGCTGTTGATCAGCGGTTTCGACTGGCGCAACGGCGTCTTTTTCGCGCTGGAAGTGCTGCTGCTGATCTGGGGCTTTCTCTGCTACCGGGAGACGAAGTGGTTGCCGCTGGAACACGGCCACTGAGTTGCGCATAAAAAAGCGCGGCCCAGAGGCCGCGCAAGCACATGCGGACATCTGCCGATCAGCCGCAATCCCTAGGTGACCGCTCCCGCCTTTGCCGGCGCGGTCTCATTGCTGAACTCTCCATTCAATTCTCCATTTACGGCCTGGCGGAACACCTCTTTGTAGTTCTTGAATTCGGTGCCCATCCAGCGATCCCACCAGGTGAAATAGAAGCCGTAGTTGCCCTGAAAGCGCTGGTGGTGCAGGTCGTGATGGGTGGTGGTGGTCATGAAATCCAGCGGGCCGTCCACCCAGCCGCGCGGGTGGAACTCGCAGCCGGCGTGCAGCATCGCGTTGCGGAAGATCATCACAAAGATAAACGCCAGCCAGACCAGCACATGCACGGGCATGAGCATCAGGATCAGCGGCGAGAAGATTGCCATCAGCACACCTTCGCCGATGGAGAAGCTGTAGGCCGCCCAGGGCGTCGGGGTGCGCGACAGGTGGTGTACGCGGTGGAAGTGCCTGAACAGCTTCGGGTGGTGCATGGCGCGGTGGGTCCAGTAGAAGTAGGCGTCGTGCAGCAGTATCACCACCGGCAGGCTGGCGATATTCCACCACAGCGGGTAGTCGCTCCACTGCCAGTAGATCTGCACCAGGCCCCAGTCCCGCAATATGCTGGTGACGATACCGACGGTGGCGAAGACGCCCAGGGTGAGCATGGAGAAGCTGACTTCGCGGCGGACGTCCCTCCAGCTGGCGCGGCGCCTCTGCAGCCGGCGCCGGTTCATCCAGCCGCGGAACAGCCAGCTGACCGAAAGGCTCATTACAGTCGCCGCCAGCAGGTAGCGGAACAGGTCGCGCTGGAAGTGTTCGGCCCAGTCGAGCGCCAGGTGCCACAGGAATTCCATAGTCTCACCGTCTTATTCTTTTGCTTGCGTATTTCCCCTGTAGGTGCGGCGGGGCGGCCATCCGCCGTTGGCCGCCCCGGCCCTTCCAGGCATTCATGGCGCCTTCGGCCCTACAAGGTGTTGGCGAGAGTCTGGCGCAAAGCCGGGGGAAGCGCTTGCGGAAAGTAAAAAAACAGCTGACGGATTCCGAAAAACGGGTGTTTCAGGCCGGCAGCTGCTCGCGGCGATACTCGGTCGGTGTCTGGCTGTGGCGCCGCTTGAAGGCGGCGTTGAACGGGCTCAGGGAGCGGTAGCCGATATCCAGGGCGATGGTGAGCACCGGCAGGTGTGCCTGGCGGGGATCTGCCAGACGCGCGCTGGCCTCGTCGATACGGAACTGGTTCAGGTATTCATTGAAGTTGCGGTAGCCCAGGTGGCGGTTGATCAGTGCGCGCAGCACATGCTCGCGCGCATGCAGCTGTTCCGCCAGCTCGCGGATCGTGAGTCCGGTGTGGCGGTAGCCGCCCGATTCCATATGGGCCTGCAGCTTTTGCAGCAGCTGGTGCTGCTGTTCGTCCAGCGGCAGCGGCGCCTGTTCCGCCACCTCCTCGGCGACATCGGGCTCCGGGGGGCGCGGCAGGGACTCCGCCAGGGCCTCCGGCGACAGGGCCAGCAGCCACAGGCAGGCGGCCAGCGCGAGCAGGCTTGCGAGCACCGCATGCAGCGTCGGCACGCCGGCGGGCACCGGCTGGTAGGAGAACAGGAACTCGGCGCAGACCACGATCAGCATATAGCCGCCCACCGCGATCAGCAGCACCGCGCGCAGGCGCCGGCGGGCTTCGACCAGATCCGACTGGAACTGCTGCAGCAGCGCAAGCATGCCGGCGGCGATCAGTGCCAGTTTGAATGGCTGCGCCAGCACGTACAGGGTCTCGTGCAGGGCCGGTGCGGCGGGGAAGTCGAGATGATTGGCGGCGACGCTGACCACCACCGACGGCACCACCAGCGCCCAGCCCCAGGGCGGGAATGCATCACTCTCGCTGCACAGCGTGAACGCAAACAGCCAGAAGGCGGCCGGCACCAGTATCGTGGGCAGGTCGACCAGCAGCCTGGCGAGCGGGTGCTGCAGGGACAGCAGCGGCCAGACCAGATAGCAGAGCACCCCTGCCAGCAGCAGTATCAGCCAGCGACCGGCGGCCTGCTGGCGGTAGCTGATGGCCAGTTTGGCCGCGGCCAGCAGCAGCAGTGCGCAGGCGCTGCCGGTAAAGAACACATAGCTGAGGCTCATCGATTACCTCCAGCGCGCCGCCCAAGCGTCCAGCACCTTGCTGGAATAGGTATGACGGCCGTAGCTGCCGTTGTAGTAGGCGAGCGCATTGGCCAGGTTGCCCTTGGCCTTGCCGATATAGTGTTTGAGGATGGTGCAGCCGTAGCGCAGGTTGGTGTCCATATCGATCAGGTTGTCGCCGGGACGGCCGATTTCCTTTTTCCAGAAGGGCATCACTTGCATCATGCCCTGGGCGCCGACCCGGGAAACCGCGTAGGGGTCGAAGGCGCTCTCTATCTGGATGACGGCGAGGACGATTTCCGGCCGCAGTCCGGCCAGGGTGGCCTCGCGGTGCACCGCCTTCAGCACGCGCATGCGCTCCTGGGGATCCTTGATGTAGCGCGCCAGCGGCTGGGACTTGGCCATCAGCCAGACTTCGGCGTCGAAGCGGTCGGCAAAGCTGTCCGCCTGGGTGACCGCTTCCTTCAGGGCGAGCTTAAGCTCCGGATCGACTTCCGGAATCTTTTCCTGGGCCAGGGCGCCGCCCCCTATCAGGCAGAGCAGCAGCGTGTTCAGCGTTTTTCTTATCATGACAGGGGATTTTACGGAATGGCGCGGAGGAAGGGCAGCGGCAATTGCGGACTGTTGGTCGGGCCCCGCTGTCGTCGTACCGGCGCAGGCCGGTATCCAGATTCAGGGCGCGCAGTGTTCGCCAGCCCTTGCACCGGATCCCGGGACAAGCCCGGGATGACGACCAGTGGGGCTCAGTGCCCCCTGATTAACTTCAGCAGCACCTCTTCCAGCTGAGATTCCGCAAATTCCTGGCTCTCGGCATCGCGGCGGCCCTTGTATTCGACCACGCCTTTCTCCAGGCCCCGGTCGCCGATGACGATGCGGTGTGGGATGCCCATCAGTTCCACATCGGCGAGCATGGCGCCGAGGCGCGCCTTGGGCTCGTCCATCAGCAGCACGTCGACGCCCTGGCTGCGCAGGGATTCGTACAGGTGCTCACACTTTTCCCGCACCACGTCGCTCTTCTGCATATTGATCGGAATAATGGCCAGCTGGAAGGGCGCTATGGCATCGGGCCAGATGATGCCGGCATCGTCATGGTTCTGCTCGATGGCGGCGGCGACGATGCGGGATACACCGATACCGTAGCAGCCCATGGCCATCACCTGCTCCTTGCCGTTTTCGTCCAGCACGGTCGCGTTCATCGCGCGGCTGTACTTGTCGCCGAGCTGGAAGATGTGGCCGACCTCGATGCCGCGCTTGATTTCCAGCGTGCCCTGGCCGTCCGGGCTCGGGTCGCCGGGGAGCACGTTGCGCAGGTCCTCGACGCGGCCCAGTTCCACATCGCGGCCCCAGTTGACGCCGGTGAAGTGGTAGTCGTCCTTGTTGGCACCACAGATGAAATCGGCCAGATGCGCCGCGGCGCGGTCGACGACGGTTTCGATCTGCAGTCCGACCGGGCCCAGGGAGCCGATGCCGCAGCCCAGTTCGGCGGCGATGCGCTGCTCCGGGGCAAACTGCAGCGGGCTGGCGATACCGGGCAGTTTTTCCGCTTTCAGCTCGTTCAGCTCGTGGTCGCCGCGCAATACCAGCGCCACCAGCGGCTGCCGGCCATTTTCGTCCGCATCGCCGAGTACGATCAGGGTTTTCACCGAGTGTGCCGGATCCGACTGCAGGAATTCGCTGACCGCGGCGATGGTCTTCTGCCCCGGGGTGTGTACCTCCTCCAGTTTCTGGCTCGCAGCCGGGCGCTCGCCCGCGGGTGCGACCGCCTCCGCCAGTTCGACGTTGGCGGCGTAGCGGGTTTCGGTGGAGAAGGCGATATCGTCCTCGCCGCTGGCGGCCAGCACGTGGAACTCGTGGGAACTGGAACCGCCGATGGAACCGGTGTCGGCGAGTACCGGGCGGTAGTCCAGGCCGATGCGGTCGAAGATGCGGCAGTAGGCGCCGTGCATCACATCGTAGGTTTCCTGCAGGGAATCGGCGTCGACATGAAAGGAGTAGGCGTCCTTCATGGTGAATTCGCGCGCGCGCATCACGCCGAAACGCGGGCGTATCTCGTCGCGGAACTTGGTCTGAATCTGGTAGAAGTTGGCCGGCAGCTGCTTGTAGCTGCTGATCTCGTTGCGGATCAGATCGGTGATCACCTCCTCGTGGGTCGGGCCCAGGCAGAAGGGGTTGTCGTGGCGGTCCCGGATGCGCAGCAGTTCCGGACCGTACTGCTGCCAGCGGCCGGACTCCTCCCACAGCTCCGCCGGCTGCACCACCGGCATCAGCACTTCCAGCGCGCCGGCGCTGTCCATCTCCTCGCGCACTATGCGCTCCACCTTGCGCAGCACCCGCAGGCCGGTCGGCAGCCAGGTATAGAGACCGGAGGCCAGGCGGCGGATCATGCCGGCGCGCAGCATCAGCTGGTGGCTGATGACGACGGCGTCGTTGGGCGTTTCTTTCTGGGTGGCGATCAGGTAGCGGGATGCGCGCATAGGGATTTCTGTTCTACTGGTGTTACGTTTCGGGCCGGACATTTTACGTCGGCTCGCCGGGTGTGTGGTAGGGCCGAAGGCGCCGCACTTGCGCGACGCGACCGGGCCGGGCCCGGGGTTGAGCCCCGCACAAAGCAAAAACCCCGCCGAAGCGGGGTTTTTGCACGGAAAAGGCGTGAATCAGGATTCGGCCATTTCTTTCAGCTTCTTCAGCGGGCGAATCTTCACCTGGATGCTGGCCGGCTTGGCCTTGAACATGGTCTCCTCGCCGGTGAAGGGGTTGATACCCTTGCGGGCCTTCTTGGCCGGCTTCTTCACGGTGGTGATCTTCAGCAGGCCGGGCAGGGCAAACTCGCCGACCGCGCGCTTCTTCACGTGTGCTTCGATCACATTGGTCAGCTCGTCCAGTACAGACTGAACCTGCTTGCGGGACAGCTCGGTGCTCTCGGCGATCTGGTTCAGGATCTGGGTCTTGGTGAACTTCTCTTTTGCCACGGCGACCTTCTTGGCCGGAGCGGCCTTGACGGCTGCTTTCTTGGCCGGGGCCTTCTTGGCTGCGGTTTTCTTAGCGGGGGCTTTCTTAGCTGCGGCTTTCTTGCGTGCGGCCATGAGTAGCTTCCTTCTATGTGTTGTTTTTCCAGTGAAAGTATGTTCGTACGCCCGTTGCGCTGCCGCCGAAACCGGGGTGTTCGCAGCGGGTGTTGAGGGGAAGTATATATAGTTTTTGTTCGCCCGCACGCGAAAATACGGGAAAAATAGTGCTTTTTTTCAGGTTTTTGCTCCAGAGACTGCGCTTCTGTGCTCAGATCGTGGTCGGGGCATTGCCGATCGCGGGCACTGCTTCTTCCCTCTGTAGTGCTCATGTATAATCTGCGCCCCCCTTAAAGTACCGGGTATTGAGCAATGCCGATCTACGAATACCAGTGCAATGCCTGCGGCCACGAGATGGAGGCCCTGCAGCGTATGAGCGACGCTCCGCTGACGGACTGCCCGGCCTGCGACAAGGCCGAGCTGCGCAAGAAGATTTCTGCAGCGGGTTTCCGCCTCAAGGGCGGCGGCTGGTACGAAACCGACTTCAAGACCGGCAGCAAGAAGAATCTGGCCGGGGAGTCGGCCAAGTCGAAGTCGGACAAGCCCGCGGCCAAGACGGCCGAGGCCAGCTGAGCCTGGGGGCGCCCGATGGCGGCCCCTCAAGATACCTTTCGACAACCTGTAACGTAAAAACAACGGGAAAGCATCCATGCGCAGCGACTACTGTGGCGCCCTTCGTTCCGCGGACATTGACCGCGTAGTAACCCTCTGTGGCTGGGTCGACCGCCGCCGCGATCACGGTGGTGTGATCTTTATCGACCTGCGCGACCGCGATGGTATCGCCCAGGTGGTATTTGACCCGGATGCCGGCGAGCACTTCGAGAAGGCCGACCGCGTGCGCAGTGAGTATGTGCTGAAGGTCACCGGCCGCGTGCGCGCCCGCGCGCCGGAAGCGGTAAACCCGAACATGGTGACCGGTGAAATCGAGATTTACGGCACCGAGCTGGAAATACTCAATGTCGCCGAGACAGTGCCTTTCCAGCTGGATGAGCACACCGCGGTGGGCGAGGACGTGCGCCTCAAGTACCGCTACCTGGATCTGCGCCGCAACGAGATGCAGCGCAACCTGCGTTTCCGTTCCAAGTTGACCACCGCGATCCGCAATTACCTCGACGATCAGGGCTTTCTGGATATCGAGACCCCGATCCTGACCCGCGCCACCCCCGAGGGTGCGCGGGATTACCTGGTGCCGAGCCGCACCCACGAGGGCAAGTTCTTCGCGCTGCCGCAGTCGCCGCAGCTGTTCAAGCAGCTGCTGATGGTTTCCGGCTTCGATCGCTATTACCAGATCGCCAAGTGTTTCCGCGATGAGGACCTGCGCGCGGACCGCCAGCCGGAATTCACCCAGATCGATATCGAGACCTCCTTCCTCGACGAGGAGGCCATCATGGCGATTACCGAGGGCATGGTGCGCAGCCTGTTCCAGGAACTGCTGGGCGTGGACCTGGGCGAGTTCCCGCGCATGACCCACTACCAGGCGATGCTGCGCTACGGTTCCGACAAGCCGGACCTGCGCATTCCGCTGGAAATGGTCGAGATCAAGGACCTGATGACCGAGGTGGACTTCAAGGTCTTCTCCGGGCCGGCCAATGATCCGAAGGGCCGCGTGGCCGCACTGAAAGTGCCGGGCGGCAACGACAAGCTGACCCGCAAGCAGATCGACGACTACGGCAAGTTTGTCGGCATCTACGGCGCCAAGGGCTTGGCCTACATCAAGGTCAACGACAAGTCCGACCTGGAAAACGGCCTGCAGTCGCCGATCGTGAAGTTCCTGCCCAACGAGGTGCGTGCGGCCATTCTCGACCGCCTCGAGGCCGAGAACGGCGACCTGATCTTCTTTGGCGCCGACAAGGCCAAAGTGGTGTCGGAAGCCCTGGGCGCACTGCGCTGCAAGCTGGGTGCGGACCTGAACCTGTATACCTGTGACTGGGCGCCGCTGTGGGTCGTGGCCTTCCCGATGTTCGAGGAGGATGACGACGGCAGCCTCACCGCGCTGCACCACCCGTTCACTTCGCCGTCCTGCGCGCCGGAAGAACTGGAGGCGAATCCGCTGGACGCGCTGTCGCGCGCCTACGATATGGTGCTGAACGGTACCGAGCTGGGTGGCGGTTCCGTGCGTATCCACGACCAGCCAATGCAGCAGGCTGTGTTCCGCATCCTCGGCATCGCAGAGGAGGAGCAGCGCGAGAAATTCGGTTTCCTGCTGGACGCGCTCAAGTACGGTGCACCGCCCCACGGCGGTCTGGCGTTCGGCCTCGACCGCCTGGTGATGCTGATGACCGGCAGCGACTCGATTCGCGATGTCATCGCCTTCCCGAAAACCCAGAGCGCCGCCTGTGTGATGACCGATGCGCCGGGCACCGTGGATGCGAAGCAGCTGCGCGAGTTGAGCATTCGCCTGCGCCAGAAAGAAGAGAAAATTAGTTAAAAGAGAGTAATGTGGGAGCCTGCAGGGCAGGCTCCCACAGCTATACCGGAGAGATCAGATGGCGGGACATAGTAAATGGGCCAACATCAAGCACCGCAAGGCGGCCCAGGACGCCAAGCGCGGTAAGATTTTCACCAAGATCATTCGCGAGCTGACCGTCGCCGCCAAGGCCGGCGGCAACCCGGATGACAACCCGACGCTGCGCGCCACCATCGACAAGGCGCTCAGCAACAATATGAAGCGCGACACCATCGACAAGGCCATCGCGCGCGGCGCCGGCAATGCCGACGCTGATAATTACGAGGCGGTGACCTACGAGGGTTACGGTGTCGGCGGCGTCGCCGTGCTGGTGGAGTGCCTGACCGACAACCGCAACCGCACCGTGGCCGAAGTGCGCCACGCCTTCTCCAAGCGCGGCGGCAACCTGGGCACCGACGGCTCGGTAGCCTACCTCTTCGCCCGCAAGGGCCAGCTCTATTATGAGCCTGGAGCAGATGAGGACGCGCTGATGGAAGCGGCCCTGGAGGCGGGTGCCGAAGATATCCTGACCAACGACGACGGCAGCATCGAAGTCACTACCGAGTTCCAGGACTACATGGCGGTGAAGGATGCGCTGACCGCGGCCGGCTTCACCCCCGACAATGCGGAAATCGCGATGATCCCGTCCACCACCGTGTCGCTGGACAAGGAAGGGGCCGAGAAAGTGATGGCGCTGGTGGATATGCTGGAAGACCTGGACGACGTGCAGAACGTCTACAGCAATGCCGATATCCCCGCAGAAGTGATGGAGCAGCTGGCCTGACCTGAGAGCGCCGAACTCGGGAGCGCCCGCCGCCAGCTCCGCAAGCGGGCCGCAAGGCCCGCCCGGGCGAACACGGGGTTCGCCCGGGAATCCCGCCGGCCACTCCCATCCCTTGACGCCTTTCCCCCACCTTGGGACACTGCCCGCCACTATATAAACGTACAGATACCACAGGGGGCGGCCCTTGACCCGTATCCTGGGCATAGACCCCGGCTCGCGTAAAACCGGCTACGGCCTGATCGATGTGCAGCGCCACAAGGCTATCTATGTCGCCAGTGGCGTGATCCGCATACCTGAGGGACCTCTGCCCGAGCGGCTCAAGCTCATTTTCGATGCCGTCAGCCAGATAGCACAACAGTACCGGCCCGCGCAGATGGCGATCGAAAACGTGTTTATGTCCAAGAGTGCCGGCTCTGCCCTGAAGCTGGGCCAGGCGCGCGGCGCGGCCATAGTCGCCGCCGCCAATGCTGACCTGCCGGTGTCCGAATACGAGGCGCGCAAGGTCAAGCAGGCGGTGGTCGGGACAGGCGCCGCGGACAAGCTGCAGGTGCAGCATATGGTGAAGACCCTGCTGTCCCTGCCGGCCTCGCCGCAGGAGGACGCCGCCGACGCGCTGGCGGTGGCGCTCTGCCATATGCACACCATGCAGACCCTGATTCAGACCGCCGGCGGTGCGCGCAGCCGTTTCCGCCGCGGCCGCCTGAGTATCTCGTGAGCAGGTTTTGTGGCGCCGGAAGGGATACCCCTTGCCGGGACACGCTGTGAATACATCCCTGTACGCTCGTAATCGGCATCCATGCCTCATACGGTCCCGGCAAGGGGTATCCCTCCCGGCTTAGCGTCCAGGTCCTGATGTTTGAAAGGAACAGAAAATGATCGGAAGACTGAGCGGCACCCTGGCCGCAGTGCAGCCGCCGCTGCTGCTGGTGGATGTCCAGGGCGTGGGCTATGAGTTGCTCGCCCCGATGACCACCATTTTTGAGCTGCCGGCCCTGGGCCAGCCGGTGCAGCTGCACACCCATCTGGCCGTATCGGAAACGGCGCAGACGCTCTACGGCTTCATCCGCGATGCCGACCGCCAGCTGTTCCGCACCCTGATCAAGGTCAACGGCGTGGGCCCGAAGATGGCGCTAGCCATACTGTCGGGCCTCGACGGCGCGGCGCTGGCGCGCTGTGTGAGCGAGGACAATGTGGCGGCGCTGGTCAAAGTGCCCGGCGTGGGCAGGAAGACCGCCGAGCGGCTGATAGTAGAGTTGCGGGACAAGCTGGTGCCGCAGTTCGGCGACAGCAACGATATCCCGCTGATGGCCGCCGTAGCGCCGAAAATCGATCACGTCGGCGAAGCCGAGAGCGCCCTGGTGGCACTGGGCTACAAGCCCACCGAAGCCACCAAGATGGTGGCCCGCGCCAGCAAGGAACAGCCGGACGCCGACAGCGCGACCCTGATCCGCCTGGCCCTGAAAAGCATGGCGCCGGCATAACTAAATGCGGAATGATGAATGCGGAATGCGGAATGCGGAATGCGGAATGCGGAATGAATTACCTCGAAACCACCTGTAGGAGCGGCCGGTGGCCGCGATCGAATTCTGGGGCAACTGCATGATTGAAGCCGACCGCCTGATAGCCCCGGAAGCCATAGGCCCCGCCGGTCAGGAAGAGCAGTACGACCGCGCCGTGCGCCCCAAATCCCTGGCGGACTATGTCGGCCAGCCGGTGGTGCGCGAGCAGATGGAAATCTTTATCCAGGCCGCCAAGCTGCGCAACGAGGCCCTGGACCACACCCTGGTGTTCGGGCCGCCCGGCCTCGGCAAGACGACGCTGGCGAACATCATCGCCGCGGAGATGGGGGTGGCGATCAAGACAACCTCCGGCCCGGTGCTGGAGAAGGCCGGCGATCTGGCTGCGCTGATGACCAATCTCGAACCGGGCGACGTATTGTTTATCGACGAGATCCACCGCCTCAGCCCCCATGTGGAGGAGGTGCTGTACCCGGCGATGGAAGACTACCAGCTGGACATCATGATCGGCGAAGGGCCGGCGGCGCGCTCGATCAAGCTGGACCTGCCGCCCTTTACCTTAGTAGGCGCGACCACCAGGGCCGGGCTGCTGACCTCGCCGCTGCGCGACCGCTTCGGCATTGTGCAGCGGCTGGAGTTTTACAATGTCGAGGACCTGACCAGTATCGTGCGGCGTTCCGCCGGCCTGATGGGCGTGGAGATGGATCAGGGCGGTGCGCTGGAAGTTGCCAAACGCGCCCGCGGCACGCCGCGGATCGCCAACCGGCTGCTGCGCCGGGTGCGCGACTACGCTGAGGTGAAGGGCGACGGCAGTGTCGATGCCGCGATCGCCGATGCCGCGCTGAACATGCTCAACGTGGACGCGCGCGGTTTCGACCAGCTGGACCGGCGCATGCTGCTGGCGATGATCGAGAGGTTTGACGGCGGCCCGGTTGGCGTGGACAGTCTGGCGGCGGCGGTCAGCGAAGAGCGCGACACCATCGAGGATGTGCTCGAGCCCTACCTGATCCAGCAGGGCTATATCGCCCGCACCCCGCGCGGGCGGGTGGTGACGGCACTGGCCTATGAGCATTTCGGTATACCGAAGCCGGATACCAAGTAATCGGATGGATGCTTACAGAAAACCACAAGGGGCAGGGGTGAAAGAGGCTTTCAGCATCCCCATCCGCGTCTATATCGAGGATACCGACGCGGGCGGGATTGTTTACTACGTGAACTACCTCAAGTATATGGAGCGCGCGCGCACAGAACTCGTGCGCTCCCTCGGCTATGATAAGCCGGCTATGCCCAGCCAGGGGCTGTTGCTGGTGGTGCACTCGGCGGAGATCCAGTATCGCCGCTCGGCTCAGCTGGACGACGCGTTGCGGGCCAGCGCCGCGATTGGCAAACTGGGGCGCGCCGCCGTCACTTTCGAGCAAAAAATCTGGCGCAATGATGAAATTATTTGCGAAGGTGTGGTCAAAGTCGCCTGCGTCTCGGACGACAGCCGCAAACCCTGCGCGCTACCCGAACCCATTTACTCAGCATTAAAGGCAGCCATATAGAAGATGGAAACCGGTGAACAACTCTCCCTGTGGGGGCTGATACAGAACGCCAGTCTGCTGGTGCAGTTGGTGATGTTAATACTGCTGCTGGCCTCCGTGATCTCCTGGGTCATGATCATTCAGCGGGGACTCTACCTGTCCAGCGCCAAGCGCGCGCTGAACAACTTCGAACGCCGTTTCTGGTCCGGTGCCGACCTGAATCAGCTGTTCCGCGAAGGCAACGCCCGCGCCGAGCGCGGCAAGACCGACGGTGTAGAGTCACTGTTCCGAGCCGGCTTCACCGAGTTCACCCGCCTGCGCCAGCAGGGCCGCAGCGGCCCCGAGGCGGTTATGGAGGGCACCGAACGGGCCATGCGCGTGGCCATGTCCCGCGAGCAGGAAAAGGTGGAGATGAACCTGCCGTTTCTCGCCTCCGTGGGCTCCGTAAGCCCCTATATCGGCCTGTTCGGCACCGTCTGGGGCATCATGAACTCATTTCGCGGCCTCGCCACCATGCACCAGGCCACCATTGCCACAGTAGCGCCGGGCATCAGTGAGGCGCTGGTGGCGACGGCCATGGGACTGTTTGCGGCGATTCCGGCGGTCATGGCCTACAACCGCTACTCCGCCAAGGCGGAGTGGCTGCTGACCAGCTACGAGACTTTCGCCGAGGAGTTCTCCTCCATCCTGCACCGCAAAGTGCACTCCGGCTGAGTGAATAGGCGAACCCTATGAGTGTGTTTCGCAAGGGAACCAAGAAAAAGCTGGTATCCGAGATCAACGTGGTGCCCTACATCGACGTGATGCTGGTACTGCTGATCGTCTTCATGGTCACCGCACCGCTGCTGATGCAGGGCGTCAAGGTGGACCTGCCGGATGCACCCTCGGCGCCGATCGAGGACACCGACGATGAGCCTCTGATCGTATCCGTGCGCGCGGACGGCACCTATTACCTGAACCTGGGCGAAGAGGAGAAGGTGGCCCGGCCGCTCGCCGAGATCAAGGAAACTGTCGCCAAGGTTTTGCGTCAAAAACCCAAGACGCCGGTACTGGTCTGGGGTGACACCGACGCCAAATACGGCCTGATCGTCAGCGCCATGACCCATTTGCAGCAGGCGGGGGCGCCCAGCGTCGGCCTGGTCACCGAACCGCCGCAGGAGTAGCGTGCCGGTGAATAGAGGCTCTTATGCACTGGCGGTTGTTATCAGCCTCGTGTTCCACGCGGCGCTGATCGCTGTGCTCACCTACGGCTGGGAGGCCAGCACCGAGCACGAACGCAAGCCGATGCCGAAGTTTGTGCAGGCCAAGCTGGTGACGGTGGATGCTACCGTGACCAAGAAGAAGGCACCGCCGAAGGTCGACAAGATCAAGCAGCGCCAGCAGCGCGAGCTGGAGCGTCAGCGCCAGGTGGAGGCGGAGCAGAAACGCCGCGCCGCACTGGAACAAAAGAAGAAGGCCGAGGCCGAAAAGAAGCGTAAGGCCGAGGCCGCACGCAAGAAAAAGGAAGCGGAGGACAAGGCCCGCCGCGAGAAGGAGCGCAAGGAGCAGGAGCGCAAGGAGCAGATGGAGCGCGAGCGCCAGAGCGCCTTTGAAGAGGCGCTCGAGGATGAGGAGGAATTGCAGGATGCGCGCGAGGATACCCAGGCGGTCATGTCCGTGGCCCAGGCGATCCAGCAGCGCATCGAATCCGTGTGGAGCCGCCCGCCCAGCGCGCGCAACGGCATGCTCACCGTGGTACAAATCAACTTTGTACCCACCGGTAGGGTGGTGGCGGCCAATATCGTCGAGGGCAGTGGCAATGCCGCTCTCGATCGTTCGGTTCTGCAGGCTATCCGCAAGGTGGAGGTGTTCCCCGAAGTGGCGGACCTGGCCCGTGAGGAGCCGAATGTATTTGAGCGCGAAGTGCGCACAACCCTGTTGAACTTTAGAGTCGAAGATCTGCGCCAATGATAAAGAACCTACTGAAAACAGTTTTTGTCATCGCCGTGGCGTCGCTCAGCCTGAGCGCCCGCGCCCAGCTGGTGGTGGATATCACCAGCGGTATCGATGACCCCACGCCCATCGCCGTGTCGCCGTTCAGCTGGTCCGGCAGCGGTGTGCTATCGGAGGATGTGTCGGGCATCATCTCCGCCGACCTGCGCCGCAGCGGCCTGTTTGCGCCGGTGCCCCAGGCGGACATGCTGTCCTTCCCCAAGACCCCGGAAGAAATTGTTCACAGAGACTGGCGAATTCTGGGAACTGAATACGTTGTTACCGGTCGTATAGAGCCCCAGGCGTCTGGCTACCTGCTGACCTTCGATCTGGTGAACATCTTCGGCCAACAGAAGATGTTCACCAAGCAGGTCAGTGGCGGTAGCCAGCAGCTGCGGGACATCGCCCACCGTGCGGCGGACGAGATCTTCGAGGCGATCACCGGTATTCGCGGGGCCTTCTCCACGGAAATGGTCTACGTTCTCGAGGAAACACGCGGTGGCCGCCCCAGCTACGTGCTGATGCGGGCCGATATCGACGGGGCGCGGGCGCGGGAAATCCGCCGCTTCAGCGCTCCGGTGATGTCGCCGATGTGGTCGCCGAATGGGCAGGAAGTGGCTTACGTGTCCTTTGAAACCGGGCGCCCGGCCATCTTCCGCGAGAACCTGCGCACCGGTGCGCGCAAGCAGTTGACCAACTTCAAGGGGATCAACAGCTCGCCGACCTGGTCGCCGGATGGAACCAAACTGGCGATGGTGCTCTCCAAGGACGGCAATCCGGAGATCTACGTGCTGGATCTGAACAGCGGGAAGTTCACCCGGATGACCCGGCACTTCTCCATTGATACCGAGCCCAACTGGATGCCGGATGGTAAATCGCTGGTTTTCACCTCCGATAGGGGAGGTAAACCACAAATTTACCAATTGACCCTTGCCACTGGTCAAGTAGACCGCTTAACCTTCGATGGCGACTATAACGCAAGGCCGCGTGTGTCTCCCGACGGGAAAACGCTGGTAATGGTGCATCGCAGCAGGGGGGTATTCACGATCGCGACGATGGATATCAATACCGGCCGGATGCGTGTCCTCACGGAGACGAGTCTGGATGAATCCCCCAGCATTGCTCCTAACGGCGCCATGCTGATGTACGCCACCAAGCGGGGGGACAAGGGCATACTGGCGGCGGTATCGCTGGATGCCGGGGTGAAGTACAACCTGCCGTCTCAGCGGGGCGATGTCCGCGAGCCGGCATGGTCGCCTTATTTTGATTGATGTACTTTGATTGTATAGGGGTGCCCGCCAAACTCGGTGCGGCGGGCGTGTAGTTTAAGACCATAGATAAAGTCTTGCGGGATTTTTCGAAAACACTAAAAGCGGAGTAGCTTATGTTGAAATCAGTAAAAACAGGTCTGGGCCTGGCTTGCGTTATGGCGGTAATGGCTGGCTGTACCAGCACTGACACCGATGACAGCGCGCAGCAGCAGATGACCCAGGTTCAAGAGCCGGTTGTTGAAACCCCGGCACAGGAAACAGCAGTACCGCTGGACAATGTCGTTTACTTCGACTTTGACCAGTCCCTGCTGAAGCCGGAAACCCGTGAGCTGCTGATTGCGCACGCTGACCGCATGCGCGGCAACGCCGGTACTGTGCGCCTGGAAGGCCACGCCGACGAGCTGGGTACTCGCGAGTACAACCTGGCCCTGGGTGAGCGCCGCGCCAACGCGGTACGCGACTTCCTGGTGCTGCAGGGCGTTGACGCCTCTGCCCTGGAAGTAATCAGCTACGGTGAAGAGCGCCCGGCTCAGGCTGGTTCCAGCGAAAGCGCGCGTCAGATGAACCGTCGCGTTGTGATTAACTAATCGACATTGGATGCCAATGGCTTTAACGATTAGAAGAATCGCGTTTGCCGCAGCCGTCATGGCTGCGGCATCGCCCGCATTCTCGCAGGCGCCGATTGTCGATCTGTCCGGTGACAGCTCTCGGCAATCGGCGTCTTCGTATCCGGATTCCTCCTATTCCGAGCCCGCCTATCAGGAAACCCAGATAGCGCGAGCGCCGGCTGCCACCACGCGCCAGGCCAATCCTCAGGCGGAGGCCTATTACCAGATGCAGGTGCTGCAGCAGGAAGTACAGGAGCTGCGCGGTGCAGTGGAAGAGCTGCGCCACGAGGTCAGGCGTCTGAAACAGCAGCGGACTGACGACTATATGGACCTGGATCGGCGTATCGCCCGCCTGGCGGGTACCGAGCCGTCGGCACAGCCGCCCGCCGGCGCTGAAAACGGCGACGACATCGGCGCTGACAGCAGCGCTGCGCGTCCGGCACCGGGCAAGCCCGCGCCGGCGGCCAGTGAGGACGAGCGCGATCGCTACCAGGCGAGTTTCGGGCTGGCCCGCAATGGCGATTACGATGGTGCCAGCACCGAGTTCAAGCGTCTGCTGCAGGATTATCCCAACGGCCAGTACGCCCCCAACGCCAACTACTGGCTGGGCGAGATAGCGCTGGTGCAGGGTAATCTGGAAGAGGCTCGCCAGTGGTTCGTGGCCCTGCTGGACGGTTACCCGAACTCCACCAAGGTGTGGGACGGCCGCTACAAGCTGGGCACCGTCTACCACCAGTTGGGCGATCAGCAGAAAGCCCGCGAGTTGCTGGAGCAGGTCGCCGCCAGCGATGCCCGCGCCTCGGGTCTGGCGAAGAAGTACCTGGAAGAAAACTTTCAATAATAGTGTGCACCGGGGCGCCAGGGGCGTCGCTGGTTTTTTGATCACAAAAGCACTATGATCCCGCGCCCGGACGGCATAAGCCGCCCGGGCGTTTCTATTTGTGGTGAATATGACCGACCTTTCTACAGAGTCACTCCGCATCAGTGAGATTTTCTACTCCCTGCAGGGCGAGGCGCGGGATTCCGGGCTGCCGACGGTTTTCGTACGGTTGACCGGCTGTCCACTGCGCTGTACCTACTGCGATTCGGAGTACGCCTTCTATGGCGGCGAGCGCATGACGTTGGAGCAGATATTGCAGAAAGTGCAGAGCCACCCGGCGCGCTACGTGTGCGTAACCGGCGGCGAGCCCCTGGCGCAGCCCAATTGCCTGCCGCTGCTGACGGCGCTGTGCGATGCGGGTTACGCCGTTTCCCTGGAGACCAGTGGCGCCATGCCCGTCGAACAGGTGGACGAGCGGGTATCGCGGGTGGTCGATCTGAAGACGCCCGCATCCGGCGAGCAGCACCGCAACCGTATGGAAAACATCGCCGCGCTGACCGAGCGCGACCAGGTCAAGTTCGTGATCTGCGACCGCGGCGACTACGACTGGGCCAGGTTCACCCTGGATCAGTACCGGCTGCCGGAGCGGGTGGGAGAGGTACTGTTTTCTCCCAGCTACGAGCAGCTGCAGCCGCGCCAACTGGCGGAGTGGATTCTCGAGGACGGCCTGCCGGTGCGCATGCAGATGCAGCTGCACAAACTACTGTGGGGCGATATTCCCGGCGTGTGACAGGGGTTTGCGCGGAGGGTGCGCCGTGCGCACCGTTGCGGGCCCTGGGATCCACACGGCGCACCCTGCGCTGGCAATAAACAGGTATGTTATGACCACAAAGAAAGCCGTAGTTCTGCTATCCGGCGGACTGGATTCCGCCACCGTACTGGCCATGGCCCGCGCAGAGGGCTACGACTGCTATGCCCTCGGTTTCGACTACGGGCAGCGCCACAGTGCCGAACTGCTGGCCGCGCAAAGGGTTGCGGCGGATCTCGACGCGTGCGAACACAAGGTGGTCAAACTGGACCTGCGCGCTATCGGCGGCTCGGCGCTGACCGATGACAGCATCGAGGTGCCCGAAGAGGAAACCAGTGGTATCCCGGTAACCTACGTGCCGGCGCGCAACACCGTCTTCCTGTCCATCGCGCTGGGCTGGGCGGAGGTACTGGGGGCGCAGGACATCTTCGTCGGTGTCAACGCGGTGGACTACTCCGGCTATCCGGACTGCCGTCCCGAATATATCGCGGCCTTCGAGAAGATGGCCAATCTGGCCACCAGGGCCGGAGTAGAGGGGCACAAGCTGCATATCCGCACGCCGCTGATGCATATGAGCAAGGCGGAGATAGTGCGCCGCGGCACCGAATTGGGAGTGGACTACAGTTTAACTGTATCCTGTTACCAGGCGCAGCCAAATGGCAGCGCCTGTGGGCGCTGTGACAGCTGTCGCTTGCGAGCGGCGGGATTTGTCGAGGCGGGCCTGCCCGATCCCACCATCTATGTCGGTTGAGCCCAGCGGTTAGGGCAAAATTTGGGGCCATGCTAAGCCCTTAAATTCGTTGAATTTTTTAAAGTCGGGTCTTGTCTTTTGCAAATAGATCCGTAAGATACGCAGCTCCTCAACGTTGAGGGATCAAAGGGTCGTTAGCTCAGTTGGTAGAGCAGTTGGCTTTTAACCAATTGGTCGCTGGTTCGAGTCCAGCACGACCCACCATTTTTCAAAGGGCTGCTTTCGGGCAGCTCTTTTTTTTATCATCGCGTCCCGTCGGCCGGTCGGTTCCGTGGGCGGAAATCAGATTTGCGTTTCCGGATCAGATCCGTAAGATACGCGCCTTCTTCGGGTCGTTAGCTCAGTTGGTAGAGCAGTTGGCTTTTAACCAATTGGTCGCTGGTTCGAGTCCAGCACGACCCACCATCTTCCAAAAGGGCTGCCAGATGCAGCCCTTTTTTATTGCTCTGGGCCCACCTCCGGCAATCTCTTTCCGTGTTCCTGCCGCAGCGTCAGTGGAAAGGATTGCGGCGTAGCCCGCACTAAAATGGCATTGCGATGCCCCCTGTGGCCGATGCGCTATAATGCGCGCTTTTCCGCTAGTGGTAGTTAGCCATGAGTCAGAAGTCAGTTTCCACCGAGACCGTCGATCCCCGCGCACTGGTGCAGGCGCACCTGGCGGAGCCGGCGGTGCACCAGTACAGCGAAGAGGAGCTGGAACTGTGGCGCGAGCGCATCAAGCGTCTGCTGAAAGAGCAGAATGCGGTGCTGGTGGCTCACTACTACACCGACCCCCTGATCCAGGCGCTGGCGGAAGCGACCGGCGGCTGCGTGTCCGACTCTCTGGAAATGGCCCGTTTCGGCGCCCAGCACCAGGCGGATACCCTGATCGTCGCCGGGGTGAAATTCATGGGGGAGACGGCCAAGATTCTGACGCCGAACAAGCGCGTGTTGATGCCGACCCTGGAGGCCACCTGTTCCCTGGATCTGGGCTGTCCGCCGGAGGAGTTTTCCGCGTTCTGCGACGCGCACCCGGATCGCACGGTGGTGGTCTATGCCAATACCTCCGCCGCCGTAAAGGCGCGCGCCGACTGGGTGGTGACGTCCAGTATCGCGCTGGATGTGGTGGATTACCTCGATGCGCAGGGCGAAAAAATCCTCTGGGCACCGGACAAGCACCTGGGCAGTTACGTGCAGCGCGAGACGGGTGCCGACGTACTGCTGTGGAACGCCTCCTGTATCGTGCACGAGGAGTTCAAGGCCAAGGGAGTCGCGGACCTGAAGGCGCTCTACCCGGACGCGGCCGTGCTGGTGCACCCGGAGTCACCCGCCTCCGTCGTCGAGCTGGCGGACGTCGTCGGTTCCACATCGCAGATTATCAATGCGGCCAAGACGCGGCCGGAGAAGCGTTTTATCGTCGCCACCGACCAGGGCATCTTCTACAAGATGCAGCAGCAGTGCCCGGACAAGGAGCTGATCGTTGCCCCGACTGCCGGCGCCGGCGCCACCTGCCGCAGCTGCGCCAGCTGCCCCTGGATGGCGATGAACTCGCTGGAGAACCTGTGCGGCGTGCTGGAGCGCGGCGACAACGAAATTTTTGTCGATCCGGAACTGGGCAAGCGCGCCATGATACCGCTGCAGCGGATGCTGGATTTCCGCAAACCGCTGGACTGATGGTTGTGTTACAGAAATAAAAAGAGCGGCCACTGGCCGCTCTTTTTGTGTTGGCTTGAAGCTTAAAGCTCTTTCGCCTTCTCCTGCATCTTGATCACATCCTTCATACGCTGTTCCAGAATCGCGTGGGTTTGGTAGTCGTTCTTCGCCATGCGCACGCCGTGGCGCAGATGCTGCAGGGCCTTGTCGAAGACGCCGTTGAGGATGTAGTACTCGGCGCGCGCCTCGTGTACGCCGATGATGTCGCCGGCCAGGCCGTGGGTTTCGGCGAGCAGGTACCAGACGGTAGGATCTTTCTTGCGCACGCGGCTGTGCTTGGCCAGGATGCGCTCCGCCGCCAGGTAGTTGCCGGCCTTGAAGTGGGCGTTGGCCAGGCCCATGGTCAGCGCGTGGTCGCCCGGATTTCTGTCCAGGGCGTGCTGCAGTCGCTTGGTGGCATTGGTGTAATCGTGCCGCGCCAGGTCTATGTCCGCGCGCGCCAGCACGAAGGCGGCCTTGTTGGGCTCACGCTCCAGCAGCGGCTGCAGCGTGTCCAGGGCTGAATCCGGCTTGCCGGCCGCAATCTGCGCCAGTGCCAGGCCGTAGCGCGCCGCGTCCTCGTTGTCGTTGATCCCGTTCAGCTCCGCCTGGAAGCGCTTTACCGCCTGCTGCGGCGTCGGCTCCGCCGCCACGCGGATGCGCGCGCGCATCAGGTGGTAATCGCGGCCGTCGCTGGGTTTGACCGCCGGCATGCGGCTGGCGCGCAGCTTGGCGTCGGCGATACGTTTTTCGGTAACCGGGTGAGTAAGCAGGAATTCCGGCGGACGCCGGTAGTAGCGCGTTGCCTTCAGCATCTGTTCGAACATCTCGCCGGCGGCCTCCGGGTCGCGGCCGGATCTGGCCAGGGTCTCGATACCGACGCGATCCGCTTCCTGTTCGTTCTGGCGGCTGAAGCGCAGCTGGCTGTCGAGCGCCGCCGCCTGGGTGGCCGTCATCGCGGCGATACCCGCATCCCCGCCGGCGGTGGCCGCCAGTACCAGGGCGCCGAGCATGCCGGCCAGCGTCGGAATGGTGCTGTTGCGCTGGGCCTCCAGTGAGCGCGCGTAATGGCGCTGGCTCAGGTGGCCGAGTTCGTGGGCGATGACCGAGGCGAATTGATCTTCGTTCTCTGCGAACATGAACAGGCCGGTGTGGACGCCCATGATGCCGCCGGGTACCGCAAAGGCGTTCATGGTGTCGTTCTTGACCACCACCACGTCAATGGACTTGTCCTCCAGCGGGCTGAATTCCGACAGGCCCTTGACGGTATTTTCTACATATTGCTGCAACAGCGCGTCATTGGAGGTGCGGACCTGGCTGCGGAACATGCGCAGCCACATCTGTCCGAGTTCCTTTTCCCGCGCGCGGGACACCACGCCGCTGGTGCTGTCCCCGAGTTCTGGCAGCTGAATCTGATCGTCGTCCGCGATCGCGGCGATTGGCGCGCCCCCGAGCAGCAAACCCATGCCCAGTGCCGCCAGACCGCCGCTGAGACGCTGCCACAGGGAGCGGCGGGCAGATCTTGGGGCTTCGTTGTTGTGAAGATCGGTCATCTTAGGTTACTGCTCGGTTTGCCTATGCCCAACTCTATACGCAACCTTGTCGGGCTGTCGAGGATTTGACCAGTCCGGCGACAGAAGGTTCGTGGATACGTGACCCGTGACCGTTGGGCCCGGGCGGGACGGCTTGCCGCAGGCATTGTTCCCACACGGAATCTGGCGCAGTATCCGCGTTATAATCCGCCGCAATCCGCAATATCTGACCGAAGGGCCAATGACAGTATCCACCGCCGACAGTGCGCCGACGCTTGTACTGGAATGGGATGCCGCGGTGACTGTGGACGTGCGCGGCCTGCCCTGTCCGCAGCCGCTGCTGGCCATGCGCCGCGCTCTGGGCCAGTATGCTCCCGGTACGCTGTTGCGGGTGCTGGCGACCGACGAGGGCTCCTGGCGAGACTTCCACAGCTTCGCCGAACTGAGCGGCAGGCCGCTGCTGCGCGCCGAGCGGTGCGGCGACTGCTTTCACTACTGGCTGCGCGCCGGCAAATAACGAGATTTGGGAATCTATGCTCGCAATCGTCAAGGGTTGGGTTAACCGCTATTTCAGCCAGGAAGAGGTAGTGCTGCTGGTGCTGCTGATGCTGGCGGCGCTGGTGGTGCTCGCCACCCTCGGTCAGGTGCTGGCCCCGGTGCTCGCCGCGCTGATCATCGCCTTCCTGATGCAGGGCATGGTGCAGCGGCTGAAGTCCTGGCAGGTGCCGCACTGGCTGGCGGTGAGTCTGTCCTGCCTGGTATTGGTGGGCACGATTGTGGCCCTGTTCCTGGTGGTGCTGCCGATCATCTGGCGCCAGCTGGTACGCCTGTTCGCCGAACTGCCGAACATGATCGATCAGGGCCAGCAACTGCTGCTGTTGCTGCCGGAGCGCTACCCGCGCCTGATCACCGCACAGCAGATCGATGACATATTCAATACGCTCGGCAGTGAATTGGGCTCCGTGACCCAGACACTGCTGACCTTCTCCCTCGCCAATCTGCCGATCCTCGCCGGTCTGTTGATCTATGCCGTAGTGGTGCCGATCCTGGTGTTCTTCTTCCTGAAGGACTCCGACAAGCTGATCAGCTGGTGCACCTCCTTCCTGCCCACACAGCGGCCGATGCTGCGCCAGATCTGGCACGAGATGAACGATCAGGTGGCCAACTATGTGCGCGGCAAGGTGATAGAAATCGCCATAGTCGCCGTGGTCAGTTATGCGGCCTTTCTGTTGTTGGGGGTCAACTACGCGCTGCTGCTGGCGGTGGCGGTGGGGCTCAGTGTGCTGATCCCCTATATCGGCGCGGCGGTGGTTACCATCCCGGTGGCCGCCATCGGCCTGTTCCAGTGGGGCTGGAGCAGCGAGTTTTTCTACCTGATGATGGCCTACGGCATCATCCAGCTGCTGGACGGCAATGTATTGGTGCCGCTGCTGTTTTCCGAGGCGGTCAACCTGCACCCGGTGGCGATCATCCTCGCCGTGCTCTTCTTTGGCGGTATCTGGGGCTTCTGGGGCGTCTTCTTTGCGATACCCCTGGCGACGCTGTTGAAGGCGATCATGAACGCCTGGCCCACCAGCGAGCACCAGGCGGAATGGCAGGCGAAAGAGGTCGCTGAAACCGGCGCCGGACAATAGGTGCCGGGCGACCGGTCTGCTAGAATCCCGCGCTGCTTTTTTTGGCCCATCCCGAATAGGAAAGACCCATGAGCCTTGCTGACAAAGTACTGGCGGTCAACGACGATTTGCCGATTCGCACCGACAAGCCCATTCACAGCGGTAAAGTCCGCTCGGTTTACTGGCTGACCGAAGCCGACAGCCGTCGCCTGATCGAGGAAAAGGGCTACCCGGTGGCCCCGGACGCGCCCCTGGCGGTGATGGTGATTTCCGACCGCATCTCTGCCTTCGACTGCATCTGGAAAGGCGAGGGCGGCATGCGCGGTGTGCCCGGCAAGGGCACGGCGCTGAATGCCATCTCCAACCACTGGTTCAAGCTCTTCAAGGACAACGGCCTGGCCGACAGCCACATCCTGGACATCCCGCACCCGCTGGTGTGGATTGTGCAGAAGGCGCGCCCGGTCATGATCGAGGCCATCGCGCGCCAGTACATCACCGGCTCCATGTGGCGCTCCTACCAAACGGGCGAGCGCGAGTTCTGCGGCATCGAGATTCCCGATGGCCTGCAGAAGGACCAGAAGCTGCCCGAGCTGCTGATCACCCCGTCCACCAAGGGCATCCTGAAAGGCATTCCCGGCGTGCCGGAAGCGGACGATGTGAACATCACCCGCGCCAACCTCGAAGACAACTTCGCGGCCTTCAACTTCCAGAGCCGCGGCGACATCGACCTGTACGAGAAGCTGCTGAAAGAGGGCTTCGATGTCATCTCCGCGGAGCTGGAGAAACTGGATCAGATCTTCGTCGACACCAAGTTCGAGTTCGGCTATGTCACCGACGCCAACGGCGACGACAAGCTGATTTACATGGATGAAGTGGGTACGCCGGACTCTTCGCGCATCTGGGACGGCGCCGAGTACCGCAATGGCAAGGTGGTGGAAAACTCCAAAGAGGGCTTCCGCCAGGCGCTGCTGAACCACTTCCCGGATCCGGACATCCTGCTGAACAAGGACCGCATGCCCGAGCGCCAGGCCCTGGCCCGCGACAACGAGCTGCCGGAATCCATGCTGATGGATGTCTCCGCCACCTATGTCGGCATTGCGGAAAAGATCATCGGCAGGAAGCTGGAGATCTCCGACAATCCCAAGGCGGAGCTGATCGAAGTCCTGCGCAAGGATTATGGTCTGATTGATTAGCAGCCGGATCGACTGATATGGACCCTGTAAAAAACCCGCGCTTGCGCCGGTTCAGCTAGTTGATAAGCCCCACCGTTCCCTCGAAGCAGGAGCTGTGGCGGCAAAGCACTAGGACGGGTATTTCGAAACGCTGTGAATACATCCCTGTAAGCTCCGGCGGCGACGTCCTGTCGCCGACGGTTCGAAATACCCGTCCTAGCACTTTTCCTTAAATTCTGGCTGCAGGACTTTGTCAGCAGCCTGAAGCCTGAACCGGCGCTTGCGCCGGTTTTTTTGCCCTGGAAACCATTGCCATAATTAGCCACAATTGATCACGCCCCTGTCAGGATTTGTGCCGATTTAGGGCAGATTTTCCCATTTAAATCGTGTTTCTCTGTTGCGCACTAAAAATGCATGGAATAAATCATGAAAAGAATAGTATTTGCTCTTTTGTGCCTGCCGATTCTCTTGTTCGGTACATGGAAATACTCAAAAAGTGAGTCGAGTCAGCTGTTTGGGAAAATCGTTAACAGGGTAGAGACAACCAAAAAAGTCGTGGCGTTAACATTTGATGACGGTCCGACTAGTGAATATACAAAAGAAATATTGAATATTCTGGAAAGCAGTGGTGTAAAAGCCACCTTCTTCCTGGTCGGAACGGATATCCAATCGAATCCAGTGGAGGCTCAAAGTATTGTCGCGGCAGGCCATGAACTCGGCAATCATTCCTTTACTCATGCAAGGATGCTGCTTAAGGGGTTTGATTTCGTTAAGACAGAAATTGATGAAACAAATAAGTTGATTCGTAAGGCGGGATACACTGGGAAGATTCATTTTCGTCCGCCCTATGGGAAGAAGCTATTTGTACTGCCCTATTATCTGGATTCCCAGAATATCACGTCCGTAACCTGGGATGTCGCTCCAGATAGTGTGCTCCCTTTGGAGTCCAGTCCGGAAAAGCTGGCGCAGTATGCGATTTCAAATGCCAAGCCAGGATCCGTAATATTAATGCATGTGATGTTTAAGAGTCGCAGAAACTCTATGGCCGCTGTTCCTAAGATTATTTCTGGGCTGAAGGAAAAAGGGTATGAATTTGTAACCGTATCGCGACTACTGTCAGATACGAATCGGTCCTGATTCCCCCGGGTGGCAAATCCGTCAAGGTGAGGCCGGGAGGGATGTTAGAGGAAATGCCGGCGCTTGCGCCGGTTTTTTTCTTTGGCCGCCGCCACAATTCGCCACAATTCCTCTGCATTTTCGCCCAAATCCCGTCCCCGTTTCGCCCAATTGCCCCTGTTTAATTCCCTCCAGAACAAACAAATACTGGAGGGAAGCTCGTGGACAGGACAATTTTTTCCGGCCAGCGCATACCGCGCGAGCTGCTGGTGCTGCCGACCGAGGAATACTACCGTCGCCGTTTTAAAAGTAAGAGCCGCGGCAGCAGGCGCGGACGCTGGCTGCTGTTTATGGTCACCGCGCTGGCAGTGTTCGTCGCCGCCATGGGTGCGAAAGCCGCGCGCGCCGAGCAGACTGTCGGCCTGAACGATGTTGAGAGCGGGGACCTGCTGTTTAGCGGCGCGGAACAGGGCAGCTTTGTGCCGGCGGTGCATCTGGCCAGCCGCGCGCAGATATCAATACGCGGTCTGGTGGCGGAGGTGCAGCTGCAGCAGGAGTTTGCCAACCGCAGCGGCGACTGGCAGGAAGCGGTGTATGTACTGCCCCTGCCGGAGCAGGCAGCGGTCAGTGGGCTGGAAATCCAGGTAGGCGAGCGGCGTATCGTCGGTGTGGTGCGCGAACGCACAGAGGCGGCAAAAATCTACCAGGCCGCCCGCGCCGCCGGCAAGCGCGCGGCGCTGCTGGAGCAGCAGCGCCCGAACCTGTTCACCAACAAGGTGGCGAACATAGCCCCAGGCGAAACCGTTCGCGTCGAGATCCGCTACCTGCAGCCGGTCAATTACGACAGCGGCACCTTCAGCCTGCGCCTGCCGACGACGCTGACGCCGCGCTACATTCCCGGTGACGTTAAAGTGCCCGGCCAGGTGATCGCCGATGCGGAAATAGCGATGGCCACCGACGGCAGCGGCTGGGCACTGCCCACCGACCAGGTGCCGGACGCGCACAAGATCACGCCCTACACACAGCCGGCCGCAGAGCTGACCGCAGTCGGCAGCCACAAGATTGCCATCGAAGTGGAACTGGAAAGCGGGCTGCCGCTGGCGCAGATTAATAGCCCCTACCACGATATCGACGTCAAAAAGCAGGGCGACAACTACAAGATTCAATTGCGCGATGGCGATGCGGTGATGGACCGGGACTTCGCCCTGCACTGGCGCCCGCGCCCGTCTTCGATGCCGCGGGCCGCGCTCTTCACCCAAAAAGCCGGAGACGGGGGCGGGGAAGGGCAGACGAGTTACCTGCAGCTGCTGCTGTTGCCACCGGATGTGGCGAAAAATGTGCGGCGCCTGCCGCGGCAAGTGATCTACGTGATCGACACCTCCGGTTCCATGAGCGGCAATTCCATTCGCCAGGCCAAGGAGAGCCTGCAGCTGGCGCTGTCGCGCCTGCAGCCGCATGACCGCTTCAATGTGATCGAATTCAACAGCACTGCCCGCGCCTTCTTCCCGCGCCCGGTCGCTGCCGATTCCGCCAATATCCAACTGGCCCGCGCCCAGGTGGAGGGCCTGCAGGCGACTGGCGGCACCGAGATGGCGTCGGCGCTGCGCCTGGCCCTCGGCCAGCAGCTGCCCGGCGACGACAGCCTGGTGCACCAGGTGGTGTTTATCACCGACGGTGCCGTCGGCAACGAGCGCGCGCTCTTCGAACTGATCCAGCAGCGCCTGCAGGAAGCGCGCCTGTTTACCGTCGGCATCGGTTCGGCACCGAACAGCCACTTTATGCGCAAGGCGGCCCAGTTCGGCCGCGGCTCCACTGTCACCATCGGCGACCTGGGCGAGGTGCAGGAGCGCATGCAGGCACTGTTCGCCAAGCTGGAAAACCCGCTGGCGACCGATCTGCAATTGCAGTGGCCGCAGGGGCTGGTAGTCGACGCCTACCCGAAAAGAATTCCCGACCTCTACCGCGGCGAGCCGCTGCAGCTGGTGGCCAGAATCGACGGCGGCAGGCTCGCTGGAGCGGTGCAGCTGCGCGGGCGATTGGCGGGCGAGCAGTTTGTGCAGAAGCTGGCACTGGCAGAAAACGATGCCGCTGAGAACAGGGGTATCGGCAGCGTCTGGGCGCGCGCCAAGATCGAGGCGCTGCGCGATCAGCAGTTGCAGTCCGGCGAGCAGAGCGACGCCGGTAAAGCGCTGCGCGAGCAGATACTTAGGCTGGCGCTGGATCACCAGTTGGCGAGCCCTTACACCAGCTTTGTCGCGGTGGAGGAAAAAGTGGTGCGGCCGCAGGGGGAAAGGCTCTCCAAAAGCCCCCTTTCAAAGAGTTTGATAGCCAATGCCGTAGCCCGCGGCCAGGTACTGCAGCTCCAGGCCTACCCGCGCACCGCCGCCGGTCTCCAGGCGCAACTGCTGGTCGCGGCGGGCCTGCTCAGCCTGGCGGGACTGCTGCGCTGTGGCCGCCAGATGAGGGGAAATATTCTGCGGCGTCTGCGCGCGCTGTTGAGAAGAATGGTGCCGGACCCGCGCGCCAGGTTGGAGCCTGCCCTGCAGGCGATGAAAAAGGAGCCGGTCGGAAAGCGAGTATCGCCAGCGGGGCTGGCTCCCACGTCCGCCGCCTACCTCGGGGACTGCTGATGTTACGCAGGGCGCTGTTCAGTCTCTGCCTGCTCGGCGGACTCTGGCAACTCGGCGGCGCCACCTGGCTGCTGGCCAAGGCGGAACTGGCCCAGCTATTGATTGCCGGCGCCTGGGAGGAACAACTGCAGACGGGCATAGCGGCCAAACCCTGGCCCTGGGCGGATACCTGGCCGGTCGCAAAACTGCAGCTGGGCGATCAGCAGCCGCTGATCGTACTGGCCGGCGGCAGCGGCCAGGCGCTGGCCTTCGGTCCCGGGCTGCTCGAGGCCTCAGGCGCGCCGGGCCAGCCGCGCACCACGGTGATCGCCGCCCACCGCGACACCCACTTCGGCGATCTGGGAAAACTCAAAGCCGGTGCGCCGATCCAGCTGCAGGACAGCCGCGGTCGCTGGCACAGCTACAGGGTCAGCGAAACCAGGGTGGTGGACAGCGGCCGCGAGCAACTGCCGATTTTCGCCGAATCGGGGCTGTTGTTAGTAACCTGCTATCCCTTCAACGCGATCGATCCCGGCGGCCCGCTGCGCTATGTCGTCTACGCCGAATATCTGCACGGTGGACCGTCAATTCAGCTGTAGCCGTCAGCCGGACGGCCGAGCCGGGTAGCCATTTTTTATGAGCGATCTGAAAAGGCCAAAGGGCCGACGGCGGCCGGAAAATAATGTGAATAATCGCCGTAATCGATCGCCGGACGGGACAATCAAACAAAAAAACGGTCTTGTGGCCGGGGGCGCACAAAGGGTTCGCCCGTAAAGGCGCGCCTGGCGCAGGCGCGCAAGCTGCTGACGCTGTCGGAGATGCCCATTGCGCGCATCGCCCAGGAGTGCGGCTTCAGCAGCCAGAGTCACCTTACCGCCAGTTTCCGCGGCGCCCACGCGGTGACGCCGGCCCAGTTCCGCGCCCGTATAGCCAGCCACCGTGAATAGGGGGACGCGCGTCGTCGATCCTCGCCAAACATGACTATGTTAAGAATCACTCTGTGCAGGGAAGCGCATGCTCCTGTTTTGCGCACAGGTTCAATGCTCGGGATTAGCTCGCCAATTCGGTTCGAGAGATGAACTACGCCAACCTGACAATCTTGGCACTTTTCGTGTTTTGCTACAGCGTGGTGAGTCGCCGCGCCGCGCGTACCCCAATCAGTGGCGCATTGGTTTTTACGTTCGTTGGTTTTTTTCTCGGTGGCTATGCCCTGGGGCTGCTGGATCTGGCGATCGATTCAGACGGTCTGCGGATATTGGCCGCTTCGGCACTGGCACTGATTCTGTTCACCGATGCGGCAGAGGCCGATCTTTCTGTTCTTAAGAAGGTGATCGCACTTCCCGTGCGGCTGTTGCTGCTGGTTCTGCCTTGCAAGATTTTCATGGGCTATCTCTGCGCTTTGCTGCTGTTCGAAGAACTGGGTCACTTTGAATCTCTTGTATTGGCGTGCGTGCTGGCGCCCACCGACGCAGCACTGGGCAAGCCGGTAGTGACCAATCCGGCGGTTCCGCCCTATATCCGCGAGTCACTCAATTTTGAGAGTGGCCTCAACGATGGTCTCTGCGTGCCAATCCTGTTCGTCCTCCTCGCGCTCGCCACGGGAGCGGCGGCACCGGAAAGCACGCCCGAACTGGCGCTGGAGTTGACCCTTGGCGAGCTGGGAACCGGGTTGGCGGTCGGCCTCGGCTTCACAGGTGTATTGTCGCTGGCGCTGAGGCATGCATCCACCCGCGGCTGGATAGAGGAGAGCTGGCTCCAATTACCCGTTGTGACCATGGCCCTCGGCGCCTTTGGCGCGGCCCAGTGGCTGGACGGCAGCGGCTTTATCGCGGCATTTGCCGGCGGTGTGCTGTTCGGCTGGCTGGCACTGGCCGAGAAGGGCGAACTTCTCACGTCCGCCGAGGCCACCGGAGATGTCGTGACGCTGTTGACCTGGGTGGTGTTCGGTGCCGCCGTCCTGGGAAAACTGCTTGGGCAGCTGACCTGGCAGATTGCGCTGTATGCCGTCCTCAGCCTGACCCTGGTCCGTGTCCTGCCCGTATTTGTCTGTCTGCTGGGAACCGGTACCGGCTGGAGGGAAAAGCTTTTTATCGGCTGGTTTGGGCCGCGGGGGCTCGCCAGTATCGTGTTCGGCGTGATCGTGTTTAATCAGGGGCTCCCTAGTGGTGACACCATAGTCGCGGCAGTCGCCTGTACTGTCCTGTTCAGTGTCGTGGCACACGGGATAAGTGCGAATGCCATGGTGGCCTGGCTGGCCCGCGCACACAGAGAGAGCAAGAGGGGAGCCAAGCGCTAGCAGAGTAATTTGACCTGGCAGTGGGCGCATCTGATCTGCGCGGGCCGGGGTCTCATTGCCTGTTTCCCGAGGGGCGCGCGCTAACGGGCGGCGCTGGCTATTCGGAGCCGGGCGTCCGGGGCACAGCTGTGACCAATGTGCCAGTTTGAGACTCGATTTTGTAATTTGATTCCCACCATTTTCCGCAAAATATTCCGCTAAATTGGCGATCTGGCAAATAATTGTTTTGCGAATTGGTTTTAATTGTTACTAATTGTCCTATCTGGAAAAAATTTTGTAGTAATACTACAATCGCCCCCGCTTATAAGACCGGGATAGTCGACCGGCCGCCAGTGGCCGCGTTATCCGGGCTAGAATTCTCAGTCAAAGATACTGGATCACGGCAACAGTCAGGCGCTACAGCCCTTCTCCGCCGCGCAAAAAGCGAGCAACTGCAAGCATTGCATTTCCGCCAACGACGGTGGTGATTTGGCGAAATTCGTGAAAAAAGGAAGCAATTTTCCGTTCGCGCTGTACTTTGCCCGGTTAGCAAAATCTACTCTCAGTAAAGACACGACTCGACGTCGCTCGAATCGCCGAGGAGCATTGTTTGATGCAAGAAGAAACTGATATCCAGGAAACGCAGGAGTGGCTGGACGCGCTGCAGGCGGTCATCCGCCACAGCGGCAAAGAGCGCGCTGCGTTTCTGCTGAAGCAGCTGTCTGATCGCGCCACCAATATTGGCGTCCAGCTGCCGGCGGCCATCACTACCCCCTATCGCAACACCATTCCGCCGCAGGCGGAGAAGCGCATGCCCGGCGACCTGTTCATGGAGCGCCGTATCCGCTCACTGATCCGCTGGAACGCGCTGGCTATGGTGGTGCGCGCCAACTCCAACAGCGACAGCCTCGGCGGCCATATTGCCAGCTTCTCTTCGGCAGCGACCCTGTACGACGTGGGCTTCAACTATTTCTTCCGCGGCAACGAGGGCGAAGAGCGCGGCGACCTGATCTTCTTCCAGGGCCACAGTGCGCCGGGCATCTACGCGCGTTCTTACCTGGAAGGCCGTTTCGACGAGGACAAGCTGGACAACTTCCGCCGCGAGGTGAACGGCAAAGGCCTGTCCTCCTACCCGCACCCCTGGCTGATGCCGGACTACTGGCAGTTCCCGACCGTATCCATGGGCCTGGGCCCGATTCAGGCTATCTACCAGGCCCACATCATGCGCTACCTGTCCGCCCGCGGCCTGTCTCCGCGCGGCGACCGCAAGGTATGGGCCTTCCTCGGCGATGGCGAGTGTGACGAGCCGGAATCTCTGGGCGCCATCTCCATGGCCGGGCGCGAGCAGCTGGAAAACCTGGTGTTCGTGGTCAACTGCAACCTGCAGCGCCTGGACGGCCCGGTGCGCGGCAACGGCAAGATCGTGCAGGAGCTGGAAGGTGTCTTCCGCGGCGCCGGCTGGAACGTGATCAAGGTTCTGTGGGGCCGTCTGTGGGATCCGCTGCTGGAGAAAGACGACAAAGGCCTGCTGCAGAAAGTCATGGACGAAGTGGTCGATGGCGAAATGCAGAACTTCAAGGCCAACGGCGGCGCCTATACCCGCGAGCATTTCTTCGGCAAGTACCCGGAGCTGCTCGAGATGGTCAAGGATATGTCCGACGACGAAATCATGAAGCTCAACCGCGGCGGCCACGACCCCTACAAGGTGTACGCGGCCTACGCCGAGGCGATGGCGAGCAAGGGCAAGCCCACCGTGATCCTGGCGCAGACCGTAAAGGGTTACGGCCTGGGTGCCGCCGGTGAAGCGGCGATGGACACCCACAACGTCAAGAAGATGGACACAGAGGCGCTGAAGCGCTTCCGCGACCGTTTTGGGATCCCGATTACCGACAAGGAAATCGAGGAGGTTCCGTACTACCGCCCGGCACCGGACAGCCCGGAAATGAAATATATGGCCGAGCGCCGCAAGGCGCTGGGTGGCCCGGTACCGTCCCGCACCACCGAGGTGGCGAAGCTGGAGATTCCAGACCTCGACGCCTTCAGCGCGCTGACCAAAGGCTCCGGCGACCGCGAGATCTCCACCACCATGGCGTTCGTTCGCGCGCTGTCCGTGCTGGTGAAAGACAAGAACATGGGCAAGAACGTCGCACCGATCGTGCCCGACGAGGCCCGCACCTTCGGTATGGAAGGCCTGTTCCGTCAGCTGGGTATCTACTCCTCCCAGGGGCAGAAATACACCCCGGTCGACCACGGCCAGATCATGTATTACAAGGAAGACAAGAAGGGCCAGGTACTGGAGGAGGGCATCAACGAAGCGGGCGCCATGTCCGCGTGGATGGCGCTCGCCACTGCCTACTCCAACCACGGCGTGCCGATGGTGCCTTTCTACATCTATTACTCGATGTTCGGCTTCCAGCGTATCGGCGACCTGGCCTGGGCTGCCGGCGACATGCAGGCGCGCGGCTTCCTGGTTGGCGCCACCGCCGGCCGCACGACCCTGAACGGCGAGGGCCTGCAGCACCAGGATGGTCACAGCCACGTGATCTCCGCCACCATTCCGAACTGTAAGAGCTACGACCCGGCCTACGGCTACGACCTGGCGGTAATCATCCGTCACGGTCTGAAGGAGATGTACGAAGAGCAGAAAAACCTCTTCTACTACGTCACCATCGAGAACGAAAACTACCTGCAGCCGGAAATGCCCCAGGGCGTGGAAGAGGGCATCATCCGCGGTATTTACAAACTCGAAGGCAATTCCCGCAAGGCGGGCAAGGGCAAGGCGGCCAAGAAGCACGTACAGCTGGTTGGTGCCGGCACCATCCTGCGCGAAGTGCTGGCCGCTGCGGACATCCTCGCCGACCAGTTCGGTGTGACCTCCGACGTGTGGAACCTGACCTCCGCCACCGAAGCGGCCCGTGAGGCCCAGGATGTGGCGCGCTGGAACATGCTGCACCCGACCGAAGCGCCGCACAAAGCGTGGGTCAGCGAGCAGTTCGAAGGCAACGAGACGCCGGTGATTATCTCTACCGACTACATCCGTGCCTACGTAGAGCCGCTGCGCGAGTTCATTGACGGCGACGTGATCGCACTGGGTACCGATGGCTTCGGCCGTTCCGACAGCCGCGAGCAGCTGCGCCGTTTCTTCGAGGTGGATCGCAACTACGTGACCATCGCCGCGCTGACCGGCCTGGCCAAGCAGGGTGTAATCGATGCCAGTGAGGTTGCGGAAGCAATCAAGAAACTGAACATTGATCCGGAAAAAGTAAACCCGCGCCTGGTGTAAGGCTCGCTGGATAAGGAAGGCAAAAGCATGGCAAAACAAGTCATTAAAGTGCCTGATCTCGGCGGCGCCGATCAGGTAGACGTAATTGAAATCGCCGTTGCGGTGGGGGACACGGTCGCTGAAGAGGACGCGCTGATTGTGGTGGAGGGCGATAAGGCCTCCATGGACGTGCCGGCACCGGTGGCCGGCAAGATCCTCAGCATCTCCGTCAAAGAAGGCGACAAGGTTGCCGAAGGCGATGTGATCGGCGAAATTGAAACCGAAGCCGGCGCCGCAGAAGAAGCTGAATCCGCTGCAGAACCGGAACAGGCAGAGGCAGCAGAAGAGCAGGCTGGTGAAGCGCCTGCGGCTGAAGGTGAAGAAAAAGAGGAGACCATCAAGGTCCCGGACCTGGGTGGTGCCGAATCCGTCGACGTCATCGAAATCTCCGTGCAGCCCGGCGACGAAGTGGCCGAGGGCGATTCGCTGATCGTGGTCGAGGGCGACAAGGCGTCGATGGACGTGCCCTCGCCGAGTGCCGGCATCGTCGTCTCCATCGCCGTTAAAGAGGGCGACAAGGTCTCCACCGGCGATGACCTGGGCGTGCTGAAAGTTGTCTCCGGTGCTGCGCCGGCGAAGAAGGCTGCAGAAAAACCCGCAGCCAAAGAGGAAAAACCCTCAGAGCCCTCTGCCGCAGAGGCCGCGGCCGAGCCGCCGGCGGCACCGAAGAAGGACCAGTACCTGGAGCGGGATCACACCGTGTCGGCGGAAGTCTACGCCGGCCCTGCGGTGCGCAAGCTGGCCCGTGAGCTGGGCGTGACCCTGAACAAGGTGAAGCCCTCCGGCCCCCGCAACCGTGTCACCAAGGATGATCTGCACGCCTATATCAAGGAGCAGGTGAAGAAAGCCGAGAGCGGTGCGGTCGGTGTCGGCGGCGGTATCGGCATTGCGCCGATGCCGGAGATCGACTTCAGCCAGTTTGGCCCGGTCAAGGTCGAGCCGATGACCAAGATCCACAAGCTCACCGCGGCCAACATGTCCCGCAACTGGCTGAACGTGCCGCACGTGACCCAGTTCGACGATGCGGATATCACCGAGCTGGAAGCATTCCGCAAGTCCATGAAAGCGGAAGCGGAGAAGCGCGGCGTGAAGCTCACCCCGGTGCCTTTCCTGCTGAAAGCCGCCGCGGCTGCTCTGCGCGAAGTGCCGAATTTCAATGTGTCGCTGCACAACGACGGCGAGCAGATTGTGCGCAAGGACTATGTGCACATCGGCATGGCAGTGGATACACCCAAGGGCCTGATGGTGCCGGTGATCCGCGACGTGGACAAAAAGGGGCTCTACGAGCTGGCGGAAGAAGCCACGGCCTTGGCACTCGCAGCCCGCGACGGCAAGCTGAAACCCCGCGACATGCAGGGCGCCTGCTTCACCATTTCCAGCCTCGGCGCCATCGGCGGCACCGGCTTTACGCCGATCGTCAACGCGCCGGAAGTGGGTATCCTCGGTGTCTCCAAGCTGGCGGTGAAGCCGGTGTGGAACGGCAATGAGTTCGTGCCGCGGGAGATGCTGCCGCTGGCGCTGTCCTACGATCACCGCGCCGTGAACGGCGGCGACGCCGGACGCTTCCTGACCTACCTGGCCGGCGTACTGGGCGACGTGCGTCGCCTGTTGTTGTAACAGGCGCCAGCCCGTCCCCGTAGGAGCGGCGGGGCGGCCATCCGCCCACGGCCGCGATCGATCTCCCGGCCAACCGGAAAGTCGGATCGCGGCCATGGGCCGCTCCCGGCCGGACCGCTCCCGGCCGGACCGCTCCCGGCCGGACCGCTCCCGGCCGGACCGCTCCTACATTTAATAAATGAATTCCGCGCACATTTCCCTTCGCTTCCCCCGAGCCGAATCTCCCGCCAGCTAAACTGAAAAGGTACCAAGCACTAGCGCAACTCTGAAAGCGAGAGGTATTCGGAAATGAAGCGCATAGGGACATTCGCTTTGCCGATGGCGGCGGCACTGGCGATGCAGGGTTGCATTTTTCTGCCTGTCGAGGAAAGCGGCCGAGACGATCCGTTCTTTTTCAATCCCGACGACGCCAGCCGACGCGCCGATTTCGTAGAGGTTGGTAACTACCAACCCAATTCCCACCTGCCTCCTTCTGCCAGCCGGCACTGTTCGGTGGAATCCGAAATGGGCAAGGTGGGCTCCGCCTGCTGGTTTTTTCCGGTGATGCGGGTTTACTAGCCGGGTGCGCGGAGCCTTCTGCCGTGCAACGCTGAAGGCTCCAGCTGCGCATGCGGGCCGCAGGCCCGCGGTAGGGTGCGCCGTGCGCACCGGGATACCAAATCGAGAAACCGCAATGGTGCGCACGGCGCACCCTACGGAGGAAGCCCTATGCCACATCGAACGCTAATCTTCGCCGGATTCGCCGCGGCGATACTGCTCGCAGGCTGCGGTGTCGCTGACACCCGCGACGAAGTGGTTTACCCCTACAGCAAGCCGATCCCCCGGACCGCGGAATACCGGGCGACTGCTGCACCACCGGCACCCGCCGCGCCAGCTGCGCAAAAGACTAATTACTCCACCTGCCCCGGTGATGCGGAGGAGCTGGCGGAGGGGTCCATCTGCCCGCCTACCGCGCAGTGTTTCGAGATCTCCGGCGGCCGCCGCTGCATCGTTTATCCGAAGTAGTAACTCCACATGAAAGGAAGAGCACTCATCGCGCTAGTGCCCGCCGTCATACTCGGCGGCTGCGCCGGCTTTGACGGCTTCTGGGATGACCTGCGCGGCACACAGCAGGCGTACACGCACCGGACGGTGCCCGTCGAGGAAAAGCCGGCGTTTCCGCGCCACTGCATCGAGGCCGACACGCCGATGGCCGGACTGGGGCAGTGCATGGAGCAGGGTGTCCACTGCTATCAGCTCGACAATGGCGACTGGTGCGCGGGCCCATATTCACCGTTTGCCCTGCACCCCGGCTACGAATTCCAGGCGGCGGACTGGTCCAAGTAACCTAGGGGTTCCTTGGCACTGCTCGATATCCCGCTGCCGGTTTGACCGGGCACGCTGCCTGCTGCCCGTTGTAAGCCGCGTGCTTCTGTCCAATCGTCGCGCTGTTAGGGTGCGACGCCCTTCTGACGCCACTTGTTTCGCTCGCCTTTGATTGCGCGGCAACTTTCTGCATGCATTGATCCAAGTGTCGGCGAAGCGACAACCGTGGCATTGCGCCATTCGACTTGCAGTGCAAATCCGCTATCCTTGGCACCCTCTCGGTTTAGTTCATTGGAGGTGTGAATATGATGTCTGCAGCAGAAGCACTGCGTCGCCTGCAGGAGGGCAATCGCCGTTTTGCCGCGGGTCTTAGTGGACAAAGTACCGAAGTGGATGAGAACAGGCGCAGGGAGCTGCTGTCCGGGCAGGCACCGTTCGCCATTATTCTCGGTTGCTCCGATTCGCGGGTTCCCGCCGAACTGGTGTTCGATCAGGGGCTCGGCGACCTGTTTGTGATCCGCGTGGCCGGCAACGTGGTGGCGCCGTCGCAGATCGGCAGTATCGAGTTCGCCGCCGAGTGCTTCGGCACGCCTCTGGTGGTAGTTCTTGGCCACTCCAACTGTGGCGCCATTCAGGCGACGCTCGATCAGCTGGAGCGGCCACAGGGCACGCGTTCGCCCAACCTGAGATCCATCGTCGATCGCATCCGCCCGGCGGTAGAGCCGCTGCTGGAGTCCGATACCAAAACAGACTGCAAGAAACTGGCGGCGAAAGCCGTGCGCGCCAATGTCCGCGCTTCCGCCAACCAGCTGCGGCACGGCTCGCAGATACTCGAGCAGCTGGTGGAGCGGGGTGATCTGCTGATCGTAGGGGCGGAGTACTCCCTCGAAACCGGTGAGGTGGATTTCTTCGAAGGCATGCCGGATTCCAGCACACAATGACCGCGACAAAAATGGGATGGATGCGCGGTGTGCTGATCGCGATCGACCAGCTGGGCAATGCGATTGCCGGCGGCAATCCAGATTCGACCATCTCGGCGCGCACCGGTTATTTCTCCCGCGTCGAGGAAACCCCCTTCCGACCCTGGTGGCTGACGATGGAGAAGGTGATCGATTTCACCTTCGAACCCATCGAGGGACCGGATCACTGCTACCGTTCCTTTCGCAATGACAATGAGGAGCACTGGGAGGGCAGCGACCTGATGCGCGGTCTGCTGGGGGTGATCATCATCCTCACCTGCCTGCCACTCTCGCTGCTGACCAGACTGTACGCGCTGGTATTTCGGCCATTGGAAAAAACAGGCCGGCAGTGACGCCGGCCTCTGTTATTTACCGAACGGCTGCCGCGGTCAGTTGCGGCTGTTCCGGTAGCACATCCGCACGACTGCTTTTACGTCCGGCCAGCTTGCGCAGGGCCACATAGAACACCGGGGTCAGGAACAGGCCGAACAGGGTTACACCGATCGTGCCGGTAAACACCGTGATCCCCATGGAGCTGCGCACCTCGGCGCCGGCGCCGCTGGCGAACACCAGCGGCACCACACCGGCGACGAAGGCCACGGACGTCATGATGATCGGGCGCAGGCGCAGGCGGCAGGCCTCCAGCGCGGCGCGCACCGGATCCAAGCCCTTTTCAATTTCCAGCTCGCGCGCGAACTCGACGATCAGGATGGCGTTCTTACAGGCGAGTCCCATCAGCACCACCAATCCCACCTGCACGAACACATTGTTGTCGCCGCCAGTGAGCCAGACGCCGAACAGCGCTGCCAGCAGGCACATGGGTACGATCAATATCACCGCCAGCGGCATGACCCAGCTCTCGTAGAGCGCCGCCAGCACCAGGAACACCAGCAGCAGCGCCAGCGGGAATACCAGCATGGCGGTATTGCTGCGGTTGGTCTGCTCGAAGCTGAGATCCGTCCATTCGATATTCATGCCCGCGGGCAGCGTCTGCGCGGCCACGCGTTCGACCGTTGCCAGGGCCTCGCCGGACGACAGCATCGCCGGGTCGGACTGGCCCAGCAGGTCCGCGGCCGGATAGCCGTTGTAGCGGATCACCGGGTCGGGGCCATAGCTCTGCTTCAGCTGCACCATGGTGCTGATCGGCACCATCTCGCCGCGATTGTTGCGGGTGTAGAGATGATCGATATCCGCGATCTCGTCGCGGAAGGGCGCGTCCGCCTGGGCCATCACCCGGTAGGTGCGGCCGAACAGATTGAAGTCATTGATGTACAGCGAGCCGAAATACAGCTGCAGCGTGCCGAACAGGTCGTCCAGGCGCACGCCCTGGGCCTTGGCCTGCAGGCGATCCACCTCCGCATCCAGCTGCGGCACATTGGCCTGGTAGGAGCTGAACGGATAGCTCAGCCCCGGCGTCTGGCTCAGTGCGCCGGCCAGCTGGTTGGTGGCCGTCTGCAATTCGCCATAGCCGGCGCCGGTGCGGTCCTCAGCGCCGCGGCGATTCTGAATATACAGCGAGTAACCAGAGCCGGCGCCGAGGCCGAAGATCGGCGGTGGCATAAAGCTGACCGCGAAGCCCTCCTTGATCTGCGCCAGCTTGCCATTCAGCTCCGCGGCAATTTCCTTGGCACTGCGCTCACGCTCGCTGAAATCGGCGAACAGCACGAACACGGTGCCGACGTTCGGCGTATTGGTGCGCTGCAGCGCATTGAAGCCGACGAAGGCCGCGGCGTGGGACACGCCCTCCGTTTCGAGTGCCAGCTCACTGACACGCCGCGCCACTGCCTCGGTGCGATCCAGGGAGGCACCTTCCGGCAGGCGAATGCTGCCGACCAGGTAAGTCTTGTCCTGGGTCGGTATAAATCCGCCAGGTACCTGGTTGAACATGTATGCAGTACCGGCGAGCAGCAGAAGATAGACGGCGAAGACCAGGCCGCGGCGATTCAGGCTGCGGCCCACCAGTCCCTGGTAGCGCTCGGCATTCTTGTTGAAGAAGCGGTTGAACGGGCGGAAGATCCAGCCGAAAAGGCAATTGATAACCCGCGCCGGCATATCTGGCGCGGCGCCGTGCGGCTTCAGCAGTGTCGCCGCCAGCGCCGGCGACAGGGTCAGCGAGTTGATCGCGGAGATGACCGTGGCGATCGCAATAGACATCGCAAACTGGCGGTAGAACTGGCCGGTGATGCCATCGAGAAACGCCATGGGCACGAACACCGCGCACAGCACCAGGCTGATGGCGACGATCGGGCCGCTCACCTCGCGCATCGCCTGGTGTGCGGCGGCGAGCGGTTTCAGCCCCTCCTCGATATTGCGCTCGACGTTCTCCACCACCACGATCGCGTCGTCCACGACAATGCCGATGGCCAGCACCATGCCGAACAGCGTCAGGGTGTTGATTGAAAAGCCGAGCAGCAGCAGTACGGCAAAGGTGCCCACAATGGAAACCGGCACCGCCAATAGCGGGATCAGCGATGCGCGCCAGGTCTGCAGGAACAGGATTACCACCAGCACCACCAGCAGCACGGCTTCCAAAAGTGTCTTGATCACCGCCTTGATCGAGGTGCTGACAAAAACCGTCGGGTCGTAGGCGATCTCCCACTCCAGGCCTTCCGGGAAATGGTCGTCCAGCTCGGCCATTTTGTCCCGCACGGCCTGTGAAACCTCCAGCGAGTTGGAGCCGGGTGCCTGGAAGATTGGCAGTGCCACCGCCTGGCGACCGTTCAGCAGTGCGCGCAAGGCGTCCTCGGACGATGACAGCTCGATGCGGGCGACATCGCTGAGCCGGGTGATCTCTCCGTCGCTGCCGGTCTTCAACACCACATCGCCGAACTCCGCTTCGCTGACCAGACGCCCCTTGGCATTGATGGAGATCAGGAAATCGTTTTCGCCGGGCATCGGCTGGGCGCCGATCTGGCCCGCGGAAACCTGGACATTCTGTTCGCGCACGGCGCCGACGATATCGGCGGCCGTGACGCCGAGCGCGGCGGCCCGCTGTGGGTCCACCCAAACGCGCATGGCGTAGTCGCCGGAGCCGAACAGCCCCGCCTGACCGACACCGGGAATGCGGGCCAGTTCGTCGCGAATATGCAGTAACGCGTAATTGCGGATATAGATCGCATCGAAACGGTCGTCCGGCGAAATCAGGTGGACGGCCATCATCAGGTTGGGCGACTGCTTCTGGGTAGTGACGCCCTGGCGGCGCACGTCTTCCGGCAGTCGCGGCAGTGCCTGGGATACGCGGTTCTGCACCTGTACCTGCGCCAGATCCGGATCCGTGCCCAGCTTGAAGGTCACGGTCAGCGACAGGGTGCCGTCACTGCCGGCGACCGACTTCATATAGATCATGTTCTCCACGCCGTTGATGGCCTCCTCCAGCGGCGTGGCGACGGTTTCGGAAATGGTCTTCGGGTTGGCGCCCGGATAGCGCGCAGTGACGGCCACACTGGGCGGCACCACCTCCGGGTATTCACTGACGGGCAGCACCGGAATGCTGATCAGGCCGACGACGAAAATAATGATCGACAGCACCGATGCAAAGATGGGGCGGTCGACGAAGAAGCGGGAAAAATTCATGGAGAGTTACCCCGTGTATGGCATGGGATGGCCACGCCATTTTTCGGAATTAAACAAATTCTCTGTAGGAGCGGCGGGGTGGCCACCGGCGGATGGCCGCCCCGCCGCTCCTACAAGGGGGGATTTAACGGCTGGCAACCTGCCGTGTGGTGTCCGGCCCGCTCATCGCCACCAGCTCCGGCTGCACCGGCATGCCGGGGAAGAATATTTTCTGCAGGCCGTTGACCACGATCAGGTCGCCGGGCAGCAGTCCGCTGCGGATCACCACCAGGTCGCCCTGCTGCGGGCCGACTTCCACCTCGCGGCGCTCGGTCAGGTTTTTCTCGCTGACCAGATAGACATAGCGGCGATCCTGATCGGTCAGTACGGCCTTGCTGTTCACCAGCACGGCCCGGCTCAATTGTTCTGTCGGCATCTCCACCCGGGCGAACTGGCCCGCTCTGAATGTGCCATCGGCGTTGGCCACCACGGCGCGGAATTGAATGGTGCCGGTGTGGCTGTTCAGGCGGTTGTCGACAAAGTCCAGCTCGCCGGTGTGCGGATAGCCCTGCTCGCCGGCGAGGCCGATGCGCACCTGGGGGCGCTGCTCCTGATTCAATAATGCGCGACTGCTGCCAAACGTCTGCTCGTCGCTTTCGAAGTACACATACATCGGATCTACCGACACCAGCGTGGTCAGCAGCGTCTGGTCCGCATTGGCGAGATTGCCGCGGGTGACATAGGCGCGGCTGACGCGGCCGCCGATCGGGGCCTTGACCACCGTGTACTGCAGATCCAGGCGCGTATTTTCCAGTGCCGCCTCGGCGGCGCTCACGGCGGCAGCCGCGGAATCGCGCGCAGCCACGCGCTGGTCATACTCCTCGCGGGAAATCGCACGGCTGTCCAGCAGCTGCTGTGCGCGTTCCGCCTGGCCCTTGTTCAGTATCAGCTGGCTCTGCGCGCGCGCCAGCTCGGCCTGTGCCGCGCGCTCGCGCGCGCGGTAGGGGCGCTGATCGATCGTAAACAGCACATCGCCGCGCTGCACCAGGTCGCCTTCGGTAAACGACACCCGGTCGATATAGCCGCTGACACGCGGGCGCAGTTCGACGGTTTCCGGCGCGGCCACCCGCCCGGTAAAGCCGCTCCACAGCGTCGCCGGCGCGGCGGTCACCTCCGCCACCTCCACCGCCGCGGGAGGCGGCTGCTGACCGCCCGGTTCTCCGGTGCCGCATCCCGCCAGCGCCAGCGCGGTCAAGGCCATCAGAGTGAATCTCAGTTTGTTCGCCATAACGTGTTCGCTTCCTCTATTAATCACGCCTCGGTTACGGAACCGTCGATTGCGCAGTGGAAGGGCTGGGGGCAGCGCTTCCGATGGCTGCAAACCTTAGCGGTGGGAGGTGAGATGGCGATATCCGGTTACTGCGTAGTGATTGCCTATTTCTGTTTGGCTTTTGATAAAACCTTTCGGTCATTTATATAATCAAAATTATTCGATGTAAGCGCGGCTGGCGGTTTTTGCGATATTTTTCCGTTGGTCAGAGGCGGCGGGAACTGGCACTTGGTGGGCGGCTTGCATATTACTGCGGGGTGATTGCCTAATTCTGCAAAGATCTAAGGGTGTTGCCTAAAACTCCGTATACTGAGCTCCAGCCTGATGAAATCTGCCCGGGGATTCCGGACTGGGAGGGGTAAATATGTCGGTTGAGCGAGAGCGAACCAATGTCGGCACCAGCGATCTCGAGCTGGTCCGTGAAAAACTCGTGCACAAGATGATGCGCTGGACGCCGGAGCAGGGGCTGCAGGAAACCGCCCTGGCGGGGGTCGACTTGATCCGCTCCGACGAGGCGACCAGCTGCACCGCTGCGGTATACGAACCGTCTCTCGGTTTTATTATCCAGGGCAAGAAGTCCCTCGAGTTGGGTGACAAGGAAATCAGCTACGGTGCGCTGAATTACGTCGCCTCCTCGGTGCATTTGCCGGTGCTCGGCCGGGTGGAGGAGGCTTCTCCGCAACATCCGTATCTGGCCATCCGGCTGATCATAGATCCGCAGGAAGTGACCGACCTGGTGTTGGAGCTGGGGGACAAGGCGCCGGAACTGGAGGCGGAATTCGATTGCTCCGAGATCGGCTGCGGCCTCTGTGTGGCACAGATGGACCTGGCCATGCTGGAAGCGGTGAACCGCCTGGTGAGCCTGCTGGATACGCCATCCGACGCGGCGATACTGGCGCCGCTGGCGCGGCGGGAAATCATCTACCGCGCGCTGATGGGCGATATGGGTGCGCGCATGCGCAAGTTCGCCGTGGTCGACAGCCAGGCCAACCGTATCTCGCGGGTTATCGCCGTGCTCAAGGACCGCTTTTCAGAGCCGCTGCGCATCAGCGAGCTGGCCGATCGGGCCAACATGAGCGAGTCATCCCTGTACCACAGCTTTAAGCAGGTTACGCGCATGTCGCCGCTGCAGTTCCAGAAAAGGCTGCGGCTGCAGGAAGCGCGTCGCCTGATGCTGACGGAGGGGTTGGAGGCGGCTTCCGCCAGTTACCGCGTGGGTTACGAAAGCCCGTCCCATTTCAGCCGCGAGTACAGCCGCATGTTCGGACTGCCGCCGCGCGCGGACGTCAGCAAGCTGCGCGGTGAACAGCGCGTGCCGGCCTGACTATTTTGCAGCCGCACTCTTGCAAGGTTTTGTTGTGGGAGCCTGCCCTGCAGGCGATTGGACCATAGCCTTGGCCGCACCCTAATCGCCAGCAGGGCTGGCTCCCACAGCAGTTTTGCTTCCGACCAGAATCTATCAAATGTTGTCTGATTCTGTTTACGAGGGCTTGGGTGCGAACAGGCTGCACCAGCCCTCGGGGCTGATTTTGCCCTCGACCACCTTGCAGGCCTCGGGCGGTTCGAACAGCACGCAGTCGGCACATTTCTGCCCGTTCTTCGGCGTGTCCTGATACTGCACCGCCTCCTTCGCCGCTTTGCCCTGGGCGACCGCGCGATCGGTTGCAATCAGCGCGACTGGCAGCAGCGCGGCGGCGCAGCCGGACAATTTGATAAATTCCCGCCGCGTGATGCCCTGATTCCGCTTGCTCATGACAGGTCTACCTCCCGAGTTTTGGGGGCCGAGGGTTTTCGACATCTGTCTTTCAGATTAGCCCGGAAGTGGGGATTTGCCGCGGTCGTATAGTCATTGCGGTTGAGATTGAAATTGAGAATCTATCGCGTTTGCCCTGTGCGGGCGGCACATTGCGTACCGCCCTTGTCAGCAGGTGGGAAATTAGCGATACAGCAGCACTTTGCCGACGGACTTGTCGTCGCTCTGTGATACCACGCGTATCTTCAGACCGTAGGAGCTAATCGCGCGGCCTGCATCGGGAATCGCCGCGTTGCTGTAATCGGCGCTGTCATCAAACACCGGGTTGCGCTTGGTCTGATTGTCGCGCAACAGCAGGTTGTAGTTTTCCATCAGGTCCAGAGTGACCTTGTCCGACTTGTCGATAGCGAAGGCGGCATCGCGCACCTGATAGCGGGTAGAGGCCACCGAGTGGTCGTTCCAGGTATTGATATGCTGGTCCGCGTCCACGACGCCAAGGAAGCCGTTGCCCGGGTGCACGCCGACCCAGTTGTTGTCATAGCTGGTGTCTGCATACCAGACCACCAGACCCTCATTAAACGGCAGCATTTCGCCGGCGACATTTACATGGGCCAGCCCCCGATCAATACCTCGATGGGTGCGCCACTCGAGCAGATAGTAGTGGTCATGCAGGTTGAAGCCCGGATTGCGAGTAAAACCGGTGAGAGCGAATACACCGTCACTTTCCGCATCATCTGCCAGAAGCTGAGAGCCATCGACATTGACAACAATATCGTCGGCATAGAAGCCCGGGTTGGAGACAAAGCCATCGGTCAGGTAATAAAACACCAGGTGGAACTGCTGGCCGACATAGGCACTGAGATCAAACTCCGCGTCTACCCAGCCACCGGAGGCGCCGGTGATACCGTGACCCGGGTTTTGTCCGTTGGGGTTGGATACCGTGGTGATATTACCGGGGATCGGGTTGAGGCCACCGGCGTTGTAGACCATGACCATACCGTAGTCCCAGTCCTGCTCGATATCGTACCAGGCGTTGAAGGAGAGGCTGGCGCTGCCAGCGTTGCGAAGATCGACGGGTACCAGCATATAGTTCTGCAGGTTGTCTCCACTACCGCTGAAGTAGGCGTATTCGCCGCTGGTCGGTATGGTAACGATCACCGGTTTCTTGGGCAGATCTATGCGCAGTGCGTCGTTGTTGGTCCCCTTGTGCACTGCCTCGTCCAGTAGCGCTTCCAGACCCGCGGCTGGGATCTCTTCCAGTGCAATGGTGGTGCCGCGCAGCCAGTTGCCGCCATGGTTGTGTTGCAGGAACTCCTTGGCCCAGGCGGAGAAACCGGTTGGTTCGGAACCGGGAACCACGCCCGCCCAGCTGCCGTTGGACATCACCGACCAGGCGGAGACCGGTTCGCCGCGGCCCGTATACTGAGTGTCGTACTCATCGGGCAGGCCCAGGTCGTGGCCGTACTCGTGGCTGACCACCCCGGCGGCAGCGTCGGCCGGCTGGATGGTGTAGTCGTAGGCCGCCATCGATCCCTCCCAATAATCCACTTCGCTTTCCGTACCGGGAATGGCGAAGATTCCACCCAGGTTCCAGCGATGTGCCCAGATGGCGTCCTCACCCAATTGGCCGCCACCGGCTTCTTCGCCGACAGAGGAGTGGAAAATCATCACGTGGTCCACCAGGCCGTCGGCCTCCCAGTAGTTACCATCGCCATCCAGGTCATAGCGGTCTTCGATATCGAAGTCCGACAGGTTTACCTCGGGGTCGGCCGCCGCGGCCAGTAGAGCTTCACGCACCAGTGCGCGCGCATCGCCATCGACATTGTTGCCGTAGAAGGCCGCGGGCCGGCTTGCCATATACCAGCCGGCCACGGCGCCTTCCACGCTGTAGCTGTTGCCGGACTGCTGCCAGTAAAACTGCTGCATCGACAGCAGGTTTTCGCCGCCCGGCCCGCTGAAACCCCGTTCGGAGAACAGCAGATCCGCATAGTGGTCGGCCGCGTAGTCCGCGTAGTACATATCGGTTTCGCCGGGCTGGATGCTGTTGTGCGGAAAATCGGGGAACTCCATCAGAATGGCCAGCACGCGGGCGGTGCGCGTATCGCCCGCGTAGGCCTCAATCTGCAATGGAGCCGGTCGCTGCTTCTTGCCGATACCCAGTTTATTGCCGTTGCCACTTTGCAGAGACTGGGTGCCCTTGCTCGCCTTTCCGAGCGCCATCATCTGCACGCCTTCACTGGACATATTCTGGGCCTGAATTGCCCCCTTGGCGGCGCGCTCTTTCAGGTAGTCGCGCAGTGACTGTTCGGCTTCGGTAAAGGTGGCATTTTCACCGATGCGCCCGGAACGCTTGAGCATTTCCATCAGCTTGGTTTCGTTGGCGACAGCCAGGTCCAGTGGCCCGCCATTGGCCATTGGTTTTTCGGCCGCATGGGTGCTGCCTGCGATCAGGCCAATAGCCAGAGCACCTATCGACAGTAAACGGTTGGGTTTAAACATGGTTCCCTCTATTTCATTTTTTCTGTTGCGGGGATGGATTTGGCGGGTCACTGCAGAGGGAGGGGAAAAAAGAAAAGCGCAGCCGTGCGCCGATTTCGAGCCGTCCCTAGCCCGCGGTGAACTGCGCGGAATTCAGCCCGCGCAGGTCACTGAATGTTTAACGCGTTGTCGCCAATTTACCGCAATGAATAATGCGCCAAATTGTGAGAATGGTTTCTGGTATTGGCCGTTGTGGTACGGTTTGTCCTAATTAGAGGGAAAAGCAAGTCTGCAAATACTAATCGATTAATTTCGGCCAGGGCAGCCACAAGCTGATCTGCAAGCCGCCATCGGGACGGTTTTGCAGCTGAATCTGTCCTCCGTGCGCATCGACTATCTCCCGGCAGAGCGCGAGGCCGAGCCCCACGCCCTGGGGCTTGGTGGAATAGAAAGGCAGCAGCGCCTGCTGCAACACTTTCTCGCTCATACCGCAGCCGCGGTCGCGAACGACCAGTTCCTGGCCACTGTTGTCGGCGCTGATCTGCAGTTCAGTGTGCTCGCGGTCGCTGCCCGCCTCGGCGGCATTCTTGAACAGGTTCAGCAGCGCCTGTTCTATCTGTACCGGGTCGAAATAGCCGGGGCGGCTGGGCAGGTCTCCCCGCAGGGTGAACTGGTGCAGCGGCGCAATCCGGTCGATCAGCTGATGCCACTGTACCGTCTCGCAGCTGGGGGCGGGCAGTTTGGCGAAGCGGGCATAGCCCTGGGTGAACTCGGTCAGATGCTGGCAGCGCTCGGCAATAACATCGAAAACCTTTTCCAGTGCTGCCGCCTTGTCGGGCTGCTGGATCAATAGTTTGCCGCTGTGGGCCATCGAAGAAATTGGCGCCAGGGAATTGTTCAGCTCGTGGCTGATCAGGCGGATGACCTTTTTCCAGACCTGGACTTCGGCGCGGGTCAGCTCCCGGGTCATTTCGCGAATAACGATCAGCCGGTGTTTCTGTGCGTTGAGTACGAAGGTGCTGTTGCCGATGTGCAGGGAGCGGGTACTGTCGCCATCGCTGTAACTGAACAGGCCATCCTGTTGTGCGGTTATAGCGTCAGCCAGTCCCTGCGGGCAATTTGGCAGTATCCGCTCCAGCGTCAGTCCCTGTATCGGTTTGCCGCAATTGAGCAGATGGCGGGCGCTGCTGTTGGCGTAGATGATGTGATCGGCCTGGTCCACCAGCAGCAGTGCCTGCGGGGAACTCTGGATCACTGTGTCCAGCAATAGCTCGCGCTGGTAAATATGCGCGCGCTCCCGCCGCAATATCTCGCCCACTTCATTGTAGAGCCTGGTCAGTTGACCCAACTGGTCACTGCGTTTGGTCGTCAGCGACACGGAGAAGTCGCCGTCGCGAAAATTCAGCAGCCCGCCTTCGAGCGCACTCAGCGTTCGCGTTAGCGGAACAGTGACGAATCGCAACAAAAACAGAATGATTACCAGCGCCAGCAACAGACCGGCCGCCCAGGCCAGGCGAGTGTCGATACCGAATTGCAGCAGCGCAAACGGAATGCTGGTGCCGACAACTGCGGCCAGCAGGGAAACGGCCGCAATACGGCCTTCGAGAGAAAACGGCTTGGACATGACTGGCACTGGATTGGGTTTGGTTTCTGTGGGAGCCTGCCCTGCAGGAAATCAGTAGGGAATTCCGTACTTATCCAGGCGGCGGTACAGCGCCTGTCTGCTCATGCCGAGTTCCCGCGCCGCCTGGGCGATAACGCCATCGCAACTGGCCAGGGTCTGCTCGAGCAATTCACGGCTGGGTTCGAAGCTCACGTCGACTCTGTCGGTGACATGCTGCACCGGCAGGGCGAGGATGTCCTCGTCGATGATCTGCGACCGGCACAGTACCGAAGCGCGCTGCATGGTGTTCTGCAATTCGCGCACGTTGCCCGGCCAGCGGTAGCGCATCAGCGCCGACTGCGCCTGCGGCGACAGCTGCTTGGGCTCTCCCGGTCCCATATCGAGAAAGCTGCGTGCGAGGGGAAGTATATCTTCCGGCCGCTCGCACAGCGGCGGCAGCTTGAGCTCGATCACGTTCAGCCGGTAGAAGAGGTCCTGGCGAAAATGACCGTCGGCAATCTGCTGCGGCAGGTCGCTGTTGGTGGCGCTGATCACCCGCACTTTGACCTTGCGCGTCTGACTGCTGCCCAGGCGTTGGAATTCACCGGTCTGCAGCACTCTTAACAGCTTGACCTGGCCGCTGGCCGACAGTTCACCGATCTCGTCGAGAAACAGGGTGCCGCCGTCGGCTGCCTCGAAGCGCCCCTGGCGGGCGCGATTGCCGGCACCGGTGTAGGCGCCCGGCTCGGCACCGAACAGCTCCGCCTCCATCAGTTCCTCGGGCAGTGCGCCCACATTCACCTTGATATAGGGGCCGTCGCGCAGCGGTGAATTGGCCTGGACTATATCGGCAATCTTTTCCTTGCCGGCACCGTTGGGGCCGGTGATCAGCAGCGGCACATCGGACCTGGCCACCTGGGTGGCCATCTCCAGCAGCTTCTGCATGGAATTACTGCGGTAGATGATGCCCTGCAGGTCGAAATTCTGCCGCAGCTGCTCGCGCGCCTGCAGCGACTGCTGTTGTGCTCTGCGCTGCTGCCGCTGCAGCTCATTCAGTTCGAGCAGGTTTTTCACCGTGGAGATCAGCTTGTTATCGTCCCAGGGCTTGCCGAGGTAGTCGGCCGCCCCTGCTTTGACCAGTTCCACGGCCATTTCCAGCTGCGTCCAGGCGGTGAGCAGGATCACCGGCAGGTCTGGACTGATTTCGCGGATCGCGTAAAACAGCTCGCGCCCCTCTTCGCCTGACGTGGTGTCCGCGGTGAAATTCATGTCCTGGATGACCAGGCTGATATCCCCGTGCTCGCGCAGCAGTTGCAGGCCGGCCTGTGGCGTGATGGCGCTGAGGGTTTCGATCTGGTGCAGCGACAACAGCAGTTCCAGGGCGGAGATGATGCCCGGGTTGTCGTCGATGATCAGGACCTTGTCCATGGCGGTACCGGTGATTATTGTGAGTGCGCATTATGCACTGACAGGGAGACACGGCGAAACAGGCCGTGGCTCTCCGAGAGAGGGGGGGCCCGGCAGTAAAAGTTGCCGGGTTGGCAGTCAGGTTATTCGGAAGCCCCTTGGGCAGGCTTGTGGTCGTAGCTCAGTACTCGGGCGAGCTTCCACTTTCCGGAAACCTTCTGCCAGACGTGGGTGAACTGGCCGGTTTCACGCAGCACCGGTTCCTTTCCCTCCGGGAGACCGTAAAACTTGTGGGTGCCGATCTGGATGGCCCCGAAATTATTGAGCGGATAGATTTTTACGCTGTCGGCCACCAATTCTCTCCTGGCCTTGACGTTCCTGCCACTTTGCCGCCCCTCGCACATATCCGCGACTGAACTCAGGAATTCCGCACCCGAATCTGCGTTTTTACCCCATTTGTCGTGATAGAACTCGAAGTCGTCCGTCACCAGATCCTGCGACGCATCCAGATCGCAGTTATTGAACACTGCGTCAAACAGTATGCGGTCGGCGTCGGTTATTTCGGCTACGAGCTCCGAGGATGTCGAAGGGCCGGATACCACCGGGTGTTCCTCCGCAGAGGTTGAAACACTCGCGCAGGCGATGCCTGTCAGAAACAGGGCTGTGATCTGTTTACGCATAAGTACTTCCTTGATTGGCGCTCAGGAAAAAAGGGGGGGGAATATTCCATCCCCCATTTTCGTTTTTCTAGTTTGTGCCGCTTACACGTTGCGCGTCGCCATCGCCGGTGAGGTATTGGCCGCGCGCAGGGCCGGTACCAGTGCCGCCGCCAGGCTGACGCCGAGCAGTATTAGCGCACAGGTCAGCATCACCGACATTGGCAGCGCCGGCTGCTTGAAGGACTCGACCATTACCCCATTGGCGATCTGCGCGGCGGCCATGCCCAGCGCGATGCCGGTGCCGGCGATCATGCAGTTTTCCAGCAGGAAGTAGCGGCCGATGGCGGCACGGGTGGCGCCGAGGGCGCGGCGCACGCCGATCTGCTTGCGGCGCTGGTTGATCCAGAAGCTGGTGAGGCCGACGATGCCCAGGGCGATAATAAAGGTCAGCAGGGCCATGACTGCGGCAAGCACTTTGATCATGGTGTTGTCGCGCGCATAGCTCTGGTTTTTTTCTTCTTCCAGCGTTTCCACCTCGATCACCCGCTGCGGGTCGCGTTCGCTCAGTTTGGCTTCAATCTGCTTGAGCACCGCATCCCGCTGGCCCGGCTCGGTGCGTATCAGGTAGCGCATAAAGAGGTTGCCTTCTGCGAGGAACAATTCCGGGAAAAATACGGCATTGCCCGCCCTGGACCAGCTGACCCAGGCGCCCAGGTGGCGCTCCACCACGCCAATGATCTCGATCGGATGGCTGCTGCGGTCACCGTAGAGGTACTTGCCCACCGCACTTTCACCGGGGTAGAGGGTCTCCGCGAACTGCTTGGTGATAATTACCACGTTGGAATCCCGATTTTCGTTGATGCTCGCAATCTGCATTTCCGAAACTTCGAAATTGCGCCCTTCGGCCAGTTTCAGGCCCAGCGCCTCGATGAAATCCGGGTTGGTCTGGTAGTAGTTGGCCGCTTCGCCGCCGGTTTCCTGATTCGGCTTGTTGTAGTACTGGGAAGCGGAGCCGCTGCCCGACAGCGGGAAATGGTTGCTGTGGGTTGCCTGGAGCACGCCCGGAATATTGCGCAACAGTTCCAGGTCGGCACTGACCGCCGCGGGCATGTCGTAGTTCTGCGATACCGGCTGGAAGAAGACGGTGATGATATCCTCCACCGCCATGCCGGTCGGGCGCGCGATCTTCTCGCTGCGCTCGCCAACGATAACGCTGGCGTTGCTGACGATCGCCAGTGTCAGCGCCAGCTGCAGGGCGATCAGCAGCGCGGCGATCTTGTTGCGCCACAGGGCGGACAGAATTGGTCTGAGTTCCAACATGGTACTTTCTCCTTTGGCCTTGCGGGCTCCGTTGTCCTTGTGGGCGTTATTGTGTTTTCAGGTAGATGGAGGGATTTGTGCGGCTGATGCGCCAGGCCGGATACAGGCCCGCCAGCAGGCTCGCGACTATGGCGAGACCGATGGCCGCGAGCACCATCACCCAGTCCATGGAGGCGATATTGTCGAAGCGCCCCATCTGCAGCAGGCGTATCCCGCTCAGTCCCGCCACCGTGAGCAGGATGCCGGCAATACCGCCAATCAGGCCGATACAGCCGCTCTCCATCAGGTGCTGGCTGAAAATGGCGCCGCGGCTGGCACCCAGTGCGCGGCGCACGCCGGCTTCCGGCGCCTTGCGCAGGAATTTGGCCAGCAGCAGGGCTACGGCGTTGATCACACACACCAGCAGGAACGCCAGTGACAGCCAGCCGAGCACCCGGTTGTCATCGCTCAGCACTTCATTGACCACCAGCCACTCCGAGGGCTGGGTGAGCCCGAACTTCAGCGGCCGCGGGTAGCGGCCCTCGGCCTTCTGGCTCTGGATGTAGGCGGTGAGGAAATTTTCGTAATCCTTTTTCTGCTGGCTGTTCTCCAGTTCGACCCAGTACTGGATCCACACATAGTGGCTGTTGAGGAAGTCCTCGTAACTTTCGATGTCCTCACTCTTCCAGCCGTTGGTATTACCCCAGGAGTAGATCTGCAGCTGTCGGTGCAGGCCGAAGGGGAGATAGATGTCTGCGGAATCGTTGAAGGCGCCGTTGTTCAGGTCGTGGACCTTGGGCGAGGGGTTCCAGTGCTCGATAACCCCCATCACGGTATAGGGCTCGCCGCTCAGGTTGATGGTGCGGCCGACACTGTTTTCGCCATTGAACAGTTTTTCATTGGTTGCCTTCGACAGCACGACCTGTCGCTGCGGATTGGTGTCCGCCTCTTTGTTCCAGGTGCCGCCGTGGATAAACGGGATATCGAACAGGGCAAAGAAGTCAGCGGTCGTTACGCGAATGTCCGCGGTGAACGGGCGCAGCTCTGAATTCTCCTGACTCACGGTACCGCCCCAGCGGTGCATCGCCACCTGGCGCACGGGAATGTCCGAGCGCAGCAGCGCGGTAGCGTCGCGGTAGCTCAGTTCCCAGGGCATTTGGCTGTCGTTGTTGGCGGCGTTTTCGGCGCCCCAGCTGTCCAACTGCACGGCGTAGAGCACCTGGTCCTTATGCTGCAGCGCGTTCTGCGACATCATGTAATTCAGGGTGAGCGTCGTCATGGAGGCGCCGACGCCGACGGCGATGGCGGCGATCATCAGCGCACTCATGACCGGCGTACTGCGCAGGCTGCGCATCGCCAGGGAAAAGTAGTATCCGAACATGGCTGTCTCCTCAGGCGTTGGCGGCTTCCGCGACCACGTGGGCGCGTTGCAGATCGGACAGCTGGCCGTCCACTACCTGGATATTGCGGTGCGCGCGGCGCGCCAGATCCGGGTCATGGGTGACCATGACGATGGTAGTGCCCCACTCGTTGATAAATTCCAGCAGCTCCATCACCTGGCGCGCCATCAGCGAGTCGAGGTTACCGGTCGGTTCGTCCGCGAGCAGGAAGCGCGGTTCGCCGGCCAGGGCGCGGGCGATGGCGACGCGCTGCTGCTGGCCGCCGGACAGCTGTGCCGGCAGGTGCTTGGCGCGCGCCGACAGGCCGACCTGCTCCAGCACCTTCTCAATGCGCTTCTTGCGCTCCTTGGCATTGAAACCGCGATAGCGCAGCGGTACGTCGATATTGTCGAACAGGTTCAGGTCCGGGATCAGGTTGAAGCCCTGGAAGATAAAGCCAATCTTCTCGTTGCGCAGGCGCGAGCGCTCGCGGTCGTTCAGATTGCTGACGTCCTGGCCGTCCAGCAGGTACTGGCCGCCGGTGGGGGTTTCCAGCAGGCCGGCGATGTTGAGGAAGGTGGTCTTGCCGGAGCCACTGGGGCCGGTGACCGAGACAAATTCCCCCTCGGCCACTTCCAGGCTGAAATCGCGCAGCGCATGGGTTTCGATGGTATCGGTGCGGTAACTTTTGCGGATACTTTGCATTTTCAGCATGGTGATTTCCCTTTTGTTTAATCTTTGAAACTTCGTGCTTGCTGTTTGGTTCTGGGTTCGTGGCGGCGCCGCTGCCGGCAGATGTTTGTGGGACACGCTGTGAATACATCCCTGTACGCTCTCCGCGGCCATCCGTGGCCGCGGAAGGTCCCACAAACATCTCCCGGCATCAGGGCCTTCGATTCAAGCTTCAGTGTTTTTGGCAGCCTTCTAACGGTCACTTTTTTTCAATCTTTCAGCGCAACCAGCTGCGCGTTTTCCAGCTCCTCGGCGGCGGAGACAATGATGCGGTCTCCCTCTTTCAGGCCGGAGACTATCTCTACCTGGCTGAGGCCGAGGGCGCCGATCTGGATGGGCACGCGCTCTGCCTGCTGCGCGCCGTTCAGGCGGAATACATAGCGGCCGCCGCTCTGGTCGAGGAAGCTGCCGCGCTTGACCAGCATCACGTCGTTGCGGTTTTCCAGCAGGATGCGCGCGGTCAGGCGCAAATTCTGGCGCAGGTTCTGCGGCTGGCCATCGGTGAAGCGGACGCGGGCCTGGACCTGGCCGTTGATCACTTCCGGCGAGATCGCAGTGATCTCGCCGGGCAGTTTTCTGCCGCTGAGATTGATCTCCACCGCCATGGCCAGGCCCAGGTCGTCGGCGTAGTTTTCCGGGACCATGGCTTCCAGTTCGAAGCTGGTGAGGTCCACCACGGTGATCAGCGGTGCGTTGGCAGCTACCGCGCTGCGCTGGGCCACGGCGAGGCTGCCGATGGTGCCGTTGACCGGCGACAGGATGTTCAGGTCGCGCACCCGGCGCTCGAGCTCCTCTACCTGCAGTTCCTGCTGCGAGGCCTGCAATTCCAGGGTCTGGGTTTCAAATGCGAGGGACTCTTTCTCCAGCTCGGCATTCTGCACCGCCTGTTGGTATTCCAGCTGCGCGCGCGCCAGGTCGTCACCGGCCTTCTCAAAGTCCAGCCGCGAGATGATCTGCTTCTCCATGGAGATTTGCGCGCGTTTGAGTTCGCGCTGGGCGGCGGTCAGATTGACCTTGGCCAGATCCGCCTTCTGCCGGTTTTCCAGCTGCTGGCGCTTGGCCTGGATCTTCTGTCGCTGCAGTTCCACGGTCAGTTTGTTGAGCAGGGCGTTTTCCTGGGCCAGCTGGTTGGAGAGTTCCGGGCTGTCCACTTCCGCCAGCAGCTGGCCCCGCTCGACACTGTCGCCGGCCTTGACCGCAAACTTGACGATACCCTGCGCGGGGCTATACAGAGTGGGGCTGTTGGCGGCGATGACCTTGCCCTGCACGACCAGATCGCGTACCAGATTGCCTCGTTCGACCTGCGCGATATTGATCCGTGCCAGGGACAGGGTGCCGTCCACCGAACCGGTCGCATGCCAGGCGCTCACGCCCCAGGTGAGGAAGGCGAGCGACAGCACCGCGCCGGCGGCGGCTTTCAGTATTCTGGGGTTTTTCCACGGCGGCACAGCGGCGATTTGTACGTCCTGCCCGGATGTGTCTCTGATCATTGCGGCTTTCCGTTTCTCTTTCTCTCGTGGACTGCTAGTAGCCGGTGTGTCGCTTATGAAGGTTGTGACGCGCCGGCAAGCGAATTTGGATGCACGGGGCAGAAACGCGATTTGCCCCGGCTCGCCATCTTCTAGAGCAAGGGCTGTGCCAGCTTTTTCACGAACCGTAACATATTGAAAAGTAAGGAGTTTGTGTCCTTTGGGCAGCGGTGGATATGGGCGCAGGTGTCCGCTTGGAGTGTCCGCTGTCCGCTCCGGTCGGCGCCGGACATGGGCCCGCATTTCCCGCCAACCTCCTGCTGCGGCGGCCACAGGGTACGCCCTGATTGCCTTTCGCTCGGTCGGAGTGCTCGACGTATCGCAAATACGCCTGCGCCGCTCCTCGGTCGCGGAAGACTGCCATGACGAACCCTGTGGCCTCCTCGCTACGGACGTTGGTGGGAAATGCGGGCCAGAGTCCTTTTGTGATAGAGTGCGCGGCCTTTTTTTGACCAATTCCGTAACTGTTTCTTATGTCGCTCCCCGCATTATTCTCTTCAACCAAGGCCGACTGGTTCGGCAATATCCGCCGCGACGTGCTCGCCGGCCTGGTGGTGGCCCTGGCGCTCATTCCAGAAGCCATCGCCTTCTCCATCATCGCCGGCGTGGACCCGCGGGTCGGCCTCTATGCCTCTTTCTGTATCGCGGTGGTGATCGCCTTCGTCGGCGGGCGCCCGGGGATGATTTCCGCGGCAACCGGCGCCATGGCGCTGCTGATGGTGACGCTGGTGAAGGAGCACGGCCTGCAGTACCTGCTGGCAGCGACCCTGCTTACCGGCGTGCTGCAGATTGTCGCGGGCTACCTGAAGCTGGGCAGCCTGATGAGTTTTGTCTCGCGCGCGGTGGTGACCGGCTTCGTCAATGCGCTGGCGATTCTGATCTTTATGGCGCAGATACCCGAACTGACCGGCGGCAACTGGCAGGTATACGCGATGACGGCCGCGGGTCTGGGGATCATCTACCTGTTCCCGTATATCCCGGTAATCGGCCGCACAGTGCCGTCGCCGCTGGTGTGCATACTGCTGCTGACGGCGGTGGCAGTCACACTGGGGCTGGATATCCGCACCGTGGGCGATATGGGCGAACTGCCGGACACCCTGCCGCTGTTCCTGTGGCCGGATGTGCCGCTCAACTTCGAAACACTGCAGATCATCTTCCCCTACTCGGCGGGCCTCGCGGTGGTGGGCCTGCTGGAATCCCTGATGACGGCGACCATCGTCGACGACCTCACCGATACGCCGAGCGACAAGAACCGCGAGTGCAAGGGGCAGGGGGTGGCCAATATCGCCACGGGGCTGTTGGGCGGCATGGCCGGTTGCGCCATGATCGGCCAGTCGGTGATCAATGTGAAATCCGGCGGCCGCGGGCGTCTGTCCACGCTGGTCGCCGGTGTCGGCCTGCTGACGCTGGTGGTGTTCCTGAGCGACTGGGTGGCGGTGATCCCGATGGCGGCGCTGGTGGCGGTGATGATCATGGTGTCCATCGGCACCTTTAACTGGGACTCCATCCGCAACCTGAAGCGCCTCCCGCTGTCCACCAACCTGGTGATGCTGGCCACGGTGATTGTGGTAGTGTGGACCCACAACCTGGCCTATGGTGTATTTGTCGGTGTGCTGCTGGCGTCGCTGTTCTTCGCCAACAAGGTGAGCCACTTTATGTATGTGGCCAGCGAACTGGATGAGACCGCGAACTGCCGCACCTACCGGGTGATCGGGCAGGTGTTCTTCAACTCCGCCGACAAGTTTGTCGCCGCCTTTGATTTCAAGGAAGTGGTGGATAAAGTGGTGATCGACCTGAGCCGCGCCCACTTCTGGGATGTCTCGGCGGTGCACGCGCTGGACAAGGCGGTGATCAAGTTCCGCCGCGAGGGCGCGCAGGTGGAGCTTGTCGGATTGAACGCGGCCAGCGAGACCATCGTCGACCGCTTTGGTGTGCACGATAAGCCCGAGGAAATTGAAAGGGTACTTGGGGGCTGAACGTTGCGCTCAGCCCCCATGGAGGACATTAATGACCGTCAACAACAGCGCCAATAACAATAACAGCGGGAACAATAAGGAAGTCAACGGCAGCAGCCGGCGGCCCAACGAGACCCTGCATGAGGCCATGGTGCTGTCCTGTATCGACGGCTCCCACTTCACCAGCGCGGTGTGCGACTACGCCGCCTGGATCGCGGCCAGACTCTCCGCGCCGCTGAAGTTGCTGCACAATATCGAGCGCGGCAATGTGCCTGCAGTGGCGGATCTCACCGGCAGCATCGGTCTGGGCAGCCAGGAGGAACTGCTGGAGGAGCTGACCGCGCTGGAGCAGCAGCGCTCCCGCCTGATGGTACAGCAGGGCAAACTGATGCTGCAGGCGGCGCGAGAGCGCGCCGAGCATGCGGGCGTGCAGCAGGTGATCACCTGTCAGCGCCACGACAGCCTGAGCGAGTCCGTGATCGAACTGGAAGACCATATTCGCGTGCTGGTACTCGGCATTCGCGGCGAGGAGCACGGCGGCTCCGAGCAGGGCCTGGGCGCGCACCTGGAAACAGTGGTGCGCTCACTGCACAAACCCATTCTTGTCGTTAACCGGGAGTTCGAGCCGCCGCGCCGGATCATGCTCGCCTACGACGGCAGCGAAGCGGCGCGCAAGGCGCTGGCGCTGGTGGCCGGGAGTCCGCTGTTCCGCGACCTCTCCTGCCACCTGGTCTATGTCGGCCCAGCCGCGACTGCCGAGCGATTGCTGGCCGAGGCCAGCGCGGTGCTGGACGGCGCCGGACTGGCAGTCACCGCGAGCCGGCTCGAGGGCAAGACGGTGGAGGCGCTCACCGCCTACCAGGCACAGCACCGGATTGACCTGACGGTAATGGGTGCTTTCAGCCACAACCGCCTGCGCGATCTGCTGATGGGCAGTATTACCGCCAAGATGTTGTTGAGCACGCGGCAGCCGCTGTTGCTGCTGCGATAATTCTGTAGATATCCATCTGCAGACCAAGCATTGCCTGGCTCGTCATACCGGCGCAGGCCGGTATCCAGTTCCGTGGCACCTGGGTTCCGGCCTGCGCCGGAATGACGAAAGAATATTGTAGGGGTGGCACCTTGATCACCGTGAGAGTGGCCGATGGAAAACAATAAAAAACTGGAAGAATACCGCCGGCGCTACCGCGCGGAATTTATCGGGGCCGGTTACAACGGCTGGCTGCATCTGGCGTTTACCGTCAGCGCCAGCGTGGCGGTGATTACCTACAGCCTGTTCCTGCTCAAAGATCCCACCTGGTACCAGTGGCTGACGGTACCGCTCGCCTTTATCTATACGAACCTGATGGAGTACTGGGGCCACCGGGGCCCGATGCACCATCGGCGCAGGTTATTGGGCGGGGTCTATCAGCGCCACACCCTGCGTCACCACCGTTTCTTTCGCCAGGATGCGATGGCCTACGGCGGCAGCCGCGACTTTCACGCGGTGCTCTTCCCGCCGGTGCTGGTGGTGTTCTTTCTGCTGGTCACGGTAGTGCCGTCGGCGCTGCTGGTGCACTGGCTGCTCGGCGCCAACGTGGCCTGGCTGTATGTGGCCACCGTGTTCGGCTATTTCCTGAATTACGAGCTGCTGCACTTCAGCTACCACATGCGCGCGGAGTCATGGATTGGCCGGCTGCCGGGCATGGCGGCGCTGCGCCGGCTGCACACCCAGCATCACGACCCGCGCCTGATGCAGCACTACAATTTCAACATCACCTATCCCATTGGCGACTGGCTGTTCGGCACCCTCTATTGGCCCGAGGCGGTCGAGGATCGGGCGCCGTCCGCCGCCAGCAATTAGCGCCGCTTTCTCCTCAGGCTTCCCGCAGCAATCCGCCATTCAGGTTGGCGGGCAGGGCGACATCCATGCGCTTGGGCCTGTCCAGTTGCAGCTGTGCCATCAGCTGCGCGTATTCGCGCTGGTCGCGGACCTGCAGCCGCGGGTTGTGGCGCCGCTCCTCGCCGATGGTGCTCGAAGTCATGCCGCGGTAGTCGTGCCCCGGGTAGACGACAGTGTCGTCTTTGAAACACAGGATCCGGTCCACCAGGCTGCGATACTGCTCGCCGGCGTCGCCCTACTGGAAATCGGTGCGGCCGGTGCCGCGGATCAGCAGGGTATCGCCGGTAAACAGCCAGTCGGCGGGCTTCGCCGGCAGCCGGAAGCAGTAGGAGTCGTCCGTGTGGCCCGGGGTGTACAGGGCCTGCAGCCTGACCTGCTGCAGGCAGAGCCACTCGCCATCGGTCACTTTGCGGGTGAGGCCGCGCGCCTGCGAGCGCTCGCCGTGCACCGTCTCGCAGCCGTAGATTGCGCGCAACCGGCCCAGCGCGGAGATGTGGTCCGCGTGGACGTGGGTGTCGATGGCGTATATCAACTCGAGTTCGAGTTCCGCGATCAGCTGCCGGTAGATTTCCAGCTTTTCCAGCACCGGGTCTATCAGCAGTGCCTGACCGCCCAGGCCGTCGGCAAGCAGGTAGGTGAAGGTGCAGGAGTCGTCATCGAACAGTTGTCGAAACAGCATGGGTTTTCCCGTTCTTTTTGTTATCTATCAGATTTGGGTTTTCGCCAGGGTGGCGGCCATCATGCCGACGACACTGATGGCGAAGAGTTTCTGCAGTCTCGGGCCGCTGATGCCGCGGGCGAGCAGGGTGCCGGCGACGATGCCGGTCACTGCACCCAGGCTGCTGTAGCCGAGGGTCTGTAGCGGTACGTCGGCGACGGCCAGCAGGTGGAAGGCGAAGCCGGCGGCGCTGACCAGTGCGATAACGACCAGCGAGGTGCCGACGGCTGATCTGGCCTCCATGCCCAGGTGCAATGTCAGCAGCGGCACTATCAGGAAACCGCCGCCCACGCCGAAGAGTCCGGACAGCAGCCCCGCCGCGGCGCCGGCCAGCAGCAGCGCTCCGCTGCTCGAGCCGTTCGCGGGAAGCGCGTTGGCAACGGGTGCATATCGGTGGCGGCCGGCCTGCTGCCACATGCGCACCGCGAGCGATATCGCCAGCAGGGCAAAGCCGCTCAGCAGCAACTTGGCATCGATCTGCGCGCCCAACCAGCGCCCCACCGGCGCGGCCGGCATGCCGGATACCGCCAGCAGCAGCCCCGGCCGCCAGGCCAGATCCCGGCTGCGGTTGCGCAGCAGCACGCCGGTGAGCGCCGCGGCGCTGACGGCACCCAGGGACATGCCCATGGCGTCATTGATCGGCAGGCCGAGCAGCACGATATAGAGCGGCACGGCGAAGATGGAACCGCCGGCCCCGGTCAGGCCCAGCACCATTCCTACCACCAGGCCCACGCCGATGGTTTCGGCGATCACGTTACAGCCCCTGCGCCAGCGTGACCTCTTGTGGCGCGACGAACCAGCGCAGCTGCTCCGCCTGCGCCGGCAGTTCCAGGCTGTAGCGGACGGCACCGCGCCGCTCGCGGCAGAGCTCCCGTTCCGCGTGCGCGAGATATTCGCCCAGGGACATGCTTGCCTGTGCCTGTTCTGCCGCGGTGCGAACAGTGCCGAGCTGGCTGAAATCCAGGTTGGCGAGATTGGCCGCGGGCCTTGTCTTGATGTCCTGGTAGCGCCAGACGCCGTGGGCTTCATCGAAGCGATAGAAGGGCAGCAGTCGCCAGCCGTGTTCGGCGACCAGTTCCACCGCGCGCACCAGGTATTCGAAGGTTTCCTCGTCGATGAAGTAATTGAAGTTGAGCCGCACCCAGCCCGGCCGCAATACCATAAAACCTTCGAGCAGCTGCGCCTCCAGCGCCCTGCTGTAATCCATATCCATGCCCAGCAGTGCGTGGCCGTAGGGGCCGGCACAGGAGCAGCCGCCGCGGGCCTGGATGCCGAACAGGTCGTTCAGCAGCGCCACGACGAAACCGTAGTGCAGGTCGTCGCCGCGCCACTTGAAACGCAGTGAGGTAATGGACAGGCGCGGCGCATTCTTGTTGTTTATAGACGGACCGAGGATCTCGATGTTTTTGCACTCGGACCAGCGCGCCAGGGCGCGGCGCACGAAATCCGCCTCGCGCCTTTCTATCTCCTCGGTGCCCACCTGCTGCTGCAGCTTGAACACCAGCCCGGCGCGAATGGATTCGACGATCGCGGGCGTGCCGCCCTCCTCGCTGCGCTCGGCGTTGGTCAGATAGCGGTGGTCCTCCGGCGTCACATAGAGCACGGTGCCGCCGCCGGGTACCGCCGGCACCGTGTTGTTCAGCAGCTGCTGCTTGACCACGAGAATGCCGGGCGTGCCCGGGCCGCCGATAAACTTGTGCGGGGAGATAAACACCGCATCCTTGCGACTGTCGCCGTCCGCGGTTTGCTCGCCGGTCATGTCGATGGCCACATAGGGTGCCGCCGCCGCGTAGTCCCAGAAAGACAGCGCGCCGTGCCGGTGCAGCAGTCGCGCCACCGCATCCACGTCCGTCTTGATGCCGGTGACATTCGACGCGGCGGAGAAACTGCCGATCTTCAGCGGGCGCTCGGCATGGGCGCGCAGCTGGGTTTCCAGCGCGCGCATATCCAGCATGCCGTCTTCGTCGAGGGGAATGCACACCAGTTCGGCGATGCTCTCCCGCCAGGGCAGTTCGTTGGAGTGGTGCTCGTAGGGGCCGATAAACACCACCGGCCGCTCGTGCGGCGGGATCTGCTCCAGCAGCCGATAGCGCTGGTTCAGGTCCGCCGGCAGGCGCAGGTTGAGGATATCGATCAGCTTGTGCACGGCGGCGGTGGCACCCGCACCGCAGAAGATGACCCTGTCGTCCGGGCCCGCGTTGACCGCGCGGCGTATCTCGTCGCGCGCCTGTTCGCGCAGGGCGGTGGTCTGGGCGCCGGTGTAGGAGGTCTCGGTGTGGGTGTTGGCGTAGTAGGGCAGCACCTGCTCGCGAATCAGGTCCTCGATAAAGCCCAGCGCGCGGCCGGAGGCGGTGTAGTCGGCGTACACCAGCAGCTTGCGGCCAAAGGGGGTTTCGATCGGCTGCATATCGCCGATGACGGATTCGCGGATGCTTTTTATCAGTGCGTTCATACCCTGCTTCCCGACGCGTTTTGAGGCGCATACTTTAGAGGGTTAGGGGTGAAACAATGTCTCTGCCTGGGCCGGTTTTTTCTTTGTTTTCGATCCAATATTTCAAATAGCGCTATAATTCGGAACAATTATTCACTGGGGGTGTGTTAATGGGAACGTCATCCAACATTGCCGCGCGGTGGGCGCAACGGCGGTGACCAAGATCAGCCGGCAGGACCGGCAGATTCTGGAACTGTTACAGCGGGATGCGACCCTGTCGGTGGGCGATATCGCCGAGCGGGTGGGCATCTCCAAGTCGGCCTGCTGGCGGCGCATCCACAAGTTCGAGGAGGAGGGCGTGATCCGCGAGCGGGTCACGCTGCTGAACCAGGACAAGGTCAACCTGCCGCTGACGGTCTATATCGCGATCCGCACCAACCAGCACAACGACCAGTGGGCGGCCCAGTTCAGCCGGGTGGTGCAGGGCATCGCCGAGATCCTGGAAGTGCACCGCATGAGCGGCGACCTGGATTACCTGATCAAGGCGGTGGTGACCGACATGCCCGGCTACGACCGCCTGTACAAGGAGCTGATCAAGGCGGACCTGTTCGACGTGAGCTCCAGCTTCGTGATGGAGACCATGAAGCAGACCACGCAGCTGCCGCTCAATTACCTTACCGGTTAATGCTCGGCGTCGGCCGTGCGGCGCGCTCGCCTTCCCGCGCCCCGGCGCAACCACTCCCTGAGCCGTACCTCGCCCAGGACGCGGTCGTTGCCGGGCACGCGCAGGCTGTTGCGGATCTCCTGCCAGGCCCTCGAGTTCAGCCACAGATTGACCAGCAATACGACAACCATCGCGATAATGGCGCCGACACCGGCCAGCAGCATATCTTTCTGCGCATCCCAAATGTCCCCCTGGCTGCCGAGAAAGGCAAGACCGAGTTCCGGGGATACCCGGTCCGCCGCCTGCCATTCGATGATCTCGTAGACGGAGGACAGCGCGAAGGTGACATCGACGGGAAAGAAATAGCCCCAGAAGCCGCGCAGGCCCGCCAGGCGTATCAGCACCTCGCGCACGGGATAGGCGAGCAGCAGGCCGAAGCAGAAATGTACCAGGCGGTCGTACATATTGCGTTCCGCGCCGACCCACTGCTGCAGCGTCGCGCCGAAAGGCACCTCCGCATAGGTGTAGTGGGAGCCGATTACGTGCAGGCACATAAACAGCGTGATCAGGGCATAGGATATATTCGACAGGCGGAAGGCGCGGCCGGTGAGCAGGACTAGCGGTACCGCGATAAAAACCAGGTAATTTTCCAGCAGCCAGTCGTCCGGGTGCAGCGGCTGCCACGCGGCCCAGCCCCAGGTGAGGGCGAAGACGGTCAGGAATCCGATCTGGAAGGCGCGGCGGCGCAGGAAATTCATAGCGTCTGCTTGCGTTGGGTTGTTATGGCCCGCCTGCCGGCAGGCCGATCAATTGCCGGACCCGCAATGTAAGGCTTTTGCGGGATTTCTCAAAGCACCGCGGCGCGGTGGGGCGGGGTTTCGGTAGCGGCAGCCCCGACATCGAGGGACCGGTCCGGCAGCTATTCTTCCGGCGCGCGGCGGATCAGTTGGCGGATGGGGTGGATGTAGGGATCTTTCTCGGCCGGGGCCTGACAGTTGCCGCGCTCGTGCGTGAGTAGGGCCCAGATTCGAACACTGGCCGACGGCGGCAAACGCGATACACGGGAAAGCGCGCTTGTACCGCCGTCGAAGGGAGCGGGCTCCACGCGGAGCCCGAGAGCAATCAACTCGCCAGCCGCTGCTCCCGTAGTGCCCGCTCATGTTCCGTCGCCAGCCGCGCCTCCTCCAGCGACATGCCCGCCTTTCTGTGCGGCGTCGGTTTGCCCTCCGCATCCAGGGCGACAAACACGATACGCTCCACCTGAATGATCAGCTCCCGGGTCTGCTTGTTGCGCACCTCGCAGTGCACGGTCAGCGAGGTATGGCCTATAGCCACCACCTCGAAACCGAATTCCACCACGTCGCCGCAGAAGGCCGAACTGACGAAATCGATTTCCGACATCAGTTTGGTGACCACCATGGGGGTGCCCATCTGGCAACCGGCGAAGATGGCCGCCTCCTCGTCTATCCACGCCAGGAGTTGACCGCCGAACAGCCGTTGTGCCGGGTTGAGATCGCCGGGTTTTACGAAATGACGCGAGTAGTATTTCATTCTGGCCTCTCTGCGGAATGTAGCTTGGTTGAGGGCAATCGCCTGCAGGGCAGGCTCCCACAGTTGGAAGTGCATACAGTGTGCCAACAGAGAGTGACAGAGAGAGGTCAGCCGGGACTCAATTCTGTGGAAGTGATTGCGGCGGAGTGATTTGGCGCTTATGTATCGCCAGCGGGGCTGGCCCCCTCAGGGGCAAGGTCCGGGGCTTGGCCGCTTTGGCCGGGTCCGGGGACATTCTGGACACCTTATTCATCGCCTTGTGACGGCCGCTATGGGACTCGGGCGCAACAGCCATTAGAATGCCTCACCAAAGTGACTCGCGCGTCGATGCGCTCGCCCGCTTTGCGAGCGCCGTCGGCGTCCAGATTCGTTCCCGACGAATTTGTGACCGAACAACCACGATTCCCAGAGTAGAGGGGGAGACTGAAAGGCATGATTATCCAGCCGAAAGTACGCGGTTTTATCTGCACCAACGCCCACCCGCAGGGCTGTGCCGCCAATGTGCGCGAGCAGATTGAATACATCAAATCCCAGCCGGCCATCGAAAATGGCCCGAAGAACGTACTGGTCGTGGGCGCCTCCACCGGTTACGGCCTGGCTTCACGCATCACCGCCGCCTTCGGCTGCGGCGCCAATACCCTCGGCGTCTTCTTCGAAAAGCCGCCGACCGACAAGCGCACCGCTTCCGCCGGTTACTACAACTCGGTGGCGTTTGAGGAAGAGGCGCACAAGGCTGGCCTCTACGCCAAGAGCATCAATGGTGATGCTTTCTCCGACGAGATCAAGGCCAAGGCCATCGAGATGATCAAGGCGGATATGGGCAAGGTGGACCTGGTGGTGTATAGCCTGGCCTCACCGCGCCGCACCGACCCGAAAACCGGCGAGCTGTACAGTTCCGTGCTGAAGCCGATCGGCAAGTCCTACACCGCCAAGAACCTCAACACCGACAAGCTGGAGATCTCCGACATTTCCGTAGAGCCGGCGAACGAGGAAGAAATCGCAGCGACCGTGAAAGTCATGGGCGGCGAGGACTGGGAACTGTGGCTGGACGCCCTGGGCGAAGCCGGTGTGCTGGCCGACGACTGCAAGACCGTTGCCTACACCTATATCGGTGAGAAGCTGACCTGGCCGATCTACGGCCACGCCACCATCGGCAAGGCGAAGGAAGACCTGGACCGCGCCGCCAAGGCGATCAGTGACAGCGGCAAGGCCGATGCCAATGTGGCGGTACTGAAGGCGCTGGTGACCCAGTCCAGCTCCGCGATACCGGTGATGCCGCTGTACATCTCCCTCGTCTACAAGGTGATGAAGGAAGAGGGCACCCACGAGGGCTGTATCGAGCAGCTGTACCGCCTCTATACCGAGGGCCTCTACACCGATACCCCGCGCCTGGACGACACCAACCGCTTCCGCATGGACGACAAGGAACTGCGCCCGGAGACCCAGGCCAAGATCGAGAAGCTGTGGCCGGAAGTGACCGAGGAAAACCTGTTCCAGCTGACCGACTACAAGGGCTATCAGGAGGACTTCCTGAAGCTGTTCGGGTTTGGTGTTGACGGTATCGATTACGATGCCGACATCAGCCCGCTGGTCGAAGCTGACTTCAAGTAATCTAGGTTCGACAAGAACGCAGATACTTGAAGCGAAGGCTCTGATGCCGGGGGTTGTTCGTGAAACATTTGCCGATGAGGCTGTTGAGCGAACGACCACCGGTAGCAGGGCCGCCCCGAGATCTTCTTACGGGCCAACTTCACCGGAGCCGGTTTGATCGATCGCGGCCCACGGCCGCGATGCCGAGCTGGAGCTCGGCGTTCCCAGGGGCCGCTCCTACAACTCCTCTCCCCAAGCCTGCATAATCGTGCCCTTTGATCCGCAGGAGTCTCTCCATGGAATACCGCCAGCTCGGCACCACCGATCTCAGCGTCAGCCTGATCTGTCTCGGCACCATGACCTACGGCGAGCAGAACACCGAGGCCGAGGCCTTCGAGCAGCTGGACTATGCACTCGATCAGGGCGTGAACTTTATCGACTGCGCCGAGATGTACCCGGTACCGCCGCGGCCCGAGACCCAGGGACGCACCGAGGAGTACATCGGCAACTGGCAGGCGGCGCGCGGCAACCGCGACAAGTTCGTGCTGGCCACCAAGGTCACCGGGCGCGGCGACGCCAATTCCGGCGTGGCCCATATCCGCGGCGGCCCGCGGCTCTCCCGCGAACAGATCCTGGCTGCCTGCGACGCTTCACTGCAGCGCCTGCGCACCGACTACATCGACCTCTATCAGGTGCACTGGCCCGAGCGCCAGGCCAACTTCTTCGGCCGCCTCGGTTACGAGCACGGCGAAGACGACGGTATCGCCATCGCCGAAACCCTGGACGCGCTGGCGGAGCTGGTGAAGGCCGGCAAGGTGCGCCATATCGGCGTCTCCAACGAGACCCCCTGGGGCATGCACCGATACCTGCGCCTGGCCGCGCACGGTAACAAACCCCGTATAGCCTCGATCCAGAATCCCTATAGCCTGCTGAACCGCAGTTTTGAGGTGGGTTGCGCGGAGATGGCCATCCGCGAGAGATGCGGCTTGCTGGCCTACTCGCCGCTGGGGTTCGGCGTGCTGTCGGGCAAGTACCTCGGCGGCAATAAGCCGGACGGCGCGCGCCTGACGCTGTTCGAGCGCTTCCAGCGCTACACAGGCCCGCGGGCGGTGGCGGCGACCGAGGCCTATGTCGCACTGGCGCACGAATTCGGCCTCGATCCGGCGCAGATGGCGCTGGCCTTCGTCAACCGGCAGCCGTTCGTGACGTCAAACATCATCGGGGCGACCACCATGGCGCAGCTGAAAAGCAATATCGACAGCGTTCACGTGCAGCTGGACGATGACCAGCTGGCCGCGATCGAGTCCGTGCACGCCGTGAACCCCAATCCGGCGCCCTGAGGGCGGCCTGGCCCGGCGGTCGCCCCCCGCAACTATACTATTTGAATCGACTTATACTTGCGGGCCTGAGCGGCGGGCACACTTGCGGGGAGCGACTATGGAAACCACCGGATTTCACAACCTGAACGACCTCTTTGCGCAGCTGGGCCTCCCCTCCGAGGACGCGGCCATAGAGGAGTTTCTCGCCCGCCACCACCTGCAGGGGGAAGAGAAGCTGTCCAGGGCGCCCTTCTGGTCCGACGGGCAGCGCGAGTTCCTGGAGGAGGCGATTCTGGACGACTCCGACTGGTGCGAGGCGGTGGACGAGCTGGATACCCTGCTGCGCCATTGACCGGCGCGACTCGGCTGCGCCACGCATGGCTGCGGCGGCGCGCCGACCACTCACGTCCCGGTTCCCGCCTTCTTCCGCTATAATGCGCCGCTTTCGACCAACCAGCCCGGCGATTTGAAATCCGGGCGAGATAACAATACCCGATGGAAAAACCCCGATTCCGCGCCGCGCTGCTGCACCCGCGCTACTGGCACACCTGGCTGCTGTTCGCCCTCTGGTTTCTTATCGCCCAGCTGCCCTATCGCTGGCAGCTGGCCCTGGGGCGCCTGCTCGGCCGGCTGATGCTGCGCGTCGCTCCGACCAGGCGCACCATCGCCGAGCGCAACCTGGCGCTGTGTTTCCCGGAAATGTCCGACGCCGAGCGGGCCGAGCTGCTGCGCCGCAATTTCGACTCCAACGGCATAGCGCTGATGGAAACCGGTATGGCCTGGTTCCGCTCCTCCGAGTGGCTGCGCAAGCGTTTCACCATCGACGGGCTGGAGCACCTGCAGGAACCCCAGTCTCGCGGCCAGGGCGTGGTGCTTCTGGCGATGCACTTCACGACCCTGGAGATAGGCGCCGCCTTTATGTCCATGAGTCATCGCATCGACGGCATGTACCGGCCGCACAAGAACCCGGTCTACGACTATATGCAGCGCAAGGGGCGCGAGCGCCACGGCGAGGATTCCGAGGTCTACCAGCGCAAGGACGTGCGCGGCATGCTGCGCGCGCTGCAGCGCGGCCGCGCCGTCTGGTATGCGCCGGATCAGGATTACGGTATCAAGCAGGGCGTGTTCGCGCCGCTGTTCGGTCAGCCGGCGGCGACAGTGACCGGCACTTCGCGCTTCGCCCGCGTCGGGCGCGCGCAGGTGGTGCCTTACACGGTGACGCGGCGCGCGGATGACGCCGGTTACGAGGTTCAGGTCTACCCGCCGATCGAGGAAATTCCGTCCGGCGACGAACTGCAGGACGCAGTGCTGGTCAATCAGTTTGTCGAGGCGCGCATGCGCGAGAACCCGGCGCAGTACATGTGGGTGCACCGCCGCTTCAAGACCCGCCCGGAGGGGGCGCCGAATGTCTACGAGGGCGTGCGCAAGAAGAAAAAGAGGCGCAAACGGGCTCGCTGATCGATGTGGGGGCCTGCCCCCGGATCGAGTCCGGGGCAGGCTCTGCAGGCGACCAAATCGCCGGACACTGGAATGTGACTGCGAATTGCCTCGACACAAGCGCCGTGATCGCGGATGGGGCCGGCTGCCACCGGATTCTGGGCTGGTATCCACCAAGCGTGCTAAGTAACATACCGGATTCATTTTTGGCGGTGTAATTTCCGGGCCAAGAGCAAAAGTTAAGGAGTGAGGATGTTTACCGGCAGTATGGTGGCACTGGCTACCCCAATGTATGCAGACGGCAGCCTGGACTGGGACAGTCTGCACAACTTGGTGGAGTGGCATATAGAGCAGGGCACCCGCGCCGTGGTTGCCGTCGGCACCACCGGTGAATCTGCCACCCTCGACGTCGGCGAGCACATAGACGTGATCCGCCGGGTGGTGGATCAGGTGGCCGGGCGCATCCCGGTGATCGCCGGCACTGGGGCCAACTCCACCTCCGAAGCCATAGAACTGACCGAGGCCGCGGCCAAGTGCGGCGCCGATGCCTGCCTGCTGGTGACGCCCTACTACAACAAGCCCACCCAGGAGGGCCTGTTCCAGCACTACAAGGCCATCGCCAAGGCCGTCTCCATTCCGCAGATTCTCTACAATGTGCCCGGACGCACCGCCGTGGACATGCAGCCGGAGACAGTGCGGCGCCTGGCGCCCATCGGCAATATCGTCGGCATCAAGGAAGCCACCGGCGACCTGGCGCGCGCGCGGGTACTGCTGGATATCCTGCCGCAGGACTTCGCCGTCTATTCCGGCGACGATGCCACCGCGATGGAACTGATGCTGATGGGCGGTCACGGCGATATCAGCGTGACCGCCAATGTCGCGCCGGCGGCCGTGGCGCAGATGTGCGAAGCGGCGCTCAGCGGCGACGCCGATACGGCGCGGGCCATCGACCAGCGCATTCGGATACTGCACAAAGTGCTGTTTTTGGAGTCCAACCCGATACCGGTGAAATGGGCACTGCGGGAAATGGGGCGCATCGACAGCGGCATCCGCCTGCCGCTGACCAGCCTCTCCGCGGAACACCACGCCACCGTGCGCGAAGCACTGCGCAGCGCAGGTGTACTCTGAACCTGCGAACCGAGAATTAACCAGGAAAGACATAATGACAAGATTGACCGCTGGAGCCGCGCTCTGCATCGCCAGTATCTCGCTGACCGGTTGTGGCATATTCGGTGACGATGGCTATTTCCGCGACCGCGGCAACGACTACCAGCGCGCGGACAGCCTGCCGCCGCTGCAATTGCCGGCCGGCGTGACTGCCAAGCATCAGGAGGAACTGTACGAGGTTCCGCAGATTGCCGGCGACCAGTTGACCGAAGGTGAATTTGAAGCGCCGCGTCCGCAGGCGCTGTCGGTCAATGTGGGCCTGGAGCGGGTCAAGATTCAGAAGCTCGGCAACCGACGCTGGGTATTGGTCAGTCAGCCCCCGGCAGAAGTGTGGCCGCAACTGCACTACTTCCTGCGCACCTCCGGACTGCGGCTGGAGAGCTCGGACGCCAGTGCCGGTGTGATGGAGACTACCTGGCTCACGTTCAATGAAAGTCCCGGGACCAAGGACAAATACCGCCTGCAGGTGGAGTCGGGGGTGCAACCGGATACCACCGAAATTCACGTGCGCCATCTGTCGGTGCCCGCGGAAACTCCGGCGAGCGCCCGTGTCGACTGGCCGGCGCAGTCCTCCAGCCCCGAGCGCGAGGGCTGGATGATCGACGAGATGTCCAACTCACTGGCCGCCGAATCCACCGGTGCCGCCGCTTCCCTGGTGGCCCAGGCGATTGGCGGTACTTCGGTCAAGGTGCAGCTACAGGAGCCGTCAGGGCGCGAACCCTATATCTCCATGGGACTGGCGATGGACCGCGCCTGGGCCACCGTCGCCCACGCGGTCAACGCCGGCGCCTATCGCTTGCACAAGGAAGATGCGGACGCAGGTATCCTCTACGTCACCTATGACGAGGATCGCGAACTCGCCGATGAGGACGAGGGCGGCTGGTTCTCCTGGGGTGGCAAGGGCGAGGACAAGCTGGCCAAGGCCGCCGACGAGGTAAGCCTGCAGCAGATACTGGCCAATATCGATATGAGCAGCGATGCCGAGCCGGCACTGTTTGCCGATATCCAGGGCCTCGGCGGTGCGCCGGCGGCAGAGTACCCCGGCTACCTGGTGGTGCTGCGCGGTGGCAACGACGTGATCGAAGTGCGCATCCGCAATACCCGCGGCCAGCCCCTGTCCCGCACCAAGGCTTCGCAGTTGCTGCAGGCGATCCGCCAGAACCTGATATAAGGGGGGCGCCCGGTGGCCCTTCGCTTCGCCTCCCTGGGAAGCGGCAGCAAAGGCAACGGCACCCTGGTCGCCAGCGGCGACCACTGCCTGCTGGTGGACTGCGGCTTTACCATCAAGGAAACCGAGCGGCGCATGGCGCGGCTCGGTGTTTCGCCTGCCGAGCTGTCCGCGATTCTGGTAACCCACGAGCACAGCGACCACCTGTCCGGCGTGGCACCGCTGGCGCGCAAGTACGGACTGCCGGTCTACCTGACGCCGGGCACGCTCCGCGCGCGCGATATCGGCAAACTGCCCCGGGTGCACCTGATCGAGGGGCACCAGCCGTTCGCGGTCGCGGATATCCAGGTCACGCCCGTGGCAGTACCCCACGATGCCCGCGAGGCGGCACAGTTCGTGTTCCGCAGCCGCGGCAGCAGTCTCGGCCTGCTCACCGATCTCGGCACAGTGACGCCCCATGTCGAAGAGCACTTCGGCGACTGCGACGCGCTGGTGCTGGAAGCCAACCACGATCCGCAGATGCTGGCTCAGGGCCCCTATCCGCCGTCGCTGAAGCGGCGCGTCGGCGGCGCATATGGTCACCTGAGCAACCAGCAGGCGGCGGGCTTCCTGCAGCGGGTCGGCTGCGACCAGTTGCAGCACCTGGTGGTGGCGCATATCAGCGAAAAGAACAACAGTATCGAACTGGCCCGCGCGACACTGGCCGACGCCGCCGAGCGGGTCGCCAACTGTATTTTTGCCTGCCAGCAGCAGGGGTTCGACTGGCTGCAGATCGAAAAAGATTGATGGCTGAATGGCACCAACTAAGTGAAGCCTTGAAGGCCGACAGGTGAAGGGCTTCGATCGGCCCTGCTGCCGGTAGTCACCAGGCAAAAAACCTCATCGGTAAATATTTGCCGGATGACCACCGGCAGCAGGGCCTTGCATAACGCAAGCCTGCGGGCTTGGGGATTGATATAAACCTCTCCCGCTAGTGGTTCAAGCGGTAAATTCAGTAACTAAAGCTCACAGCCACAGGCTACGGGGCAAGGCGAAATAGCGCAGGACTAGCAGGGCTAATTCAAGCTTTTTCAACGCCGCACCGGGGCCTGTGGCGAAGAGATCGGTTACTGAATTTACCGCTTGGACCACTTGTCGAAGAGGGGGGGGGCCGGGGAGAGGGTAATGGAAACTCTGCTGATCTACCTGGCGGTGGGCGCCGCCGCCGGCACCATCGCCGGCCTCTTCGGTGTCGGCGGTGGCCTGATCATAGTGCCGGCGCTGGTGCTGGTCTTCACTGCCATGGGCATAGCGCCGCAAATCCTCACCCATATGGCAGTGGCCACTTCCCTGGCGACCATCGTCATCACCTCACTCAGCTCTATCCGCACCCACCATTTAAAGGGCGCGGTGGACTGGTCCATCTTCCTGTCCATGACCCCGGGCATCCTGCTCGGCTCCTGGCTCGGCGGTGTGACCGCCCACTTACTGCCCGGCGCCTGGCTGCAGTTGCTGATCGGTATCTTCGCGCTGTTGATTGCCGCCAAGATGTGGCTCGATGGGTTGCGCCATGCGCAACTGCCCGAAGACGGCAGCAGGCTGCCTGGTGCACCGCTGCTGGCCGGTGCCGGCGGCTTTATCGGCTGGGCGTCGGCGATATTCGGTATTGGCGGCGGTTCCCTGACCGTGCCCTTCCTGTCCCGCTGTCGGGTACAGATGCAGCGCGCCGTCGCCACCTCCGCGGCCTGTGGGCTGCCCATCGCGATCGCGGGGGCCATCAGCTTCGCGGTGCAGGGCTGGCGCGATGAACTGCTGCCGCGCTGGAGCAGCGGTTATATCTACTGGCCGGCCTTTTTCGGCATAGTGGTGGCCAGCACCCCCTTCGCCCGCTTCGGTGCCAACCTGGCCCACAGGCTGTCACCGCAGCTGCTGAAAAACTGCTTCGCCGGTCTGCTGTGCGTGATCGGGCTGCGCTTTATCTGGCTGAATGCGGGATTGCTTCTCGGATAGTGATCCGGACTCGCCCGTGGGAGCCTGCCCTGCAGGGCAGAGTTGCGTGCTGACAAAGCGCAGCTTTGTACGCCACTTTGCGACTCGCCAGGGATGGCGAGGCCGGGGCAGGAGCAAACATACATAGGTTGCGCCATGGATGGCGACCCCAATGCGAATTACCAGCACCAATCGCCTCAGGGCAGGCTCCAACAAAATCAAAAAAAGGCCGCTGTTTCCAGCGGCCTTTTGCGTTTCGGGGCGGATCCGCAATTAGCGGATACCGCACATGCCCTTCTTCAGCAGCGGTGAGATGACGATCATCAGCGCGCCGACGCCAAGGCCCCACCACATCAGATACTCGTAGAGACTGGTGTAGGTGGCCAGGGTGGAGGCCATATCGGTGGCGCCGTCCTGCGGTACCGCCGCCATCTTGCCGATGCGTGTCGCCACCGTCTCGGACAAGGCTGTGGCCAGGAACCAGGTGCCCATGCTCACGCTCACCACCTTGCCGATGGACAGCTTGGTCACCGCGGACAGGCCGACCGGCGACAGGCACAGCTCACCGGTGGTGTGCAGCAGGTAGGCCAGCACCAGCCAGATCATCGCCACCTTGCCGGCTTCGGTCGGGAAGGCCGCGCCGAGAACCAGGGCGCCGAAGCCGAGGCCCGCCTGGATGATGCCGAGGCCGAACTTGACCGGCGTGCTGGGCTCCCAGCCGCGCTTGCCCAGCCATACCCACAGGGCCGCGAACGGAATGGCCAGCAGCATAATGAAGCCGGCGTTCAGAGAGCCAAACATGGAAGCGCGGATCTCGCCGTCGCCGAAGCTGCGATCCAGTACGCGGTCGGCGTACAGAGTCATGGAGCCGGCGGACTGTTCGAACAGCGCCCAGAACACGATGGTGGAGGTGATCAGCACCATTAGCACCACGGTACGGGAGAACTCCTCGCTGTAGTGGCGCGTGAAGCCGTAGCCGATAAAGGCCACCAGGCCCAGCAGCATGCCGCCCAGCCAGACGTCGACATCGGTGAAGGCCCAGACGAGGCCAACGGCCGCAGTCACGGCGGCCATGCCGATGGCGATCATGTCCTTGCCCTTGCTGTCCTGGTGCAGCATGGAGTAGAGGATCAGGCCGACGATGGCGACGATCAGCAGGCTGTTCTGTGCCAGGTGCACGACCGGCTCGCTCTGCACCAGGAACCAGACCAGTGCCAGGGAGGCGATGCCGCCCAGATACACTGCCCACTCCTTGTTGATCGGGCCAACGGCCTTCTCTTTCAGCACTTCCGGGCGGCTCGGCTCGGCCAAGCCGTCGAGGTACTTCTGCCCCCACAGGAAGGTGATCAGGCCGACAACCATGCCGATACCGGCGAGGCCGAAGCCGTAGCCCCAGCCGTAGGTCTCACCCAGCCAGCCGCACAGCAGCGTCGCGATGAAGGAGCCGATATTGATGCCCATATAGAAGATGGTGAATCCGGCATCGCGGCGCGGGTCGTTCTTGCTGTAGAGCTGACCGACGATCGTGGAGATGTTCGGCTTCAGGAAGCCGACGCCCACGGTAATCAGCGCCAGTGCCATAAAGAACACCTTCAGCGCGACCACATCCTGAATTACCACGTCGCTGGCGAGCGTGGTGCCGGCGGCGATCACGGTGCCATCGTTCAGGGTGATGGCCTCAGTGAGCACAGTGCCGGCCGCGTAGGAAATGGCCTGATGGCCCTCCACGGCCATCAGCAGGTGACCCAGACACAGCAGGATACCGCCGAAGAGCACCGCCTTGCGCATACCCAGGTAGCGGTCGGCCAGCAGGCCGCCGATCAGCGGCAGCGCGTAAACCAGGCCCGCATAGGCGCCGAGCACGTCATAGCCGGCGCTGTCGGTAAACAGGTGGTATTTGGTGAGGTAGAGCAGGAGCAGATACTTCATGCCGTAGAAGGAGAAGCGCTCCCAGAGCTCGGTGGCAAAACAGATGTAGAGCCCTTTGGGGTGGCCGAGCAATTCGCCCGAGCCGGCAGTAGTGGCCGTCGTAGTGACGTCCGCGACATTAGAAGACATAGAAGTTCCTCTGTCTGTAATAGTTATTGGGGAACCTCGGTCAGCCGGTGTCTCGAGTGGTGATTTCCAAAGGGTTGGTTAACGCACCCGAGTGGTTTGCAGACTGTTCCCAGAGCTTCCAAATCAAACCCCGGAAGTGTAACAGCTGTGTGTTAGGCAGGCGAATCGTTACAGCTGAAACAGGAAACTTTCCGGCCGGGTATTCACAGGCACCGGATTTGGTGCTAAATGCTATTGGGTGAGCAATTAACAGGGGACTATAACGATGAAAACCCCAATGCTGTTGGCCCTGGTGCTGCTTCTGGCCGCCTGTGCCGGCACCCCGCCGAGCGAAAATGCCGTCATTGACACCAGCGCGGCCCTGAGCGGTGCGGCCATCCTCGGTCAGCCCGTGGATACCGCGAGCCTGCCCGACGAGGACCTGCTGGCGCTGACCCCGGAGATGCGCGCCTACCTGGCGACGGTGGCGCCGGATGCCCGCCCGCAGCAGCGCCTGGCCGCACTGATCCGCGCCTTCGAGCGGCGCGAGTTTCACGTCGAGTACGATGCGGACAGCACCCTGACCGCCACCGAGACCTACCTGCAGGAACGCGGCAACTGCCTGGCCTTTACCCTGATGATGGTCGCCATGGCCCGGCAGCTGGGTGCCGACGCCTACTTCAATCAGGTGGACGTGCCACCGGTGTGGGGGCACGACGAGGCGCAGACCTTCGTCGTCTACCGCCACATCAATATGGTGTCGGAGAGCTCCCGCGGCCGGCGGGTGGTGGATTTCAATCTCGCCGCCTATGACCCGATTTACGACCAGTATAAATTGTCTGATACCGCCGCCTTCGCTCAGTACTACAGCAATCGCGGCATCGAGCTGATGAAGCAGGATCAGCGCGAACAGGCGTTCCTGCATTTGCGCAAGGCGCTGGCGTTACGTCCCGGCGACAGCGACCTCTGGTCCAACCTGGGCGCACTCTACAGCCGCTTCGGCCATCAACATGAAGCGGAACAGAGTTACCGCCAGGCCCTGCAATTAAACGCCGGCAATCTGGTGGCGATCAGCAACCTTGAGCGCCTCTACCGTCAAAGCGGCCGCGACGAACTGGCCGAGCACTACGCGCAAAGGGCGCGCTATCACCGTGAGCGCAACCCCTATTACCTTTTCTATCAGGCGCGCAGTGCCTATGAGCACGGTGAGTATCAACAGGCGAAGAAGCAACTGCGCCGCGCCCTATGGCGCTATGAGGACGACCACCGCTTTCACTTTCTAATGGGACTGACCAACTTCCGACTGGGGGAAGTTGAGGATTCCCGCGAGAGCTTCAGGGCGGCCTTTTCCCTGGCGGAAAATCAGGGCACCAAAAATGCTTATTTGCGTAAGCTGGAATACCTTAAAAGATCGCAGCCGGGTACAAGCCTTGAGGACTCGAATCCGGTTCCGACAATTAACGTTATCAGGCAACAACGGCGTTTTGGACAGTCGGATATGCCTGGTTGGTGATGAACAGGTAGCTTGAATATTTCGTCGCGGGCTCAGGCAGAGTTGCCTGGAGTACATCCATAAAAAAGGGGCGCCGAGGCGCCCCTTCTTATTGCGACTACTGGAGTCGTTACTTAAAACTGGTAGCTGACACCAGCCCAGGCGTAACGGCCCTGGAAGTCGTAAGCGCTGTTCCAGTCGGAACCGGAAGTGGTGGCCGGTTCGCGATCTGTCACGTTGTCGATACCTGCACTCAGACGAGTAGCGTCGTTCACATCCCAGCCCGCCTTCAGGTTCAGGTAGGTGTGAGACGGTACGTCCTGGTAGGGGCTGTGGCCATCGCTCAGGTGCTGGACGTCGGCGCCCAGATCCCAGCCGTTGCCGTACCAGGTGGCGCTCGCCAGACCGCGCCACTTCACGTAGGCGGTGTCGGTAGTGCCGATGTAGTCCAGCTGATCAGTGGTCTGACCAGTCTGGGAGTTGAACTCCTCATACTCGAGCAGGCGGGTCGCCTGAGCGCGCAGGGCCAGCTGGCCGGCGTCGTAGTGGAAGTTCTGAACCACGTCGATATCCACACCCTTGGTGGTGATTCTGCCGATGTTCATCAGCGCACCTTCCAGGGCGATGATCTGGCCAGCGCCGTTGTTGTTGCGCACTACGCGCTCACAGGCAGAGGCGATACCGGCGCGGTAGCAGTCATCCAGGATGCGCTGCAGGTCCGGGGACTGGATCGCGTCTTCCACTTCGATATCGAAGTAGTCGAGGGTGATGGACAGATCTTCGGCGAAGGACGGAGTCCAGACTACGCCGGCAGTGAAGGTCTTGGCTTCTTCCGGCTGCAGATCCGGGTTGCCGCCGATGTTGGTCGGAACCTGGTTGCCGGACTGCACGATGGCCGCCTGACAGTTGGAGCCAACGCCATCCTTGTTGGTTGTGCCGTTGTCACACGGGTCGATCAGGTACTCGTAGCTCTGCGCGGAACCGCTGAACAGCTCGTAGATGCCCGGCGCGCGGAACGCGGTGGACACGCTGGTGCGGAAACGCAGGTCTTCGGTCGGTGCATACACCAGGCCGATCTTACCGGTGCTCTGGCCACCGAAGGTGTCGAAGTCGGAATAGCGAACCGCAAAGTCGGCGGACAGTTCTTCCGCGTACTTGGCACCGGCCAGGATCGGCAGATTGAACTCCGCAAACACTTCGGTTACGGAGTATTCACCGGCAGTGGCATCTTGCTGGTTACCGAAGGTGTCGCCGCTCTGGGTTTCCGGGCTCGGGTTGAACTCACCGGACTCCTCGCGGTACTCAACGCCGGTAGCAAAGCCGAGGGCGCCGCCCTGGAACTGGATGGCTTCGATGTCGCCAGTCAGGCTGGCGCCGAGGTTAACCAGTTCGTACTCGTTGTTCTCTTTGTCGTCGTAGCGGATGTAATCGATCACGTCCGCGCCGATGCCGCCGAGGAACTGCGGGTTGGCGATCGGTGAAGTACCGTTCAGAACTTCAGTCAGCCTGGCCTTGTTGTAGGAGTTGCTGGTGCTGTTCTCGCCTTCGTTCTTGCCGTAGCTCAGGAAAGTATCCCAGCCCCAGCCATTGGCCAGGTCGCCGCGCAGACCGGTAACGAGACGGTAAGTGTCGGTGGTCTGCTCGTAGTCGCGGGTGCCGCCGTCAACCGGGCGCAGGCGCACGTCAAACGCGCCGCTGTCCCAGCTGGTGCCGTGGGAGGCAGCCGGCATTTTCGGCTCCAGACCTTCCGGGCTGCCCTGGGCTACCCAAGCCGCGTGTGCAGCCTGGTATGCAGCCAGGTCGATCTGATAGGCATCTTCCGCTGCCTGCCAGGCTTCCTGCAGCTGCGCCTGAACTTCTGCGGACATGTGAGCCGGGGTCAGCGCCAGGCCATTGCCCGCGTACATCGGCTGAGCGGCCAGCTGCTGATTGGTGGTCTTGGTGGTGAAGCTCGCTTCGCCGTACAGCTCTACCGCGTCGGTGATGGAGTAGGTGCCGTTCAGGGTAGCGGCGGTACGCTCCATCGCGCCGGACAGCCACATGTACTGGCCGATATCGTGCGGCGTGTAGCCGGATGTCAGGGTTTCACCGTCATCGCCAACAGTAAAGCTGCCGTAATCGGTAAAGATGTTGCCGTTCGGGGACATGGAGCTGGTCAGCCCCGCCCACTCGCGGTCTTTGTAAGTGATTTCGTCGCGCTGCGCGTGGCTGATGTTGCCGATAAAGCTGCCGCGCTCGCCTTCGCCGCCGAAGGTAATAGAGAAGTCACCGTTCTCGCCGCCGCCATCTTCAGTGGAGCCGGCACGGGCGCTTACGCGCACGCCTTCAACGGATTTCTTCATAACGACGTTGATAACACCGGCAACGGCGTCGGAGCCGTATACCGCGGAAGCGCCGTCGGTCAGTACTTCGATACGGTCGATCATATCAACCGGGATATTGTTCATATCCACCGCGGAGCTGACGCCGGAGCTGGAGGATACAAAACGACGTCCGTTAACCAGTACCAGGGTACGCGCGGAACCCAGGTTGCGCAGGTCGACGAAAGCCAGGCCTTGGCCACCGTTGTTGTCGTTGGCATTGATGCCGTTGGTGCCCATGGACGGCAGCTGGGTCAGCAGCTCGTCGATGGTGCCAACACCGGAGCGCTGAATCGCTTCGGAGTCAACGATGGTAATAGGGCCAGTGGTAGACAGAGGGTCGCGGGCAATACGCGAACCGGTAACAACTACTTCTTCAACTTCTGGTCCTGGCACTGCGTTCTGAGCGAAAACGCCGGTGCTGGCGATGGTGCCCAGAGCTGCGATAGCAACGCTCAATTTGGTCTTGATCATAATGCATCCTTTTATGTACTTAGGGTACTTATAATGCGTTTATTCGCTTGTAGCATTTAATGCGCGAGCTGACTTTAATGCATTGAATATCATTATGGAACTATCGTGACATTAGGAAGTCACTTTGCTTTTTATTAAATTGTTTATATTTTGAGCTTTACGCTTTATTTGTGAGCGCGGTGGAATATATGTATCCGCCTGAATGGCCCATTAAAGTGATATTTTTATTGTCAATTTAATGGTTGGGGGAAATATGTATTAAATGTAAAGATTCCTGTCCCGCTCTCGATGTGGTTAAAAAATCGCCAGTTCGGCGGTATTGGAATATCGAGAGGGAAAACGAATTGGATGTGGTTAAAAATCAGGCAGCTCCCCTCGAGTCAGGGGAGCACTGAATGTGGCGGATAATTAGGCCAAACTCTGCTTTACGCCGTCCAGGAACAGCTGCACGGACAGCATTACCAGCACCATGCCCATCAGGCGCTCGACAGCAATCAGACCCCGGTTGCCAAGCAGCCGTGCCAGTGGCGCCGAAGCCAGCAGAATCACAGAAGATACGGCCCAGGCGCCAAGCAGCGCCAAAGTCCAATCCAACAACTGCTCGCCTTCACTGTTGGTCATCAACATCAGGATTGCCATGGTCGAAGGACCGGCAACTAGTGGAACCGCCAGTGGCACGAAGAAAGGTTCTCCCTCCAGGCGCTCGCCCATGATCCCGCCCTCGGTGGGGAACACCATGCGCAATGAGATTAAAAACAGAATGATTGCGCCGGCAATACGGATCGCCTCTTGTGAAAGACCCAGCCATGCCAGCACGTATCGCCCGCCATAGAGGAATACCAGCAGTACGATGAGTGCGAAGATCAGTTCGCGCATGATGACGAAGAGTTGCCTGCGCTGGGGCACATTTTTCAGGGCGGCCAGGAAAACCGGGATATTGCCCAGGGGGTCCATGACAAAGAGCAAGGTCAGAAAAGCTGTCAGTGTGTCCATCTGCTGTCCATGATGACGTGAATCTTGGTGCTGAGTGGTTGCGCAATTAGCGTGAATGTTCAGATTTTAGCCATATGCCGGCCCCATGGATCTCTGTTGGAGTTCACGGTCGTCAGAAGTGGGCGCGAATGTACCCAATTTGACCGCACTTGGCACAATAATCACATATTTATCTTTATAATCCGGTGATGGATAAGATACGGAACCCCAATGCCGGAGCGTATTCAGACTGGTGTGCTTACTGGGAAGGCGCTAAAGCCGGCGACGCCTCTAATTCTGGCGGAACAGATCATCCCGCAGTGTGCGCATTCTGGCGCAACTATTTTGAGTCAGTCACTTCGAGGGGTTCATATCCGGAGATTATTGATGTTGCGAGTGGCAGCGGAGCAGTGCTCAGTATGGCCGCCGATATAGTGCCAGCACAAAATGCAAGTCTGGCGTGTATCGATATTTCCAGTGCGGCCGTACACAGTGTGATGGAGCGATTACCGCAAGTGCAAGGTATCGTCGCTGATGCGGCGGCCCTGCCGCTGACTGAGAATTGCATCGATATTGCTGTCAGCCAGTTCGGTATCGAGTACGCAGGAATCGAAGCGATTGCCGGGCTTCTCCACGCGATCAAGCCTGGAGGCGAAATTGCACTGCTGATTCACCATAAGTCCGGCGCAATCTATCGGGAATGTGCCGATAACCATGCCGCACTTCGCGAAGTACAAGCGATTGGATTCGTCGACAGCGCTATAGAGATGTTTGATAAAGCCTTCGCAGTATTGGCAGGTGGGGCCAGGACTGAATATGAGCAGGCCTCCCAGAAGCTGATTCCAGGGTTTCGTGCGATAGAGAAAGTCATGCAGCGCTATGGCAAACGGGTGGCTGGCGATACGGTCCGCAGGCTCTGCCTGGATGTGGATCATATCCATGCGCACCTGCACAGATACCAGAAAGAAGAAGTTCTTGGCTGGCTGCAAAGAACCGCTGTTGAGCTGGAAAGTTACGCCGGCAGAATGATGTCGATGTGCGAGGCTGCAATTGATAAAAGTGATCTTCGACGTCTTGTCGACCACATCAAAAACCGTGGTTTTTCAGTAGATGTAGCCGAGCCGCTTGAAGCAGAGAATCTGCAGTTGCCGCTCGCCTGGTCGCTTGTCGCGTCAAATTCGTAAAATAGCTTCGCGTGGACTGGAATGGTGCTGATTTACTGGTGGTCGCCGGATTTGCGGCGAGGTAATATGTTTCACGATTTTGATAAGCGAAAACTGATTAGTTCGTTACATGAAATAAGGAGGACGATATGAAAATGAAACTGTTGGTGATGGCGCTGTGTTTCGGTGTCCTGGCAGGTTGTGCATCGAATGCGAGTGAGGAGCAGCCGGTCTCCGCTGCAGCACATAAATCTGGGGCCACATCTGAGACTTCTAAAAGTCTGGCGGCTGATAAGGAGGAAGAAAAAATCTGTAAAGTTCGCCCGATTACTGGGTCTCGCTTTAAGCAGAAGACCTGCATGACAGCCAAAGAGTGGGAGAATATGGCCTACGAAACTAAAAAGATGCTTGAAGAAGATACGCGCAGTAAGCCATCAAATTATTGATTGATAAGTTCTCAGTAGGAAGCGGTATTGCCGGTCTCATTGATTGGGAGCTCAAAGCCGCTTCTGCTTTATCGCAAGACTCTAATTTTAATTAGATGAGTGGCCGCTTTGGACGCAGTGATTGACTAGATGCTGTCACTTGTTGCCTTGCATCGGATCACTTTTTTATAGTCAAAAGTTCTTAATTAAATTCGTTGCATGACGCTGTATTATGAGCGTCCAACATTGTTATCGAAGTTCCTTTAACGCCGGGCTGGAAAGTTTCGGCACTTCTACCGCCAATATCTATGAGATTCTCTCCTGAATTCCTGAATCGCCTACGTGAGGCGCGGACGCTGGTCGCGCAGAATCGTTTTTCCGAAGCAGAAGTGCTTTATCAGGAACTGCTATCAACCGGAGAGGGGCGGGAGGGCCTGCTGCGGGAGTTGTTTCAGCTTTATATGCAATTAAAGAGACCGGCGGACGCGATCGCCTGTCTGGAGAGACTTGCCCAGGTCGTTCCTGCGAAGCCTGAATATTGGCTGCATATGGCGGAGTTGGCGCAATCAGTCGGAAATTTTGCCAAGGCGATCAGCGCATACCGGGCGTTTCTACGGAAGGTTCCGGATCGGCCAAATATCATTTTTAATTTTGCCCATTTACTGAAACGTGCCGGCTTTCCTGAGGAGGCGCTGGAACGGTACCGCGCAGCCTTGCAGAAGAATATTTCCGTCCAGGAAGAAGTTTACACGAATATCGGTGTTATCTACTCCGAGTTGCGTCGTGAAAGAGAAGCCAGGCAGTCCTTTGAAAAGGCGCTCGAGCTAAACGAGAAGTATATACCGGCCATAATTAATCTTGCAGGATTACTGGAAGAATCGGGTGATAGAAGTTCTGCGTCCGATTATTACCGGAGGGCGCTGGCTCTGGACGATAGTTGCTACCTGGCACTCTGTCGTCTGGCGCATTTGCGGAGGGCGCAAAGCGAGGATGATCCGCTTATCGAGCAGATCTCTTCGCTGGTCGCTAGGAAGGACCTCTCGACGGCTGATCTCGAGGAGCTGAACTTCGCGCTTGGCAAACTCCTGGATGACTGTGGAAACTATGACAGAGCGTTTTCAAGTTACGAGGTCGCGAATAAGCTGGGTGCACTTCGTTTTGCTCCCTATGATCGCGCACGCCACACAAAGTCTATTGACGATCTTATCCAGTTTTTTTCACGGGATTGGTTTGCAATTAAGCACAGTGCGCTCACCGAAGCTCCGGTATTTATATGCGGAATGTTTCGCTCCGGATCGACTCTGGTGGAGCAAATTCTGAGCGGCCATTCGGGAATAACCGCCGGTGGCGAGCTAGAATTCTTCCCGCAGCTCATCCGCGATCTTCACAAGAGGTATCCGCATGTACTGGCAGAAAGGCAGATACAGTATTTTGAGCAGATCGGAGGAGAGTATCTCAATTTCCTAGAGAAAAGATTTCCATCCGGGATGCTGGTTACGGACAAGCGGCCGGACAATTTTTTGCATGTTGGCCTGATCAAGAGTGTATTGCCAAAAGCCAGGTTTATCTGGACCAGACGGGGCCTGTTGGATAACTGCTTGTCGGTTTACTTTCAACAGCTAGGGGGCGAAATGAACTATTCGGTCGACCTCGACAGCATCGGCCATTACTACACGCAACAAGTACGTCTGATGCGGCACTGGAAGTCTCTATTTCCCGATAGTGTCTTCGAATTCAGCTATGAGCAGCTGGTGGCGAATTCTGAGGTGGAGGTTCGACGCTTGCTCGAATTCCTTGAATTGCCGTGGGAGGCGGCCTGCCTTGATTTCAGCTCGCGCGTGAACTACGTCAAAACCGCGAGCATATGGCAGGTGCGTGAGTCGATCCATCAAAAATCGGCGGCAAGACACAAGTGCTACGAGCCTTACCTAAAGGTTCTGGAAAAATATCTGTCTGATTAATTCCGGCTCGACAAAAAATCAAATATAAAAAAGGCGCGGTGGTTTCCCACCGCGCCTTTTTCGTAAGGCTTGCTAACTCCGGAGAATTAGAAGTTTACAGAAGCACCCAGGAAGGCGTAGCGACCCAGAGCGTCGTAGATGCCCGGGAAGGTGTTGCCGTTACCGTAGATACCAGCGCCAGCGTCAGCTGTCAGCGGCGGCTCTTCGTCGAAGACGTTGGTGATACCGCTGCGGATGGTAACGCTGTCGGTAGCAGCCCAGGCTGCAGACAGGTCGAAGTAGTTGACAGCATCGAAGTCCGCGCCGTTGGCACCCAGGTCGGTTACATCACCGATGTGGCGCCAGCCGCCGGTTACGTCAACGTTCCACGGAGTAACCCAGGTAGCGCGAACAGTGCTCACGAACTCCGGAGTCGGAGTGCCGCAGGAGCCATTCCAGTTACCTACGCAGTCCTCAACCGGCTGACCAACGAATTCCTGCTGATCCCACTTGGTGAGATAAGTAGCAATCCAGTTCATGTCGATGGAACCGTAAGCGCCCACGTCGAAGCCGTAATTGGCGTTGATGTCGACACCTTCGGTTTCGAAGAAACCGATGTTCACGTCGGTAGCGGTGATGCCGTTTTGGCCAACCCACAGGTTGCCGTTGGTGCCACGGGTGATGGCATCACAGAACAGCGCGTCGCCAGTTTCCGCACACTTGCGCAGGATGGTCTCCGGCTGGATACCGGCGATGGCTTCGGTTACTTCGATATTGAAGTAGTCCAGGCTGACGGTCAGGCCTTCAACAAAGGACGGAGAGTAGACAAAACCGAAAGAAACGGTCTCGGACTCTTCCGGAGCCAGTTCCGGGTTACCGCCACCAACATAGTTGTACTGACCGGCCGGGGAATCGAATTCACCGCCGTAAGTGGCAGAAGTGGTACCGGTGTTGGCACACTGGGCTTCAGTGTAGTCCGGACCAATAACCTTGCCGTCATCGTCGGTGCGGGAGCCGCAGGGATCGTAGGTCATGTCGAACAGGCCGATAGACTGAGCACGGTACAGCTCACGGATGTTCGCGTGACGCACGGCGGACTGGAAGCTGGCGCGCACTTTCAGGTCAGCCATCGGCTGCCAGTCGGCTGCCACCTTGTAGGTGTCGGTCTGCACGTCAGTGGAGTAGTCGGAGTAGCGGTAAGCCATTTCCAGGCCCAGGTACTCCATGCCCGGCTTGCCACTTACCAGCGGCAGGCTCATTTCGCCGAACACTTCCTTGACGCTCAGGGAGCCGTCAACACCCAGAGTCGGGCCGCCCTGACCGGCGCCTTCGCCGTTCTGGAAGCCGGAGTCCGGAGAGTAGTTCAGAGACTCGCGACGGCTTTCCATACCCATTACAACGGCTACGCCGCTGTCGGCAGACGGCATCTTCACGCCGTAGTCAGTCAGGTCACCGGTCACGTAAGCGGAGATGATTTCCTGATCGGTAGTACCGCGGGCGAACAGCGGCAGAACCAGATAGTCGATCGCTTCCTGAGTTACGCCGCCTTCCTGGAAGATGTTCCAGGGCACACAGTTCGGATCGGTACCGTCCAGTACAGACTGACACACCGGGTTGCCGTCTGCGTCGGCGCGAACGTCCAGAGCGTTTTTGATGCGGCTCACGGACATGTCGTTCAGGTAAGTCTGCTCCAGGCTGACTTCGGAGTACTGACCGTAAACGTCGTAGTTCCAGTTGTCGTTGATTTCGCCGCGTACGCCGAATACGCCACGGAAAGTGGTGTGGCGCATGTCGTCCTGACGCGGACCGCCTTCAACGTTGCGGCGGCCGATGTAGAGGGCGCCCGGGTTGGTGGTCACTTCGCCGGTTTCCGGATCGGTGTTGACAACGGTCAGGTCGCTGACAAATTGGTCTTTGCCCAGGCCGTAAACGCCACAGATGGCTTCGTACTGGTCATCAGACAGGAACGGGTTGCCACAATACAGGTCGTCGGTTACGAAGAAAGCGCCGGAAGGGGCGATCTGCGCAACGGTGCGGTCGTCCGCGTACATTACCTGGGTGTAAGCTTCGGCGTGTTCGTTGATCTCGTAGTGACCGAAGGCACCCATGGTCCAGCGCTCGTCCGGACGCTGGAAGTAGTTCAGCGGGCCGTAGTTATACGGAGTGGTGTAAGGGGTGAAACCGTCGCCTGCAACGCTGTAGTCGAAACCTTTGGTGGTGTCACCTTTGTTCAGGCCGAAGTCGGTGAAGCGACCCCAGGGCACAGTAGAAGAACCACCGCAACCGAAGCTATCGGGGCTGCCAGACAGGGCGCAGCCGCTGTAGTCACGGTCGGCCTGCAGAACCGGATCGATCTTGCGGTAGTTGGCATAAGCGGTAACGTTGCCGCGACCGTTGTCCAGGTTGGCACCCATGATCAGGGAGAAGTCGTTGGTCTCCCCGTCAGTCACGCTGCCGTCGGCGACGTCGAAGCCGCGGGAGGTTACCAGGTCCTGGATTTTACTGTTGTCGTTGTTGTGCTGGTAGACGCTGGTCTGGGTCTCGAAACGAACACCCTCGAAGTCGTCCATCATGATGAAGTTCACAACACCGGCAATGGCGTCGGAACCGTAGGTGGCGGAAGAGCCACCGGTCAGTACTTCAACGCGCTCAACCAGAGCACCCGGGATCTGGTTCAGGTCAGCGCCGGAACCGCCAGCCTGCGGGGAGCCGGCCGGCATACGGCGACCGTCGATCAGCACCAGGGTACGCTGGGAGCCGAGGCCGCGCAGGGACACAGTAGCGGTACCAGTGGAGCCGTTGGCCTGGCCAGCGGTCTGGGTAGCAGCTACCTGCGGCAGGTCGTTGATCAGGTCTTCAACACGTACAACACCGGTAGCTTTGAAATCGTCAGCGCTTACGGAGGTTACCGGGCTGACGCTTACGTCGTTAGCGCGTTGGATACGCGAACCGGTAACTACAACCTCTTCCACCATTTCCGCGTCTTGCTGAGCGAAGGCGGGCATGGCCGGAACCATAATCGCAGCTGCGGTCAGGCCCAGAGCGCCCTTAACAGCTACAGACAGGAGGTTCTTTTTCATTGTAAATCCTCTCTTGATCGTTGGATTTATAGTCATTTGCCTAAATTGGCGATTGTTGGAAGCAGCTACCCCCAAGTGGCCACTTCCTTCCCAACACAGTTAAAGACGACCGGGCGCAGAGGTCCCTCAATAAAATCGCAACTTTTTTTCCATTACTTCGTAATGTCAGGTCAGGGAGGTTGGGGCGGGCAAAAAATGATCAAGAATGGTGGCGAGATAAGTGGAGCCCCGCCCGGGATGGGCGGGGCTCGAGGGGGGGGTCAGAACTTGAAGGTCACTCTGCCGTAGTAGAAGCGTCCGACGGTGTCGTAGCTCAGCGGCAGCGTGTTCATGTCATCGTAGTTGGTGACATAGGGCGGCTGCTGGTTCCACAGATTGCGGATGCCTCCGGACAGGGTGATGTCCTCCCAGCGGAAGTAGCGGAAGTTGAAGTCCATATACCAGGTATTGTCCACGTGGGTGGCCAGGTCGGTATCGCGGGGATCGATATCGTCGACATCACCCTCCATCCGCACGACCACGGTCGATGCCCAGCAGTCGTACTCGTAGTCAAAGCTGGCGTAGATCTTCCATTCCGGAAAGGCGGCGATGCGCGTGGTCACCGGGTCCACACCGAATTTGCCGGCCAGGTCGACGGTCGGTTCAAATTCGCTGGCCTGGTATTTCCACTCGTCCAGCCAGGTGGCGCTGCCGCTGAAGGTGAATACGCCTGGGCCCAGGTCCATCGTGTAGTCCGCACCCAGGTCCACACCCGAAGTTTCGAAGGTGGAAATGTTCTGGGCGTTCAGCAGCTGGCCGGCGATGGTGCCGTCTTGGGCGCGCCGGGTGGGAGCGGTGGGCAGCGGCGGCACACCGACAGCCGCTCCGCCGGTGATCAGGTCGCACGATGGCGAGCTGAAGTTCGGGCTGGTGTAGCAGTTGCTGACGATGGTATTGGTATTGAAGGTGCCTATGGCATCGTCAATCGTGATATCGAAGTAATCCAGCGTGAAGCTCAGGTCTTCGACGAAAGTCGGCGTCCAGACGATGCCGACTGTCCAGTTCTCGGACTCCTCCGCCTTCAGGTCTTCGTTGCCGCCGAACAGGCCGGTGGCCTGGGAGCTTCCTAGCTCAAAATCCGGCGGCAGGCCGTCGGCAGCGCAGTTCGCCCGCAAGTTAGCGTCGGTGCTGCCACCCCAGTTGACGCAGGGGTCGGTATAGGTCTCTGCGGACTGGGTGGGCGGCAGGAACAGGTCGTCGAGACCGGGCGCGCGGAAGCCCTCCCCCCATGTGCCGCGCAAGCGTAGCTGTTCGAACGGCGCCCAATCGATGACGACGGCGAAGGTGGTGTCGTCGCCGATAGTGTCGTAGTCGGAATAGCGGAAGGAGGCCTCCACGGCCAGCAGGTCTGCCCAGTCGCAGCCTTCCATAATTGGCAGGCGGACCTCGCCGTATACCTCGTCCACGTCATAGCCGCCGCCCCAGTCCACGCCGCTGACGAAGTAAATAAGCCCAAGGCCCGCTGCGCCGTCGACGGTGGTTTCGGTGCGCTCCCTGCGGCGCTCGTAGCCGGCGGCCCATGCGAAGGGCTCACTGGTGTTGGGCATGGAGAAGCCGCCGAAATCACCGGCAATGTTGGCTTGCAGGCTGTTCAGTGTGGCCTTCTCGACCGGGGAGTTGACCACTAGCGCGTAGTCCTGCAGTGGATCGGTAAAGGTGCCGGAAACAAAGGGGTTCCATGCAGTCACACCGGCGGCGTCCACGGCTGCCGCGCATTCCGGGTCGGCGGCGCAGGCAGCCGGGTCGAGCAGGGTGGTGAAACGGTCCGGATTGGCGCGGCCGCGGTCGATCTGCGAATCCACCCAGCGGGAGTAGTTGTAGGAAATATCCCAGGTCCACTCGTTGCAGAATTCGCCGTCGATGCCGACTACTCCACGCCACATGTTCAGATCCTGATTGAACGAGCGGCCGCCTGTCTCGGCCAGGCGCCGCGCGATAATCGCGTCTTCACCGGTGGGGTTGCCGGGGTTGGTTGCAGGCGCGGTCGGCAGAAAGAAGGTGCCTTCTGCGGCCAGCAGCTGGTCGGACTGGCGGTTGGCATACAGGATTTCACCGAAGGTGCCGAAGGTAGTGAAGTCTTTCCAGTCCCAGAGTTCCTGCTCGCCGTAGCCGTAGAAGGTGACGACTTCCTGCGGCGTGATGAGGTAACTGACTTCCGCAAAGTTGAATCCGTCACGGGCCGGATCAAAGACGCGTACCTCTCCGGTGTTGGGATCGACGATCAGGCCATCGTCCGAGCTGGGGATAAAAAACCGGGCCGGCGTAGTTGTACCGCTACCGCCACAGAGCACCTGGTCGCCCGACTCAAACAGGGGACAGTCGGAAAACTTGCGGTCGCCCTGGAAGATATCGTGGCGGCGGGTGTACTGGACGTTCATCATCACATGCCCCTCGTCCGAGGTGGCGCCGAACGTCCAGGCTGCCAGGTATTCCTGGCCATCGTTTTCCTGCGAGGTGCCCGCGTCGAAATTGATCTCGGCGCCTTCGAAGTTCTTCTTGGTGATGATGTTGATTACACCCGCAATCGCGTCGGAGCCATAAATGGTGGAGGCACCATCGCGGAGGATTTCCACGCGCTCGATCGCGGTAGTGGGAATGGTGTTCAAATCCACCACGCCGGTGGAAGGGCCAGAGGAGCTAAGACGGCGTCCGTTCAGAAGAACCAGGGTACGTGAAGAGCCGAGACCGCGCAGAGACACGGTGGCGAGACCGGGGTTGCCGTTGTTCACCGACGAACCCAGCTGACCACCGGTCATGGACGGCACTTCCTGCAGGAAATCTTCCAGCGTGGTCTGGCCGGATGCTTCCAGTGCGGCGGCGTCAAATACACTGATCGGAGTTGCGCTGGTGGCGTCGGTCGCGCGCTGGATACGCGTACCAGTGACGACTACTTCCTCCACTTCCTGAGCAAAGGACAAAGTGGCAAAGCTTGTGGATACGGCCGTGGCTGCGATTGCGCCCTTAATTGCCCGGGATAGACGGGATCTGTCCATGGTATACCTCTCCTGATACCGATTCAAAACGCCGAATGCGGCTGCGCCCTCCCTGACAACTGCAAACTACTATCAACAGAGGCTTGCTAAAACACTAGAACATTTTTTCACCAGTCAACGGATTCGGCGAATATTTGGGCGTCTATTGGTACGTTCGTGCGGTTCGGTTTGTTCGACTAATTACGACAGACAATTGAATGCACCGCCAGAAATGGGGGAGGTTTGAAGAGAGCTGATTTATTTGAGTGGCGGGAAAAGTTGGAAAGGGATCCGAAATTTTTCCGCCGGGGCGAGAGGAGTGGCACTGAATTAAGGGCGCAGTAGCTTCCAACTCCATACAGGATCCTGTGCCGCGAGAGCCTGCCCTGCAGGGCCAAAACGTGCGCCTACAAAGCACCGCTTTGTGCGCGGTTTGGCGACCCGCCAAGGATGGCGGGGCCGGGGCCAGATCGAACGCGATAGTGTCGCGCCATGGATGGTAAGCGCAGTGTTCATTGCCGGCGACATTCGCCAGCAGAGCCTGCCCCGGCCTTGATCCGGGGGCTGGCTCCCACAAGAAGGGGGCGCCCTGAATCAGGCGCCATTCGGTCTAGAGATTGTATGCCAGGGTGGTGTACCAGTAGCGGCCGCTCAGATCGTAAGTGCGGCCGTCGAAATTGTCATTAAAGGCGGTGGCGGCAAACGGCGGCTCGCGATCGAGCAGGTTGTCTATGCCCACCGCAATTCGCAGTCCCAGGGGCAGCGCATAGGCGAGCTGTAAATCGTGGCTCGACCAGCTGCGGATTGCGCGCGTCACGCGCGTTTCATTGAGCGTAAAGGATTCCTCCAGCTCGCTCACATAGTGAATGGTGTAGCCGCCTTCCCAGCGTCCCTTGTGCCAGTAGACACCGGTATTGGCTTTCCAGTGCGGCAGTGAGCCGGCGCCGCCACTGGCGGCGTCGACAAATGTGCCGGCCAGGTCTTCAACGAGAGATCCCGGTGCGGCCTGGTTCAGGTATTGCTGCATGTGGCTGGAGTTGAGCGACCAGCGCAGTTGGCCGATTTCCTCGGAGTTGTGCTCGTAGCGCAGTGCCAGATCGAAACCGCGCACTTCGCGCGCGCCGATATTGAGCCGGGTCGCCGATATTTTTGTGATGTCGCCGCTCTCGTCGCGCAATACGCGGTCGGTAAACAGGCCGCTGTAAGCGTTCTTGTCGATCAGGTATTGCGGGCTGGAGTCGATGACGTCGTTCTGGCGGATGTTGAACAGGTCCAGCGTCGCACTGAATCCCTTCAGTGCCCGCGGCGTCCACACCAGGCCCAGTGAGCGGTTGTCGGAGGTTTCGGGCTGCAGGTTCGGGTTGCCGCCGAATTCTGTCAGGTACTGGATGCGCGCACCGTCGGCCTGGCCGCGGCAGCCGGGCAGGGTGTCGGCATCGCTGCCGGTGCAGGGGTCGAACAGGTACTCCTGGCTCTGGTAGCCGGTCTGGTTCATGTCGATCAGAGTCGGCGCTTTGAACCCCGTCGCATAACTGGCGCGCACCATCAGGGCGGCAGACGGGCGCCAGCGAAGGGCCAGTTTGGGATTGGCGGTGCTGCCGAAATCACTGTATCCGGAATAGCGCAGGGCGCCGTCGAGCCATAAAGTTTCCGCTGCCAGCGGCACGGAGATTTCCGCGAATGCCTCGCCGATCACGCGCTCGCCTGCGGCGGAGCCGGAGGCGTGTCCGCCGACGAAAGACAGACCGCGGGCGTCATTGGAGTGAAAGTCGATGGCCTCCCGGCGGAATTCGGCTCCCACCGCCGCAAGTATTTCACCGGCGCCGTTGCTTCCCAGATCGCCGTTGGCGACATAGGTCAGGGAGGTCATACGCGTGGCACCGTCCACTACGCTTTTGCCGCGGATGTAGGCCAGTTGCGCGGCATCGATACTGCCGCTGGGGCCCAGCAGGTTTGTCGCTACACAGCCACTCTGCAGATTGCACGCATCCGGGCCTTTCAGTCCCAGCGCGAGGGCGTGGGGGTCGATCAGGTTGTCCAGGCTTTCGGAGGCGCGGGTATAGTGCAGGGCCGTGGTCAGCTCCCACTGCCAGCTGTCCCGCATGCCCTTCAGTCCGGTGTTGAGGCGCCAAGTTTCGGTACGGTTCTTCTGGATGCGCGGGCCGAGTTCCAGGATTCGCTTGCGCACATCGACGATGTTCTGGCCGAAGGGGTTGTAGATATTATCGGCCGCAATCGTCAGGTCGCCATTGTCGAAGCGGGTGAATACCGGAGTCGGTGCCAGGGAGGCTTCGGCCGACGTGCGAATGGCCATGGCCTCCACGAACAGCAGCGTGTTCTCGCCCAGGTCCAGGTTGCCTTCCAGGTAGGCAGAATGTCTTTGTGACGGCACTACTGCGGAAGTGAATTCCCTGTAGTCGTAGCGGTCTTCCAGGGTCCACTCCCGGTAACCGCCGCTGTCCGAGTTCGTGAGTATCTGGTTCCCGTCGAGCGAAATAAATCCCGACGGTGACGCCGCGGAACGCTGGTCGGTGCCGCCGCGGGCCCGGTTGTCGGCGGATGCGGACAGGTCGCGGTCGCGGCTCATCAGGGCGCCCTGGCTGTAGTGCGCCAGGCTCAGCATCAGGTGGCCGCGCTCGCCGTTCCTGCCCCAGGTAATATGGTGAGACTCGGTTTGCTGATCGCCCTGTTGCGCCTGGCCGTAGTAGCTGTTTACGGACAGACCCTCGAAGTCGCGGCGCAGGATGATGTTCACCACACCGGCAATCGCATCCGAACCGTACACGGCGGAGGCGCCGTCCTTGAGGATCTCGATACGATCCACGGCAGAGAGTGGAATGCTATTCAGGTCGGCGGCCTCGCCGCCGAAGCCGTTACTGACAATGCGGCGACCGTTGATCAACACCAGGGTATTGCTGGCGGGCAGGCCGCGCAGTGTCACCGTGGCGGTGCCGTCGCCGCCATTGCTGACGGAGGTGCTGGTCGAGTTGCCGGAAACCGCAGGCAGGAACTTCAGCAGCTCGGCAATGGTCTGGGCGCCGGTAATCTCCAGTTCGGGCTGGGCCAGGACGTCGATGGGGGCATAGCTGTCCAGCTGCAGATGGCGCAGGTGGCTGCCTGTCAGGCTGCGTCCGGTAACCGTAATTTCCTCGGTGTGGGCGGGCAGCGCCCCGGTGTCTTCCTCCGCCTCGACTTCGCGGGTCAGCACCGCCACCGCGCCGGGCCCAACCCGCTCATAGGTAAATGGCGAGTCCTGCAGCAGTTGTTGCAGCGCGGGCTCGAACTCGCCGCTATCGGTGCTGAGGGTCTGTTCGGGCAGGGTATAGTTGGCGGCGGACGAGGCCTGCACCAGCACCGAGATCTTGCACTGGCGGCCCAGGGCGATCAGGGCGCGGGAGAGGTTGCCCGCCGGCAGGCGCACGCCGGATTCCGGGCAGGCGGAGAGGGCCCCCTCGGAGAGAAGCATCAGGGATGCCAGCGACAGTGTGGCCCAGTGCCGTGAAATCAAAGAATTGCCCGTTTCGCCACGCCCTAACGCCGCGCTGCGTAGGGCTTTTGCTCTTGTTGTTTTGAATCTGTTTGTAATGGTGCGGGCGGGGGGTACAGAGGCTGTACAATAAACGATCGCCCAGGCGGGTTTATAACTTAGTTGCGCCTGGGAGACAAGAGAGTCAGGTTAGGGTCGCTGTGATCCTGCTGCAGGTTCAGCGCAGTCGCTATGGCCTTGAGTGTATTGTCCGGATCGGACAGCTCGAAGGTGCCGGACAACAGCTGGTCGCGCACGCTGGGATCTGCCGCAGCCGGAACCTTCAGGTAGCGGTTCAGCTCCTCCAGGGCTTCTGCGAGGGGGGTCTGTTCGAATACCAGTACGCCGCGCGTCCAGTCCAGCGCTTCATCGGCGCTAGTGCGGCTGACTTCGCTGAGACCGCCGCTGGAAACGCTGACTTTCTGGTTTTTGACCAGTTTGATGGACTCCGGCTGCAGGCCGGGCGCACTCTCTGATTCACTAACCGCGACGACGCCGCCGGTCACGGATACGCGGGTGCTCTCCGGGTTGCGCTCGACATTGAATTCGGTTCCCAGCACGCGGATGTTCGCCTTGCCCGCTGCGACGGTAAACGGGCGGGCCGTCTGGCGTGCAACATCGAAATAGGCTTCACCGCGCAATAACTGCGTGCGGCGCTCTTCGCGGCTAAAAGCCACGCGGAGTTCGGAGTTGGTATTGAGTTGCACCTGGGAGCCGTCCGCCAGAGTCACTGTGCGGGTTTCGCCGACCTGGGTAATAAAGGTCTGCTCGCGAAATTCGCGGCCGCTGAGCCATTGGTTGCCGACCCACAGGGTCACTACCAGGCAGGCAGCAGCCAGGCCGCCGCCCATCAGCCACTGGGCAAAGTTCCAGCCACCGGCAACCGCGGCGCTATCGGTCGAAGCCCGGATGTCGCGCTGGGAAAGGGGAGTGCTGGAATTCGCCGACGGGCGGCTTTCGGGAAACAGCTCATCGATCGGCATATGGGCAAGCGCGCCCAGGTCGCCCCACAGCTCCGTCATTGCATCGAAAGCGCGGCGATTCCCCGCGGATTCGGCCAGCCAGGCGGCGAACTCGCGGCGGTCGGTCGCGCCGACAGAATCTGAGCGCAGACGCGCTATCCAGGCGCAGGCCTGGTCCAGCTTATCTTCGTTTGGTACTTCTTGTGCGCCCGCTGTATTCACCGCTCTTTACCTTGCTCAATCCCTATATTTCTACGGGTCAGAATGTTCCGTATTCCGCCCTTTTTCGGTGCATTCTAATAAATCGGCCAGTTTGGCGCGATTTTTTTCGTGCGCCCCATATTCGGCGCAATAACATCTGCTTGCGCCGCAATATCTTAGCGAATTATTTTCTCTGTGATCCGGTTTTTGTGTTCGAATGACCGGGCTCTGAGATAAGACGACCGACCGGATATCTCCCTCAACTAAATCTGTGAATAGATCGGTACTGACGTGCACAAAGCCTGTGCGCTCCCCCGCAATTCTGCAAATCATTTGCGACAGGAGGGATGAAAAGCGCGCTCAGAGAGTCGGGACTATTCGGACTGGTTGGATATTTCTACTGCCGCTCAGTTCCCCTACTGAGGGTTCAGGTCTACCCGCCGGCGGCACACCTTGAGGGCCTGCAGTATGTATTTTTCCACGCTGCTGACCGAGGTGTTCATTTCCTGGGCGATTTCGCTGTAGGAGAGGCCGCGGGTCCGGTGCAGCAGGAAGGCCTGGCGACATTTGATCGGCAGGCTGTCCATGGCCTCGTAGATGGATTGCAATTGCTGGCGGGCCGCCAGAACCCGCTCGGGGGACTGGTGATCGGCGTGCTCGTCGCCCAGGGCCTCGCCTTCGGCCGGCATCTGCTGGCTGATGTACTCCATATGCAGCTTGCCGCGGCGCAGCTGGTCTACGGCCAGGTTGTTGGCGATCTGGTAGAGGTAGGCGCGCGGGTTATCCAGCTCTTTCTCGTCGCTGAGCTTCTGCAGGCGAAGGTAGGCGTGCTGGGCGATGTCTTCGGCGTCGTCGGTGCTTTTGACAATGCGTGCCACAAAGCGCACCAATGCCTGGCCGTGTTCGGCAAACAGCTTTTCCAGAAGCGTTTTCCGAGCTTTATTCATTACTTAGAGGTTTCCCCGTACTGCACCCGCTGTGGTTATAGGTGTGGAACCTCCGAACAAGTCCTCGTGATGCCTCTGTAAGCCTCGCAGATACAGGCTTAAGGCCGCGCAGAGACATTACCAGGACTGGTTCGGAGGTTCCTAATTGCGAGCTGGCGCACAGTTATATCACAGGCTTCCGCTCGCCGACGAGCGGCTTCCACACATCTCGCGGCGGGAGAAGGGGATGCGCTATGCCTGGCCGCCTATACCGTTATAATGGCCCCCGCGCCAGTGGCGCCTGGATTTAAAGACACAGTAATGGCGCCGGCAGGCGCTGGAGAGCGGATGAGCTATCAAGTACTGGCGCGCAAGTGGCGGCCGCGGTTGTTTCGGGAGATGGTGGGGCAGGAGCATGTGCTCCAGGCGCTGATCAACGCCCTGGATAACGGCCGTTTGCATCACGCCTACCTGTTTGCCGGTACCCGCGGCGTGGGCAAGACCACCATCGCGCGTATCCTCGCCAAATGCCTGAACTGCGAGAGCGGCGTCAGTTCCGAGCCCTGTGGCCAGTGTGCCGCCTGCTGCGAGATCGCCGAGGGGCGTTTCGTCGACCTGATCGAGGTGGACGCGGCCTCGCGCACCAAGGTCGAGGATACCCGCGAGCTGCTGGAAAACGTCCAGTATGCGCCGACAAGGGGGCGCTACAAGGTGTACCTGATCGACGAGGTGCACATGCTCTCCAACAGCTCCTTCAACGCGCTGTTGAAGACCCTGGAAGAGCCGCCGCCGCACGTCAAATTCCTGCTGGCCACTACCGATCCGCAGAAACTGCCGGTGACCGTGCTATCCCGCTGCCTGCAGTTCAATCTGAAGAACATGACCCCGGAGCGCGTGGTAGAACACCTGCGCTTCGTGCTGGAGCAGGAAATGGTGCCCTTCGAGACGGGCGCCCTGTGGCACCTCGGGCGCGCCGCCGACGGCAGCATGCGCGACGCCATGAGCCTGACAGATCAGGCCATCGCCTTCGGCGGCGGCAAGATCAGCGAGGCCGAAGTGCGCGCCATGCTCGGCAGCATCGATGCCGGCCTGGTGTGGAAACTGCTGCAGGCGCTGGCGGAGGAGAGCGCTGCCTCGCTGTTCGCCGCCGTCGAGGAGCTGGCGCAGCAGGCGCCGGACTACAGCGCGGCCCTGGCCGAGCTGGCCAACAACCTGCACCGCATCGCCGTGGCCCAGGTACTGCCGCAGTCGGTGGACAACGCCCTCGGCGACGGCGAGCGCCTGCGCGAGCACGCCGCGCGCATCGCGCCGGAAAACGTACAACTCTATTACCAGATGGCACTGCTCGCGCGCCGCGACCTGCCCCTGGCGCCGGACCCGCGCAGCGGCTTCGAAATGGCGCTGCTGCGCATGCTGGCCTTCCGCCCCCAGGGCGTGGCCGAAATCCCGCGCGCCAGTCTGCCGCAAGACAATGCCGCCGAGCCGCCACCGACAGTGCAGCAACCGGCTGTCCAGCAGCCGGCGGTGCAGCCCGAAAGCGCAGCGCTGGAGGTGGCTGCGGAAAAAAAGCGCCTGGCGGATGTGACGCCGGCTGAGGTCGGCGCTCCTGCTGTTGATGACACTCCGCCCTGGGAGCCCCCGCGAGCGGCAGTGACACCGGCGCCCGAGCCGGTCGCACCACATGTCGTTGACGAGCCGCCCGCAGCGGTAGAACCGCCGCAGCAGCAGCCGGTTCCCGAAATGGCCGTGGAAGCGGCTCAGCCGGCTCCCCAATCCCCGCAGCCAGTGGCAGACCAGCGCGCGACGCTGCGGGAACAGCTGCGCCAGCAGGTGGCACAGGTAGAGTCTGCGCCCCTTCCGCCGCAGGAAGCCCGGCCAAAGCCGCAACAGCCAGTCGCCGAAAAACCTGCGAGTGCACGTCTCGACGCCCTCACACCGGGCAGCTGGCCGGCACTCTATGGCCAGCTGGGCGTCAGCGGCATACTGCACTCCATCGCCTTTCACCTGGAACTGGTGGTGCGGCAGGACAATATACTGTCCTTTACCCTGGATGAGTCCTACAGCAGCCTGTACGACGAGGTGCACCAGCGCCGCCTGGCGGATCTGCTGAGTGACTTTTTCCAGCAGCCGGTCACCGTGTATATCCAGGTCGGGCAGGTGCGCGGCACGACGCCGGCACGCCTGGCCGCCGCCACGCGCGAGGCGCGCCTGGCTGCCGCGCGGGATGCCCTGTCGGCGGATCCACTGGTGCACGAGTTGCAGCAGGAGCTGGGCGCAGAGCTGCTGCCCGACTCGGTGGAGTCCCTGGCGGAGGCCGATTAGTTATCTATGTGGGAGCCTGCCCTGCAGGCGATTGCGCCGCGGCGAAGATCGCCAGCAGGGCAGGCTCCCACAGGCAGAGAATGAGCGAGGATAGAGCGATGAAAGGTTTGGGCGATCTGATGCAGCAGGCCCAGAAGATGCAGGCCGAGATGCAGGAAAAAATGCAGAAGATGCAGCAGGAATTGAACGAGCTGCGCGTCTGCGGTGAGGCCGGTGCCGGCATGGTCAAGGTCACCATGAACGGCCGCCACGACGTGATTTCGGTGGAAATCGATCCGGAGCTACTCAGCGAAGACAAGGAAATGCTGGAAGACCTGCTGGCCGCAGCGGTGAACGACGCGGTGCGCCGTGCCGAGGAAAAGGCGCAGGAGCTGCAAAAGCAGCAGATGGGCAACCTCGCCTCCGGCATCAACCTGCCGGAAGGTTTCAAATTTCCCTTCTAAGGCGCATTTCGGCAAATAGTTTCTGACATTTATGTTTAGTCCCCTTATTGAAGACCTGATACGCGCGCTGCGCTGCCTGCCCGGTGTCGGCCCCAAGTCGGCACAGCGCATGGCCATGTACCTGCTGGAAAAGGACCGCGATGCCGCTGGCCTGCTGGCGCGAACGCTGGAGCAGGCGGTGGAGAAGGTCGGCCGCTGCGGCCAGTGCCGCACCCTGACCGAGCAGGAAATCTGCGCGCTGTGTAACAACAGCCGGCGCGATCATAAATCCCTGTGCGTGGTGGAGACGCCGGCCGATGTACTGGCGATCGAGCAGGCGGGTAATTACCACGGTCGCTACTTCGTTCTGCACGGGCACCTGTCGCCGATCGACGGTGTGGGTCCGGCAAACCTGGGGATCGATCTGCTGGAACGGCGCCTCGCCAGTGAGGCGCTGGAAGAGCTGATTATCGCCACCAATCCCACCGTCGAGGGGGAGGCCACCGCGCAGTTTATCGCCGAGCGCGCCAGGGTCCGCGGTGTTGCCGTCAGCCGGATTGCCCACGGCGTGCCCATCGGCGGCGAGCTGGAATATATCGACGGCGGTACCCTGGCCCATGCGTTCAACAGCCGCACCGCCTTTTTTCCGGGCGGTTGAGCTTGTTATAAACCCGGCAATTAAATATTGCCGGGTTTATCGCGGCACAGGGATGTGCCGCCGCCAGCCACAGGCTGGCGCGAGCCCTTGAAATACAAGCAAATCCACGCATTTGCGCGGGGCGGCCATCCGCCAGTATTTCAAGGGCGACAAACAAATAATTCAGGAGAATTATTTGTTTGCCGGGTAAATAATTCAAAGGGCTGAGGGCTCTGATGTTAAAAGTAGATACCACGCCCATCTGGATTGACAGCAGCGAGCGGCTGGCGGAACTCTGTGCGCGCTGGCGCCAGCAGAGTGCGGTGGCACTGGACACCGAGTTCATGCGCAGCCGCACCTTCTACCCCCAGCCGGCACTGGTGCAGGTCGGGGATGGCGAGCGCTGTTACCTGATTGACAACCTGGCGATCGAAGATCTGCAGCCGCTGCGGGACCTGCTGCTGGACCCGCGCGTGACCAAGATCATGCACAGCTGCAGCGAGGATCTGGAGACGCTGGAGCGGCTGCTGGGAGCAATTCCCGAGCCGATTTTCGATACCCAGATAGCCGCCGCCCTGACCGGCATGGGCGCGGGCCTCGGCTACGCCGCCACGGTCAAGGAATTGCTCAATATCGAGTTGCCCAAGAGCGAAACCCGCTCCGACTGGCTGCAGCGCCCGCTCAGCGATGCGCAGAAAAACTATGCCGCGCTGGATGTCGCCTGGCTGCCGCTGCTTTACGGCGTGCTGGTGAAGCGTCTGCGCGAGCGCGGGCGCCTGGAATGGCTGCGGGAAGACTGCGATGCGCTCGTATCTGCCGCGCGAAGCCCGCAGCCGCCGGAACTCTATTACCAGAAGGTCAAGGGCGCCTGGCGTCTGCGCGGCCAGCAGCTGGCAGCGCTGCAGGACCTGTGTGCCTGGCGCGAGCGGGAGGCGCGAGTGCGGGATGTGCCGCGCAACCACCTGCTGAAAGAAAATGTCTGCATGAACCTGGCCCAGCAGTTGCCGCGGCACCTGGCCACATTGGCCCAGCCGGGGCTGGAGGGGCGCGCGCTGCGCGAGCACGGCGATAGCCTGCTGCAGATCATCGCCGGCGCGGCCGAGCGTCAGGACACACCGCCGCGACTGCCGCAGCCGCTCAACCGCCGCGAGGGCGAATGGCTCAAGCTGTTGCGCCAGGAAATCAACGCGATCGCGGAGGTCGAGGATCTGCCCGCGGAAATACTGGTGCGCAAAAAAGAACTGGAGACACTGGTGCAGTCGCCCCAGCCCGAGTTGCAGGGGCGCCTGAAGGGCTGGCGTGCGGAAGTGATTGGCAAGCCGCTGCTCAAGGCACTGCACGAGCTGCGCGAAGAAGAAACCAGATAGAGGTAACAACGTGAAAGTCCTGTGCGATATCTACCGCAGTCCGCGCAAAGAAGAGATGTACCTCTATGTCGACAAGCGCGATGGCACTTCGAAGGTGCCGGAAAACCTGCTGCAACTGTTCGGCAAACCGCAGCACGTCACCACAATGCTGGTGACGCCGGAGAAAAAACTTGCCCGCGCCGATGCGAACAAGGTCCTGAATGAAATCTGTGAGTGCGGTTATTATCTGCAGATGCCGCCGCTGGCCGATTCCGAGATGAATGCCATCGCGGCGCAGAACAGCAAGCTGCAGCGTTGAGCCGAAACACTATGGCCGAGCAGCCTTTCTGGCAGTGCAAGACCCTCGCGCAGATGAGCGAGGCCGAGTGGGAGTCGCTCTGTGATGGTTGCGGCCGCTGCTGCCTGCACCGCCTGGAAGACGAGGACAGCGGCGAGATCTACACCACCAATGTGGCCTGTCGGCTGCTGGATACCCACTCCTGCCAGTGCGGCGACTATGCGCGGCGCAAACAGCAGGTGCCGGATTGTATCCAGCTGCGCGCTCAGGACGTAATCGGATTCAGCTGGCTGCCGGCCACCTGCGCCTACCGCACCCTGGCGGAGGGGCGGCCTTTGGCGGACTGGCACCCGCTGGTGTCCGGCCGTGCCGAGTCGGTTCACGAAGCGGGCATCTCGGTGCGCGGCTGCGTGATCAGCGAAGAGTTGGTACATCCGGACGATTTCGAGGAGCATATCGTCCAGTGGGTGGGCGATAGCTGATCGAGAACCGATCTGCAAAAACTCTGGCTCGTCATACCGGCGTGAGCTTCGCTGCTCTAACGAGTCGCCGGAATGACGATAGACAGGGGCGGACCTTGTGTTCGCCCAACGTTAAAACAAAGAACGAAAAAACTATGGCCGAAGACTTTCGAATAGCCTGGATGATTTACGCCGGCGGCGTCCTGGTACTGTTGCTGGCGGGCTGGTGGTTTATGCGCAACTGGACCTGGAGCTGGCTGCGCCGAACGCTGTTGATTACCTTCGCGGCAGCATTGCTGATTCCGGCGCGGAGTTCGCTGGAAAACGCCGTGGCGGTACCACTCTTGCCGCTGTTTGTGTACCAGATACTGTTCGAAGAGGAGGGGGCTACCCCGGAAGTAACGGCCAATCTGGTCTTTGCCAGCGGCGGGGCACTGGCCCTGATGGCGATCCTGGGCCTGATCACCCTGTACCTGGGGTACCGCCGCGAGAAGCGCCGCCGTACCGACCAGGATCCCTACTTTGACGAGCGTTGAGACCGCTCACTTTGCGTTCGGTGGCCGCGCTCTAACCTGATCTCGGCGCAGTCAGCGCAACTTTGCGCTTGAAGCGGCTCCGGGATTCGCCGCCGCAGTTCACAGGACGGCGCGAGCCCTTGATATACCAGTAACTTCGCGCAGTTGCGCCGGTAATTCGAGGGCGACAATCAAGACGATCAAATGGGTGAGGGATCACCGATTTGAATGCCGAGTTGAAGTGCAGTAAGCGCGCACTCACGTCAAAAAATAGACTGGGTTCACAGATTCAGGCGCGACCATTGCGCCCTGTGGGGCGATATCCGGGCTGGTGGTCACGAGTGACCGGACTCCGTGTCCCATTACCTGATCAAAGGCGCCGCATCCCCTCTCCGCCGCCACTGTCCACCGTGACAGCTGCTATATCTATAGGGCTGGCTCCGCCATTGGCGCGGAGTCGATCCAATTAGAAAAATGCCAGTATCGTTCTGGTGATCTGAGTTGGACGTTCGTTCAAGACTTGGCGAATGGATTTTGTTGTCTGGCTAGGCGTGGCGAGGAGTCGCAACGCAGCTTGGCGGCAAAAGGCGCCGCCCAAATTGAACGGTAACGGCTGACTCAGCACACAAGCTGTGCATGGCAGAGGAACACGGATGCTCGACCATCTGCTTATTTTGACCGCGGTAATGCTGGTTTCGGGTATTCTCGGTGGCCTGGTGAACTACTACCAGATGCTGTTTACCGAGGAAGACCCCGCCGGCCTGGCGCGCTGCCTGATTATGGGGTTGTGTGGCGCGCTGATGGTGCCGATTTTCCTGAAATTCACCCAAAGCGACCTGCTGATTGAAATCCAGGGCGACCCCTCGCGCCTGCTGATTTTCACCGGTTACTGCCTGCTCGCGGCTATCGCCTCGCGCATGTTCGTATTCAATGCCGCCCGGCGCCAGCTGCGCGACGCCAGTATCGCCCGGGCACGGGTCGAGAATCTGGAGCAGGAATTGCGCGCCATGCAGCTGGAAATCATGCCGCTGCTGGAGCACGAGATCGAGGGTGATCCGGAGCAGGGCCCGGCACTGGATTTCAACCAGATCCGCAAACTGGATGAAAATGCCCTGCACGTGCTCAACCTGCTGAACGGTGGTGACTGTGTGTTCCGCTCCCTGTCGGGCATGGTGCAGGAGGGCGGTATGGAGACCAATTCCGCTGCCCGCGCCCTCAACAGCCTGCTGGTGCTGGAGATGGTGGGCAAGATCCACAGTCATCTGGGGATCCGCTGGTATATCACCGACAAAGGCCGCCAGGTGGTCCATCGCCGCAGCACCCAGATGGCCTGATCTCCCTGTAGACCCGAGTGGCGGGCCGCTGGCGCGCCCAATTCCTCGCCGCCGGTCATTCAATTTGATCGTTCCCGCCTTTCGCCGCTCCCGCCTGATCAATTAATATTCGCCATCTCGAATCAAGATTTGTGAACCGGATTGGAGTGACGATGAAATTTACCGGCACCGACAGCTATGTCGCCACCGAAGACCTGCAAATGGCGGTGAACGCGGCGGTCACCCTGCAGCGGCCGCTGCTGATCAAGGGCGAGCCGGGCACCGGCAAGACGCTGCTGGCCGAGGAGGTGGCGCGGAGCCTGGGGCTGAAGCTGATCCAGTGGCATATCAAATCGACCACCAAGGCACAGCAGGGCCTGTACGAATACGATGCGGTATCGCGTCTGCGCGACTCGCAGCTGGGGGTGGACAAGGTCCACGATATCCGCAACTACATCAAGCGCGGCAAGCTGTGGGAGGCCTTTGCGGCCGAGGAGCGCGTGGTGCTGTTGATCGATGAGATCGACAAGGCGGATATCGAGTTCCCCAACGACATGCTGGTGGAACTGGATCGCATGGAGTTCTTCGTCTATGAAACCGGCGAGACGGTAAAGGCCAAACACCGCCCGGTCGTGATCATCACTTCCAACAACGAGAAGGAACTGCCGGACGCTTTCCTGCGCCGCTGTTTCTTCCACTACATCAGCTTTCCCGACCGCGACACCATGCACAGAATTGTCGATGTGCACTATCCGGGCATCAAGGGCCAGCTGGTGGCAGAGGCGATGGATATCTTTTTCCAGCTGCGCGAGGTGCCGGGGCTGAAGAAAAAGCCCTCCACTTCCGAGCTGATCGACTGGCTTAAACTGCTGCTGGCCGACGATATTCCCGAGGAGGTGCTGAAAAACCGCGACAACAGCAGCGCGATCCCACCGCTCTACGGCGCACTGCTGAAGAATGAGCAGGACGTGCATATGCTCGAGCGCCTGGCCTTTATGGCGCGCCGGGAAAACCGCTAGCTGGCTTGGGTGGCGGTGCCGCTGCCGGGTGGCCTTTTGCGGGACACGGGCTAGGCGCCCCCCCTAAACCCATCCATGGGGGCTTGTCTGCGAGGTCCCTCTCGCCGACAAAACGGCAGGACTGCCGTTTTGGACGCCGGAGGCGCCCGAAGGGTGAGGGCCATGGATGGCCCGAATCACAGTCCCGCAAAAGGCCACCCGGCATCGACACCTTCGCCCCGACTGCAATGGCTTAATATGCTTATCGGTTTCTTTCTCAATTTACGCCGCTACAAACTGCCGGTCTCCATCACCGAACTGCTGGCCCTGCTCGAGGCCTTGCAGCAGCGCCTGGTGTTCGCGAACCTGGAGGAATTCTATTTCCTCTCCCGCACCTGCCTGGTCAAGGACGAGAAGCACTTCGACAAGTTCGACCGCGCCTTCGATGCCTACTTCAAGGACCTGGAAACCCTCGACGATATCCTCGAGCAGATGATCCCCGAGGACTGGCTGCGCGCGGAGTTTCTCAAGCAGTTGAGCGATGAGGAAAAGGCCAGGATCGAGAGTCTCGGCGGCCTGGAAAAACTGCTGGAGGAATTCCAGAAACGCCTCGAGGAGCAGAAGAAACGCCACAGCGGCGGCAACCGCTGGATCGGCACCGGCGGCACCAGCCCGTTCGGCAACAGCGGTTACCATCCGGAGGGCATTCGCGTCGGCGCCAGCAGTCGCAACCGCTCGGCGGTCAAGGTGTGGCAGAAGCGCCAGTTCAAGAACCTGGACGACAGCATTACCCTGGGGACGCGCAATATCCAGGTGGCGCTGCGCAAGCTGCGCAAGTTCGCCCGCACCGGTGCCGCGGAAGAACTGGACCTGGACGACACCATTTCCTCCACGGCGCGCAACGCCGGGTTGCTGGATATCAAGATGGTGCCCGAGCGGCACAACGCGGTAAAAGTACTGATTTTCTTCGATGTCGGCGGTTCCATGGATCCCTACGTGCGCGTGTGTGAGGAGCTCTTTTCCGCGTGTCGTTCCGAGTTCAAGCACCTGGAATATTTCTATTTCCACAACTTTATCTACGAGCACGTGTGGAAGGACAACCAGCGTCGCTATTCAGAATCGACACCGTTGCGGGAAGTACTGCGCACCTACGGCAAGGATTACAGGGTCGTTTTTGTCGGCGATGCCTCCATGGCACCCTACGAGATCACCAGCCGCTACGGCAGCGTCGAGCATATGAACGAGGAGCCGGGATCGGCCTGGATGGAGCGGGTCTCCGACACCTACGGCAAGTTGATCTGGCTCAATCCCGTCGGCGAGGAATACTGGCGCTACACGCCCAGCATCGGTCTGACCCAGCGCCTCGTCGGAGGGCATATGTACCCGATGACACTGGAGGGGCTGGACAGGGCCATCGCCTATCTGGTGAAAGGACGGTGAGGTTAATGCGGAATGCGGAATGATGAATGCGGAATACGCGATTCGACTTCGTGTTTGCGGGTGGGCATTCGGTCGGCGCCTGAGCTTTTCTGGTAGGCGGTTTTGCGGTTAAGCGCAGGTCGCGCATCCTGTTCCGCATTCCGCATTCCGCATTCCGCATTCCGCATTCCGCATTCCGCATTCCGCATTCCGCATTCCGCATTCCGCATTCCGCATTCCGCATTCCGCATTCCGCATTCCGCATTCTGTGTCAGCCGCCAAAGTGCTTCGGCGGCGCGCCCTCGTGATCCGCGGTAATGCTGATCTCTTCCTTGGTAGTGTCCTTCACCTTCACGTGTACCTCTTCCACGCCGTGCATCCAGTCCACCAGCTTGTTGCGCAGGAAGAACAGGATTATGCCGGCCAGGATTGCGGCGATGGCGACACCGCCGAAGGTGGCCAGGGGGCCGGTTTCGCCCACGAGCTTACCGATTTCCGCCGCGCCCTTGTTGGCGATGCCGATAAACGCAAACCACAGGCCCATCATCAGCGAAACGTAGCGCAGCGGCGACAGCTTGGTCACCATCGAGAGGCCGATCGGCGACAGGCACAGCTCGCCGATGGTGTGGAAAATATAGGCGAAGACCAGCCACCAGGGGCTGGCCAGGGTGGTCTCCGAGTCGCCGATCTGCAGTGCGGCACCGACCATGGAGATGAAGCCCAGGCCGAGGAAGACCAACCCCATACTGAATTTCGCCGGCGAGTTCGGTTCGCGGTCGCCGAGGCCGACCCAGATGCTGGCGATGATCGGCGCGAGAATGATGATAAACAGCGGGTTGACCATCTGCAGCCAGCTCGCCGGAATTTCCCAGCCGAACATATGCAGATCGGTATTGTATTTGGCAAACAGGTTCATGGAGCCGGCGGCCTGCTCGAAGCCCGCCCAGAAAATCACGGTGAACACGCCGAGGATCAGGATCACCTTGATGCGGTCGCGCTCTTCCTGGGTGAGCGGTTTGTGCTCTTCCACGGTTTCCTGTTTAAGCCCCAGTTTCGCCGACGGCTGCACGCCTATGTCGCCCAGGTAGCGCCGCGCCTGGGTCAGCTGCAGTATCAGGCCCAGCAGCATGCCGAGGCCGGCGACGAAGAAGGCCAGCTGGTAATTCACCTTCTCGCCGATCCAGCCGATCACCAGGTAGCCGAGGATAGAGCCCAGGTTGATACCCATGTAGAAAATCGTAAAGGCGGTGTCGCGGCGCTTATCGCCCTCATCGTAGAGGTCGCCGACCATGGTGGAGATATTGGGTTTGAAAAATCCGTTGCCGATGATCATCAGCGCCAGACCCAGCCACAGCATATAGATCTCGCTGCCGTCCGGCAGCCAGGCGTGGGGGAAGCCCAGTGCGAACTGGCCGAACATCATCAGTATGCCGCCGAAGATGATGCAGCGGCGCTGCCCCCAGATGTTGTCGGCCATCCAGCCGCCGATAATCGGCGTCAGGTACACCAGCATCGCGTACCAGCCCAGGTAGCTCAGCGCCTTGGATTGCAGCTCGGTCTCGGACAACTGTTCCCAGCCGAACACCGCCGCCGCGGCGGCGGAGGTGAGGTAGAAGACGAAGATACCCCGCATGCCGTAGTAGCTGAGGCGCTCCCACATTTCGGTACCGAAAAGCAGAAACAGGCCCTTGGGATGGCCGAGCATGTCGCCGGCGCCGGCCGGCGGTCTGGGTTTAAGATCTTGCATAGATACAGCTCGCAAGTTGTGCCGGGAGCGCCGAGCTGTCTCGGGGCGCTGAAGGCTCCTGCTCGGCATGCGGGCCCTGGGCCCGCCCAGATGAGCCCGTTTACCGGGAATGGTCACGCGTCTGCCCAAGTATAGATCAGCGCCACAAGCGGCAAGCCGCGGGCCGTGAAGGCGGCGGCTGCGGCGGGTATAATCGCCCGTTTGCGATTAGCTCCTGAATCATGAGTCACCCCGAAAACGTCCGCTCCCTCAGCGCCCTCGAAAGCCAGATCGCCCAGTGTATGGGGCGGGATCGCGATCGCCTGCGCAAAACGCTCGACAGCGCGCGCCGGCGGCTGAAGGAGGGCAAGCCGGCGGACCGCATGCTGGCGCAGCTGGGTGAGCAGCTGGAGGCCTCAAGGGCGCTGGTGGAAGCGCGCCGGCAGAAGCTGCCGGCAGTGACCTGGCCGGAGGGGCTGCCGGTGGTGGCGCGGCGCGCGGAGATCGCCGCGCTGATCGATCGGCACCAGGTGGTCGTGGTCGCCGGCGAGACGGGTTCCGGCAAGACGACCCAGCTGCCCAAGATCTGCCTGGAGCTCGGCCGCGGCATCGCCGGTCAGGTGGGACACACCCAGCCGCGGCGCATCGCCGCGCGCACCGTGGCCAACCGCATCGCCGAGGAACTGCAGCAGCCGCTGGGAGAGAGTGTCGGCTACCAGGTGCGCTTTACCGACCACAGCACCGAGCATACCCATATCAAGCTGATGACCGACGGCATACTGCTGGCGGAAATCCAGCGCGACCCGCTGCTGCACAAATACGACACGCTGATCATCGACGAGGCCCACGAGCGCAGCCTCAACATCGACTTCCTGCTCGGCTACCTCAAGACCATTCTGCCGCAGCGCCCGGACCTGAAGCTGATCATCACCTCCGCCACCATCGACCTGGAAAAGTTCTCGCGGCACTTCGACGATGCGCCGATTATCGAGGTCTCCGGGCGCACCTACCCGGTGGATATCCACTACCGGCCGCCGGCCGACAGCGACGCGGACCTGAACCAGCAGGTAGTCGCCGCGGTGGAGGAGCTGCTGCACGAGGAAAAGGCCGGCGGCCGGAGCGGTGGCCGGCATCCCGGTGGCGATATCCTGGTATTCATGAGCGGCGAGCGCGAGATCCGCGAGTGCGCCAAGGCTTTGAGGGACGCGCAGATCCCACAGCTGGAAATACTGCCGCTCTACGCGCGCCTGAGCCTGGCGGAGCAGGCCAGGGTATTTCACGGCCACCGGGGCCGCCGAATCGTGCTGGCCACCAACGTCGCCGAGACCTCGATCACCGTGCCCGGTATCCGCTATGTCATAGACCCGGGTACGGCGCGTATCAGCCGCTACAGCTACCGCAGCAAGATTCAAAGGTTGCCGGTGGAGGCGATTTCCCAGGCCAGCGCCAACCAGCGCGCCGGCCGCTGTGGCCGCGTCAGTGCCGGCGTCTGCGTGCGCCTGTACGAGGAGCGCGATTTCGAGCAGCGGCCGGAATTCACCGATGCGGAGATACTGCGCACAAACCTGGCCGCGGTCATCCTGCAGATGCTGCAATTGCGGATCGGCGATATCCGCGATTTTCCCTTCGTCGATCCGCCGGACCAGCGCCTGATCAACGACGGCTACAAGCTGCTGCAGGAACTGCAGGCGGTGGACGGCAAGGGCAGGGTGACGCCGCTCGGCCGCGCCCTGTCGCGGCTGCCGCTGGATCCGCGCCTCGGCCGCATGCTGATGGCGGCCGCCCCCGGAGCAGCGGGTAGAGGGAACGACTGTCTGCGCGAAGTGCTGATCATCGTCAGCGCGCTGGCGGTACAGGATCCGCGCGAGCGCCCGGCGGAGAAGCGCCAGGCCGCCGACGAGAAGCACCGCCAGTGGCAGCACGAACAGTCCGATTTTCTCTCCTACGTACAGCTGTGGGATGCCTTCGAGGCGCAGCGCCAGGAACTCAGCCAGAACCAGCTGCGCAAGTGGTGCCAGAAAAATTTCCTGTCCTGGCAGCGCATGCGCGAGTGGCGGGACATACACCACCAGTTGCGCCTGGCCTGCCGGGAAATGCAGCTGAAGGAGAACCGCGAGGCGGCCGACGAATCCACCAGCTACGACGCCGTGCACCGGGCCATAGTGTCTGGACTGCTGGGCAATATCGGCGTGCGCGACGAGAACAAGGAGTTTCTCGGCTGCCGCAACCGCCGCTTCCACATCTTTCCCGGTTCCGGCCAGTTCAAGAAACCGCCGCGCTGGGTGGTGGCAGCGCAGCTGCTGGAAACCAGCCGCCTGTTCGCGCACACGGTGGCGAAGATAGAGCCGGAGTGGGTACTGGCGGCCGCCGAGCACCTGGTCAAGCGCAATTATTTCGAGCCGCACTACGATGCCCGCGCCGGGCAGGTGATGGCGTTCGAGAAAATATCCCTCTACGGCCTGGTGCTGGTGGAGAAGCGCCGCATCCATTACGGCAAGCTGGATCCGCACACCGCACGCGAAGTGTTCATTCGCCAGGCGCTGGTGGAACAGCGCTACCGCGGTAAGGGCAGGTTCTTCAAACACTACACGGATCTGCTGCGCGAACTCGAAGACCTGGAGGCCAAGTCGCGCCGCCGCGATATCGTCGTCGACGACGAGGTGGTTTTCCAGTTTTTCGACGAGCGCTTGCCGGCGGACATCGTCAACCTGGCCGGTTTCGAGCACTGGCGCAAGCAGGCGGAGAGCAGCGATCCGCAGCTGCTGTTTATTCCGCGCGATCTGCTGATGCAGCAGGGTGCCGAACATGTCGGCGAGGCGCAGTTTCCGGACGAATTGCCGGCGGGCGGGATAGTCTTTCCGCTCAGCTATCACTTCGAGCCCGGCAGTGTCGATGACGGTGTGAGCATTCGAGTGCCGGTCGGCGCCCTGCACCAGGTGCCGGCGGCGCGGCTGTCGTGGCTGGTACCGGGTGTTCTGCGCGACAAGTGTATTGCGCTGATCAAGGCGCTGCCGAAACAGTGGCGCAAAGTGTTCGTCCCGGTGCCGGCGGCGGTGGACAGGGCGCTGCCGAAACTGATCGCGGACAATACGCCGCTGTGGCAGTCGCTGGCGCGGGAGCTCAAGCGGCAGACCGCCCAGGAGCTGCCGGACGCAGCCTGGGAATCCGCGGAGGCATCGCTGGAGGACTTCTACCGCTTCAACATCCAGGTACTGGACGAAGAGGGGCAGCTGCTCGACCAGGGCCGCGATCTGGCGCTGCTGCAGGGGCGCTATCGCGACCGGGTACAGCGGCAGCTGGCCAGCGCCGGCGACGGCTTCGAGCGCGCCGACATCACCAGCTGGGATTTCGGCGAACTGCCCGAGACACACACACTGCAGCAGGGCGCGATCAAGGTGCGGGCCTACCCGGCACTGGTCGAGGGCAAAGACAGCGTATCGCTGAAACTCCTCGACAATCCCGCCGAGGCGCGGCGGCTGTCCCGCGCCGGCATCTGCCGTCTGGCGCTGCTGCACCTGCCCGAACCGGTGAAATATCTGCGCAAGGAACTGCTGCGCGGCAAGGAGCTGGGTCTTTCCGCCGCGGATCTCGGCCGGCGCGAGGAGGTGGCCGATGACATACTGCTCGCCGCCGCGCGGGAAGTTTTCTGGCCCGACGAGCGGTGGCCGCGCAGCGAAGCCCAGTTCCTTGCAGCCCTCGCCGAGAGGAGTGGCGAGCTGGTCGGTGTCGCGCAGGAGATAGCGGAACTGCTGGTCAAGGCGCTGGCGCAGCTGGTACCGCTGCGCAAGCAGATCAAACAGCAGAAAAACCTGGCGGTCGCCATGGCAGTGGGGGATATACAGCAGCAGCTCGGCGGACTCTTCTATCGCGGCTTCCTGTTCGATACGCCGCTGGAGTGGCTGCGGCAGTATGGCCGCTACCTGAAGGGCATAGCGCTGCGGCTGGAAAAGGCGGCGCTGGACCCGAACCGGGACCGCAAGCTGCAAGTGGAGTTCCACCGGGCGGCCGAGCCGTACCAGGCGCTGGCGGAGCGCTACGCTGCGAGAGCGCTGGCCGCCGAGCCGCAACTCTGCCAGTACCGCTGGATGCTGGAGGAGCTGCGCGTATCCCTGTTCGCCCAGACCCTGAAAACCCTGATGCCGGTGTCCGGCAAACGCCTGCACAAGCTCTGGACCGAAATAGAGCAATCCGCCATGACCATCTCGTCGTAAACATTGTGGAGCAGCGGCAGTTACGGCGCCCGGGAAATTTTTCCGCCGGCGCTGTAATAATTCCGCGCCTGCGGCGACGAAGTGGGTAGAGAAGGGCGCGTACGGGCACCCTGTCTCAACGCGTGACTGGTTTTTCCGCCGACGCACTATACTCGCCGGAGGACCAGCACGCCTAACGTGCGTCGTTTATTACTAAGGATATTGATCAGGAGAGCTTTTATGAACAAGAAACATCTTTCCCCGGTAGCGGCGGCCGTCGGCGCGGCTTTTCTGGCTTCCGCTGCGATGACTGCTTCCGCGGCTGTCGGCAGTGCCGGCAACGCGGCCAACCCCTTCGCGGCAGAGGAGCTGTCCTCCGGATACAACCTCGCCATGCAGGAAGAAGAGGGCAAGAAGGAAGAGGGCAAGAAAAAAGAGGGCAAGTGCGGCGAAGGTAAGTGCGGCGAAGGCAAGAAAAAGGAAGGCAAGTGCGGCGAAGGTAAGTGCGGCGAAGGCAAGAAAGAAGGCAAGAAGAAAGAAGGTAAATGCGGCGCTTAATCAAGCACTAGCGGAGGGGCGGCACTGGTAAGTGCCGCACCTTCGATACTTAGGCAAAAATAATTTATGAAAGAAGCAGCCACCCGAGCGCTCCCGGTTGCCGGTGCCGGTCTCGGCCTGCGCCGTTCGATGATCGGGGAGCAGCTGCCGCCCGAGGCCGTGGACTTTCTCGAAGTGGCACCGGAGAACTGGATCGGTGTCGGCGGGCGCTTCGGGCGCTGGTTCCGCAGCTATACCGAGCGTTTTCCGTTCGTCATTCACGGCCTGTCGCTGTCCATCGGTGCGCCGGCGCCGCTGGATCTGGATCTGGTCAGGTCCATCAAGGCATTTATGCGCGAGCACGATATCCGCTGCTACAGCGAGCACCTGAGTTACTGCTCCGACCACGGCCACCTGTACGACCTGCTTCCGATTCCCTTCACCGCCGAAGCGGTGCACTACGTGGCCGAGCGCATTCGCGTGGTGCAGGAACTGCTGGAGCAGCGCATCGCGATGGAAAATGTCTCCTACTATGCCGCGCCCGTCGTTGACGGCGAAGCGGCAATGAGCGAGCTCGAATTCCTCAATGCGGTCCTGCAGGAGGCGGATTGCGACCTGCTGCTGGACGTCAACAATATCTATGTGAATTCCATCAACCACCGCTACGATCCGCTCGAGTTCCTGCGCGGTCTGCCCGGCGAACGCATTCGCTATGCCCATGTGGCGGGTCACTACGACGAGGCGGATGACCTGAAGGTGGATACCCACGGTGCGCCGGTGATCGACCCGGTGTGGCAACTGCTCCAGCGGGCCTATGAAATCCACGGCCCGCTGCCGACGCTGCTGGAGCGCGACTTCAACATACCGCCGCTGCCGGAGCTGCTGATGGAGGTGGAGCGGATCAGGGCCGTGCAGGCCAGCCGCTCGGCGGAGGCGAACTATGCCCACGGCTGTCGATAGACCGCGGAAGTTTCAGCTTTTGCAGCGGGCTTTTGCCGCCCATCTGCGCGCGCCGGACCGCTGCGCGCCGCCGCCGTCCATCGAGGACCGGCGCATGGGGATCTACCGCGACCTGATCTACAACAATATCGAATCGTTCATTGCCGGCGGGTTTCCGGTGCTGCGCAGCCTCTTTAGCGATAGCGACGGGGCCGGTGGCGACGAGCGCTGGCATGAGATGGTGCGCGACTTCGTCTATCGACACGCGTCCCGAAGCCCCTACTTCCTGCAGATCAGCGAAGAGTTTCTGCACTATCTGCAGCACGAGCGCGGCCCGCGGGCCGGTGATCCGCCCTTCCTGCTGGAACTCGCGCACTACGAGTGGGTCGAACTGGCGCTGGATGTCAGCGAGGCGGAGATGCCGTCGGGGCTGCTGCAGGACGGCGACGTGCTCGAGCGCGTGCCCGTAGTATCGCCGCTGGTGTGGAGCCTCAGCTACGCCTTTCCGGTGCACCGAATCGGCCCGGCTTACCAGCCCCAGGAGCCGCCGCCGACCCCGACGTTCCTGCTGGTCTACCGCGACCGCGACGACGAGGTGGGCTTTATGGAGATCAACGCGGTCACGGCCCGCCTGCTGCAGCTCGCCGAGGGTGGGGAGTCCAGCGGGCGCCGGCTGCTGGAGAAGCTGGCGCAGGAAATGCCACAGGGTATGCAACAGTCCAGCGGCGATGAACTTGTCGAGTTTGGCCGGCAGTTGCTGGAAAAACTGCTGCGGTTGGGGGTTATCGCCGGCCTCAGGCACTAAAAGGCTATTGAAAAAGGCCTTCCATGGCCTTTTTCAAGCCGGGTTTGCGGCGCATGTCCGTAAACCCTCCACGACAAATCAAGCACTTACGTGCTCGATTTTCGGCCCGAACCTCCGTGTTCGGGTTAGCGGGCAGGCTGTTGAAAATGAGTGTTTCAACAGCCTGCCCGCTAACCCTTGCCGAAAACTCGCACATTCTTGGCCTATACCAGCTGCTATGCTGGCGAGGGTGGTTTACGCGATGTGGGGGCGTTAGAATCCGTGCACTTTGAAGCTAGGTAGAGAGGAGAGGGTTTTGCTGGGACGCACAGTTATCTCGCTCTGGTTGATTACGGCGACACTGGCCGGCATGCCGGCGCTGTCGTTAGCGGCACAGGATCCATTCGCGGAGTCGGAACAGGAAGTTGCGGCGCCACAAGAGCCGGCCGGAAACAGTGAGACCACCGACAGCGAAGCGGCGCAGCCGCAAGAAGGCGGCGATCCATTTGCCGAATCCGCCGGTGATACCCGTGAGACCTCGACGCTCGAGGAGGAATACGGCTTCGATCCGGCGGAGGAATTTGCCAGCGACGAAGAGCCGGCCGTGCGCGATCCCTGGGAGGGGGTCAATCGCGCGATCTTCCGTTTCAACGACAGCGCCGACCGCTGGGTATTGAAACCCATTGCGACCAGTTACCGGCAGGTTACCCCGATCTTCTTGCAGCACGGGATCACCAATTTTTTCGGCAACCTGCGCGAAGTCACCAATACCTTCAACAGCACGCTGCAGGGCAAGTGGGGGCAGGCCGGTAACGACGCGGGCCGTTTCGTCGTCAACACCACCGTTGGCGTGGTGGGTCTGTTCGACGTGGCCCAGCATATGGGCCTGGATCCCAGTGACGGCGAGGACTTCGGCCAGACTCTGGCGGTCTGGGGCGTGCCCTCCGGCCCCTACCTGGTGTTGCCGTTTATGGGGCCCTCGACAGTGCGCGATGTGCCCGGCCAGGTAGTGGACTGGTATACCAATCCGCTCACATACATAGAGCACGATCAAACGCGTTACGCATTCAAGTTTACCGATCTGGTACAAACCCGCGCCAGCCTGCTGAAGGCCGAGTCACTGCTGCAGGGCGATCGCTACGTCCTGCTGCGGGATGCCTACCTGCAGCGGCGCGAATACCTGATCAAGGATGGCGAGCTGGATGACGATTTCGGTGGCGAAGAGGATGATTTCGGCGCCGATCAGGAAGAAGATGCCGAAGAGGATGCCGGTGGCGATCAGGAAGATGAATTCGGCTTCTGATTCACCGGCACACCAGCAACCTATCAAAAGAGCCACTACCAGAGCCACTGCATGGCCGGCCGCAGAAGCCTGTTACTGATTGAAGAGGAACCGCGCGCCCGCGACTTTGTCCGCGGAGCACTGTCGCGCCTCGGATTCCAGGTGGTGGTGGCGCAGAACGGCGTGGAGGGCATCGGCCAGTTTGCCCCGAGTCTGTTCCAATTGGTGATCACCGACCTGCACCTGCCGGATATGGGTGGCCTGGAAGTGCTGCGCAAGATCAAGCAGATGTCACCGGATACGCCGGTGGTCGTGCTCGCATCCGACAGCGAGGTCAGCGATGTGGTGCAGGCGCTGCGCCTCGGCGCCAGCGACTATCTGCTGAAGCCGATTGAGAGTGTCGAGGTCATTGACCACGCGGTCTGCCGCATCACCAACGCGGAAACCCTGGCACAGCAGAACCGCGAGTACCGCGAGACGCTGGAGCGGCGCAACCGCGAGCTGCGCGACCATGTCGAGGTGCTGCAGCGGGACCAGCAGGCGGGGCGGCTGCTGCAGCAGCACCTGCTGCCCCGCACTCCCTACCGTTACCCCGGCGGCATCGAGGCCGCCTACCGGCTGATCCCGTCCCTGTATCTCAGCGGCGACTTTATCGACTACGGCCTCTTCGGCGAGCGCTTCGTCGCCTTTTACCTGGTGGATGTCTCCGGCCACGGGGTTTCCTCGGCGCTGGTCACCGCGCTGATCAAGCACAGCATCATGCACCTGCTGCGCGAGCGGCCGCTGTTTGCGCAGCTCGACTCCCTCGACAGCGACCTGCTCGATATCCTCAGCCTGATCAACCGGGAGCTGCTGTCCACCCGCCTCGGCAAGCACGCCAGCATGTTCGTCGGTGTGATCGACGGCCCCGCGCGGCAACTGCATTACGCCGTCGCGGGCCAGATACCCATGCCGGCCCTGGTGACGGCCAACGGCGCCGAGTGGCTGCCGGGCAAAGGGCGCCCGCTGGGGCTGTTCGAGCAGGGCGACTGGCAGGTCATTTGCACCAAGCTCCCCGCCAGCTGGCGGCTGGTCACCTGTTCGGACGGCGTGCTGGAGCTGCTCGAGGGCGATCTGCTGCAGAAAGAGGCCCAGCTGCTACAGGCCATCGACAAGAGCCGCGGCGACCTGGAAAGCCTCTGCACCGCGCTGCATGTGGACACTTCGGAGGCACTGCCGGACGACGTCACGATACTCACCCTGAGACAGGGCTGAGTCGCGCGTTTACGGCGCACTGCGCCGTGCGCGACTCAGCGGCCCGCCAGGGATGGCGGGGCCGGGGCCGGATCGAAAGCACGGCGTTGCGCCAGGGATGGCGGGCATACGCTTTCCGACGGCTCCCTGCAGCGGGGAGGTAATATTGTGACTATTCGGTCCCCCCATTGCCGACTTTGGCACCCTTGCCAGCCCTGGCGGGCAGGAGTAAGCTCCGCCCACTTTACGCACAAACCTGGACGACGGCATTACCCGGCCGCCGGCGGTTGTGTTCTCCACAAGTGAACTTTCGCCATCTGCTTGCGTGCAGTACTTGCCGCAGTGCGGATGTGCCAGAGGTTTTTATGCAGTCCGGGCAGATTATGGTTGGGGCCCACCAGGGCATCTACGTCATCAAGCTGGTTGGTGATGTGCGGCTCAACCTGTGCACCTCCTTCGATAACTTTATCGACAACATGTTTGCGCACGACGACTTCACCGATGTGGTGTTCGACCTGCACAGCGCCGAGGGTGTCGACAGCACCACGCTGGGACTGATGGCGAAGATCGCCATTCGTGCGCTGGAGCGCGGCTGCCAGAAACCCCTGGCGCTCTCTGCCGACGACGGTATGCGCCACCTGCTGGATGCGATGGGCTTCGACGCGCTGATTGAAGTCAGCGATGAGGAGCGCGATTACGGTGCCGAGACCAAACCGCTGCAGTGCAAGACACCGGATGAATATTCGGCGCGGGAAAAAGTGCTGGAAGCCCACCGCGTGCTGATGAGCATGAACGAACAGAATGCGGAAACCTTCCGCGATCTCGTCCACACCCTGGAACTCGAGTGCGAGCCGATGCTGAAGCCCTCGGCGCGGATGCACTGACTTTTTTAATGCGGAATGGTGAATGCGGAATACGCGTTCCGGCGCCGCGCATATCTGCTGAAATCGTGGGCGCGCCTAATCAGTAAGGTGCGCCGCGCGCACCACTTGAACTAAGTTCTGCGCAGGCACCGCCTGTTCCGCATTCATGAAGTGCGTCCCTGCACTTCACCCGCTTCGCGGGCAGCCTTCGGCTGTGCAAATCTGCTCCCGGCAGATTTGTCATCATTCCGCATTCCGCATTTCCCTCGCCTCGGCCCGCGCCCGCGTAAAGAGCCCGTGGGGCAGGTAGATCAGTTCCGCCACCCGGCGGATCAGGTGCTCTTCGAACGCCTCGATCACATCGTCCGAAAACGCCACCTGCCACATCTGGCGCACCAGTAAATACTTGTCTTTCTCGTCGAACTGTTCGTTCACCGTTTGCGTGAATTCATACAGCGACGTGGCCCGTTCGCGGTGGGCGAGCGCCTCCGTCACCAGCTCCCGGGCGGTTTCGGCATCCAGCCGGTAGTGCTGTTGCAGCAATCGGGTGAGGGTTTCCTGTTCGCGGGGGTCCAGCGCGTGGTCCACCGTGGCGACCTCGGCCATCAGCCCGGCGCTGATCATGCGCACGTCTTTCTCGTCGCGCACCTCGAGATCGGCGCCGCTGGCGATCTGCTCGAACAGCTTACGGATTTGTCGCAGCATCGGTTTCCCTGTGCCCCATCAACTGGCCCTGGAGCAGCAGCTCCAGGCGCTCCTGATCCTGTACGAAATTGCGGATACCCTCGGCCAGTTTTTCCGTGGCCATGGCGTCGCTGTTCAGCTGGTAGCGGAACTCCGCCTCGCCCTGGGTGCGCGCCGCGCGCGGCTGGGTGTCTACGCCGGTCGGCAGCCCACGCGCGAGAGACCCCGTGTCCTCTTCCAGTTCCTGCAGCAGCTGCGGACTGATGGTCAGGCGGTCGCAGCCGGCCAGGGCTTCGATCTCGCCGGTATTGCGGAAGCTGGCGCCCATGACGATGGTGTCGTAGCCGCGGGACTTGTAGTAATGGTAGATGTTGCGCACCGACAGCACGCCCGGGTCCTCCTCCGCGCCGAAGTCGTCGCGGCCGCTGTTGGCCTTGTGCCAGTCGAGAATGCGACCGACAAAGGGCGAGATCAGCGTGACGCCCGCCTCGGCGCAGGCGACCGCCTGGCAGAAACTGAACAGCAGGGTCAGGTTGCAGTGAATGCCCTCGCGCTCCAGTACCGCGGCCGCGGCGATGCCCTCCCAGGTGGAGGCGACCTTGATCAGCACCCGCTCCCGCGGCACGCCCGCCTGGTCGTAGAGCGCGATCAGGCGGCGCGCGTAGTCGATGGTGGCGCGGGTATCGAATGACAGGCGCGCGTCCACTTCGGTGGAGACCACCCCCGGCACCAGCTGCAGAATTTCCGCACCGATGGCCACCGCCAGTTTCATGGCCGCCAGTTGCGCAATTGCCGCATGGTTGTGAGGGTCGCGATGGCCGTGATGGCGCTCGGCCCAGGCCAGTGACTCCGCGATCAGCTCGCGGTACTGCGGCAGCTGCGCCGCCTTGAACAGCAGCGATGGGTTGGTGGTGGCGTCCTGCGGTCGGTAGCGGCGAATGGCCTCGATATCGCCGGTGTCCGCCACCACCTGACTGCGCTGCCTGAGTTGTTCCAGCTTGTTCATTCCATTCCCTCGATTTATAGACGTTCCAATAATCTCGTACCCGCCCCCTGTAGGAGCGGCCCATGGCCGCGACCGATCCACCAGCCCTGCACAGCCGCGCCTTCGTCGCAGATCCGCCTCACTCTCCGGTGCGCACGGCGCACCCTACGAATCTACACGCCGCCCCCGTAGGAGCGGCCGTTGGCCGCGATCGATCCACCAGTTCTGCACAGCCCTTCGTAGCAGATCGACCTCACTCTCCGGTGCGCACGGCGCGCCCTACGAATCTGCACACCGCCCCTGTAGGAGCGGCACTTGGCCGCGATCGATCCAATTCAATACCCACCGATGGCGGGGTTATGCCCCGCAAGCCGAGCTGGGGCTCGGCGCTCCCGGCTACGCCGCCTGGGTCACCAGCGCCAGCGCCTGTTCGACAACTTCCGGCCCCGCTCCTTTCCTGTGCGCATTCTCACTCAGGTGGCGGCGGAAGCGGCGTGCGCCCGGCAACCCCTGAAACAGCCCGAGCATGTGCCGGGTGATATGGTTCAGGCGCTGGCCGCGGCCCAGCTCCCGCTCGATATAGGGCAGCATCTGCTCGGCCACCCGGATCGCGTCCGGGCCGGGTTCACCGTCGAACAGCTCACTGTCCACCCGCGCCAGCAGCGCCGGGGTCTGGTAGGCCGCTCTTCCCAGCATAACGCCATCGACGTGACGCAAGTGTTGCCGGCACTCCTCCAGGGTGTTGATGCCGCCGTTGAGCACGACTTGCAGCTGCGGGTAGTCCCGCTTCAGCTGGAACACCATATCGTAGTTGAGCGGCGGAATTTCCCGATTCTCCTTCGGACTGAGGCCATTCAGCCACGCCTTGCGCGCGTGCACGATAAAGGTGGTAACACCGACGGCGGCCTGGGCCTCGACAAAGCGGGTCAGGCCGGCGTAGTCCTCCATATCGTCGATGCCGATGCGGTGCTTCACCGTGACCGGAATCGCGACTGCCGCGCGCATGGCCGCCAGCCCCTCGGCCACCACCTCCGGCTCCGCCATCAGGCAGGCGCCGAAGCGACCGGACTGCACCCGGTCGCTGGGGCAGCCGCAGTTCAGGTTGATCTCATCGTATCCCCACTGCTCAGCGATGCGCGCACACTCGGCCAGCTCGCGCGGATCGCTGCCGCCCAGCTGCAGGGCCAGGGGATGTTCCGCGGCGTCGAACTGCAGGTGCCGCTCGCGGTCGCCGTGCAGTATCGCGCCGGTGGTTACCATCTCCGTGTACAGGCGCGCGTTTTTACTAAACAGCCGCCACATGGTGCGGCAGTGCCTGTCGCTCCAGTCGAGCAGAGGGGCGGTGCAGAAGCGGTGGGACAGGGGATCGGACATAGAACAGCGGCCGGGGCGAACACCGAAATCAAAAGACCCGCGCATTATAGGGGATGTGCCGGAGATACCCTAAGGTTGGCCATGGTTGTGGTTTGATGTGGGAGCCCGCCATGCGGGCGATTCTCTCAAAACGCGGAAGGTGATCGCCAGCATGGCTGGCTCCCACGCAGGTTAAAGATTCCGCTCCTTCTCCGACAGGCTGCTTTTGGCACTGCGCGCAATCAGCTCGCCGTCGGGCGACTCGGCCGCCTCCAGCGTCGGCCGCAATTTCTTCACTATTCTGTGTGCGGTGACCCGATAGCTGGTGAGCTTGCCGCCGGCCACCGCCAGTATGCGGGGAGCCTTGTCATTGTCGCAGCAGAGCAGCGTCTCCCGCGGCCGCGCAAACGGGCTCTGCTCCATCTTCGGCAGGACCCGCAGGCCGGCAAAGCTGTCGAGGATATCCTGGTCCTGCAGCGAGCGGGTCTGGGGGAAATAGCGCTGCAGGGTGCGCAGCAGGTAGCCTTCCTCGTCGATGGTCGGCACCACATCGCGGGGATCGCCGCAATAGCTGCGCTCGGTGGTGCCGACCAGGGTCTTGCCCCGCCAGGGCATCACGAACACGGCGCGGCCGTCCTCGGCCTCCACATAGAAAATCTTCTCGCCCAGTGACAGCGGCAACAGGATATGGGTGCCGGCCACCAGGTCGATCGGCGGCAGCGGCAGGGCGGGCGTACAGCGGGCGTTGGTGCTCTCCACCCAGGGGCCGCTGCAGTTGACCAGCGCGCGGGTGCGCAGGGTATTCAGCTGGCCGTCGGCCACATAGTCCACCCGCACGCCGTGCGCCGTCAGCTCGGCGCCCACTAAACTGCCGGGGCAGATCAGCTGGGCGCCCTGGGTAATCGCGGACTCGATGACATTGCGGGTCAGCGCGGCGTCGTCGGTCTGGGCATCGTAGTAGCGATACACCGCCACCAGGTCGTCGGTACTGAGGCCGGAGAGATGGTCCCATTCGGATTTGCGCAGCGCGCGGAAACGCGAATAACCGCTGGTCACCCCGGACAGCAGGGCGTAGAGGGTGAGCCCCAGGCGCACCAGCCAGGCCGGCCGCTTGCTGTAGCGGTAGACGGGGATATAGAAGGGCACCATACGCACCAGCTGGGGCTTGTTCTCCAGCAGCCAGCGCCGCTCGCGCAGGCACTCGTAGACCAGCTGGAACTGGCCGCTCTCCAGGTAGCGCAGACCGCCGTGGATCAGCTTGGAAGAGCGCGACGATGTGGCGGCGGCGATGCCCAGCTGCTCGAGGATGACCACCCGATAGCCGGCCTTTGCCAGCGCCTCGGCGGCCCCGGCGCCCTGGATACCCGCACCGACGACCAGGACATCAAAATCCGTAGACATCGCTGGCTTCCCGGGAGCGCATCAGCAGCGGCAGATTACCGGTCAGGATGTGGTGGGCACCGCGCGCGCGCCAGCGCACCGCCTCCTCGGCGGAATTGATCTCGTACACCACCCACTGCCAGGGCCCCGGCGGCAACTCATCGCGCTCGACATGGCTGTCGCAGATCAGCAGATAGTCCGGCGCCAGGGTGATGGCATCCGCCGACAGGCACCGGGCGACGCTGTCCATCTTCAGCCCCACCCGGTGGCAACCGAGATTGCGCGCCATCCGCAGGCTGCGGTTGTCCCTGGTCAGCAGCGCGAAGGAGTCGCACTCCCTGCGCATCAGATCCACTACGGTTTCCACCACCAGCGCTGCGCCCATCTTGGCGAGGCTCACTTCTGACAATTCGATAAACCAGTCCAGATGACGGTGGCAGCTGGCCCAGTCGACCAGCTGGATAAAAGTGTTGATGGACAGCTGGCGCAGTTCGCGGTCCCGCATCTCGTGAAACGGGCGCTCCGCCCCGGCCCTGGGCGACCAGATGGTGTCGCTGTGAAAGCACCAGGGCGTGCCGTCTGCGCTGAACCGGACCTCCGCCAGGATCGCACAGGCCCCCAGACTGTGGGCGGCCTCGAAGGCGGCGATCGTGTTTTCCGGTTGGCGAATCTTGTCGCCGCGGTGCGCAATCAGCATGAGAGTCGGGTCCGGATAGTTGGCGTTATTGTCATCTTGACGCGAGTGATAGGAAGCTCGCAGATCCTCTGAATCCAGCGCCGGCGCGAGAGGCCGGTCCTACTGGAAAAATAGCCTGTGGCGGTGATGTTGCAAGGCGGAGTGGCGATGTTGTAAGCCGGAAATAAACCCGTGAACTTCTTAGTCGCGGGCTCCCGCGATAGCGAGGGAAGCCCGCTCCCTCGGCGCATCGAATTAACGTCCCACTTTTTCTTTCTGGCGCACCCTCAAGCCTGCTGCCGGCCCGCCGATAGACACGCTAGAAGCAGCGTATGCAATTAGCGGAGGGACACCGGTGGTGTTGATATTTCTCGGGTTCATTATTGTCACCCTCTCGGTGTTCGGCGGCTTTTCACTGTCCGGCGGGCACTTGGGGCCGCTATATCAGCCTATGGAAATATTAATCATTGTGGGGGCGGCACTGGGGTCTTTTATCGCCGGTAACAATGGCAAGGCGATCAAGGCCACCCTGCGCACCCTGTCCAGGCTCAGGCGTACCGCGAAATACGATAAAGACACCTACATGGACCTGATGGCGCTGCAGTACAAACTGCTCAGCAAGATGCGCCGCGAGGGTGCCATAGGAATCGAGAAAGATATCGAAAGCCCGGAAGAGAGCACCCTTTTTTCCGAACATCCGCGCATCCTCCGCGACCCATTGATTATGGGGTTCGTCACCGATTACCTGCGCCTGATGGTGAGCGGCAGCATGGACCCGCTGGAGCTGGACGAGCTGATGACCCACGAGATAGAGGTTTTCGAGCACGAGGCCCGCATTCCCGTCGACGCCCTTCTCAAGGTGGGAGATGGCCTGCCCGCCTTCGGCATTGTCGCCGCAGTGCTGGGAGTGATGAAGGCACTGGCCTCGGCGGAATCCGGTGTCGCTGAAATCGGGGCGATGGTCGCCCATGCACTGGTGGGCACCTTTCTGGGCATTCTCCTCGCCTACGGCTTCGTCAATCCCATGGCCAGCCGTATCGAGCGGCAGGTGCGGGAGGCGGTGAAGATATTGCAGTGCATTCGCGTCACCCTGCTGGCCAGCCTCAACGGCTACGCACCGCAGCTGGCGGTGGAGTTCGGCCGCAAGACTCTGGATACCGCCGAGAGGCCCACTTTCGGCGAGCTCGAGGGCCATGTGCGCTCTGGCGTGTCCCGCGCGTGATGCCGGTGAGCAAGGTCGAACGCCGAATTGTCATTCGGCGTCCGCGCAGTAGGCAGAAGGGCCACCACGGCGGGGGCTGGAAGATAGCACTGGCGGACCTGATGACGGCACTGATGGCGCTGTTTCTGGTGCTGTGGATGATCTCCACCGCCTCGCCGCAGGAATTGCAGGGACTGGCGGAGTACTTCCGCACCCCGTTGGCGGTGGCCCTCAGCAACGGCGACCGGGACAGCGCCAGCATCAGCGTCATTCCCGGCGGTGGCCCGGATCCGGCCCACGCCGACGGTGAGCGGGCCCGGGTGGATCTACGCACTCAGCGGCTCCCCGACGAAGTGCGCCGCAGCCTGCTCGAATTGCGCCACCGTATAGAGACGGTGATAAAGGCGGACCCGGAGCTGCGCGATCTGCACGAGCAGATGCGGTTCGAAATGACACCCGAGGGCATGCGCATCCAGCTGCTGGATACCGAGAGCCGGCCCATGTTCCGACTGGGCAGTGACCAGGTTGCGCCCTATATGCGCGACCTGCTGCGCACGCTGGCGCCGCTGCTCAACGAGCTGCCCAACCGGGTGACTATCAGCGGCCACACCGACAGCCTGAACTACGCTGCCGGCGACGCCGGTTATAGCAACTGGGAACTGTCCGCCGACAGGGCCAACGCCTCGCGTCGGGAGTTGACAGTCGGCGGCCTGGACAGCGCCAAGTTAATGCGCGTGATCGGCATGGGCGATCGCGTACCGGTGCCGGGCAGCGCTCCCGGCGACCCGGTCAACCGGCGAATCACCTTAACGGTGCTCAGTGAGCAGGCGGTGGCTCGGATTCTGGATTCCGGCCGCCCGCGGGTACTCCAGGCAGTGCGTGAGTGAAGATGGATATTACGGAATTCTACGACACCTTTTTTGAGGAGGCGGCCGAGCTGCTGGCGGAGATGGAATCACACCTCCTGGAGCTGGACGTGGACACCCCGGACGCGGAGCAGCTGAACGCCATCTTCCGCGCGGCCCACTCAATCAAGGGGGGGGCCGGCACCTTCGGTTTCGAGGCACTGCAGCGCACCACCCACCTGCTGGAGAACCTGCTGGATTACACCCGCCGCGGCGAACTGGCCCTGCGCCGCGACATAGTGGACATCTTTCTGGAGGCCAAAGACATGCTAAACGACCAACTGGATGCCTATCGCCGGGGTGCCGAGCCGGATCCCGAAGCGCTGGAGCGGATCTGCCAGACGCTGCGGTTGCTTGCCCTGGAGGAAATCGGCGAGGAAGCCGATGTGGGCGGCGGAGAACCGAAATCCATCCCCGCCGCTGTGGCGCAGTCGGCAGCCGAGCCAGAGAGTGTAACCACCGCCGGCCGCCGCTACCTGGTGGCCTTGCTCGGGGTGGCGGAAAAGGACCGCGAGCTGCTGATCGAGGAACTCGGCCAGCTTGGCGAGATAGAGCGGCAGTCCGTCAACGGCGACCGCTATGAGGTGACCCTGTCCACTTCGCTGGGCGGCGACGATATCGAGGCGGTGATGTGCTTTATCGCCGAGCCGGAACAGCTGGAGATCCGCCCGCTGGCCCGGGCTGAACCCGCCGCGGAGGAAAGCACCGCTGAGAAAAATGATCCACAACCGCAAGCCGGACAGGCACCGCAACAGAGCCGGGCTGTGGTGCCGGCAAAGGCCGCTGCCGTAGGCGGTAACGAGTCCACCTCTATTCGCGTTCCGGTGACCAAGGTGGATCAGATCATCAATCTGGTGGGCGAGCTGATCATTACCCAGTCGATGCTCAACCAGGTGGCGACGGAGTCCGGCGACCTCAAGGACGGCAAGCTTTTCAACGGCCTCAACCTGCTCACCCGCACCGCCCGCGACTTGCAGGAGGCGGTGATGTCAGTACGCATGGTGCCCATGGATTATGTGTTCAGCCGCTTCCCGCGCCTGGTGCGCGACCTGGCCAGTAAGCTGGGTAAGGAGGTGGAGCTGTTTACCGAGGGCAAGGCCACCGAACTGGACAAGGGCCTCACCGAGCGCATCATCGACCCGCTCACCCATTTGGTACGTAACAGCCTGGACCACGGCATAGAGACGCCGGAGCGCCGCGAGGCCGCCGGCAAGCCGCGCGGCGGCCGCCTGACCCTGTCCGCCCGCCACCAGGGCGGCAACATCCTGATCGAGGTGAGCGATGACGGCGGTGGCCTGAACCGCGACAAAATCCTCTCCAAGGCGCGCGGCAACGGTCTAGCGGTATCCGACAGCATGGCAGACGACGAGGTCTGGCAGCTGATCTTCGCCCCCGGTTTCTCCACCGCCGAGGAGGTCAGCGACGTGTCCGGCCGCGGAGTGGGCATGGATGTGGTCAAGCGCAATATCCAGGCCATGGGTGGCCATGTCGAGATCCTCTCCCAGCCGGGGCAGGGCACCACCACCCGTATTGTGCTGCCGCTAACTCTGGCCATTCTCGACGGCATGTCGATCCGCGTCGGCGGCGAGACCTTCATCCTGCCGGTGAGCGGGGTAATCGAATCCCTGCAGCCGCGCGCGGATGACCTCTATTCCATGGCTGGCGGCGACCTGTTGCTCAAAGTGCGCGAGGACTACCTGCCTCTGGTGGCCGTGCACCGCGCCATGGATGTACGCGACGCCAGCGAAGACCCGACCAGTGCCATTGCCGTGATAGTACAGGGCGAGGGGCGCCGCTACGCCCTGCAGGTAGACGAGCTGATCGGCCAGCAGCAGGTGGTGGTCAAGAATCTGGAAACCAATTACCGCAAGGTGCCCGGGGTGTCCGCCGCCACCATCCTCGGCGACGGCAGCGTGGCGCTGATTCTGGATATTGCCGACCTGCACCGCCTCAGCAAGAAAGAAAACCCCATATTCGGGTCGCGCGAGCAGGCCCGACCCCAAAAGGAGGTAGAACCGTCATGAGCAACGCCAGCGCAATGGATAACACCGCCGTCGACGGCGGTAACCGGGAATTCCTGGTTTTCTCCCTGGGGGAGGAGGAATACGCCATCGATATCCTCAAGGTGCAGGAAATCCGCGGCTACGACAATGTTACCCGCATCGCCAACGCCCCGGACTTCATCAAGGGCGTGGCCAATCTGCGCGGCGTGATAGTGCCGATCGTGGACCTGCGTATCAAATTCCGCCTCTCCAGGGCCGAGTACGACGAGCAGACGGTTGTGATAGTGGTCAATATTGCCGGGCGCGTTGTTGGCATAGTCGTCGACCGCGTCTCCGATGTGATGACCCTCGGCGGTGAGCAGATAAAACCGGCACCGGAGTTCGGCGTCGGCCTGCCGCTGGACTACATCGACGGCCTCGGCAACCTGGAGGAGCGCATGCTGGTGCTGGTGAATATCGAAAAGCTGCTTACCAGCGAGGAGATGGCGCTGGTAGAAGAGGCCGGGGAGTAGCTGCTCATGTGCAACAATCAGCCGGTCAGCGACCGGGAATACACCCTGCGCGACGATCACTTCCTGATCTCGCGCACCGACCTGCGCGGGAATATCACCTACGCCAACCCCGCCTTCGTGGAAGTCAGCGGCTACAGCCGCGACGAACTGATCGGCGCGCCCCACAACCTGGTGCGTCACCCGGACATGCCGCGGGAGGCCTTTGTCAATCTCTGGGACACCCTGAAGAATGGGGAGACATGGATAGGCCTGGTCAAGAACCGGCGCAAGAATGGCGACTTCTACTGGGTCAATGCCCACGTCACCCCTGTGGTCGAGGAAGGCCGCGCGGTGGGCTATGTGTCGGTGCGCCTCAAGGCCGACCGCGATGCCGTGGCCCGGGCGGCCGAAGATTACCGCGCGTTGCGCGAGAGCCGCGGCGGCCACCTGGCCCTCCACCGGGGACGAGTGCTGCGGCGCGGCCTGCGCGGCAGACTGCGCCGCCTCAGTGTCGCCTCCTTCAGGGCGCGCCTGGGGTTGCTGGCGGGCGCCGCAGTTCTGCTTCTGGCCGGCAGCAGTGCCCTTAGCTGGCGTGTCCTGGACGCGGCCGCGGCGGGGGAAGTCGCAACGGTTCTGCTCGGCGAGCAGCTGGTGCTGCTCGCCCTGGGTGCACCATTGCTCGCCCTGCTGGCATTTGCCGCCGGACGCGCGGTGCTGCTGCCGCTGCGCGACGCCGAGACCTTCACCATCCAGATAGCCGCCGGTAACCTGGGCGCACGGCCGCCGCAGTCGGCTCGCAGCGAGGCGGGCCGCCTGGCACATGCGCTGGACATCATGCGCCGGAGCCTCGCCAGTATCGTCGGCGAGGTCAACGGCAGTGTCGCCGTGGTCACCCCGGCGGCGCGCGAGATAGCCGCGGGCAACGAGGATCTGTCGTCCCGCTCCGAACAGCAGGCCGCCTCATTGCAACAGACCGCCTCCAGTATGGAGGAGATGACCGCTACGGTCGGGCAAAACGCGGATAACGCACGCCAGGCCAGTGGTCTGGCCGCAGACGCCTCCCGCGCGGTGCGGGAAAGTGGTGACGCCATTGGCCAGGTGGTGCAAACCATGGGCCGCATCACCGCCAGTTCGGAAAGGATGGCGGCGATCATCGAAACCATCGATGGCATCGCCTTCCAGACCAATATCCTCGCTCTCAACGCCTCGGTGGAGGCGGCCCGCGCCGGTGAGCACGGCCGCGGTTTCGCGGTGGTGGCCCAAGAGGTGCGCAACCTGGCCGGCCGATCCGCCGATGCTGCACGGGAGATACGCGGCTTGATTGACGGCTCTGCACGGGAGATCGACAGCGGCGCCGGTCTGGTGCGTCGCGCAGAGGGATCCATTGCCTCGGTGGTCGATGCCGTCGCCCGGGTCAGCGACATCATGGCGGAGATTTCCGCGGCCTCCGCCGAGCAGAGCGCCGGCATCACCCAGATCAACCAGGCGGTGGCGCAAATGGATGAAGTGACCCGGCAGAACGCCGAACGCGTCCAGTCCTCGGCCCGCGCCTCCGCGTCCCTGCAGGCGCGTGTCGAGCAACTCGCCCAGGCCGTCGCCGTATTCCGCTTGCAGGGCGCCGGTCGCGAGGAACTGCGCGCTGGCGAGACAGAGCGCGCGCGGCGCCTTTCATCTCCCGGAGCCGGTGCGCCGGCCAGGCTGACAGCGGAGTGACCGTCTTGACTTCGACTGTTTCCGTCCCCCTCCGCGCGCCCCGCAAGGGCGTCCCGCTGCAGCGGGATCTGGAGCTCACCGACGGCGATTTCGCCCGCATCCGCGACCTGATCGGCCAGTGTGCCGGCATAGTGCTTGCCGATCACAAACGCGACATGGTGTACAGCCGCATCGGTCGGCGTGTACGCCAGCGGGGATTGACCCGCTTTGGCGACTACCTGCTGGAACTGGAAAGCCGCATCGGCGGCCCCGAGTGGGAGGCCTTTACCAACGCGCTTACCACCAATCTCACGTCCTTTTTCCGTGAGGCGCACCACTTCCCTCTGCTCGTCGAACACTTTCGCGGGCGCGGCGGACCGGCGCGCGTGTGGAGCGCCGGCGCCTCCACCGGGGAAGAGCCCTATTCCATCGCCATGGCCCTGGTGGAGTCCATGGGCGAGGGGGCCGATATCCAGGTGCTGGCAACGGATATAGACACAGAGGCCCTGCAGCGTGCGCGCCGGGGCATCTACTCGCTGGAGCAGGTGCGCCGTCAGCTGGACGAGCAGCGCATCCGGCGCTTTTTCCTCAAGGGCAGTGGCAGACGCGCCGGCTTCGTACGCGTGCGCCCAGAACTGGCCGCGCGGGTGCGCTTCGAGCCGCTCAACCTGGTTCGAGGCGACTGGTCGACAGCTCAGTACTTCGACGCCATCTTTTGTCGCAACGTGATGATTTATTTCGACAAGGCAACCCAGGCGCGCATCCTGGAGCGTTTCGCGCCCCTGCTGAAACACGACGGCCTGTTGTTCGTCGGCCATTCTGAGAGCTTTTCCCATATCAGCGATCGCTTCCGCCTGCGCGGCCAGACGGTTTACATCAAGGCGTGAGAAAAGGACATCCGTCAGACCGTTGCAAAATCGTCTGCAAACGCCGGCTAAAGCGGCGCGCCCTGCTGCCGATGAATAGAAAGAGACGCGTCGCCAATGAGCGATGAGAAGGGAGAGCCGATCTTGCCAAAGGAAAAAATCAAGGTCCTGTGCGTGGACGACTCTGCGCTGATCCGAGGCCTGATGAGCGAAATCATCAACAGCCAGCCGGATATGGAAGTGGTGGCCGTGGCACCGGACCCGCTGGTTGCACGTGACCTGATCAAACGCCACAACCCGGATGTGTTGACCCTGGATGTGGAAATGCCGCGCATGGATGGCCTGGATTTCCTCGAGCGCTTGATGCGCCTGAGACCCATGCCGGTGGTGATGGTGTCCTCCATGACCCGCTCCGGCTCTGAGATCACCCTGCGGGCGCTGGAGCTGGGCGCAGTGGATTTTGTCCAGAAACCGGAGATGGGTCTCCGGAGCGGCATGCTCGAATACGGCGCCGTGATCTCCGACAAGCTGCGCGCCGCAGCCCGCGCCCGGCCGCGGCGCGCAGAGCGGCAGCGAGCCGTGGCGATGGCACTCAAACCGGTGATGGTGTCCAGCGAGAAGTTGGTGATTCTGGGCGCATCAACGGGAGGGCCTGAGGCGATCCGCCGGGTGCTGGAGCCGCTGCCGGCAAACAGCCCGGCGATACTGATCGCCCAGCATATGCCTGCGGGCTTCACCCGGTCCTTCGCCGAGAGACTCGACAGGCTCTGCAGTATCGGCGTCAAGGAGGCGGAGGACGGCGAGCGGATACTGCCTGGGCATGCCTACATTGCTCCCGGCGACCGCCACATGAAACTGGACCGCAGCGGCGCCAATTACCTGGTGAGGCTGGACGCGGGGCCGGCGGTCAACCGCCACCGGCCATCGGTGGACGTGCTCTTCCATTCAGCGGCGCAACAAGCGGGTCGCAACGCCATAGGCGTGTTGCTCACCGGCATGGGCAGGGATGGCGCGACCGGGCTACTGGCGATGCGCGAGGCCGGAGCGCCGACCTTGGCCCAAGACGAGGAGACGTCCCTGGTTTATGGCATGCCTCGCGAGGCCGCCGCCCTGGGGGCGGCCGAAGAAATCGTGGCGCTGGAGGACGTGGCCCCGCGCATGCTGGCGCTGGCCGCGGCCTCCGGGCGCGCGCAACGGTTATAGAAACAAGAATTGCTGCAGGACGGACGAGGAGGAAACGCCCCCCATGACAAAGCTGATCCGGAATCTCAATATCAACACCATAGTGGCGGGAGTGCTGGTGTGCTGCACCCTGCTGATGGGGGTCCTGGCGGCCCTGCGTATAACCACCAGCCAGATCGGGGAGGAGTCCATCCGCACCCTGCACCGGATCAACGTGCAGGAACTCCACGATATCTTCCGCGCCATCACCCTGCTCAACCAGGGGCGCATCGAGATGGACCTGGCTGCCGAGGAGCTGGGCGCCGGGCGCAAGCTGAGCGCGGGCAGCTACCTGGATAAGGCCGGCCCGCTGCTGGCGCGCGCCGGCGAAAAGTTCGCGGCCCTGGAGAAAGCCGGGGCCGCCGGGGCGGCGGAGGGCGAGTGGCAGGCATTCGACAAACTGGCCGCTGCCTTTCCTGAACTGCTGGGCGAGGTGCAGTCCCAGTACCAGATGCTGAAGCAGGACAAACCGGACCTGCAGGGCTATCGCGGGGTACAGGAGGACGTTGGCTTCCTCAACGACGATCTCAACTCAGCCCTGCTCGATTACCTGGACCGGGCGCGCGAAGACAGCGCCGCCATCATGGCCGACTTCCGCGATAGAAACGACGACTACGGCAGGATCAGCATCGCGGTACTGGCGGTCATAGTCCTGATTCTGACGCTCATCTATCTGCTGTTGCGCAATGCGGTGGTCAGGCCCCTCGGCGAGGCGGTGGAAAACCTGCAGCGCATAGCGCAGGCGGACCTGTCCCATCCGATCAGTGACCACGGGCGCAACGAAATCGGCAAGCTGTTCAATGGCATGCGCGAGGTACAGGACAGCCTCAGCGGCATCGTCATCCAGGTGCGCGCAGGCAGCAATTCCATTTTCACCGGTTCCTCGGAAATCGCCCGCGGCAACACCGACCTGTCTGCGCGCACCGAGCAGCAGGCAGCCTCCCTGGAGGAGACCGCCACCAGCATGGAAGAGCTCACTGCCACGGTGAAGCAAAACGCGGACAACGCGCGCCAGGCCAGCGGCCTCGCCAATGACGCCTCCGGTACAGCGACCCGCGGCGGCGAGGTGATGCAGCAGGTCTCCGCGAAGATGCAGGGCATTACCGAGAGCTCGCGCAAGGTGGCGGAGATCACTGGCATGATCGACTCCATCGCCTTCCAGACCAATATCCTCGCCCTCAACGCCTCGGTGGAAGCGGCCCGTGCCGGCGAGCAGGGCCGTGGTTTCGCCGTTGTGGCCGGAGAAGTGCGCAACCTGGCCGGCAACAGTGCCGACGCCGCGCGCCAGATAAAGGCGCTGATCGAAAGTTCCGTCAACGAAGTGGGGGAGGGCGCTGACCTGGTGGCCCAGGCCGGCGAGACCATGAAGGAGGTCGTGGTCGCGGTGAAGCGGGTCACCGACATCATGGACGAGATTTCCGCCGCCTCCCAGGAGCAGAGCAGCGGCATCGAGCAGGTCAGCCGTGCGGTCAGCCAAATGGACGAAACCACCCAGCAGAACGCGGCCCTCGTGGAAGAGGCCACCGCGGCGGCGGCGTCTCTGGAGGAGCAGGCCAGGCGCCTGGAGGAAGCGGTTGCGGTGTTCCGTCTCTCCGTAGAAGCGGGGTCCGGGGTGGCCACCCAGCAGCGCGACGAGGTGCAGTGCCCTGCGGCCAACGACACCGCAGAGTCCCGGGAAAATAGTGCCGCAGAGCGCGAGGCCGAGTCCGCCGCACCGGCAGAGGAGTTGCGCCGCGCGCCGGTGGCCGCCGGCGAAGACGAGTGGGAAGAATTTTAATCGACGACCTAGTGGGAAGTATAAAAATGGACAAGGGTATGAAAATTCTGGTGGTGGACGATTTCCCCACCATGCGCCGCATCGTTCGCAGCCTGTTGAAGGAGTTGGGCTTCACTAACGTGGAGGAGGCGGAGGACGGCCAGGAGGGGCTGTCCAAGCTCGCCGGCGGGGGCTTCGGGTTCGTGGTGTCGGACTGGAACATGCCCAACCTGAATGGCCTCGACATGCTCAAGCAGATTCGCGCCGATGAGTCCACCAAGGCCCTGCCGGTACTGATGGTCACTGCGGAGGCGAAGAAGGACAACATTGTGGCGGCCGCCCAGGCCGGTGCCAACGGCTATATTGTCAAGCCATTCACCGCCGCGACACTGGAAGAAAAACTTAACAAGATTTTCGAGAAGCTGGGAAAGTAGCCGCTCGGCATGAGGAGAAGTGACTATGAGTGGTGAGGCACGGCAACCGGCTGTCCCGGAAGGCGCTCACAACGACGACCTGATACAGCGCATCGGACAACTCACCCGCACGCTGCGCGAGAGTATGCGCGAATTGGGGTTGGACAAAGAAGTGGAGAAGGCCGCCAAGGCCATCCCCGACGCCCGCGCCCGGCTCAACTATGTGGCCTCGATGACCGAGCAGGCGGCGGAGCGGGCGCTCAATGCGGTGGACAGGGCCCAGCCGCTGCAGGGCGAGTTAGAGTCGCGCGCCGAGGCCCTCGACAAACAGTGGCAGGCCTGGTTCGAGAAGCCGATGGAGCTGGACGAGGCCCGCGAGCTGGTCAGGGACACCCGCAATTACCTGGAGTCGGTGCCGGCCATGGCCCGTGAGACCAGCAAGGAACTGCTGGAGATCATGATGGCCCAGGACTTCCAGGACCTGACCGGTCAGGTGATCAAGAAGATGATGGAGGTGATCCAGGATGTGGAGCATCAGCTGCTGCAGGTGCTGCTGGACAGCGTGCCCGAGGGCGAGGAGCGCGAGGCCCTCAAGCGGCGCCTGGAGGACGGCAGCGCCGCCGACAGCCGCAAGCGCGAGGAGGCATCCCTGATCAACGGACCACAGATCGACAGCGCGGGCGACGATGTCGTCAGCAGCCAGGACCAGGTGGATGATTTGCTCGATGAGCTTGGGTTCTAGGCGAGCGACTGGCGTGGACAGCAGGCAATGTGCAAGGCGCCGATGCCGGTGGCCATCGGGCAGATAGTTACCGGTCAGTTTTTTTCCGGATGGCCGCGGATAGCGGGGCCGCTCGAAGCCCCTGAACTGTCGGCACCCTGTTAAGACCCACCGAACCTCCGGGGGGCTTTTCCCGAAAAAGCCCCCGCAATCCCCTCTTAATTCTTCCTTTGGCCTCGACGGTCTTCGTTGACAATGGCCGGCACCCGAGCAACCGCCCCCGAGTGCGCCATGGCTGACGAGACCGAAGACCAGGAAAAGACAGAATCGGCCACGCCCAGGCGCGTGCAGAAAGCCCGCGAGGAGGGCCAGGTGGCCCGCTCCCGCGAGCTGGCCACGGTCATGCTGCTGGCCGGCGGTGTCGGCGGGCTCTGGGCGCTGGGGCCGACACTGTTCGGCCAGGTGGGCCTGGTCATGGAGCAGTCCCTCCTGTTCGAGCGCCGGCAGGCGTTCGATAGCATCGCAATGCTCGCGAGCGCCGCAGACTTGGGGGCGCGCACCCTCTTAGCGCTTGTGCCCCTGTTCCTGTTGCTGGCGGCGATCGCTCTGGTGGCCCCTAATCTGCTCGGCGGCTTCCTAATTTCCGCCAAGTCTATGAAGCCCCAGTTCTCGAAGCTCAATCCGATCAAGGGCCTCAAGCGGCAGTTCTCCTCCCAGGCGCTGGCGGAGCTGGCCAAGGCAATCGCCAAGTCGCTGTTGGTGGGGGGTGTGGTAGCCGCCTTCCTGATGGCCAGGCGCGGCGAGTTCATGGCGCTGCTGGACATGCCCCGGGAGCAGGCCCTGGTCGGCGCGCTGCAGCTGGCCGCCCAGGCCTGCGCGCTGATGGTGCTGTCCCTGGTGCTGGTGATACTGATCGACGTGCCATACCAGCTGTGGAGCCACGCCAAAAAACTGCGCATGAGCAAGGAAGAGATCCGGCGCGAGCACAAGGAGACCGAGGGCGACCCTCAACTCAAGGGCCGCATCCGCCAACAGCAGCAGGCTATGGCCCGCGGCCGCATGATGAGCAAGGTGCCCGAGGCGGATGTGATAGTCACCAACCCCACCCACTACGCCGTTGCCCTGCGCTACGACGAGTACAGCATGGCGGCGCCGCGGGTGGTGGCCAAGGGCGTCGATGCCGTGGCTGCGCGAATCCGCGAGCTGGGGGCGGAGAGTGGAGTGCCGCTGCTGGAGGCGCCGCCGCTGGCGCGTGCCCTCTACCGCCACGTGGATCTGGATCGGGAGATTCCCGGCCAGCTGTACACCGCCGTGGCCGAGGTGCTGGTGTGGGCCATGCACTTGCGCCGCGCCCGCAGCGGCGGCGGTGAGTTCCCCGAGACGCCGGCCGAGCTGCCGGTCCCTGAAGATTTGGAGGTAACCCCGTGAATCCGATGAGCCGGTACCTGGGCAAGGGTGGCCTCGGCAACACCGACAGCAAGTTGCTGGCGGGGCCGGTGCTGATACTGCTGATCATGGCGATGCTAATTCTGCCGCTGCCACCCTTCGCCCTCGACATGTTCTTCACTTTCAACATCGCCCTGTCGCTGATGGTACTGCTGGTCAGCATGTTCAGCCTGACTGCACTGGACTTCGCCGCCTTCCCCGCGGTGTTGTTGTTCACCACCCTGTTGCGCCTGGCCCTGAACGTGGCCTCCACGCGGGTGGTGCTGATGGAGGGCCACCAGGGCGGCGCCGCCGCCGGCAAGGTGATCGAGGCTTTCGGGCAGTTCCTGGTGGGGGGCAACTTCGCCGTGGGCCTGGTGGTCTTCCTGATCCTGGTGGTGATCAACTTCATGGTGATCACCAAGGGCGCCGGGCGCATCGCCGAGGTCGGTGCGCGCTTTATGCTCGACGCCATGCCCGGCAAGCAGATGGCCATTGACGCCGATCTCAACGCCGGCCTGATCGGCGAAGAGGCGGCGCGGGAGCGCCGCGCCGAGGTGGCCCGGGAGGCGGATTTCTATGGTTCCATGGACGGCGCCAGCAAGTTCGTGCGCGGCGACGCCGTAGCCGGCCTGGTGATCATGGCGGTGAATATCATCGGCGGCCTGCTGATCGGCACCATGCAGCATGACATGTCCTTCGCCGACGCGGCGCGCACCTATACCCTGCTGACCATCGGCGACGGTCTGGTGGCACAGATACCGGCGCTGGTGATCTCCACCGCCGCCGGCGTCACCGTATCCCGGGTCAACACCGACCAGGACGTTGGCCAGCAGATGATTGATCAGCTGCTCACCAATCCCAAGGTGCTCTACCTCGCCGCCGGCGTCATGGGCCTGCTGGGGCTGGTGCCGGGCATGCCCAATTTCATCTTCCTGCTGTTCACCGCCGCCCTGGGCGGCCTGGCCTGGCTGATCGGGCGGCGCAAGGACGACCGCCTGGCGGAGGAGCAGATGCAGGCGGAGGTGCCGACACAGCAGGAGGCCCCGGAGGCCACCTGGGATGACGTGGAGCTGATCGACACCCTCGGGCTGGAAGTGGGCCATCGCCTGATTCCTTTGGTGGATCAGCGCCAGCAGGGGGAACTGCTGGGACGCGTCAAGAGCGTGCGCAGGAAATTCGCCCGCGAGGTGGGCTTCCTGCCACCGGTGGTGCATATCCGCGACAACCTGGAGCTGGGTCCCAACAGCTATGTGGTGACCCTGAAGGGCGCCGAGGTGGGCCGCGGCGAGGCATTCCCGGGCAAGTGGCTGGCAATCAATCCCGGCCAGGTGACAGGGGAGCTGGCCGGTACTGCGACCGAGGACCCGGCTTTTGGCCTGCCGGCAGTGTGGATCGATGCGGAGCAGCGCGAACAGGCGCAGGTATACGGCTACACGGTGGTGGATGCCGGAACGGTGGTGGCCACTCATTTCAACCACCTGCTGCACCGCCACGCCGCCGAAATGCTCGGCCGCCAGGAGGTGCAGCAGCTGCTCGACAAGCTGGGCGGAGACAACAACAAGAGTCTGGTGGAGGAGGTAGTGCCGAAGGTGGTGTCGCTCACCGTGCTGCAGCGAATATTGCAGAACCTACTCGGCGAGGAAGTGCCCATCCGCGACATGCGCAGCATTCTCGACACGCTGGCCGACTGCGAGGGCCAGCAACAGGACGCCCACGAGCTTACCGCCCGGGTGCGCATCGCCCTGGGCCGCGCCATCACACATCAATGGTTCCCGGGTCGGGACGAGCTGCGGGTGATAGGACTGGACAGCCGGCTGGAGCAGGTTCTGGCCCAGGCCCTGGACGGCGGTGGCGCCCTGGAGCCGGGGCTGGCGGACACCCTGATGGCCCAGGCCGCGGCGGCCCTCGAACGCCAGGAGACCGCCGGCGAGCCGCCGGTACTGGTGGTGCCGCACGGCCTGCGCCCACTACTGGCGCACTTCCTGCGCCGGCGCCTGCGCCAGCTGGCGGTGGTTTCCCAGGCGGAGATTCCCGACGACCGCCACCTGCGCGTCACCAACTTGATTGGCGGTGCAGCCTGAGGTCCTGTCTTGGAGTCATCCAAGGTTCGGCCTCAGTTCCGCACGCTACTCAGCCCTAGGAGTACCGCGCAGATTCCAAACGGGCTCTAACGGCAAAAAAGCCGTCAACAAGGCCTTCTTTTCCCCGCTTACAAATTTCCCTCACCGCAAATAATGGATTGCGCCCGGTATCTGTTCTCACCGGGACCCGAGACACAAAAGGTGACAGCTCCAATGCGGGAGCAGGTAATGCCCGGGGAATCGAATGTATACCGCACAGGGAAAAATCAATCGGGATGCGTTGCTGGAGCAGCACCTGCCCGCGGTCCGGCGCCAGGCGCTGGTCCTGCAGGTGAAGCTGCCCTCCGGCGTAGACCTGGACGACCTGATCCAGGCCGGCACTCTGGGATTGCTGGACGCGTTGCAGCGCTTTGATCCCAATGCCGGCGCCAGTTTTTCCACTTTTGCCAGCCAGCGCATCCGTGGCGCCATGATCGACGAGTTGCGCACCCGCGACTGGCTGCCGCGTAGCGTGCGCCGAAGCGCGCGCGCGGTGGAGCAGCAGCTGTACAGGCTGGAACAGCGCTTAGGGCGCCCCGCCGGCGAGCGCGAAATCGCCGCCGAAATGGGCATGGAGCTGGAGGAGTACCGCCAGCTGCTCAACGACACCAACAATGGCCACCTGCTGCCCTATGAAGAGCTGGTGGCAGAGAGCGGCGAACCGGAGGCCGGCGCCGACGGCCCATTGTCGCCCTTCGCAGCCCTGCTGGACAGGGAGCAGCGCGAGCGGCTGGTGGAGGCGATCGAGGCCCTGCCCGAGCGGGAGAAACTGTTGATGGCGCTCTACTACCAGGAAGAGCTGAACCTGAAGGAAATTGGCGCAGTGCTCGGTGTCACCGAATCCCGTGTCTGTCAGTTGCACAGCCAGGCGGTCAAGCGGCTGCGGGCGAAGCTGGCGGCAGACTAGATACCCGGAACACGAGATTCCCCTGTAGGAGCCTGCTTGCAAGGGAAGGGGACGTTGCTCCGATCCATTCGTCTGCAAGCAGTCTCACATCAGGCTCTGATTACAGATCCAGACCGAACTCCACCGCGGCGCCAAGGGTATCGTTGGAAGATTTGATTGCCGCGAGATGCAGGTGCAGCACGTCGAAGGGCGAGAAACCGAGTCCGGCGCTCGCGGTGGCGTCGACCGTACCTTCCAGGTCGTGGCGGTAGCCCAGGCGCAGCTGCACCCAGTCCGCGACATCCAACTCAATACCCGCGCGCGCGAAGCGTGTCTCACCGCCACCGGGGAGTTCGCTGGCGGTGAGATCCAGGTCGACCAGGGCGGTCAGGGTCTCGCCGTTGTAGCCGGCACCTGCGCTCACCAGTGTGTCGGCGGAGACAAAGTTGCCGCCCACGGTTTCGTAGTCCCGCTCCACCAGGTTGCGCGCTGAGAGGCCGAAGCGGGCGTTGCGCCAGGCCAGTGCGACACCCAGGTCCAGGTTGTAGCCGCTGTCCTCGGTCGTGTAGGTGTCTGCATCGAAGTCGTCGACATCGTAGTCGCTCGCGGTGGCAGTGTACTCGATGGTCTCGACTTGCAGGTGCCTGGGCGTGGCGCCCAGGGACAGTTGCCATTCCGGATTTCCGGTGGGAATGGTACGCGCCAGGGCCAGGCCCACTTCGCGGACCGCATAGCCGCGGGCGGTGGCGGTGGAGGTCAGCCGGTTTTCCAGGAAAGGCTCCAGCTGCAGGTTGTCCAGGTACTCGCGGTCCTCGTCGCTGTAGTCGAAAGTGGCGGAAACCAGCACATTCTGCCGCGAATAGAGCACCGCGCTGGCAAGCTCATTCGGTATCGCTATGCTGAACTGTGCGCCGAACTCACCGCCGAGACTTCCTTCGGACAGCTCGGTGAGCAGGGTGGAGATTTCCCGTACGTCATCTGCAGTGACCAGGGCGCCGTCGAGTTGGTTGAGGCGCTCCTGCAACTCGTCGCCGACGTCGAGGAAGTCTTCGCGCTCGTCGGCGATGGCGCCGATGTTCAGGAAACTGCCGAAGTCGTCGCCGTCGCGAAAATGGGTGGCATTGGCGGGGTTGAGGATGGCGCCGATGGTGTAGTCACCGCCGGCGATGCCGGCGCCACCCATGGCGCTGGCGCGGCCGCTGAACACCTCGGCAGCGGCAGTGCCCGACGCGAAAACCAGCGCCGAAGAAAGTGTGGCCAGTCGTTTTTTCATGGTTTCCTCACAGCGGATCAGCCGGACAGGCTGAAGTTGATGGGCATGATGAACTCGTAGGTCTGCAGGCCCAGCTCCGCAGGAATTGCGGGATAGGGATTGGCGCGTTCGATACTGCGCAGGGCTTCCCGGTTGAGGCTGGAATAGCGGGATTCCTCCAGCACCTGGATATCCTGCACCTGGCCTTTGGCATCGATAGTGACGCGCAGCTGCACCACCCCCTCCCATTTGCGCTCCTGTGCGCGCCTTGGGTAGTCGATGTACTTCGCGGTGTGGCGCTTCAAATCGGACATGTAGCGATCGAGGGAGTCGCTGGCAGCGCCGGCGTTCAGCGCTGCGGTGGACAGCGCCAGGGCGAGAAGGAAATTGAAGAGTTTCATGGTTTGGTTCCCCGGTGAATGTTTTTCCGGACGACAGATTTCCGGAGGTTTGAAGTTCTTGCATCCCTGCTGCGGCGCGCCGGCTGGTTGAACCAACCTGCCAATTTTTACTATCGGCGGAATTTAAACGGGCTTTAGCGGGCAATCTTTTATGGTTGGGTTGCAGGGTGCCGATCGGGGCCCTTTGGAGGGGGCGGAGTTCTCGCCGCCGCGAGCCGGACCCGCAAGTGGGCTCCAGCTTGTGATGGAGCGGCAAATACTCAGAAAGCGTATCTTGCGGAAAACTGCAGGCGCCGGAGCTCGCCTTCGTCGTCCGCAAGGGAAAGCTGCACATTCTCCAGATCTTTACTGGCGAGAATATATTCGCCGCCCAGAGTCATTCCGGCAGCTGGCGATTGGCGCTCGAAGATGGTGCCCGCCGGGCCGATAGAATCCACGCTCTGCGGCAGTGCACCCACATTGAAGAAAGTGGGCCAGGTCTGTCCCGCCAGATGCGCGACCTGCGCCTGCAACTCCTCAATACGCAGTTATAGTTCCCCCGTTATCGGCCTGGGCCGCGGCGAATTGGGGAGCCAGGTTCGCCATCGGAGCGGCCAAAAGGCATGCGGGAAGGCGCACCGGGCCGCTTTTATTCCCACTGAACATTATTAGATCTTTTAGTAGCTTAGCGGGCTTCGTTCCCGGAATTCATGGCCTGTTGCACCTGCCGGGCCCAGGCGGTGGCGTGGCGGTAGGCCGCCTCGTAATAGCGGGTGTCCTGCAGTATTTCCAGCTCGTCAAAGCGGCCCTGCTCATAGCGCTCCACTTCGCCGAGGATTTCACCCAGGCTGCCGCTGCGCTCGAGCAGGGCACTCTTGACCTCTTTGTTGAGGGGTACCTGCTTCATCAGCTCCGGCATGGCGATGTCCATCAGGGCATCCAGCTGTGATAGCAGGCCGACGATAAAGTGGTTGATGGTGTTGTCGCGCCCGGCGATTTCCGCCAGCACCTCGCACATGCGCCCGCGCACCAGCATGCTGCGGGTCAGGGCCTCCGGTTTGTCGCTCTCGCCCGCCACCAGGAAGAGGTTCGCCCAGCGCTTGATTTCCTCCAGGCCCATCAATCCTATGGCGTGGGACAGGGAGTTCACTTCCCGGCGCAGGCCCACGGCGGCGGAATTCACCACCTTCAGTATCCGGTAGGTGAGATTGGCATCCTTGAGGGCGATGGCCTCCAGGCGCAGCGGGGAGGCCTCCGGGCTGTGCAGTTCCGACAGGAGCTGCAGCAGTAGTATCTTGTTGCCGGTGATTTTCTTGCCCTTGACGGGTGACGGGGCACTGAGAAAGTCACCCTGGTAGTAGTCGAAACCCAGCTCCACGCAGCGCAGGAAACGCTCCCTGCTGTCGAGGTTGTCTGCGAGCATCTCCACGCCGTAGTCGCGCGACTTGTCCGCCGCACGGCGCAGCACCCCGTCGTCCTGGAGGCGGGTGTCCACCTTGACGATGTGCACCACGTCCAGCAGTACATCCAGTTCGGCGTCGTCCGGGTCGTAGTCGGCCAGGGCCAGGCGGTAGCCGCGCTGGGCGAGGTGACTCAGGCGCTCCACCCGGTCGGAGGTGAGCAGCATCCCCTCCGGTATTTCCAGGATGTAGTGATCCTTGGGGAGGTCCGGGAGCTCGGGCGCCATGATCACCTCGTCGGTTACCTTGAGGAAGCTGGGGACCCTCCGTACCCGCCCGGCCTGGAAAAGCTGGGTATAGGTGCCGAGGATGACCTGGCTGCTGGCTTCTATATCCGACAGGGTTGCCCTCTGGGACGGCTCCTCGCCCTGCAGGAGCAGCTCAAAGGCGGCCACCTCCTGGCCGCGGGAGTACACCGGCCGGCAGGCCAGGATCACGTCGAGCAGGTCGTCCTCGATGGCGTCTGGTATTCGTGTCACGCTTGTCGACTCTCCAATTGAGCAGAAGTAAAGAATAAATGGGGACGGACGCGGGGCGGGAGCCGGCGTTATGCTCGTGAGCTGAGGCGTCCGGCGCGGCCATGGGCGCGACCGTCGGGGCCGTAGAGGTCTCTGCCCGCCGCGTCCTGCAGGAAGTCCAGCAGGCGCCGGTTGTGTTCCACACGGATGTCGATCAGGGCGCCGTTGCCGCGATTGAGTTCCGCCGTCGCGCCGGCGCACTCGCGGAGGTCGCGCCACAGGGGCAGGCAGCCGGCATCAGCCGCGGCGCGCTCGTCGCCCGCGCGATTGTCGCTGTAACCCAGGCGACGCAACGCCTGGCGGCGCTGCTGTTCGAACTCTTCCAGTTCCGCCAACTGCTGGCGCTTTTGCTCGGCCAGCTGCGACAGTTGGGTGCCGTCCACCCTGCCTTTCAGCAGTAAATAGCGCTCTTCCAGCAGTAGTTCCCGCAACTGCTGCAGTCGCGCCATCTGTTTTTTCAGGGGGCCTGCCAGTGCCATTGGATTACGGTTCCAGCCGTTCGCGCAGGCTGTCTATCAGCCCATCAGCGATCTTGTCGACGCGTATTTCCAGGCGACCCTCGGCAATCGCCCGGCGCAGTTCCTCCACCCGGACGGAGTCGATGTCCTGGCTGGTGTCGGTGCCCGATTGACGCAGCCGGCTGACGTTGGCGGAGGTATCGGCGGCCCCGCCCTTGGTCGCGGCGGTCGCTTCGTCGCCGCGCTTGCCTTCGGGCAGCGCCTTCGCCGGCGCCAGCTGGGTAATGTTGTCGATCTTCAAAGGGAGTTCTCCGTCATTCTTCAGTGGCTATATCGGCGCACTTAAACGCTTCTTTAATTGCCACCCGTGAATCGGGTCACAAATTCAGAAGTGGACCTGCGCCCGCCCTGTGCCGCTCACCACTGCCGATACCAAACTCCTGTCCGGCAGCCGCACCCGCACACGTTCGCCCAGGGCCCCGTTCTCCAGGGCCACGCCCTCCCTGGCAATGCGAAAGCCACGGCCGCGGGCCTCCAGGGTCACCGCTTGGCGCAATCGCACCAGGGGGAGCGGCCGCAGCAGGTGTTCCTGCAGCACCGTGCCGGCGCCCAGGGGACGGATGGTCACCTGGCCGAGTATCTGTTCGCGCTCCAGCACCGCGCCCCGGGGCAGGGCGCCCAGGTCGCCACGGGCCCGGCGCAGCATGTTTTCATCTACCGGGGTACCGGCCGCTATGGGGCGGGCGCTCACCCAGTAGTTGCCGATCATCGACACCCGCGCCTGCAGGTAGCGTACCCGGTCCTCTTTGCCGCAACGCACGCCCACGGTGAGCCGCCCGCGGAGTTTCTGCCCGCTGCCGGGAAGGAAAGGTCTCGGCTGTTCGCATCGCGGCATTTGTGCGGCAGTCGGGTGCACTTCAATCTGTACTTCGCCGCCCAGGCCCAGGCTGCGCTGGTGGAGAAATTTGCGCACGGCCTCGGCCGCCGGGTCTGCTGCCGCGATGGCAGAGAGGGCGGGTGCGGCCAGCAGCAGGGCCACCAGTGGCTTGCGGAGTGTCTTCATCGATACGGTCGCCGTTTGCCGGAAATCCAGCTAGGGACGGTTCACGCTACATTCGATGGCTCCGTCCCCTCGGGTTGAGTCCCAAAACGCGGCTGTCGAATCTAGTGTGAACGGGCCCTGCCCTTTGCTGGGGATTCTAAGTGGCGTGCCGAGGGGCGAAGAGCGGAATTAGGGCCAAAACCTGGACCTGTTTGTCCCTTTGGCGTCGCGCCGACCGCTGTAGCCTCCATCCTGACCAAGTAGGACTACGGGAATTCCGGCATGATCGACCGACTCGCCGCCACCCTGAACTTCGATCGGGAGGCGCTCAACCTGCGCCACGAACGCCAAGAAGTGCTGGCCGGCAATATCGCCAACGCGGACACGCCCAATTACAAGGCCCGCGACTTCGACTTTTCCCGCGAGCTGGCCCGCGCCGTTAAAAAAGGCGGTGCGGAGGGCGGGCTGGCGCTAAGCACCACCTCGTCGCGGCATTTGGCCGCCGGCGGCTCAGGGGCAGGTTCATTGGACCTGCTCTACCGGGTGCCCGACCAGCCGAGCCTGGACGGCAACACCGTGAACATGGACGTGGAGCGCAGTCGCTTTGCGGACAATACGGTGCGCTACCAAGCGGCGCTGACCATTCTCAACGGCCGCATCCAGGGTCTCAAGTCGGCGATGCAGCCGGAGTAAGCGGAATAAAAAGAACAGGAGAGTCCCGTGTCCATGTTTTCGATTTTTGAGATCTCAGGCTCGGCCATGACCGCCCAGGCCCAGCGCATGAACGTGACCGCCAGCAACCTGGCCAACGCTGACAGCGTGGCGGGCCCCGACGGCCAGGCCTATCGGGCCAAACAGCTGGTATTCGAAGCCCTCGGGCGCGACGGTATCGGCGGCGTGGCGGTGAGCCGGGTGGTGGAGGATCCGTCGCCGCTGCGCCGCGAGTACCGACCGGAACACCCGCTGGCGGATGCCGAGGGCTACGTGCAGATGCCCAATGTGGAGCCGGTCGACGAGATGGTCAACATGATCTCCGCGTCCCGTTCCTACCAGGCCAATGTGGAGGTTATGAACACCGGCAAGCAGCTGATGATAAAGACGCTGACCCTGGGAGAACGCTGATGGCTGCTGCCAACGTGATCGACAGCGGGGTGCGCGACGCCGTGAATGCCACCGCCGGCGCTTCGGGCCGCAGCGGCGCCCTCGACCTGCAGGACAGTTTTATGACCCTGCTGGTGGCCCAGCTCAGAAATCAGGATCCGATGAATCCGATGGAGAACGCGGAGATGACCTCCCAGCTGGCGCAGATCAACACCGTCAGCGGTATCCAGAGCCTGAACGACACTCTGGAGGGCATCACCGGCCAGCTGGACGCCAGCCAGCTACTGCAGGCCACGGGCCTGATCGGCAAGGGGGTTCTGGTGCCCGGCGATAGGATCCTGGTGGGGGAGGAGGGGGTCACAACCCCCTTCGGTATAGAACTGCAGGAGGCGGCCGACGAGGTGCGCATCACCATCCGCGACGGCAGCGGCGAAGTGGTGCGCAGCTTTGAACCTTTCGCGCTGGACGCCGGCGTTGAGCCCTTCACCTGGGACGGCACCATGGATGACGGCACAACCGCGCCGGAGGGCGCCTACACGGTTTCCGTGGAGGCGCTCGCAAACGGCGAGCCGCAGGACAGCGTCCTGCTCAATTATGCCTTGGTCAAGGGCGTCAGCCTGAACGAGCAGGGCGCGCCGCTGCTGGACCTGGGCGGTGTTTCCGAACCTGTCGACCTGAGCGACATACGCCAGATTCTCTGACAAGCATTTTCTCTGAAAAGCATTTAAAGGAGTGAGCAATGGGATTTTCACAGGCACTCAGCGGCCTCAAAGCCGCCGCGATTAACCTGGATGTGGTAGGCAACAATATCGCCAACTCACAGACCGTCGGCTTCAAGGGTTCCGATGTGCAGTTCGCCGACGTCTACACCGGCGCCCTGGCCGGCCAGGGCACCCGGGTGGCGGGGGTACTGCAGGACTTCTCCAACGGCACCCTGGAGTCCACCGGCCGCAGCCGGGACCTGGGTATCAACGGTAGCGGTTTCTTCCGCTTCAGCCAGGGCGGCGAGGTGATGTATTCCCGCAACGGCCAGCTGACCCTGACCAAGGAGGGTTTTCTGCAGAATGCCCAGGGCGCGCGCCTGACCGGCTTCCCTGCCGGCGTCGGCACCGGAGGCCAGCCTGAGGTGCTGCAGGTGCCCGCCGGCGCCATGGGTGCCAACGCCACCACTGCCGTCGAGGCTACCTTCAATCTGGACGCGACTGTCGGCGCCATTGACCGCGCGGTGACCCCCTTTGACCCTGCCGACGCCGACAGCTACTCCTACGCCAACACAGGTACCGCCTACGATTCCCTGGGCGTGCAGCACACCATGACCACCTACTTTACCAAGACCGCCGACAACACCTGGGAGGTGCGTGTGGCCGTCGATGGGGTTGAGGACGCCGTCAACGTGGGCCAGCTGGTCTTCGATACCAACGGCAACCTGGACGGGGCGGCCAGCACCTTCCCCACCTACAGCTTCGTACCGGGCGGCGGCGCCGCCCCGATGAACTTCACCGTCGACTTCGATGACAGCACCCAGCGCGGTAACGACTTCGCGCTGGATTCCCTGAATCAGGACGGCTACGCCGCCGGTGCCCTGGTGGGCATCAGCTTCGATGAGCAAGGCAACATTATCGGCAACTACGCCAACGAGCAGAGCCAGGTGCTGGGCACGGTGGCCCTGGCCAACTTCCGCAATCCGGAGGGCCTGATTCCGGCGGGCGACAACGTCTGGGTGGAATCCGGCCGCTCCGGCCAGCCGCTGCTGGGCCTGGCGGGCACCGGCCAGTTCGGTTCCCTGGTGTCGGGTGCAGTGGAGGTGTCCAACGTGGACCTGACCCGGGAACTGGTGGACCTGATCGTGGCCCAGCGCAACTACCAGGCCAACACCCAGACCATCAAAGTGCAGGACGAGGTGCTGCAGAGTGCCGTGAACCTGCGCTAAGGACTGGGGGTGAAGGGCTCGTCGTGCGGGAGCTTTGAATGGGTCACCGGCGATGGGGCCTCGCAATGTGGATGCCCGCAGGTCCGCGTCCCCGACCTGCCGCTGGAACTGAAGATTTGAATAGGCATTGAAAGGAAAGGGAGCTGAACTTTGGATCGCATTCTCTACACCGCCATGAGCGGCGCCCGGCAGAGCATGGAGCAGCAGGCGGTGGTCAGTAACAATCTGGCCAATGCTTCTACCGCCGGCTTCCGTGCCCAGCTGCAGGCGCTGCGCGCGGTGCCGGTGCGGGGCGACGGCCTGCTGCCCACGCGCACCTCGGTGATGGCTTCGACGCCGGGGGCGGATTTCAGCGTCGGGCCAATGAACGCCACCGGGCGCGACCTGGACGTGGCCCTGCAGGGCGATGCCTGGCTGGCAGTGCAGGCGGCCGACGGCAGCGAAGCCTACACCCGTCGCGGCGACCTGCAGGTGGACGCCAATGGCATGCTCACAAGCGCCGGCCGCCCGGTGATTGGCGAGGGCGGACCCATTGTGGTGCCCCTGGGCGCGTCCCTGTCCATGGGCGCCGACGGGACCCTCGGCGCCATAGGCGCGGGCGAGGACCCGGAGGCATTGGTGCAGGTGGGCCGCCTGAAACTGGTGGATCCGGGCGAGATCCGACTGCAGCGCGGCGAGGACGGCCTCTTCCGCGCGCCGCTGGACGTCGAGGGCAATATCAACCCGCTGCCCCGGGCCGAAAACGCACGCCTGATCAGTGGCGCCCTGGAGGGCAGCAACGTCAACACCGTGGAATCCATGGTGGCGATGATTGACAACGCGCGGCGCTACGAGATGCAGATCAAGGTGATCGAGAGCGCCGACGAAAACGCCCGCAGGGCGGACAATCTTTTGTCGACAGATTAGGGCTTCCATCGGTCTCGCAGCGCGGCAGCTGCAAAACTGTGTCCGCACAACTCAGGGCCGATTGGCCCCAAGGGGAAAAACAATGATCAAATCACTGTGGACGGCCAAGACGGGCCTCGAGTCACAGCAGGTGAAGATGGACGTGATCGCCAACAACCTGGCCAACGTCAGCACCAACGGCTTCAAGAAATCCCGCGCCGTGTTCGAGGATTTGCTGTACCAGAACTTGCGCCAGCCGGGCGCGCAGAACGATATGCAGAATACCCTGCCCTCGGGCATGCAGGTGGGCAGTGGCGTGCGCCCGGTGGCCACCGAGCGGCTGCACACCAACGGCGGCCTGGAGAAAACCGGCAACTCCCGCGATCTGGCCATCAACGGCAAGGGCTTCTTCCAGGTGCGCCTGCCGGACGGCAGTGCTGCCTACACCCGCGACGGCAGCTTCCAACCGGATCAGAACGGCCAGATGGTGACCTCCAGCGGCTACCCCCTGGAGCCGGCGGTGATCATTCCGGAAAATGCCCTGTCGGTGACCATCGGCAAGGACGGCCTGGTGTCGGTCACCGAGCCCGGCTCCAGCCAGAGCGTGGAGGTGGGCCAGATCACCCTGTCCACCTTCGTCAACCCGGCGGGCCTGCAGAGCATCGGCGAGAACCTCTACCTGGAGACCGCCGCGTCCGGCATGCGCATCGAGAGCATGCCGGGTATGAACGGCGCCGGTAGCCTCTATCAGTCTTATGTGGAGACCTCCAACGTCAACGTGGTGGAGGAGATGGTCAGCATGATCCAGACCCAGCGTGCCTACGAGATCAACAGCAAGGCGGTGCAGGCATCTGACGAGATGCTTTCGCGCCTGGCACAGCTGTAATCGGGCCGGGGTCATGTTTTTCGCATTGGGAAAACCCCTGGCAGTGGCCCTGCTCCTGCTGGTGGCCGGCTGTGCACAGTTGCCGCGCTCCTCGGTGGTGAGTCAGGAGGAATGGGTATCCATACCCCTGCCGCCACCGGCGCGGGCCGACGGCGCCATCTACCAGCCAGAACGCGGCTACCGGCCGCTGTTCGAGGACCGCCGCCCGCGCATGGCCGGCGATCTGCTGACGATTGTGTTCAACGAGCAGGTAAGCGCTTCCAAGCGTTCGGACAGCAATGCCAACCGCAGCGGCGCTGCCTCCCTGACCGCCACCGTGGTGCCGGACGGTCTCGAGAGCCTGATGGACTACGGCTTTGACATAGAGGGCAGCAATGACTTTGAGGGGGGTGGCGGCGCCAGCGCGAGGAACACCTTTACCGGCACCATGACAGTGACGGTGTTGGAGGTGCTGCCCAACAGCAATCTGAGGGTGCGCGGCGAGAAGCAGATACTGATCAATCAGGGGACAGAGTACATCCGCTTCTCCGGCATCATCGATCCGCGCGAGATCTCCGGCGCCAACACGGTGCGCTCCACCCAGGTGGCCGAGGCGCGGATCGAGTACGTCGGCGACGGCTATATCGATGAGGCCCAGCATATGGGCTGGCTGCAGCGCCTGTTCCTGAACCTTTCCCCTTTCTGAGCCCCCTTCCGACGGTCATCGAAGATGAGAATTCCTATTCCCTACTGGACACTGTTGCTGCTGGCTCTGCTCGGCGCCACTGCGCGCGCCGAGCCGCTGCGCGAGTTGGCGGACTTCGCCGGCGTGCGCGACAACCTGCTGGTGGGCTACGGACTGGTCGTGGGCCTGGACGGCAGCGGCGACCAGACGATGCAGACCCCATTCACCACGCAGAGTCTCACGAACATGTTCTCGCAACTGGGGATCACCATTCCCCAGGGCACCAACATGCAGCTGCGCAATGTCGCCGGGGTGATGGTAACCGCCGAGCTGCCGCCCTTCGCGCGGCCAGGCCAGCGTATCGACGTGGTGGTGTCCTCCATCGGCAACGCCCGCAGCCTGCGCGGCGGCACCCTGCTGATGACGCCGTTGAAGGGCATGGACGGCCTCACTTACGCCGTCGGCCAAGGTAACCTGCTGGTGGGCGGCGCCGGCGCCGAGGCCGGCGGCTCCAGTGTGCAGATCAACCAGCAGGCCGGCGGCCGCATCCCCGGCGGCGCCCTGGTGGAGCGGCAGGTTCCCCTGGAGTTGGGCGCCGGCGGTGGGTCGCTGGAACTGCATCTGCGCGAGGCGGACTTTGGCACCGCGCGGCGCGTGGTGCTCGCCATCAACGCTGAGTTCGGCCTCCCGGTGGCCGAGGCCCTGGACGCCGGTGTCATTCGCCTGCACGGCCCCGCGGGTCACAACGATCGAGTCGACTTTATGGCCCGGGTGGAGAGCGTCCGGGTGACCCCGGTGGAGCCCCCGGCGCGGGTGGTGCTCAACGCCCGCAGCGGTTCGGTGGTGTTGAACGGCCGCGTCACCCTCGGCCCCGCTGCCGTGGCGCATGGCAACCTGTCAGTGGTGATAGACACCCAATTCGGCGTCAGCCAGCCGGCGCCCTTCGGCGACGGGCGGACGGTGGTGGTGCCGGACAGCGATATTACCGTGCGCCAGCAGATGGGCGCGCTGCAATTCGTAGAGGGGGCCGATCTGATGGAAGTGGTGGACGCCCTCAACGCCCTCGGCGCCACGCCCCAGGACCTGATGTCCATCCTCGAGGCTCTCAAGGCGGCTGGCTCACTGCGTGCGGAACTGGAGATACTGTGATGGACAGGACGACCATGAGCGGAAATTTCGCCCTGGATATGCAGGGCCTGGAGCGGCTCAAGAATGGGGCCGCCGCGGACCCGCAGAAAAACCTGCGCGCCGCCGCAGAGCAGTTCGAGGCGCTGTTCCTGCAACAGCTGATGAAGAGCATGCGCGAGGCCACGCCCCGCGCCGGTCTCCTCGACAATTCCGATATACGCTTTTACGAATCCCTGCACGACCAGCAGCTGTCCCAGCACATGTCCGGGCGGGGGCTGGGCCTGGCGGAGCAGCTGGTCAGCCAGCTATCGGCGGCGGGACCTGCCCGAGCGCCACGCGCTGCAGGTCACGACACGGGTGACTGATTAAAAAGTCCGGCCGGGGCTCAAGTAAGGCTCTCTCCCGGCCGATAGTACGGGCATTGGCTTACGGAAAGGCAAGCATGAGTATTTTTTCGATCGGCCTCAGCGGCCTCAATGCCGCGCAGAACGCGCTCAACACGACCAGCAACAACATCAGCAACGTCTATACCCCGGGGTACAACCGGGAACTCGTGCTGCTCGGCGAGCGCAACGCCGGCCGGGGCGTACAGGTGAACGATATACAGCGCCAGTTTGACCACTTCGTGGCCGACCAGCTCAATGCCGCCAACAGCAAGACCAGCGCCCTCGCCAGCTACCAGGTGCGGGTCTCGCAGATCGATAACCTGCTCGCCGACCGCGAGGCGGGACTGGCGCCGCTGATGCAGGGTTTCTTCTCCGCCATCGGGGACTTGGTGGACGCCCCCTCCGACCCGGCTGCGCGCCAGGGGGTGATTGGCGCGGCGGATACACTGAGTGCCCAGATCCGTTCCTTCAACGACTATCTGCAGGACATGCGGAAGGGAGTCGACGGCCAGATCACCGGCGAGATCACCCAGATCAACAACACCGCCGAGCAGATTGCGCGCCTCAATCGCGAGATTGCGCTGGCCAAGGCCAAGCACGGCGAGGCGCCGAACAGTCTGCTGAATCAGCGCGACCAGATGGTGGCGGATCTCAGCGAGCGCATCGACGTGCAACTGACAGTGCAGGAGAGCGGCACCTACAACCTGTCGATCGGCAACGGCCAGCCGATCGTTGCCGGCTCCCGCAGCTTCGGTCTGGAGGCGATGGATTCCTCCGCAGATCCGAGCCGCACCCTGGTGGGCTACCGGGATTCCGCCGGCAACCTGGTGGAGCTGGACGAAGACACCATTTCTGGCGGCGCCCTGGGCGGCCTGCTCAGTTTCCGCCGCGAAACCCTGGACAAGACGCAGAACGAGCTCGGCCAGCTGGCCGTGTCGCTGGTCATGGGCATGAATCAGCAGCACCGCGCCGGCGTGGACCTGAACGGCAACCCGGGCGGCGACCTCTTCGCCATGGGCCAGCCGCGCGCCTTCAGCAACGCCGGCAACGCCGGTAATGCCACCATCAGTGCGGCCTTCGACGATATTGACCAGCTTACCGCCAGCGACTTCGAGCTGAAGGTAACCGACGCCGCGACCGGTGAATTCGAGATCACCCGCCTGGACAGCGGCGAGACCTTTACCGTTACCTTGGACGGCAACGACCAGCTGAGCTTCGGCGGCGTGCTGGTCACCATCGGCGGCGCTGCCGGCCTGGTGGACGGCGATCGCTTCCAACTGCAGCCCACCCGCGACGTCGCTGGCGGCGTGGAAAACCTGATTCGCGACGGTGCGGAAATCGCCGCCGGTGCCGGTGGTGGCAGCGGTGACAACGAGAATGCCCTGGCACTACAGAAGCTGCAGGACGCCAAGCTGGTTGGCGGCAGCGCCACCCTCGCCGGCGCCTACGCGTCCATCGTCAGTGACGTGGGCAGCCGCACGAATATTGTCCAGGTGAACCTGGATGCCCAGCAGGGGCTCAGCGAACAGCTGCGCGCGCTGCAACAGTCGGAGTCCGGCGTCAACCTGGACGAGGAGGCCGGTAACCTGATCCGCTTCCAACAGTACTACCAGGCAAACGCCAAAGTGATCCAGACGGCTTCGACCGTGATGGACGCGATACTGGGTCTGCGTTGAGGAGAAAATTGCAATGCGTATCAGCACGGTCAGCATCTACGAACAGAGCATGGGCTCCATGAACCGCCAGGAGCGGGACTTCCTCAAGGTGGGCCAGCAGATCGCCTCCGGCCGCCGGGTGGTCAATCCCTCCGACGACCCCCAGGCCGCGTCCCGGGCGGTGCAGGTGTCCCAGGCACTGGCGGTTATCGGGCAGTATGCCGACGCCCGCGTCGGCGGCCGCAACGCCTTGTCCCAGGAAGAGAGCATACTCAATGGCGTGAGCGACGCCATTGCCAGCGCCAAGACCCTGATGGTCCAGGCCGCCAGCGATACCCTGAGCGATGCCGACCGCACCTCTTTAGCCAGCGAACTGCGCGGCATCTACGAGACGGTCATAGGCCAGGCCAACGCCACCGACGGCAACGGCAGCTACCTGTTCGGCGGTTACCGGGATGGCAGCGAACCCTTCGTGCGCGCCGCCGATGGCAGCGTCAGTTATGTCGGCGACAACAACAGCCGTGCAGTGCGCATCGACGCCTCCCGCCTGATGCCGGTGGCGGACAACGGCATCGCGGTGTTCCAGAGCGTAACCGCCGGCGCCGGCTATGTCGCCGAGGCGGATGCCGCCAATGGCGGCAGCGTCACCTTCAAGGGGCCGCAGGTGGTGGACGAGAGCGACCCCGGTTACGGCGGCGCCTTCGGAATCACCTTCTCGGTAGCTGGCGGCGTCGCCACCTATTCCGTCAACGGCGGCCCGGCGCAGCCCTACGAAGAGGGCCGGGCGATCCACTTCGGCGGCCTGTCCCTGACGCTGGAGGGCAGCCCCGCCGACGGCGACCGCATTGCCATGGACAGGGCACAGAATATGAACACCGACCTGTTCAGGACTTTCGAGAAGGCCCTGGCGGTACTGGAGCAGCCCGCCGGCACCGACACCGAGAAGGCCGCGCGCAAAAATACGCTGAGCACCGCCATGCGCGAGTTCGACAACAGCCTCGACAATGTGTTGACCACCCGCGCCTCCGTCGGGGCGCGACTGAACGAGCTGGACGTGGTGGACTCGGTGGCCGGCAACCAGACGCTCAACTACAAGCAGACGCTGTCGGACCTGGTGGACCTGGATTATGTGGAGGCCATCGCCGAGTACAGCCTGCGGCAGGTGGGCCTTAAGGCGGCGCAGAAGGCCTTTGTCGATATCAAAGGCATGACCCTGTTCGACCGCCTCTGACCCATTCGCTGCACAACCTCACCTGCGGAGTGCCAGTAAGTACTCTGATTCGAAAGTACTCTGATTCGAATCGGGCACTTAACGACTCGTCATACCGGCGCAGGCCGGTATCCAGTCCAGTAGCTCTTGGATCAGGGGTGCTCCTGCACCCCGCCTTCCGGGCCAAGCGCTTTGCGCGTGCTGGCTTCGGCTTCCCTTCCTTCGCTGTCCGGCTTGCGCCGGAATGACGAAAGAGAGGAGCCTGCGATATTCCCCATCACCTCAATTACAGCGGTGCCAGCGCCTCCACCAGCTGCTGCAGGAATAGCAGACCGCTGCCGAACAGCTGTTGCAGGAAACGGCCGAGGTCGGTCATCAGCACTGTCAGCAGAAACAGCCCCAGGGTCAGGGAGGTGGGAAAACCCACCGAGAAGACGGTCAGCTGCGGCGCCGAGCGGTTGAGGATACCCAGCGACAGGTTGACGATCAGCAGCGCCGCCACCACCGGCAGGGCCAGCAGCAGGCCGGCAGCGAAAATGGTACCGCCGTAGCGCACCAGCAGCTCCAGGCCGGCGGGATTGAGGCCGGAGTAGCCGATGGGCAGGGTGCGGAAGCTGGCGGCCAGGGTGTCGATGACGATCAGGTGGCCGTTCACCGCCAGGAACATCATCAGGGTGATCATATTGAATATGCGCGACAGCACCACCGTGTTGGCGCCGTCCGGGCTCACGAAGGTGGCGAAGGCCAGGCCCATTTGCAGACCGATATATTCCCCCGCCGCCTGTACCGCGCTGACCATCAACCGCAGCGCCAGGCCCATGGCCGTGCCTATCAGGGTCTGCTCCACGATGATGCCGAGCCCCGCCCAGGACCACACCGGTGCCTGTGGCAGCGGCGGCAGGCCCGGCGCCACCGCGACGCTGAGCAGCGCCGCCAGCCCTATCTTGACCCGCGCTGGCACCGCGGAGTGACCGAGCAGCGGCGCTGCCAAAAAAAAGGCCGAGAGGCGCATAAAGGGCCATAGGAACGCCAGCAGCCAGGCGTGCAGCTGGGCGTAGCTGACTTCGACCATTCAGGAGACCAGGAAGGGGATGTTCAGGAACAGGGCGCGGGTATAGTCGGTGATCAGCGCCAGCAGCCAGGGGCCGGCGATCACCAGTACCGCGAACACTGCCAATATCTTGGGGATAAACGACAGGGTCATCTCGTTGATCTGGGTGGCCGCTTGGAAGAGGCTCACCAGCAGGCCCACCAGCAGGGCGGTGACCAGCATGGGCGCGCCCATGAAGAGAGCCACCATCATAGCCCTGTAGGCGATGTTCATCACGGTTTCCGGACTCATGTGAAAAAGCTCTGCGCCAGTGACCCGACGATCAGCTGCCAGCCGTCCACCAGCACGAACAACATCAGCTTGAAGGGCAGTGAGATGGTGGCCGGCGGCACCATCATCATGCCCAGCGCCATCAGCACACTGGCCACCACCAGGTCGATGATCAGAAAGGGAATGAATATCGTGAAGCCGATCTGGAAGGCGGTCTTCAGCTCGCTGGTGACGAAGGCCGGCAGCAGCACCCGCAGGGGCGTATCCTCCGGGCCTTGCATCGGACCCACCCCCGCCAGGCGCGCGAACAGGGCTATGTCCGGCTCGCGGGTCTGTGCCAGCATGAACTGCCGCAGCGGCTGGCTGCCGCGCTCCAGCGCCTGTTCGAAGCTGATCTCCGCCGCCGCCAGCGGCTGCCAGGCGCCCTCATAGATTTCCTCCAGCACCGGCGACATCACAAAGAAGGTCAAAAACAGGGTCAGGCCCAGCAGCACCTGGTTGGGTGGCGTGGCCTGGGTGCCCATGGCGGTGCGCAGCAGGCTCAGCACGATGATGATGCGGGTGAAGCAGGTCATCATGAGCAGCACCGCCGGAATAAAGGCCAGGCTGGTGAGCAGCAGTAACGTCTGCAGCTTGATGGACCACTGCTGGCCGCCGTCCGCGGTGGGCTGGCTGACAATGCCGGGCAGGCCCGTCTGGGCCCAGGCGCCGTCGGCGAGCAGAAGGCCCACTGTGGTCAGAGCAAATAGCGCCGCCGGGCGAGATAGTTTCAGCAACGGCTTCAAAGACTGTCCCCCCGGCCGCTGAGGTTCTGCCCCAGGGCGCGGGCGAAACGGCCGGCGAAGCTGTCCTCGCCGTTTTCCGCGGTTGTCCCTGCGGAGGCCGGTGGCGCCGGCAGCAGGTGCAGCTTGCTGACCCTGCCGCCGCCGACACCGAGCAGCAGCCAGGTACCTTCGATTTCCAACACCACCACCCGCTCCCGCGGGCCCACGGCGCGACTGGCGATCACCTTCAGGACGGGGCTGGCGGCGCCCTGGCCGGGACCCAGGCGCCTGAGCAGCCAGCCACACAGCAGAATCAGCCCCACCAGCGCCATCAGCACCAGGGCCGTCTTGCCCAGCATGGCCATGCCCGGAAGGGCCTCTGTGGCGTTGGCGCCCGTCGGGTTCATCGGTTGAGCTTCTGCACGCGTTCCTGGGGAGTGACGATCTCGGTAATGCGGATACCGTATTTGTCGTCCACCACTACCACTTCGCCCTGGGCGATCAGGTAGCCGTTAATCAGTATGTCCATCGGCTCGCCGGCCAGGCCGTCCAGCTCGATCACCGAGCCCTGGGCCAGCTCCAGCAGCTGCTTGATGGTGATGCGCGTGCGCCCCAGCTCCACGCTGAGTTTTACCGGTATGTCCATCACCATTTCCAAGTCGCGGGCGGCGGCGTTGCTGCCGCCCTGTTCCAGCGGCTTGAAGACCTGCTCGCCGGCGCTGCGGGCGCCCGCGTTGGCGGTCTCCGCACCTTGGGCGGACTCCTGCTCCGCCAGGGCCTCTGCCCAGGGGTCGGCGTCGCTCAGCTGTTCGGCCATGGCCGCCGCCCAGCTTTCGCCATCGTTGTTCTCTTCGGTATTTTCGGCGTCGCTCACTGCTCGCTCTCCTCACTCTTGGGCATTGCCCCCTCGATAAAATTGCCTGCGCCGAGCACCGTGCGCCCGCTGCTGCGCTCTATCATCCTAGACACGCGCAGGGCGCGCTGGCCGTTGCGGCTGCCGAACTCGCATTCCAGCACTGGCACGCCGTCCACCCGCGCGGTGACCGTGCCGGGCAGGTCCAGAGGCAGGACGTCGCCGCGTTTTAAGTCCATCACCGCGCCGATGCGACTTGGCAGGCTGGCGAACTCTGCCACCAGCTCCACCTCGGACTGGCGAATCTCGCCGGCCATGCGCCGGTTCCAGGTGTTGTCGCCGGCGTTGCGGCCGTCCGCCACCGGGTTGGTGAGCAGGTCGCGCAGCGGCTCAATCATCGAGTAGGGCATGCAGATCTGGAAGTGATCAGACAGGTTGCCCACTTCCAGGTAGAAGGTGGTGTTGACGATGATCTCGTTGGGCGAATTGGTGATATTGGCGAAGCGCGCCTGCAGCTCGGAGCGCAGGTAGCTGATGTCCAGCTTGTACACCGACTGCCAGGAGTCCTGGTAGGCGCTAATGGCCAGGCGCAATATGCGCTGGATGACCCGCTGCTCGGTATTGGTGAACTCGCGTCCCTCCGAGCGGGTAACAAAACGTCCGTCGCCGCCGAACAGGCTGTCCACCACCATGAACACCACGCTCGGCGGGAACACCATAAGGCCGGTGCCGCGCAGGGGCCTCATGGAGATCAGGTTCAGGTTGGTGGGTACCGGCAGGTTGCGGGCGAAATCCTTGAAACTCTGGTAGCGCACCGACTCCACAGTGATATCGGCGCTGCGGCGGATCAGGTTGAACAGGCTGACGCGAAAATGCCGCGCGAACCGTTCGTTGATGATGTCCATGCTGTGCAGCCGCTCGCGGATCACCCGCTGTTGGGTGGCGGGGTTGTAGAGCCGCAACTGCGGAGGCGAATTGGCGGCGCCGGTGTCGGCGCCGTCGCCGGGACCGTGCAGCAAGGCGTCGATTTCTTCCTGGGAGAGCTGGTCGTCCTGGGCCATGGTTCGCCTTCCTTTATTGCACGATGAACTCGGTAAAGAGAACGTCGTCTATCCGCAGCTCTGGCTGCGGTTTGGCCATGGGTTCCGCCAGCGCGGCGAGAATGCCGGAGGCCAGCTCGCGCTTGCCCTCGGAGGTGGTCAGTTTTTCGGGGCTCTGGGCCGAGTGCAGTATCAGCAGACGGCTGCGCACCTGGGGCATGTGTTTGAGGAGAAATTCCTGGGTTTCCTCATCGCCCACTTGCAGCGACAGGCCCACGTACAACAGGCGGCCGTAGAGGTCGCCCTGCAGGTTGACGGTGAAAGGATCTATCTTGACGAAGATAGGGTTGGCGGGCCGCTCTGGCTCCCGCAGCTGCGCTTCGGCCGCGGTGTCGCGCCGGCCGTCGATTCCCCTGAGCAGCAGATACATATTCATCGCCACCAGGGCGGCGATCAGGGCGACCGCCACTGCCGCCAGCCACACCAGGCTGCGCGGTTTGCTAGATGTCTCTGCCATTCACTTGCGCCTTTTACCGGAATTTCATTAATGGATGGCGAGGGAGTATGCCGGCGGTGCCGGCGGGGGAATTCGAAGAAAAGGGCGCCGTATTGGGCTTATCTCGGCGTTTAGGTGTCGGGTGCTTCGGAGACGGTGTCGGCGGGCAGGACCTCGCATCGCGGCAGCCCCTGCCCCAAAAACCGTTTGCGGCAAACGGTTTTAAAAGACCCTAAAGCCAATGCGAAGTCCCTGCTACCTGGCCAGTTACTGCCTTAAAAAACGCAGGGCAGGGTCGAGATCTTAAAAAGCCGCCCACTCCTGCACTTCTACTTCGCGGACTTTTGCCGGTGCGGGTGATGCGGACTGCTTGCTGTTGCTGTGCGTTTCCAGCTGGGTGACATTTTTCTCCACCTCCTCGTCGTCGCCGAGGATAAACGAGCTGACCAGCTGTTTGAGTCTGTCCGCGTGGACGCGCATCTGGCCGGCGGCGGTGGAGGTCTGCTGTACCATGGTGGCGTTTTGCTGGGTAACGGAGTCCAGCTCGGTTACGGCGGTATTGATCTGGCCTATGCCGCCGCTCTGTTCCCGGGCACCGCTGCTGATTTCCTCGATGACGTCGGCAACCCGGGTGACGCTGGTGACTATCTCCTGCATGGTGCTGCCCGCCTGGCGCACCATCTCGCTGCCCTGCTGGGTGTGTTTTACCGAGGTGTCAATCAACTTGCGGATATCGCGGGCAGCGTCCGCGGAGCGGCTCGCAAGGGTGCGGACCTCCTGGGCCACCACCGCAAAGCCGCGGCCGTGATCACCGGCGCGAGCGGCCTCCACCGAGGCGTTGAGGGCCAGTATATTGGTCTGGAAGGCGATGCCGTCGATAAGGCCGATGATCTCGCCGATCTTGCCCGACGAACTGCTGATGTCCGCCATGGTGCGTTCCACCTGGCTCATGGCCTGCTCGCCGCTGCGGGCCACGCTGGCGGTGTTGCCGGCGAGTTCGGTGGCCTGCTGGGCCGCATCACTGGTGTTGTTGACGGTGGCAGTGATCTCCTCCATCGAGGCGGAGGTCTCCTGCAGGCTGGCGGCGGCCTGCTCGGTGCGGGTGGCCAGCTCCTCGCTGCCCCGGGCTATATTGCTGGCGGCCATATGCACCGAGCGGGTGCTGGCGCGGACCTGTCGCATGGTTTCCTGCATGCGCGTGACAAAGGCGTTGAATTGGGTGGCCAGTTCGCCCACTTCATCGCCGCTCACTATTTCCAGGCGGCGGGTGAGGTCGCCCTCGCCCTTGGCGATATCCTCCATGGCGCGGGCGGTATCGCGGATGGGGCGCACAGTGCGGCGCACCAGCCACACAGCGATGCAGGCCACTAGTGCGAAGCTGAGGGTGCCGGTGGCCACGGCGGCGATGATCGCATCGCGCAGGTCGCGTTGCGCCGTTTCCTCGACGGCCGTCATCGCATTGTTGATTGCGGTCATATAGACGCCGGCGCCGACGGCCCAGCGCCACTCCGGGATGGCGGCGACAAAGGAGTATTTCTGCTCGACTTCACCGGTGTTCAGGTTACTCCAGCGGTACTGGAACTGGCCGCCGCCCCGCTGGGCCACCTTGACGACTTCCCTGATCACGTGGACGCCGTCGGCGCTCTGCAAATCGCTGGCGTCCTCGCCCTCCGAGGCGGGGTTGTTCGGTGTGACCACGCCTATATGGTCGAAGTCGTAAACGAAGATGTAGTTGTCGCCCTCGAAGCGCATGGCGCGCAGCATCTCCTGCGCCCGCCGCTGGGCTTCCCCCGCGCTGAGCTTCTTTTTGGCGATCATGTCGTTGATGGCCGTGGCCGCGGCGGTAATCAGGTTCTCGAGGCCTTTTAACCTGTTTTCGATCAGCAGCTGGCGCTGTGCGTCCAGGGACTGCTGCATTTCCTGGGTGCGCGTCACGGCGGTCAGGGTTGTCAGGGTCGCGGTGACAAGAAACAGCGGGACCAGGGCCAGCAGTAGCACCTTGGTTTGCAGATGAAATTTGAAGCGTTTGATAGCGTTTTTCGGGGTCATTTGCTGGTGCCTTCTAATCAGCTGAAAATGGCCGTTGCCGGCTCCAGCTGTTATCGGCACCCGGCGGAACGCCTTTACCCCGGGCGGCGGAAAATACCGCACAGCAAGAAAGTGTTCGGTTGTCCGGGCGGCGGCGCCGCCCGCAGTCAGGCCGGTGCCTAAGCGTATAGATCCACGCCGCCAATACGATCCGCGGAAGCTGCGGTCATCCGGGCGGTGGTGGCTGTGTCCGGCGCCGACTCGCCGTCGGCAGGCGGGTTGCCGCCGGCGAAGTCCCGGGCAGTCGGCGCCCGCTGCTGCTGCTGTTGATCACCCACTGTGGCCTCGCCCAGGGCAATGCCCTGCTGGGCCAGGGCGTCGCGCAGCTGGGGTATGGCCTGTTCCACGGCGCCGCGCACCGCTGCCTGGGTGGAGAAGAACTGCGCTCGCGCCCCCTGGTCGTCCACCGTCAGGCTCACTGACAGCGGGCCCAGCTCGCGGGGGTTCAGCTGCAGCTCCACATGATCGTCGCCGCGCTGTGCCAGCCCTACCAGCTGCTGACCCAGTTCCAGCCCCCAGGGCTGGCTGGCCAGCGGAGCTTGCAGGCTCGGGGATACCGCAGGCGCCGGGGGCGCAGCGGGGCTGGGCAGGGAGCCCGGGGTTGAAACAGGCGCGGCCGCCGTCGCGGACGCCGTACCTGGCGATGCAGCCTCCGCCGCTGGGCTGACCGGAACAGCGGCACCTTCGGTGCGGGCCAGCTCCGGCAGCAGGTTTTCGGCGCCGGACGAGGAGGTGACAGGGATTGCTGCCTGGGCTGCGGCCGCGCCGGCCTGCGCCGTTGGGATCCGGGGAGCCGCAGCCTCCGCTGGGTCCCGCTGCAGGCTGAGTTCGGGCTCGCTGCGCGCCACAGGCACTGCCGCGGGCAGAGGTACCCGCGATGAGGCAGCGTCTGCGCCCTCGCCGGGCACCGGCGCGAACGAATTCTGCGGGGAGGGCGCGGCGGAGAGAGAGAGCGCAAAGGCAATATTCACTTCCGCGGCCCCGCCCTCGCTTGCGCCGTCTTCAGAGGCGATTTCGTCGGGGGCACTATCCGGCGCTGCAGACTTTTCGCCTGTCGTGGCTGGAAGGATTTCGGCGAGCAGATCTGTAGTCGCCGCCTTGCTCTTGCCATCGGCGGCCTGTAGCGCCAGGGCAAAGGACTTGCCCTCGGCGGCCGAGGCGGCCCCTATGCCACGAGCTCCATTGCCGGTCCCGGGCGGCAGCCCGGCGAGCAGAGCGGTGATATCCATCATCTTTCTCCTATACGAGGTTGGGGCCTTCCGCGCGCGGGCGCCGCGCGAGGATATTCTGGGTCATTTCGTCGGCCTGCACGCGCTCGCGCTTCTGCTCCCGGTCGCGTTCGCGCTCGGCACGACGTGCGGCCAGGGTGTTGTAGGACGACAGCTGGCGCTGCCGCTGTTGCCACTGATCGCGACTGGCAGCGAGCCTCTCCTGCTGCTGCGCCAGGGCTTCGCGGGCGCGGGCAATGGCACCGTCCAGGGAGCGAATAAAGCGGTTGTAGTCATCCATGGCGGCGGCGCTGATGCCGCGGCCCATGGCATCCTGCAGCCGCTGGCAGTATTCCCGTCGGTAGCGCTGCAGCGTCTCCAGTTGGGCGGCGGACGTTTCGCTGCCTCGCTGATCCTCGGCGAGCAGGCGCCCGGCGCTGTCGCGGGCCCTGCGACTCTGGTCGATCAGTATGTCCAGCGGACCGGATGTACTCACGGCTCAACTCCTATTCCAGCTTTTCTTGGTGACTGGCGAGCAGGTCCGCCATGGCCCGCTGCGAGTCCTCGATGCCGGCGCGCTCGCCGATGCCCTGCTGCAGGAAGGTCTCCATCCGCGGGTAGAGGTGCACTGCCTGGTCCAGCTGCGGGTCCTGGCCGGGACTGTAGGCACCGACGCTGATCAGATCGCGGTTGCGCTGGTAGCGGGAAAAAAAATGTTTGAAGCGCTGTGCGCTGCGCTGCTGCCCGCCGTCGGTAATTGCGGTCATGGCGCGGCTGATGGAAGCCTCGATGTCGATCGCCGGGTAGTGACCGGCCTCGGCCAGGGCCCGCGACAGTACGATGTGACCGTCGAGGATGGCGCGGGCGGAATCGGCGATGGGATCCTGCTGGTCATCGCCCTCGGTGAGGACGGTGTAAAAGGCGGTGATGGAACCGCCGTTGTCGCCGTTGCCGGCCCGCTCGACGAGGCCCGGCAGCCTGGCGAATACCGATGGCGGATAGCCTTTGGTGGCCGGCGGCTCGCCGATGGCCAGGGCGATCTCCCGCTGGGCCATCGCGTAGCGGGTCAGCGAGTCCATGATCAGCAGCACACTCTTGCCCCGGTCGCGGAAGTGCTCCGCCACCCGGGTGGCGTATGCGGCGCCCTGCAGCCGCTGCAGCGGCGAGGTGTCCGCCGGCGCGGCTACAACCACTGAGCGGCGCAGCCCCGCCTCGCCGAGGATATTGTCGATAAAGTCCTTTACTTCGCGGCCCCGCTCGCCGATCAGGCCCACCACTATGACGTCGGCGCTGGTGTAGCGGGCCATCATGCCCAGCAGCACCGATTTGCCCACACCCGAACCGGCGAAGAGTCCCAGGCGCTGGCCGCGGCCGACGCTGAGCAGGCTGTTGATGGCGCGTATGCCCACGTCTATCTGGGCGCGGATGGGGGGGCGCGCGAGGGGGTTCAGCGGCGCTGCGGCGAGGGTGCCGCAGTCGCTCTCCGGGAGCGGGGCGCCGCCGTCCAGGGGGCGGCCGCTGCCGTCCACCACACGGCCGAGCAGGGCCTCTCCCAGGGGGAAGCGGCGCGCGCCGGCGCCGCCCAGGGGGAAGACCCGGGCGCCGGGCGCCAGGCCGACTAATGCTTCCAGGGGCATCAGGTACAGCCGGTCGCCGGAAAAGCCCACCACTTCCGCCTCGGCGAAGGCGGGTTTATCGCCGCCGCCCTGGGGGTAGAGCTCTATGCAGCAGCCGCTGCCAAGGGGTACCTGCAGTCCCACTGCCTCCAACACCAGTCCTGTGGCGCGCACCACCCGGCCGCTGGCGCGGTAAGCGGAAAGCGATTCCACCTGGGTGGCAGTGTTGCGCAGGGCGCGGCGCCAATGTTCACGATGGGGATTGGCGGCGGCTTCGGTCACAGTCACGGTTGATCCTCCCCGCCGCCGGTCGCGCCGCGGACCTGGCGGCGCACCCGCTCTTGCAACTGCTGCCAGCGGGTCTCCAGGCTGGCGTCCAGCTCCCCGGAGGGGCCTGTGACCCGGCAGCCGCCGCGGATGAGGCGCGGGTCGGGTCTGACCTGCCAGCCGCTGGCGGTGAGTTCGCGCTCCAGTTCCGTCTCCACCAGGGGCAGGTCATCCGGATGCAGCCACAGGCGAGAGCCGCCGTTGAACATCGGCTCCTCGCCCAGCAGGGTGCGCACCAGTTCCGCCACCTGTTGCGGGCGCGCCTCCAGGGCGTCACTGGCCAGCTGGCGGCCTACGGCCAGGGCGAGTTCCGCAATGTCTGTGACCATCTCTTCGTCGAGGCGGGCCAGGGCATCGCTGAATTCCTGCGCCAGCCCCCCCAGGGGCTGCAGTAGTTCCCGGCGCAGGCGGTCGGTCTCTTCCGCGCCGGCGCGGCGGCCTTCCTCCAGGCCCTGGGCCAGTCCCTCTTCGCGGCCGGCCTCGAAGCCGCTTTGCCAGCCTTCGCGGCGGGCCTGTTTGTGGGCCTCTTCCAGCTGTGCGCGCAATTCCGCCTGGCGCTCGGCGGCCCGGCGCCGGTCGCCATTTCCGCCCAGTTCGCGCAGTTCGCCCAGTTCGCCCAGTTCGCCCATGCGCCAGGTGCGCCAGGGAAAGGCTTCAGACATAGACCTCGTCCCCGCCGCTCAGCACTATCTCGCCGCTGTCCGCAAGGCGGCGCACCACTTGCAGAATCGCCTTCTGCTCGCGCTCCACCTGGGATTTGCGCATGGGGCCGCTTGCCTCTATGTCTTCGCGCAGCAGGGTGCCGGCGCGGCTGGACATATTGCGCAGGAAATATTCCACCAGCTTTTCGTCGCTGCCCTTGAGGGCCACCACCAGGGACTTGGTGTTGATCTCTCTCAACAGCAGCTGTATCGCGCGGTCGTCCAGGTCGAGCAGGTTCTCGAACAGGAACATCTCGTCGATGATTTTCTGCGCCAGGTCCTCGCTGTGGGCGCGCACCCGCTCGATGACGGTCTCCTCGGCGCCGGAGTTCATCAGGTTGAGTATCTCGGCGGCGGTGCGCGCGCCGCCCATCTTGGCGCGCTTCAGATTCTGGCCGTCGAGCATGCTGCTCAGCACCTCGGTGAGTTCCTGCAGGGCCGCAGGCTGAACGCCGCTGAAGGTGGCAATGCGCAGCACCACGTCTTCGCGCAGCTTGTCCTCGAAGTATTCGAGCACGGCGGCGGCCTGGCGGCGCTCCAGGTGCACCAGGATGGTGGCGATGATCTGCGGGTGTTCGTCGCGGATCATCTCGGCTACGGTGTTGGCGTCCATCAGGTTGAGGGCGTCTATGCCGGAATCGGCGCTGCTCAGATCCAGGATATCCTCCAGCAGGCTGGAGGCGCGTTCGTTGCCCAGGGCCTTGGTGAGCACGGCGCGGATGCGGTCGCTGGAGTAGAGGTTGAGGGCGGTGAATTCCTCCGACTCGTCGTAGAAATCCTGCAGCACCAGGCGCATCTCCTCGTGAGAAACGCTGCTCATAGAGGCCATTTCCTGGCCGAGCTCCTGTACCTCGCGGGAGGACAGGTGCTTGAATACTTCGGCGGCGCTGTCCTCTTCCAGGGCCAGCAGCAGTATGGCGCTGCGACGCAGGCTACTCAGTGGGCTTTGATCAGTCATTCCGATTCATCCAGCTGCGCACGATCACGGCCACCATGGCGGGGTCCTCTTTGGCCATCTCCTGCAGGTCTTTCAGGTTCTGCTCGTAGACCGAAGCACGGCGCCGGCGGCGCGGCGGCGGGTCTTCCTTCTCTTCGGCTTCTGCGGGCTCGCTGCTTTCCGCGGCGGCGCTCTGGGGCAGAGCCACCGGGGATGGCGGGGTGGCGGCGGGCTCCGTTTTCAGTCGGGCGTACCTGTCGACCAGAGGGCGCAGCACCCAGCGGAACAGCATCAGCGCCGCCAGGCCTGCCAGCAGGTAGCGGGCCAGGCTGAGCAGCAACCGTTGCCAGAAGGGATCCTTGTGCCAGGGGATTTCCGCTACGGCGGTCGCCTCGCTGAAAGTGAAGGGGCTGTTGACCAATTCCAGGCCGTCGCCGCGGCCTTCAGAGTAGCCCATGGCCTGGCGCACCAGTTGCTCGATGCGCAGTAGTTCCTCATCGGAAAGAGGCGCCCGCTCCATGTGGCCGCCCTCGACGGGAGCCTCGCGGTAGTTGACCACCACCGCCGCGGACAACCGCAGTATCTGACCGCGCTGGCGCTGGATATGGGTGATGTTGCGGTCCACCTCGTAGTTGACCAGTTGCTCGCTGCGCAGGCGGCCCTTGTCCCCGTCGCTGTCGGTTTGATCCCCCTCTGCGGTGTCGCCCGCCCCCTGGATCGGCGAGGCGGCGGCACCGGGCGGCGTGTTGGTGAGGGCGCCGGGAATTCCGCCGATGGCAGCGGGGTCGCCGTCGAAGTCGGTGTTGTGCCGGGCGCTGCGCACCGCTGCCGGCTGGCCGTCCTGGTTTGGGGCGTAGCGCTCGCTGGTTTCCTCGCGGCGGTCGAAGTCGATTTCTGCGACCACTTGGGCGCGCACATTGCCGCTGCCGAGTATGGGCTCGAGGATGTTTTCGATGCGCTGACGGTAGTGGCGTTCCACTTCGCGTACATAGTCGAGGCGGGTGCCGTCCAGGCCTTCGCCGTCGGCGGGGCGGGACAGCAGGCGGCCGGCCTGGTCCACCACGGTGACATTCTCCATCGCCAGGTCCGGCACGCTGCTGGAGACAAGGTGTACTATGGCGTTGACCTGGCCCTCACCGAGAGCGCGGCCCGGCGCCAGGGTCAGCACCACCGAGGCCTTGGCCGGTTCGCGGTCGCGGATAAATACGGAGGGTTTGGCCATGGACAGGTGCACCCGGGCGCGGGATACCGGGCCCAGGGATTCGATGGAGCTGGCCAGCTCTCCCTGCAGGCCGCGCTGGAAATTCACCTGTTCGGTGAACTGGCTGACGCCGAAGGCCTGCTTGTCCATGATCTCGAAGCCGGGGTTGGCGCCCTCTGGCAGGCCCTGCTCGGCGAGCTGCAAGCGCAGCTTGTACACCTGGTCGCCGGGTACCAGCAAGGTGCGGCCGCCCTGGCTGAACTCGTAGGGAATGGCGCGGTTTTCCAGCTCACTGATGATGCGACCACCGTCAGCCTCATTGAGGTTGCTGTAGAGCACCCGGTATTCCGGCGCTCCGGCCCACATCCACAGCGCCGCTACCAGGGCGATGGCGGCGGCGCCGGCCACCAGCAGCGGTATCAGCGGATTGGCGAGCAGCCGCGCCGGCAACTGGCTCTGCGCCGGTGCCGAGACGCCCTGCGTCGACTGGGTGCCGCTGCTCATGCCGCGGCCTCACTGTGACAGGCCAGGTAGAGGTTGCGGCGTATTGGTCGTTTAACCCTGGAAACCACAGTTGAGCGCGCCCGAGTGCGCGCCCGGGAGGCTGGCTGGCAGGGCGCGACGACGCTGCAGGTTGTACGCCTGCCGGGAGCAACAGCGCAGCCAGGCGGCCTCCGTGAATGCGATAAACGGTCAACTGCGGTTTCTAGGTTGAATAAAGGCATTGCAGCTTCGGTCGGTCCTGGCGGCTGATAACACTGCGCTGATTATGGCGACGCGGAATTTGGGCAAAGGGAAGAAAAGCCCGTTTTTTTGCCGTTATTTGCCGGCTTGGATCCAGGCGGGGCACTGGTACCTTTGGGCCGGAATCCAATTGAGGCACCGATCATGACCAGTCCCGGAATCGACAGCGTATTGGCGCAGATGCACAGCCTGGCCGGCGAAGCCGCCGGCGGTGATAAGCGCGTGGACCTCGCGGTGGGCGGCGGCTTTGCCGATGCCCTGCGCGACAGCCTGGAGAGGATCAGCCAGCTGCAAAACCTGAGCGGCGATATGAGCCGCGCCTTCCAGTCCGGCGAGCCGGGCGTGGCGCTGCACGATGTAATGATCGCGGGGCAGAAGGCGAGTATCGCTTTTGAAATGGGCGTGCAGGTGCGCAACCGGCTGGTGACTGCCTATAAGGACATCATGAATATGCAGGTCTGATTGGGTTGGCACCAAGTTCAGCCATTTGCTCTTACAGGATGGGCAAAGGAGCGAAGCGACGTGTCCATCAAGCGGCGTTGGCTGATGGGCACGCTTCGTTTTGCCCATCCTGCGAACTTCTTACCGCAGGAGCGGCCGGGGTAGCCCGATAGTCCGATCGCGGCCACCGGCCGCTCCTACAGCGCACTCCGCTCAGGCCTCGAGGCTCAGCAGTCTTCCCCTGACCTCCTCCAGGCGCTGGGCCGCGTTTAAGGCCTCCTCCGGCGGTATCTGCCGGATCAGCTCGCCGCTCTCCCGGTCCACCAGGCGGATGATAACGCGCCCCGAATCCTCGCTGGTTTCGAACTGCACCCCGTAGTTGCGCAGCGCTTCGTTCACCTGCTGCACTGCTTTCACCAGTTCCTCCCCCGATGCAGCGCGGGTTTCGGAGGGGGTCGCTTCTCCCATCGATCCGGTCGACAGTTGAGCCAGTACCATTTCCACCCGCTGGCGGGCGGCCAAGTAGGAAAATTGGGAGGGCAGGGGGCTGGCGTTGCTATCCACTGGAGTGGTCATAGTCAAGATCCTTCGTGTCCGCGCTGGCTAAATCTTTGGAAAAGATATCGACCGGCGGCGAAAAACTTTATAGGGGCCGCCTTGTGAAGGATAAAAAAAGGCCCCCGCAGGGGGGGCAAAGGATGGTCCCAATCAAGGGAGGGGAGAGTGGGGAAGGGCAAGTTCCCCCTGGAGTAGCTGGATTGTCCGGGCCATGCTTTTAATCGTGAGCTCCCTTTCGATTCCTTAATGCGCGGACGCTGGAAAATGTCGCCGTTATGGAGTCTATCGGCAGTAGACGGTGTAACTTGAGACTTTTTGCTTCGCTTTGCGACTTATGCTGGCTGATGGGAATACGTGTTCCACATGCTTTTCAGTTTCTGCATGTCGATATCCGGTTTTATGCGAAATACGCCGGCGCTTTCGATGCTTTCCTCTGCATGCAGGAACTCGAGTACGGAATGGTACTGAGGGCGGTTCCAGAAATCGTGGATAAAAATTCTGGCCATCTCGCTGTCCCGGTTTCTGGTGAGGATGTGCTCAATGGCCGACAGCGTGCAGGCGACACGAAAACGACCATCCACGAGGATCAGATCAAACCCCGTATCGTGCTCGTGGATAGCGCGGCTATAGGCCGAAAACTTGTGCTGGCTCGCCAGTGACAGTGGATACCCCCATTCGCCAATAGGGCCGATATCGACCGCTTTCACCTGGCAAGTGTCACCAAGCCTGCGCTGCAAGGCGTTGACCCATTCCTTATCACTTTCCACGCCATATACCGTCAGGCCTTGTTCCACTGCCCATACGGTGGAGCCTCCGGAACCGAACTCGAAATAGCGTCGGGCACCCTGAAGTGACTTCCTGAATAGCTCGCGCTCCGGCTGCGACATGAATGGGGCATCGGGAACATCGATGCCACCTTCATTTCCAGGTGACCCACTGTGAACTTTTCTATTGTCAGGCTTCGCGTCTGCTGAATCGGTATTGACGGCCACCAGGCCTTCAGCTTGCAAATAGCGTTCTGCCTTTTCGGGGTTCACACTCGATATCAGCGAATAGGAAAAATCCTTTACGCCAAATACCGTATGCAGCAGGAACGCCAGCTTCAGCTTCTGATTTTCATCCATACTGGCCATGCGATCACAGTCGGGCAGGAACAGCGCATCGGCACTTTCAAGCTCGGTCGCCTGGTACTGTTGCAAGTCATCGCGAGCCGGCAAATGACTTCGATGCGCCAAGTCATTCAGGCGATAGAAGCGGAAACCATGCCCGGACATCCAATGGCAGATTTCGGTGAGGCTGGGCTGTCGTTCGTGCGTTGGCTGGAAGGAGATGCGCACCTGAATCAGCAGGGTCTCCAGCAGTGCCTGTCCGCCGTGTTCCAGAATGGCCATGGCGTCACTCTGGTCGTCCAGAATCAGCCAGTCCAGGGTTTGCAGGCCTTCGATGCTGTCGAGCGCAATGGAAGTGATCGGCAATGTAGTCAGTACCCGAGCTCCCTGACGCTTCAATTCCGGCAGTTGTCCTGATGGCAATGGCTTCAGCGTGCCGCTCATTTCCGGTGCCAGGCAGGCATACAGGGTGGCGGGCTGGCCATTGCCAAGCACGGCGTGCGGCAAGAGCTGTACGTCTTCACAGCCGTCGAAGCGCTCCGGGTTTTCTACGCGGCTGCCGGGGTCGAAGGCAACGACGCCGAAAGCGTTGAGATCCAGCAGCGTCCTGAAGCCGCTTTCGCGCACCAGCCTGGCAGTGTTGTCGATGGCAATGATTTTTCCCGGGAGCTGCCAATTGAATTCGACGGAGGCCCTGAAACTGGCGCTGTATGTCTGCGAGCCGGCAGTCACGATCCGGGGTGTCTTGACGCTGACCGGATCTTCTTCTCCATCGAACCAGGCTTGCCCGTCTTTATTGAAAGTGAGTGCCGCCGGGGCCTTGTCGTCGCAATAACGCTGCCAGATGGCACGCAGGGCTATTCCCAGGTGTCGGGCAAAGCGCTTGTAATCGCAGACTGGCGATCGCTTGAGCTGCTGACGCAGGCCGCGGCGAATCCTGCTTAGGCTGGCGAGATCGGAAGCCAATTCAATCGCCAGGGACTCATAGCGCTCCCAGCTGTCCACGACCAACTCGGGCAGGCCGGCATTGGTCAGGTGGGTGGCGGAGTGGCGCCCGGCAAAGCTGGGGCCGGGCAGTGTGATGACTGGCACGCCCATCAACAGCGCTTCGCAAGTCGTCAGGCCGCCGGAATAGGGCCAGGGATCCAGCGCGATATCCACCCGGTTATAGGCTTCCAGCAGTTGATAGTGCTGCGAGTGACCCTCAAGAATGAGGCGGTGGCGCTCGACGCCCAAACGCTCCAGTGTCGAGCGTGTTCGCTCGACGAACTCCTCACTGTCGAATTGCATTCCCTTGAGGAACAGGCGGCTATCGGCTACCCGGTGCATGATCGATGCCCACTTGCCGAGCACGACATCATTCAGCTTGGAGGGATTATTGAAACAGCCAAAGGTGACATAGCCGTTGTCCAATGCGGGGAGCCGCGACAATTCCGGCGCATTGCCGCGCGGCATGTAGCAGATGTAATCGTCCGGCAGGCGGATCAGCTTCTCAATATACTGGTCATCCACGCCGGGCGGCGTTTCTACCGCGTCGGAGAGCAGGTAGTCCATGGCCTGCAGGCCCGTGGTGTTGATCAGGCCCCCGACCCATTTGACATGCAGCGGGGCGGGTTCATGAGCGATCGTCAGCAGTCGGCTTCCCTCCGTATGCCCACAGAGATCCAGCAGTATATCGATGCGGTCTTCCCGCAGCTGTTTGGCCAGCCGTTTCTCGTCGAGGTGGGTCACCGACATCCACCGGTCCGCCCGCTGTTGCATGCGCCTGGTCAGGGCATCGACGGTATCGTCCACGGTATAGGCGAAAATCTCGAAGTCTTCCCGCGGCAGCGCCTCGATCGCCGAGGTGATCATCTGCCCCACCGGATGTATGCGGAAACCCGCCGAAATCATGCCGATGCGCAGGCGACGATCGTGAGACAGGTCCGCGGGGCGGGGGCGCGGCTTGCGCTCCACTGGCCGAAAGCGGACATCCCATTCGCGGTGTGCCTTGAAGAGATCCTCGGCCGTGTATGCGGGGTTGTAATGCATCGCCATCAGGTAGTTGGAGTAGGTCTTTTCCTGGTGGGGTGCCAGCTCCAGTGCCTTTAGATAGTAGTTTTCCGCATCTTTGAAGCGCCCCACGTTACGGTAGGCACTGGCCAAATTGGACAGGTGTATCGGGTCATTGGGGAACTTGGCGACAATGGATTCATGCGTGCGGATGCCCTCGCCGAATTGGGTCAGCTTGATCAGTGCATGCGCCTTGCGGGAAAGCAAGGTGCCATCGTCGGGGAAATTACGCTCGGCAACTGCGACATGTTCCAGTGCCTGCTGGAATCCACCGGCGTCGTTGTAAAGCTTGATCAGCATCAACCTGGCTTGCTTGAAACCGGGCTTGAGTTCCAGCGCCTTCTCGAGATACTCCACCGCATCACCAGCCCGCCCCAGGCGATACAGAGCCTGCGCCATCGCATTGTGAGTTTCAGGGTCATTGGGATCCAGCGTCAGCGCCCTGTCCAGTATCCCGAGCGAGGGGTGCCATTGCCCCGACTCCAGCAGCACCGAGCCCAGGGATTTCCAGGCGAAGGGGTCCTTCGGGTGCTTTTGAGCCAACTCCCGTGCCATTGCTTCGGCCTGGCTCCACTGTCGCGCCCGGTAAAGCGCGATCAATCTGTCCTGCTGCTTTGGCGCAACGGCATTTGTATTGCGGCGCGTGGATGCCGGTTGGCTAGTACGCGGCTGCTGGTGCGGCTTGCTCATGGGCGGATGATCCAGTGCTAGAAACCAGGAAGGAGTAGTGGAGAGGATGCCTCAGGCAACAGTGGCGGTAACAAAAGAAAAGGGGGCTTTAAAGCCCCCTTTTCTTCGGACCGGAGAGTTCCCGGTCGCTTTGCTGGCGATTAGCCCAGCAGGGAAAGCACGTTCTGCGGTACCTGGTTGGCCTGGGCCAGGACGGAAGTGCCGGCCTGCTGCAGGATCTGCGCGCGGGTCATGTTGGAGACTTCGACAGCGTAGTCGGCGTCTTCAATGCGCGAGCGGGCCGCAGAGAGGTTGGTCTGGTTGGTCTGCAGGTTGGTGATTGCCGACTCGAAGCGGTTCTGGATGGCACCCAGGTCCGAGCGCAGCTCGTCGACGCTTTCCAGGGCGCTGTCCAGAGCCGCCAGCCCGTTGGAGGTGCGGCCGGCGCTCAGGTCGGACAGGCTGATATTGGCGGTGTCGATAGTGAATGCAGCGGTGGTATTGCCGGCGGCAGTGGTGGCATCGCTCGGCTCCAGTGCGATGTAGAAAGTGCCGCTGGCACCGTTGTCCAGGTCGAAGCCCAGTGCCTTCAGGGAGTTGGACTCGGCGGTGGAGTTGGCGGTAATAGTGACTTGGGCGTACCAGTTGCCGGACTGGTCCGTCTGCGCGGTGCCGGTGAAGGCAACGCTACCGGCGGCGACGCCGAGGCGGGACGCCAGGTCGCCGCCAGTGCTTTCGGCGACGGTGGAGTCGACGATGCCGCTGGTGGTGCCGAAAGCGTCCTGTATCTCGGTGGAGGTACCGCCGGTCTGGGCGGTCAGGGTGCCCTGGGGACCGTTGACGTTGAAGCTGTCGAGGTTCAGCGTGCTGGAGGTGACTTCCTGCAGGCTGATGTTGATGCTCTCGCCGTCGTTGGCACCCACCTGGATGGAGAGGGTCTGGTCCTCGGAAAGGACCTTGACGCCGTTGAAGTCGGTCTGCTCGGAGATGCGGTCGATCTCGGTCAGGCGCTGGTCGATTTCGGCCTGGATGGACTTCAGGTCGTCGGGGGAGTTGGTGCCGTTCTGGGATTGAACGGTCAGCTCGCGGATGCGCTGCAGGTTGTCGTTGACCTGATTCAGGGCGCCCTCGGCGGTCTGGGCGACGGAGATGCCGTCGTTGGCGTTGCGCTGTGCCTGGGCGAGGCCGGTGATCTGGCTGCTCATGCGGTTGGCGATAGCCTGGCCGGCGGCGTCGTCCTTGGCGCTGTTGATGCGCAGGCCGGAGGACAGGCGCTCCATGGATGTCTGCAGAGCGCTTTGGGATTTGCCCAGGTTCTGCTGGCCGATCATGGCCGTGATATTGGTGTTGATTACTGACATATCGATGTCCCTAGTTTTTTCACCGTTTGGCGTTGGGTTTCTAGAACAACGGCGCTGGCCGTTACCCAGTCTTTCGGCGAATTTGCGCTTCGCTTTAGGGGCGCAGTGAAAAACTTTTTCCGCCGGCGCGGGGGGCAGGCGGGTGAAGGCCCGCGCTAAAGTCCCACCCCGCCGGGCCGATAGGCAGAAAAAGCGGAGGTTGTTGGGCTTAATCGGCGGCTTCCTTTGTTTTCGACGAGCCACAATGGGCGAGTGCGCTCATTGCGTATCTCTATTCAAGGAAAACACATGGCCAGTATTTCATCCCTTGGTATCGGATCCGGTCTGGATTTGAATAGCCTCCTGGACCAACTGGAGTCCGCGGAGCGACAACAGCTGACCCCAATCGTGCAGCAGCAGAAGAGCTACCTGGCAAAGATCTCCGCTTTCGGCAGGCTGGAAAATGCCCTGGCCAGTTTTCAGGAAGCGGCGGCCAAGCTCGCGGATGCGGAGAGTTTCCAGGCGGTGAAAGCCGATATCAGCGGTGAGTCGCTCGCGGTATCCGCCGACGAGCAGGCCGTGGTGGGAAGCTACGACATCGAGGTGACGCAGATGGCCCGCCGCTACAGCATTGCCTCCGCGGGCCTGGCGGACAAAACCGAGCTGCTCGGGGCCGGCAGTATCGACTTTACGCTGGGCAACGGCGAAAGCTTCAGTGTGTCAATGGACACAAAAGACAGTTCACTGGAGGGAATTCGCGATGCGATCAATGGCGCCGATGCCGGCGTCACTGCTTCGATCGTCAACGACGGCAGCGGCCAGCCCTATCGCCTGGTGCTGTCCTCAAGCGACACCGGCACTGAGGCGGCCATCACCGCGGTGAATTTCACGGGCCTGGGCGGGCAGCTGAGCCTGGATGCGGCCACCGAAGTGCAGGCGCGCAACGCCGAGCTGACCGTCAATGGAATCGCCATCGAAAGCCGGGGCAACCGGGTCGAGGGAGCCATCCAGGGAGTTGTGCTCAATATCGACGACACGGGCAGTGCGACCCTGGATATCAGCCGCGACAGCGAAGCCGTACAGAAGAATGTCGAGACCTTTGTCTCCGCTTACAACGCCCTGCAGAAGACCCTGTCCGAATTGACCGGCTACAACGCCGAAGCCGGCAGTGCGGGCATGCTGTTGGGCAATGCCACGGTGCGCGGCGTGGAGACCCAGCTGCGCAACCTGATGGGAGAGGCCGTGGACGGTGCCGGTTTCAGCACCCTGAGTGACCTGGGCATCAGTCTGCAGCCGGACGGCACGCTGGAGGTGGACGAAGAGGCCCTGGACGACGCGCTTGCGAACAGGCTCGGGGACCTGGCCGGGTTTTTCGCCGGCGCGGTCGATGACTCCGAGGGCTTTGCAAGCCGCGTCGACGCAGCCCTTACCAGCCTGCTGGGGGAGGGAGGCGCGCTGGAAAATGCCACCGGCGGACTAGAGAGCAGTGTTGATGGGCTCGAAGAGCGTTATGAGCGCACCGAGGCCCGGATCGAAGAGACCATCGCCCGCTACCGCTCCCAATTTACCCAGCTCGACAGCCTGATCGCGCAGATGAATTCCACCAGTAGCTACCTGACCCAGCAATTCGAGGCGCTCAGCGTGCAGCTGGATCAATAACGCAGGGAGTAAGTCATTGATGAACATTAACCGAAGCGCGGGCCGCACCCGCGGCGCCGCCGCCTACGCCCGGGTCGGGGTGGAGAGCGACGTGATGTCCGCCAGTCCGCACCATCTGATCACCCTGTTGTTCGACGGCGCCGACACTGCCATCCGCACCGCAGCTGTGCACCTCCGCGATGGCAGCAGGGCGGAAAAGGGCAAGGCCATTTCCAGGGCACTGGACATCGTCAACAAAGGCCTGCTGGCCGCCCTGGACTTTGAACACGGCGGCGATCTGGCCGGGCGCATGGCGTCCCTTTACGACTACATAGCCCGCCTTCTGCTCAGGGCCAACCTGCGCGACGACGCTGCGGCGCTGGAGGAGGCCCGCCGCCTGCTCGGCGAACTAGGGTCCGCCTGGCGGGAAATAAATCCGAAACGGGAGCGGGAGGGGCAATGAAGAGACCCAATGACCAGACGAGGCTGAACTCACCGGAATGGCTCCTGGCCGCCTATGCCAAGCTATTGCAACGCACTTCACGCATGCTGGCCTGTGTGGACGAGAAGGACTGGTTTACCCTCGTTGAGGAGCAGTCCTGCTACGTCATCGAAGTGGAATTCCTTTCCCGGGCCGAAGCCAATCTCGCGCTTAGCGGTGCGCAAAAGGAGCGCAAAGCGGCGCTGCTGGAGCAGATTATCGAGCAGGTCATGGAGATCCGCAGCAGCCTGCTGGCACGCCGGGAGGAGCTTCGGCGTCAGATAGACGTGTCGCAGCGCAAGCGCGACCTTGTCCGCTCCTACGGTGTGCCGCCACTGCTTGACAATAAGAGCCCGTGAGCGGAATTACATCAATCCTCGACACGCTCCTGCACCAGGTATTGGGCAAGAGAGTGGATGTGCCACTGCCACGCGATCTGCCCGAACCGGTACGCGCGATGGCATCGGGTGAGGCGATCCAGCCCGTGCGTAGCGATTCCCGCCTGGACCCGCGAGGGCCTCTGCCGGAGAAGCCTGTTACCGAGGCGAGGTCCAATCCCCGTGGCGCGCCAGCGGCTGTCGCCGCGGGCGCGCTGGAGCGAGGCTCAACACAGACACATTTCAGCGCCGCGGCCCGCACCATCGCCGATCTCCTGGTGCATTATCCGGCGCCGCCACCGGCGATCCGCTCGGCAGCGGCGCTGCTACCGGCCGCCGACGGCGGCAACGCCCCCCGACTGGCGCAATCCCTCCAGGCCAGCGTCAACCGCAGCGGACTCTTCTACGAATCCCACCTGGCCAATTGGTTTCGCGGCGAGTCCGACAACACGCGCTTGGCGCTTGAGCCCCAGATGCGACTGACCCGGGCACTACCCGCGCCAATCGCAGCGGAACTGCGGCGCGCACCAGTGGCTAAACCCCCTGCAAGCCAGGGACTTCCGACGCCCGGGAATCCCCATTCGGAAGCGATGACGAAACAAGTGATCGCAAGCGGCGCCGCCGTCGGCACTGCTGCAAAGGGCCCGGACGCGGGTGGAGGGGCGGAACTGGCATTGCGAATGCCGATCGACCAGGCCGCCAGAGACACACTGCATGGCCTCTTGCGCCATCAACTGGAATTGCTTGTGACGCCGGTGTTGCGCTGGGAAGGCGATATCTGGCCGGGAATCTTCGCGTCCCTGGTTGTGCAGCCGCCGCTGCAAGACGCTCAGCGGGAGTCCCCAGAACGGGAGGCGGCAGATGACGAGGAACAGGGAGAGGAGAGTTGGGAAACCCGTCTCACTATCCGGCTGGGTGGACTCGGGCAAATTGGCGCACGGCTAGATCTGCGAGGAGACCGCCTGGCTATGACCCTGAGCGCCGCCTCGACAGGTGTTGCCGAGTGTATGGCATCCGCAAAAGATGAACTGCGTGACCGGTTGCACGCCCTCGGCGTCGGCGAATGTTCTCTGACAGTGGAGAAAATCGAATGACGGAAGGCAAGCCGCCGCAGAAGCGTCGCCGCGCCGTAGCCCTCGCGTACCGCGACGGGGAGTCAGCGCCGCGGGTCGTGGCGCGCGGTTACGGAGAAATGGCCGATCGCATTGTCGCCGAAGCCCGCCGACAGGGCGTTTTCGTCCACGATGCACCTGAACTGGTGGCAATGCTGATGCAGCTGGATCTGGATGCGCAGATTCCGCCGCGCCTGTACCAGGTGATCGCGGAACTGCTGGTTTGGATGCGGGAATTGGATGCTCAGTTTCCGCCGAGCGGCGCGCAATAGGGGGCTGGTTGGCGACTCTTGTGGAGCGCCTGCGGCGGCGCGGAAACATATAGCTGAAGCACCGCAGTTGTGACAGGAAGTGCCTGGCTGGCTCAGCTGCCACTTATTTGGCGCACTTGTGTCAACAAGAAACTGTGTGACATGAGTCACAAAAGTGATGAATGAATGGTGCCGAATGACAAAAAAGTCGGTTAAGTTCTGAGTGGTATGGTAGTTTACGTGACAAATGAGCGAGGTATCACGATTGGAGTGTGATTTCTGTCACGCTGTTTGCGGCCCGGGCAAGATAAGGCGCGTTCCGGTTGTCAGCCGCGCGAAAGATCTAACCTAAGCAAGCGCGCATCAAAGTCATTTTTTTGCCCGGGAGCCGTGCGAACAGTTCACTTCGAACTGAACGAGGCTCTCACGATTTAAAGAGTCTGTTCTTTCCGTCACTTTGTGGTACTGGCAAGAACGGGGGGATGTTTCCTTTGGGGGGAGACATAGCATTAAGAAAACGTCACGGAATCTTGCCACAGCGGGATTTCGTGCCGACGCAAAATCGACCACAGATGGATAGGTGGAGGTGCAGTAAGCACAGGAGTGGATATCTGCTTCGGCAGTCCTTTTTGTCTGTCGCTGGCGCCGGTGTTTTCGTGCGGTCTCTTGGGGATATTCTGCCCGGCGGTGCTCCGGTTAGCGGATTGCGAACAGGCAGGGGGGCGGGAGTTTACTCTCGTGAATGTGACCGCAGGAGTAATAGCAATAATGAAAACGGAATCTATCATCGACGAAATCCAGGATATCAATCTCACCTATCTGTTGTTGGCCCAACGCCTCCTCAAGGAGGATCACACGACCGCCATGTTCCGTCTGAAAATAGACCAGCCCATGGCTAAAGTCCTCGCATCGTTGACGGCAAAGCAGCTGACCAAACTGGCGCGTACGAATCAATTCCTGTTCCGGTTGCATCTGGACGATGCGGACCAGCTTTGCAAGTTGACTGGAAACACCCGCGTGGGAGGCCTGGGGCAGATCCATACCGCGCTGCTGATGTCCTCGCGAACGGCTTGAGGGGCGCACTCATGTCGGGGAAAAGCCTGGTTGGCGAAATGCAACAGGTGCAGCTCGCCATTGAACTGATCGAACTTAACGCGCGGCTGCAGGTGCTGGAATCCGAGACCGACCTGAGCAGGGCGCGGTTGATCCGGCTGTACAAGGAAGTGCGCGGCATGTCGCCGCCCAAAGGCATGCTGCCGTTCTCTACGGACTGGTTTATCACCTGGTTGCCGAATATTCACTCCTCGCTGTTTTACGGTATCTACAAACGGCTTACCGTGGAGCAGGGCTGTGAACGCATGGAGGGGTTCGTCAAGGCCTACCGGCTGTATCTGGAGCAGGTGGATCTGGACGGCGCGGAACCGGTGCTCGGGCTTACCCGGGCCTGGACGCTGGTGCGCTTTTTCGAAAGCGGTATGTTCGAGTTGTCCGACTGTACCAGTTGCAGCGGTCGCTTCGTCAATCACGCGCATACGCCCAGCCACGACTTCGTCTGTGGTATCTGCCAGCCCCCGTCCCGGGCGGGTAAAACACAGAAGCGCCGGGAGGCAGCGCAAGACGGCGTGGAGCTGCTCGCAGCCGACGGCTGAGCTTCTAATTCTATTGGTGCCTCCGCCCAGCCGACGCTCAGTCGGCGGGGAGGCACCGTCCTCGTGACGGCTTCCGCGCCATTCATCTGCGTACATCTCCTCTCCGTGCGTCAGTCACGACCTGCGCCTTTCCCCATCTGTCACTGCCGACCCTGTGATCTCCTCAATATTGTGCGCTTCTTGCCGATAATTAATTCAGCGGCGACCGATCAGTGGCCGTTGCCGCCAAATACCGCGGCTGGCGTGTCCGACGACTCGCGGATTCTGCCGGCCACTTAAACTGAAAAAGTCGGGCCCGGCACCGGGAAAGCTGCCAAAAGGCACCTTGCCCAGCCGACCCCTCGTTGCCGGACCGGCGACAAGCTGTTGAGTCGATTGTGCGGGCGGCCGGCGGCCGGTTATTTCCGGCATCCGGCGCGAAGGCTATCACACGAGGGCTCGGCACCCGGATCTGTCAATTGTTAGGGAATTCGCTATGAGGTATGGGAGGTACGCAGGCGCCGCACTGTTGTACGTAATCATCGTCCTGCCAGTGCCCACTGGCGGCGCCGCCGACGGCATTTCCGCATCTTCTTCCGCGCGCATTACACTGCGCCTTCCCCCGCGTGCGGTACTGTCCTCCACCGGTGACCCGGGCACCGGCCAGCTGTGCCTCGATCGTATCCCAGCCAATAGCTATTACGTTTCTGTCCGCAACGTGGGCGAGCTAATGCCGAACGAACAGCGCCTGGTCGGTCAGGCGGGTCGCTACTGTATACCGATTGACATGCTCCAAGAGGGCACAATGGTCCTTATAGCGGCAGAGTAACGGTTTCTTGCTGTTCCCGGCGCGGTTAAAATACCGCTTTTCACCATGCCGTCCGAAACGCTATGAAAAGACTTGCCGCCGTTCTGCTGCTATTGCTGGCCCAGCCGGCACTGGCCGCCATGTCCCTCGATAAGATCATTGTGTACCTGGATGACTCCCCCAACGCGCGGGGCGACATTGTCGTCACCAACCCGGACGAGGAAACACTATACCTGCAGACGGAGATCTACCGCGTCGACAATCCAGGGCTGCCCGATGAGAAGCGCCAGCGAGTGGTGGATCCAAAGGAGTTTAAGTTACTGATAAGTCCGTCCAAGGCGGTGCTGAGCAGCGGCGAGCAGAAGCGTTTCCGACTGATGTCGCTGGAACGGGAGCTGGAGAAAGAGAAAGTCTACCGGGTGACCTTCAAACCGGTGGTGGGCGATATCAAGAGCGACCGCACCGCGCTGAAAATTCTTGTGGCCTATCAGGCGCTGATCTTCGTGCAGCCGAAGGATGGCAGTTACAAGCTGGAGACTGAAAAGCAGGATGGCGAGTGGGTGCTGAAAAACAGCGGCAATATCAATGTGGAGGTGGCTGAGGTACAGCACTGCCAGAGCGGGGCGGACTGCCGTCCGCTGGCGCTCAAGGGGCGGCTCTACGCCGGGGCAGCTCTGCCGATCGAAGAGAAGATAGCCGGCGGGCATCTGGAGCTGCTGGCTCGGGGACGGGAGACGCAGAAATTAAGTCTTCCTCTCCGATAACCTTTTGGGGGGTGGCATCTTTACGAAGACGCTGAAACCGGTTACTCCAGTTCCACGGTTAGCGTCAGTGTGTCCGTGTAGGTCGACTCCTCGGCGTTGTCCAGCGCACCGGTCGGGAGGCTGATGACGATGCGCATATTGGAGCCGTTATTGCAGTCCTGTTGGATGTGGCCGCTCCAGATGGCCGGGGTCGGGACGCCTTCGTTGAGTGTTACCGGAGCGCTGGGGGGATGCGTGTCGGCCTCGGCATTGTAGGTGATCCTGTCTCCGGTGTTTTGACCTTGAAACTGAAAGCTGCCGTTGCCGGCCGCACTGTCTGCCTTGATACCGAAGGCCGCGCCTCCCTGGGTAAACACGCAGAAATCCTCACTTTTAGTCATTTCGGCGGGGGCGTTGATCGTCATGTCGTTCAGGCCGCTGATGCGGATATTCGCCGGAACATTCAATTGAATGGCGAACGTAACCGAATCGACCTGGCAGCCATTACTACCGCAATTGCTCTGTTGTTGCAGAGTAAGGTCGAAGGTGCCGGTATAGGTGCCCGCGAGCAGTGGTGCTCCCGCGTTAGGCCCCGTAAGCCAGACGGTAATGTAGGCATTTTCGTGACCAGTTGTTCCCTGAACGGGGCTGGTTGGTGCTCCGGGCAGTAGAGGCAAGTCTGAAGCGGTGGTGCTCGAGTAAGTCAAGTTGATGGGCACCGAACCGTTAATGCCATCGAGCCGGAAAGCGCTTCCAGTGGAAACCGGGCCAGTGACCCCTAGCGTGTAGGAGACGCCTTGCCAGCGGGTGCAAAAAATCCAGATCCATCTGGTGCATTGCCGGCTAACCACTCTGAAGGAAATATTTCCCTGCTCGACATTTCTCCAGTCGAGATCTATTTGTTGGGGTTGGTCGGACAATTCACAGATTTCGGCTGATCCCCAGATGGTGTCGCAAGCTTGCTGGGCTGATGCCGATCCTGAAGCCCCCAAGAGGAGGCCGACCAGAATTAGCGGCGCCAGCAGGCTTCTACCGAAACTCATAGCTCCCTCCGCGCCGCATAATGGCTTCGATTGTCTTCGCACTCCGCATTCGACAAGTCGATATCCCCCAAATTTACCCAGTGCTCCCCGGCACTCTGCTCCGGCAGGGGAACCCGGCAGTCGCCCCAAACCACAGGCGGTACCTGCAGCTTGCGCGGATTGCCGTACATTTCCAGCTGGAAGACGCCGAACTCGTCGGTGACGGCGCTGTGCTCGCCGATGGAGATTTTTCTGTGGGCCACCGGCTCGCCGCCCTGCTTGATTCGCCCCAATACCAATATCAGCTGCTTGATCTGATAGCTGGCGCTGGCGACATTGCCGGGGTAAAGGGTGACCCTGTCCTGCAGCTCCCGGTAGTCGTAGAAGCCGTCCGCCATCGGACGCAGGGTGATGTCGTAGCTTTGGAAAGCAGGGAGGCTGATCGCCGAGCGATCACCGCCTTTTGCATAGCCACGCCGTGCGCCGTCCACCAGGATTTCGAAATTCTGGTCCGGGCTGCCTTCAATATCTACCAACAGGGCGCTGCTCGCGCTCTTTTCCCCGCCCCAGGCGAAGCGGCTGCCGTCGGTCATCAGGGTGGTGTTGAAGTTGCCGAGATAGTTGAAGGAGCGCTGTCCGCTGGCATTCTCCGCGCGGTAGTCCAGTGTGGAGCTGATGGCGCCACGCCGCCCGGCCACGCGGGTGCCGCTGCCCAGATAGTAGCGGTTCTCTGATATCTCCCCCGAGAACTGCTGCGACAGGTCCAGGGGCAGGCGGTTGCCGCCCTGCCAGCTCGAGTTGAACCCCAGGCGCGCGCCGCCGTACTCCACCGGGTTGGTGTCGCCGCGCAAGGTGGCGCTTTGGTTCCAGCTGTCGCCGCGGAAATGGAAGCGGATGCTGGCCGCAGTGAGCTGTTCGCCGTCGGCGTCACTGTGGGATAAAGTCAGTTCCCCCAGCCAGTGGCTATTTCGAAATATATCGCGGCGGTACTCCAGCGTGCTCAGGCGATTGGCGGCGGACACTTCTGGTGCGGCGGGTAAGTCCACTGTGGAGATGTAGACGCCGCGATCCTGTTCCGAGTAGCGCAGCGAAACCTGGCCGCCCAGCAGGCGGCCGTTCAGGCTGACGTTGCGGCTCGAGTAGCCTGTTCCGAGCAGTGAATAACGGCTGTAGTCCGTTGTAGTAGGATCACTTTCCGGGCTCAGGCGGGTGTCGGATGCGCTGAGAGTGAAGTAGGGAGTTTTCAGCAGTGCGTGTATACGATGCCCGCTGCTCCCGTCACGTGCCTGCAGCAGAGAAGGGGACAGCTCCAGGTATTCGCTGATCCAGCGCGCGCCCAGCTCCAGTAGCTGTTCATCCTCTGTGGCTGCGGCGGTAGCGAAGAGGCCGGTGTCATTGAAGAGCCGGCGCGCTATGCCCATTTGCCCGAAATAGTCGTCCCCACGTTCGGGCAGAAAGTTATTTGGCACCAGTTGCGCCGGCTGGCCCGCCTGCAGTGTCCAGCGCCACTCTCCCGGGGCCGGCAACAGCGAATCCTTTGCAAAGAGCCGGCGCTGTTGGCCAAGTGCTCGGCCGCTCTCGTCGAAGGTGAGGATCTCTAGTTCGTAGGCGCCGCCGGGCAGGCTGGAAGAGTCCAGTAGTTGGTTGCCGGCTTCAAGAATCTGGCTGAATACGAGGCGTCCATCCTTGTGAATCTCCACCCGGCCGCGAACCGGCATATTGATCTCCAGTGGCGTGCCCTGCTGGTAGCGGTTGTCGATGCGGCTATTGTTGGAGCTGCGGTATTCCAGTCCGTAGAGATAGGGTGCGGCCAGGAAACTGCTGAAACCGCCCTGGGGCTGTATCAGCCCCAGGGACCAGGCGTGGCCGCGAAAGTCGCGCGCCCAGTTGAGCTGATATGCCTGTCCGTTGCCCTCATCCGTAGCTGACCAGTGGCTGTGCAGGCCGCTCTCACCGAAACTCAGGATTGACTGGCCGAACAGCGAGGCGCTGCGGCCGTCCAAACCGTGGTTCGATTCCACACCGGACCAGCTTCCGTTGAAGCTCTGCATAAACGAAAGGCCGGTGCTGGATTCGGGAAGATACGGGTCGTCGATCGCCGCCTGTTGCGATAACAGATGTGCGGCAAAAAAAAGATCGATGCGGAAGCGACTGTCGTCGTATATCAGCGCAAAGTCTTCCGGCGTGAGATAGCCGCAGTCCCGTTGCCGTATGCTGCGGCAAACTTTATGAGAGTTGCGGGGCTGGGGTTCGCTCAGGAGTGCAAGTACTGCGTCCGCATCTACCGCGGGCGGCAGCAGCTTGAGCACGGCCTCGGGATCTTCGAAGCGAACTGTGGTCGGATCGACCTTTACCAGCGCGGCACCGAGAGAGCGGCTGCCGTAGTAAAGGTCCGCGACCAATTGCTGAGGCTCGGTGAAATCGGCAAAGCCTTCCGGCGCTGCGGTATCCAGCGTAAAGGCCGCGCTGGCGGCGAGCCCGGTGGTACTTCGGGCGCACAGCGCCAGCGCGAGTATGGCTCCCGCTACTATGCGATTCATGGAGGGAAGGGCCGGGCCTGAGGTCCGGCCACAGGGCTATCAGATGGCTTCCACCATCACGGTGAGGGTGTCGGTAAAGCTTTTACCCTGCACATCCTGCCAATCAGAGGCACTGACGCCTACGAACAGGGTGGCGTTCTCAGTGCCGCCCAGGCAACTGGCGGCGGTGGCAGCGCGCGCGAAGTTGGAGCTCAAAGAGCCGTCGGAGCTGGTTTCGTTCGCGGCGCTCGCCGAGGCACTGTTGGCGAAGCCGACGGAGTAGGGGATGGTTTCGGAAGTCGAAGAGTCCAACAACAGGAAGGGATCTGTACCATTGGGCGTATTCACATCCGCGTTGCCGTTCAGGCTGCCGAAAGACACATTGAAATTGGTAAAACCGAAGCCGCCAATACAGATATTGTCCGTTTCGGTGGCATTGGTGTTGGCGGCGTTGATGGTCATATCCTCAAAGCCGGTCACGATGATGTGTGGTTCGAGTATCAGATTGATATCGAAGCTTCCCGTTGACGAGCCGGCGCTGGCTGCGGTGGGATTAACCGGAGTGGCTGTCGTGCTCAAAGATGCGGCGACCAGAGTAGCGCCCAGCAGCGAGCGAAGTACATTTTTTTTCATGGCAAATCTTCCTGGGACCATAGAATCTTTTTTGGTTGTAAGAGACGAACTTGCAGGCAAAAACCTTACAGCGACTAACGACATTGGTATGGTCAAGGCCTTCCATGCATTTGGCGACGATATTACTTTTTTCGTGACGGAAGTCACGCTTTGTGCGGAAAATATTTTGTCACATGCTGTCACTTGTGCTTAAAAGGCATGTTGCGCCAAATAGTCAGGTTCCAGGCTGTCTCTGTGCCCGGAGCCCCGCCGGCGCTATAATCTCGCGCCTCCGCACTAGCTAACTTGACCCAAATCAACCCCAGCCAGGTTTGCCATGACCACCGTAAGAACCCGAATCGCACCTTCCCCCACCGGCGACCCCCATGTGGGCACCGCCTATATCGCCCTGTTCAACCAGTGTTTCGCCCGCGCCCAGGGCGGCCAGTTTATTCTGCGGATCGAGGATACCGACCAGCAGCGCAGCACGCCGGAGTCGGAGCAGGCCATCCTCGACAGCCTGCGCTGGCTGGGGCTGGACTGGGCGGAGGGGCCGGACGTGGGCGGCCCGCACGGGCCCTACCGCCAGAGCGAGCGCGGCCACATCTATAAGCAGTACTGCGACGAACTGGTGGAGAAGGGCCACGCCTTCCACTGCTACCGCACCGCCGAAGAGCTGGAGGAACTGCGCGAACAGCTGCGCGAGGCCGGCCGCACCGCGCTGAAGCCGAGCGACCTGGCCCTGCCGCAGGCCGAATTCGAGCAGCGCCGCGCCGCCGGCGAGCCCTATGTAGTGCGCATGAATGTGCCGGAGAGCGGCACCTGTGTGGTGGACGACCTGCTGCGCGGCCCGATCGAGATCGACTGGGGTCAGGTCGACGCGCAGATCCTGCTCAAGTCCGACGGCATGCCCACCTACCACCTGGCCAACGTGGTGGACGATCACCTGATGGAGATCACCCATGTACTGCGCGGCGAGGAGTGGATCAACTCCGCGCCCAAGCACAAGCTGCTGTACGAGTACTTCGGCTGGCAGATGCCGGTGCTCTGCCACCTGCCGCTGCTGCGCAACCCGGACAAGACCAAGCTGTCGAAGCGCAAGAACCCCACGTCCATCCTCTATTACCAGCGCGCCGGCTTTATGCCCGAGGCGCTGCTGAACTACCTGGGGCGCATGGGCTGGTCCATGCCGGACGAGCGCGAGAAGTTCTCCCTGGACGAGATGCTCGAGCACTTCGACATCCACCGCGTGTCCCTCGGCGGCCCGGTGTTCGACGTGGAGAAACTGTCCTGGCTGAACGGCCTGTGGATCCGCGAGCTGGAAAACGAGCAGCTGGCGGACCGCCTCACGGGCTGGCTGCTCAACCGCGACAACCTGCTCAAGGTGCTGCCCCATGCCCGCGAGCGCATGGAGACCTTCGGCGACTTCGCGCCGCTGGTCAGCTTCCTCGCCGCCGGCAGCCTGGCGCTGACCGAGGCCAGCTTCGCCGACAACAAGCTGGAGCTGGAAGAGCAGAAAAAGCTGCTGCAGTTCACCCTCTGGCGCCTGGAGGCCCTGCGCAGCTGGGACCGCGACAGCATCTTCCAAACGGTCAAGGCCCTGGCGACGGCGATGGATATCAAGCTCAAGGACTTCAACGCCCCGCTGTTCGTCGCCATCAGCGGCACCACGGCGTCCTTCTCGGTAATGGACGCGATGGTACTGCTCGGCCCGGACCTCAGCCGCGCGCGCCTGCGCCAGGCGGTGGAGGTGCTGGGCGGCGCCGGCAAGAAGGTGCTGAAGCGCTGGGAGAAGGAATACGCCGAGCTCGGCTAATCGGCGATCGGCGTTGCTCTTCACAGTTCGGGCGGCCATCTGGCCGCCCGAATGCGTTATGGGCCAGCTAGCTGCCAACAGGCCCCAAATGCGCCACATATCCGCCAAAAATGCGCGCAGACACCAAATGCCAAAGCCCTTCGGCCGCGAGGTGGATAAGTGCGCATAAAATCTCGCGCTACCAAACTCCTCTGCTAGATTGAGATTCGCATCGCAATTCTTGTGTCGATGAATTTGAATACCAATAAGGCGGAGCGACGAAGCAAAAAATGCGTGCCGATCGACACCTGCCAGTCCCATTTCTGTCCAACTTCGTCCGTGCTGACAGCACATCCTCATCGACCCGGCGGCAAGTGAGCCGGGCCGGAATAAATCCATCCAGTTTTGTGGGAACAGAAGAATGTCTATTGTGAAAAAAGCGGTAATCCCCGTCGCCGGCCTGGGCACCCGCATGCTGCCCGCCACCAAGGCCATCCCCAAGGAAATGCTGCCCGTCGTGGACAAGCCGCTGATCCAGTATGTGGTCAGTGAGGCGGTTGCCGCCGGCATCAAAGAGATAGTGCTGGTCACCCACGCCAGCAAGAATGCCATCGAAAACCACTTCGACACCTCCTTCGAGCTGGAGGCCCAGCTGGAGAAGCGCCTCAAGCGCCAGCTGCTCGATGAGGTCCGCTCGATAGTCCCGCAGGACGTCACGGTCATTTCCGTGCGCCAGGCCGAGGCCCGCGGGCTGGGGCACGCCATCTCCTGTGCCCGCCCGGTAGTGGGCGACAATCCCTTTGCGGTGCTGCTGCCGGATGTGCTGATCGACCAGTACGCCGCAAACCTGAGTGCGGCCAACCTCGCCGCGATGGTACAGAACTTCCGGCGCGCCCAGCGCGGCCAGATCATGGTGGAGCCGGTGGCCTGGGAGGATGTGCACAAGTACGGCGTGGTGGATTGTCTGGGTGTCGACCTGCAGAGCGGCGGCGCCGCCAGAATCGACAGCATGGTGGAAAAGCCCAGCGTCGATGCCGCCCCCTCCAATATGGCGGTGGTGGGCCGCTATGTATTGCCGGCGGAGATCTGGAGCCTGCTCGAAATGACCCAACCCGGCGCCGGCGGCGAGATCCAGCTCACGGATGCCATCGACGAGCTGCTGCAGATGCAGACTGTCGAGGCCTACCGCATCGTCGGCCACAGCCACGACTGCGGCAGCAAGTTTGGCTATATGAAGGCACAACTGGAATACGGCCTTCACCACCCCGAAGTGGGCAGCCGCCTGCGGGAGTACCTGGGCGCACTGGAGCAGCGGGCCGCCGCCGTCGCCTAAGTCGAGGAAAAACGTGACTGAAGCAGGGTTCCGGGACGGTTTTAGCTGACCCGGCAGGGCTGTGACCTGGCAGCCTAACTTATTGATTAAAAAGTTGTTTCTTCTGGTTGACAGCCCGGCGAGTACTGTTAAAATGCGCCCCGCTTTCGACGGAAAGCAAACAATTTGGGGCTATAGCTCAGCTGGGAGAGCGCAACACTGGCAGTGTTGAGGTCAGCGGTTCGATCCCGCTTAGCTCCACCAAATACTAAAAAGGCCGCACCCGCAAGGGGGCGGCCTTTTTAGTATTTGGTGGAGCGAATTGGAAGCGAGGCCAAGCCCCGGTTCCAAGGCACCGCAAAGCGGTGCCGCAGAGCGCC